>NZ_JBICUM010000015.1:0-92713 GCF_043198155.1 Micromonospora sp. NPDC048871 | reverse complement strand
TGCTGGGTGCTGGGTGCTGGGTGCTGGGTGCTGGGTGCTGGGTGCTGGGTGCTGGGTGCTGGGTGCTGGGTGCTGGGTGCTGGGTGCTGGGTGCTGGGTGCTTCCACACGTTATGACGTGCGCGGTGTCATGGCCGCCGACCCAGGAAGACCTAACCCCTGAACACCCTTTGCTCTGCTTCAACCACCGCAACAACAAGCGGTCAAAACCGTTGCGTCGGTTGAAGCAGAGCAAAGGAACCGAGGGACAACAGCAGAGGTCCCCCCAGCCACAGGCACTGCCGGGCAGCAGGGGCTGACCGAACCACAGAGCCAACGGACGGCGAGAGTTCGGACGACGGAGACCGTGGCGGGCAAGACTGCCGGTCGGGACGGCCAGGGTCGGAGCAGTGGGCATGACCGCCGGATGGCCAAGGTCTCGCGGAGGTAAGCCGGCCGACGGGGGTGGGGGTCAGTCGCGGGTCTGTACGGTCTCCCGGATCTGGCGCAGCAAGTCGGCGGCCTCGTCTACCGGGCGGAAGGGGAACATGGCGATGGCCACGCTGCCGTGGTCAGCCCACCCGCAGACCGCGAAGTCGCCACCCTCGCCGCTGGTCCTGCCGCACTTCATCACTCCGCCGAGTCGGCCCGAGGACACGTTACGCAGGCCGGCCACCGCCCCGGTCTCGTCGGACATCAGGCCGAAGAGGCTCTCCAGGTCCCGTTCCGGCTGCCAGAGCAGGGTGGTACCCCCGAACAACAGCACCGATCGGCGGTCGTCGGCAGGGTCCTGGTAGACGGCACCGAAGCTGGTGTCCAACTGGATGTCCGCGGCCAGGCCGCTGCGCAGGTAGTCGGCGGTGCTCACGGCGCGTTCGCTGTCGTCGCGGGTCAGCCCCGCCACCTGGTCCGGGGTCGCGATCCGGGTGTCCTTCTGCTCGGCGATCCGCCAGCCCCAGGCGCCCAGGGATCCCGCGCCGGTAAGGGCCAGCACCGCCAGTACCGCTATGCCGACCCGGCGCCGCCGACCAGGGGCCGCAGCGCGTTCTGTGGCCGTCTGCCGGTCCCGGTTGCCCAGCTCGATCGGCTCGTCGGTCAGGTTGACCGCGGGAGCACCCTCGTCCAGGTGGCGGGCGGTGAGATGTGGATCGGACATAGCCGCCACCGTACGCGACATCACCGGTGGCCCACGTCGGGTCCGCTGAAGCCCTCCGTAGACTTTCTTAGGTGACCGAGAATGTGGATACCCGACGCCCCGACGCCCCGACCATCGCCGGCCAGTACCAGCCCGGCGAGGTAGAGCAGCGACGGTACGAGCAGTGGGTAGCCGACGGTCGTTTCCGGGCGTCGGCCAGCAGCGACAAGCCGCCGTTCACCATCGTCATCCCGCCCCCCAATGTCACCGGCTCCCTGCACATGGGCCACGCGCTCGACCACACCGTGCAGGACGCCCTGGTGCGGCGTAAGCGGATGCAGGGCTTCGAGGCGCTGTGGCTGCCCGGCATGGACCACGCCGGTATCGCCACCCAGAACGTGGTCGAGCGGCAGCTGGCCGCGCAGGGCCAGTCCCGCCACGACCTCGGCCGGGAGAAGTTCGTCGAGCGGGTGTGGCAGTGGAAGGCGGAGTCCGGGGGCGCGATCCTCGGCCAGATGCGTCGCCTCGGCGACTCGGTCGACTGGGACCGGGAGCGCTTCACCATGGACGAGGGCCTGTCCCGGGCCGTACTGACGATGTTCAAGAAGCTGTACGACGACGGCCTGATCTACCGGGCGAACCGGATCATCAACTGGTGTCCGCGGTGTCTCACCGCCCTGTCCGACATCGAGGTGGAGCACTCCGACGACGAGGGTGAACTGGTCTCGATCCGCTACAGCGACGAGGTGGTGGTGGCCACCACCCGGGCCGAGACCATGCTCGGTGACACCGCGGTGGCGGTGCACCCGGACGACGAGCGCTACCGGCACCTGATCGGCACCGAGGTCGAGCTGCCGCTCACCGGGCGCCGGATTCCGATCGTCGGTGACACCCATGTCGACCCGACCTTCGGTACCGGCATGGTGAAGGTGACCCCGGCGCACGACCCGAACGACTTCGAGATCGGGCAGCGGCACGACCTGCCGGCGCTGACGGTCATGGACGAGCGGGGCGTGATCACCGCGCCCGGCCCGTTCGAGGGGCTGGACCGGTTCGAGGCCCGTCCGGCGATCGTCGCCGCCCTGCGCGCCGAAGGGCGCATCGTGGCCGAGAAGCGGCCGTACGTGCACGCTGTCGGGCACTGCTCGCGGTGCCGGACCACGGTCGAGCCGCGGCTGTCGTTGCAGTGGTTCGTCAACACCTCCCCGCTGGCCAAGGCGGCCGGTGACGCGGTGCGCGACGGGCGGGTCGCGATCGAACCGGCGGATCTGGCCAAGCGCTACTTCGCCTGGGTCGACAACATGCACGACTGGTGCATCTCCCGGCAGTTGTGGTGGGGTCACCGCATTCCGGTCTGGTACGGCCCGGACGGCGAGGTGGTCTGCGTCGGACCCGACGAGCAGCCGCCGACCGGCGAGGGCTGGCACCAGGACGAGGACGTGCTGGACACCTGGTTCTCCAGCGGGCTGTGGCCGTTCTCCACCCTGGGCTGGCCGGAGCAGACCCCCGAGCTGGCGAAGTTCTATCCGACCAGCGTGCTGGTCACCGGGTACGACATTCTGTTCTTCTGGGTCGCCCGGATGATGATGTTCGGCCTGTACGCGATGGACGGCAAGCAGCCCTTCGACGTGATCGCCCTGCACGGGATGGTCCGCGACGAGCACGGCAAGAAGATGTCCAAGTCCTTCGGCAACGTGGTCGACCCCCTGGACTGGATCGACCGGTACGGGGCCGACGCGACCCGGTTCACCCTGGCTCGGGGCGCCAACCCGGGCGGGGACGTGCCGGTCAGCGAGGACTGGTGTCAGGGCTCGCGCAACTTCTGCAACAAGCTGTGGAACGCCACCCGGTTCGCGCTGCTCAACGGCGCGCACACCGAGGGACCCCTGCCGGAGGCGGCCGAGCTGTCGACGGTCGACCGGTGGATCCTGTCCCGGCTGGCGCAGGTCACCGCCGAGGTGGACGAGCAGTTCGAGGCGTACGAGTTCGCCAAGGTCTGTGACCTGCT
Source organism: Micromonospora sp. NPDC048871 (assembly GCF_043198155.1). NCBI lineage: Bacteria > Bacillati > Actinomycetota > Actinomycetes > Micromonosporales > Micromonosporaceae > Micromonospora > Micromonospora sp. NPDC048871. The sequence goes on along the minus strand of NZ_JBICUM010000015.1, from coordinate 89,592 downwards.
CTACCACTTCGCCTGGGACGACGTCTGCGACTGGTACGTGGAGTTGAGCAAGCCGGTGCTGGCCGCCGGGGGAGCCGCCGCCGACACCAGCCGTCGGGTCCTCGGTCACGTGCTGGACCAGTTGCTGCGGCTGCTGCACCCGGTGATCCCCTTCGTCACCGAGGAGCTGTGGACCGCCCTGACCGGCGGGGAGACCGTGATGACGGCCGCCTGGCCGGTCGCCGACCGGGCCCGGATCGACAGCGGCGCGGAGGCGGAGATCGCCACCCTGCAACGGGTGGTCACCGAGGTCCGCCGGTTCCGCTCCGACCAGGGGCTTCGTCCGACCCAGCGGGTCGCCGCCCGGCTCGACGGGCTGGCCGGTGCCGGTGTCGCGGCGCACGAGCCGCTGATCCGTTCCCTGGCCCGGCTCGACGCCCCGGGTGAGGACTTCCAGGCCAGCGCGACCCTGGCCATGCCGGGGGAGGTCAGTGTCGCCCTGGACACCCGGGGGTCGATCGACGTCGCCGCCGAACGGGCCCGGCTGACCAAGGACCGGGCGGCGGCCGAGAAGGAGGCCGGGCAGGCCCGGGCCAAGCTGGACAACCCGGCGTTCGTCGGCAAGGCCCCGGAGCACGTGGTCGCCAAGATCCGGGATCGGCTGGCCGCCGCCGAGGCCGACCTGACCCGTATCGACGCCGCTCTGGAGGCGCTGCCCTCGTGACCGACAGCAACGAACGCAGCGGTACGGGTCGACCGGCGGACGCCGGCCGGCCCGGCCGCCCCGATGAGCGCACCGACCGGGGCAGATCCGCCGAGCGGGCCGCCTTCGCCGAGGTCGAGGCGGAACTGTCCGGGCGGGGATTCACCCGGATGGTCTTCGAGCTGGACCGCATCTCGGACCTGCTCGACCTGTTGGGCAGCCCGCAGCGGGCGTACCCCTCGATCCACCTGACCGGCACCAACGGCAAGACCTCCACGGCCCGGATGATCGACTCCCTGTTGCGGGCCTTCGGGCTGCACACCGGGCGGTACACCAGCCCGCACCTGGAGTCTGTCCGGGAGCGGATCAGCCTGGACGGCGAGCCGGTGGACGAGGCCCGGTTCACCGCCGTGTACCAGGAGGTCAAGCCGCTCGCCGAGTTGGTCGACGACCGCTCGGCCGAGCCGCTGACCTACTTCGACATGACCACCGCCCTGGCCTTCGCGACCTTCGCGGACGCGCCGGTGGACGTGGCCGTGGTCGAGGTGGGGCTGGGGGGTGCCGAGGACGCCACGAACGTGATCCAGGCCGGGGTGTGCGTACTGACCCCGATCGGGCTGGACCACACCGAGTGGCTCGGTGACACCTTGCAGGACATCGCGGTCGCCAAGTCCGGCATCATCCACCCGGGCGCGACCGTCATCGCCGCCGCTCAGGAGGAGGAGGCCGCTCGGCCGATCCTGCAACGCTGCGCCGAGGCCGGCGCCACCATCGCCCGCGAGGGCTCGGAGTTCGGCGTACTGCGTCGGGCGGTGGCGGTCGGCGGGCAGGTGCTCACCCTGCAGGGCCTCGGCGGGGTGTACGAGGAGGTGTTCCTCCCGCTGCACGGCGCCCACCAGGCGCAGAACGCGGCGGTGGCCCTCGCCGCCGTGGAGGCCTTCCTCGGTGCCGGTGCCCGGCGTCAGCTCGACCTGGAGACGGTGCGGGAGGGTTTCGCCACCGCCAGTTCCCCGGGCCGGCTGGAGCGGGTGCGGTCCGCCCCGACGATCCTGCTCGACGGCGCGCACAACCCGCAGGGCATGACGGCAACGGTCACCGCCCTACAGGAGGAGTTCGCCTTCAGCAAGCTGGTCGCCGTGGTGGCCACCCTGGCCGACAAGGACGCGGCGAGCATGCTGGAGCTGTTGGAGCCGGTTGTCGACCAGGTGGTGGTGACCCGCAACAGTTCGCCACGAGCGCTGCCGGCCAAGGAGTTGGCGGCCCTCGCCGCCGAGGTGTTCGGACCGGACCGGGTAGAGGTGGCCGAGGAGATGCCGGACGCGATCGAGACGGCGGTGGCCCTGGCCGAGGAGGACGTACCCGGTGAGCTGGCCGGGGTCGGGGTGATCGTCACGGGTTCCGTGGTGACCGTGGCCGACGCGCGCCGGTTGTTGAAGCGATGAGCGCACCGGAGGAACCTCAGCAGCGGCGGTCGGGGCTGCGCAACCCCCAGCGGGCGGTACGGGGTCTCGGTGCCGGCACCCTGGCCCTGGAGGCGCTGGTGTTGCTGCTGGCCATCCAGCCGATCCGGTTGGTCGGCGGTGACCTCAGCGCTGCCGCGATCGGGGCGGTGGTGACCCTGGCCGTGGCCGCCGCGGTACTGGCCGGAATGATGGGCCGGCCGTGGGCGTGGAACGCCGGCACGGTGTTGCAGGGACTGCTGCTGCTCTCCGGGCTGCTGCACTGGTCCCTGCTCGTGCTGGGGGTGATGTTCGCGCTGGTGTGGGCGTACGCCTGGCATGTTCGTCGGGTGATCCTGGGCTGAGCCGAGGCGGGCTCACGCCTCGGCGCGCTCCCGCCACTGGGTCAGGGCGATGCCGTGCCCGTCCGGGTCACGGAAGGCCGCCGCCCACACCTCCAACCGGCTGCCCCGGTTGACCACCCGGGGTGCGTAGGTGAACCGGACTCCGGAGTCGCGGAGCCGCTCGTAGGCGCCCTGGATGTTGTCGACGTCCAGGTTGACGTGCACCAGGCGACGGCTCACCGGCTGGGCGCCGGACACCTCCCGCAACACCAGTCGGGTAGCCCCGGAGGCCAGTACGGCGTTGCCGGCGCCCCGGTCGACCTCGGTGAAGCCGAGCCGACCCTGGTAGAAGTCCAGGGATCGGGCCAGGTCGGTGACCAACAGGGTGATGCCGACACCACTGATCGGTGCGGCCGGATCCGCGGTGTCCGGGGCCTCCGGGTCGTACCCGAAGATCGCCGCATCCAGCTTGCGGGCCTCCTCGGGGTCCTCAACCATCTCCCGGGCCGAGTCTGGGTCGCCGGCGGTCGTCGAGGGCGGCTGGGGGTCGGTCATCCAGGCCGGTCGGGGTTCCGGATCGTCCAGGGGCAGGTCGATCGGGTCCAGCGGGTCGGTCGGGCGGGGGATCGGGTCGGCCACCCGCGTCCCGCTCGGCTGCGTCTCCCCGGTGGCCTCCGGGGAGTTCGTGGCGGTGGTGGCGGCGGGGGAGGTGGTGGCGGCCACGAAGCGTTCCTCGGCGGGGGTACGCGGTGCCGGGGTGGCCCGTCGGGGCAGTGGAGCGTCGTTCGACTGCTCGACCACCGTCCCCTCCAGCACGACCGGCCCGCCGGGACGGTGGCGCACCCGTACGGTCTCCCGGGGCTCTACCGGTTCGATCGGTTCATCGTCGCCGGGACCGGCCAGCGGGTCGCTCAGCGGGAAATCGTCCTCCGGTGCCCGGCCGGCCCAGGGCGGGGCCTCCTGGCCGATCAGGATCTCGTCCGGCGGAACCTGGTCGGCGTACTCCGGTGGCGGGTCGACCGGGCCGGCCTCGGTGTGCGTGGGCACCTCGTCCCAGAGCACCCGGACGTGCCGCTGGTCGTCCAGGGCCACCCGGATCGGCAGGCTCTGCCCCAGGGAGGGCCACTTCGAGACCGGCACCCGAGGCTCGATGATCTTCTTCGACCGGGGTGGCAGCCCCGGGGCGTCGATCACCAACTGGAGTTCACAGCGCCCGAAGGCGTACTGGGTGGGTGGTTCCGAGGCGCTGTGCACATGCCCGGCGCCGACGACCCAGGTGCGCCCGCCGGCGCGGATCGTGGCCAGCGCGATCGCCAGGGCCAGCACGGCGACCCCCAGCGCCACGATGGCCCAGCTGGTCATGCCCAGGCCGAAAAGGATGACGAAGGTGGCCACGGTGCCGAGCACCGTAGCGACCAACTTGCGTACCGGTGCGATGGGCCGGTTCCCGCCGTTCGCCACAGTGGACCTCCCGGGTGGTCAGGGCCAGGCTAGGCCGGATCGGGGATCGGGGGAAGCACCCGACCACCGCGCCGCCACCGGTGCCGGGCCGCTAGGCTGACCGTACCCAGCCCGACCGGCTTCCGCTTCGAGGAGGAACCCAGCGTGTCCAGCAGCACCCCGGACGAGCGCACGCTCGTACTGATCAAGCCCGATGCGGTCCGCCGTGGATTGGTCGGCGAGATCATCTCCCGCTTCGAGCGCAAGGGGCTGCGGATCGACGCGATGGTGTCCCGGACGATGGACGACACGCTGGCCGACGAGCACTACTCCGAGCACGTCGACAAGCCGTTCTACCCGCCGCTGAAGACCTTCATGACCAGCGGCCCGCTGGTCGCCCTGGTGCTCTCCGGCGACCAGGTCATCGAGGTGGTACGCGGCCTGATCGGGGCCACCGACGGGCGCAAGGCCGCCGCCGGCACCATCCGGGGTGACCTGTCGCTGTCCAACCGGGAGAACCTGGTGCACGCCTCCGACTCGGCCGACAGCGCCAAGCGCGAGATCGCACTCTGGTTCCCCGAGCTGAACTGACGACCTGGTACTCGGCCGGGCGGCTGTTCAGGCCGCCCAGGTCAGCTTGTCCGGGTTCGACACCAGGAAGATGTCGGTGATCCGACCGTCGGCGGTGGCGAGGGTGAGGGCGTACCGGTGACCGGCTGCGGTGACCACGACGGCGGCCGGCTGGCCGTTGAGTTCCGTGCGGTGCACGGTGAGCGGCCAGCTCTTGTCGCGGATGCCCAGCAGGAAGCGGGTGACCCGGTCGACGCCGGTCACCGGGTTGCGGGCCGATCGCACCCGGCCGCCGCCGTCGCTCCACGCGGTCGCCTCGGCGGCCACCAGGTCGGTCAGCGCGGCCAGGTCGCCGTCGTCGACGGCGGCGATGAAGGCGTCCAGCAGCCGCTGCTGCTCCGCCCGGTCGACGGTGAAGCGGCGCTGGTCGCGGCCGATCCGCACGGTGGCCCGATGATGCAGTTGCCGGCAGTCCTCGGCCGAGCGGTCCAGTAGCTCGGCGATCTCGGCGTACGGCAGATCGAAGGCGGTGTGCAGCACGTAGACCGCGCGCTCCGGCGGGGTGAGGCGTTCCAGCAGGTGCAGCAGCGCGGTGGCGAGCGAATCGCGCAACTCGGCGCGTTCCAACGGGCCGAACGGCGACGGTACGGTGGGCACCGGCTCCGGCAGCCACATCCCGACGTACGCCTCCCGGGCCGCCTGCCGAGCACGGAGCCGGTCGATGGCCAGATGGGTCACCACCCGGGACAGGTAGCGGCGCGGCTCGGCCACGCCGGCCCGGTCCACCCGCATCCACCGCAGGTGCGCCTCCTGGAGCACGTCCTCGGCGTCGTGCCGGCTGCCGAGCAGCCGGTAGGCCAGACCGAGCAGCATCGGCCGGTGCGCTTCGAGCGCCCCGGCCGCCTCCACCGCGTCGATCAGGCTCACACCTCGGCCGGCAGGTCCTTGCGGAAGGTCACCGCGATCCGGTTCCACACGTTGATTGTGGCGATCGCCAGCACCAGATCGGCGAGGGACTTCTCCGGCCAGACCTTCGCGGCGGCCGCCCAGATGTCGTCGGGCACCCCGTGCTCGCCGAGGCGGGTGACCGCGTCGGTGAGCGCCAGCGCGGTCCGCTCCCGCTCGTCGAAGAAAGGCGCTTCGCGCCACGCCGCCACCGCGAACAGCCGCCGATGCGACTCCCCGGCATCCATCGCATCCCGGCTGTGCATGTCGACGCAGTACGCGCAGCCGTTCAGCATCGACGCCCGCAGTTTCACCAACTCCAGCACGGTGTGATCCACGTTGGCCCGGACGTACTTCTCCAACCCCAGCACGCTCTGGTACGCCTCCGGCGCCACCTCAGCCACATCCATCCGCTGCACGACAACCCCCTCCTGACAGTGCCTCCAACACCCCCACGACGCCCCACCCCACCCCCGCCGTGACACCCACCCCTGTGACCCCCACCACGCACCCCGCACACCCCGCTGATCTTGCACTTTGTGTCGGTGCATATCCACCCAGAAGCCGCGTAAGGGCGACCACAAGTGCAAGATCGCGGGAGAGGGGGTGGGGGACAGGGTGGGGGTGGGTTATGGGGAGGTGGGGGGTGGGTGGGGCGGGTAGGATGGGGGGACTGGCGACGATCCGGCCATCACCGGGGAGCCTCCGGAAGAAAGGGCCTCGTGCCCGAGTAGAACCGGACGGGTTCGGCCCGTTACAGCCGGCCAATGAGCGGGCGGTCGATCTTGACCGTCAAGCGGGGTGGTACCGCGGGCCTGGCCCGGGGCGCCGGTGACGGCGTACCGGAGAAGGGCTCGTCCTCGCAAGACCCACACACAGTGAGTGTCAGCGAGGAGAGCGACAGGCGATGGCCTATCCGTTGCACGACCCGACCGCCGCCGGTGTCCCGGCGAGCCCGGACCTGCCCGCGGTCGAGCGCCGGGTGCTGGAGCACTGGACGGCCGACAAGACCTTCGAGGCGTCCGTCGAGGCCCGCGACGCCGGCCGCAACGGCGACAACGAGTACGTCTTCTACGACGGCCCGCCCTTCGCTAACGGGCTGCCGCACTACGGGCACCTGTTCACCGGGTACGTCAAGGACGTGGTGCCGCGCTACCAGACCATGCGGGGTCGGCGGGTGGAGCGCCGCTTCGGCTGGGACTGCCACGGCCTGCCCGCCGAGGTGGTGGCGGAGAAGCAGCTCGGCATCACCAGCAAGGCGGAGATCCTGGACCTGGGGGTGGCCCGGTTCAACGAGGCCTGCCGCACCTCCGTGCTGGAGTTCACCCAGGACTGGGAGCGGTATGTCACCCGGCAGGCCCGCTGGGTCGACTTCGCCAACGACTACAAGACCCTCGACCTGGACTACATGGAAAGCGTCATGTGGGCCTTCAAGACCCTGCACGACAAGGGTCTGGTCTACGAGGGCTTCCGGGTGCTGGCGTACTGCTGGCGGTGTGAGACTCCGCTGTCGAACACCGAGACTCGGATGGACGACGTCTACCGGGACCGGCACGATCCGACCCTGACGGTGTGGTTCGAGCTGGCCGCCGAGGAGTCCGCGCCGGAGCTGGTCCGTGGCCCGGTCAAGCTCGGTGTCTGGACCACCACCCCGTGGACCCTGCCGTCGAACCTGGCCCTGGCCGTGGGCCCGGACATCGAGTACGCCGTGCTGGAGCGCGACGGCGAGCGTCACCTGGTGGGTGCCGGGCGGGTGGCCGCGTACGCCAAGGAACTCGAGGGGTACGAGCAGGTCGGCACGGTACGCGGGGCGGACCTGGTGGGGCGCCGGTACACCCCGCTGTTCGACTTCCTGGTGGAGCAGGCCGGTGAGAACGCGTACCAGGTGCTCGGAGCGGAGTTTGTGACCACCGAGGACGGTACTGGGATCGTGCACCTGGCCCCGGCCTTCGGTGAGGACGACCAGAACGTCTGCAACGCCGCCGGCATCCCCACCATCGTCACCGTGGACGACCACACCCGGTTCACCGCGTTGGTGCCGCCGTACGTCGGCGAGCAGGTCTTCGACGTCAACAAGCCGGTGATCCGGGAGCTGAAGGACCGGGGGGTGGTGCTCAAGCAGGACACCTACACCCACTCGTACCCGCACTGCTGGCGCTGCGACACCCCGCTGGTCTACAAGGCGGTGTCCTCGTGGTTCGTCGCGGTGAGCAAGTTCAAGGACCGGATGGTCGAGCTGAACCAGCAGATCAACTGGACCCCGGGGCACATCAAGGACGGCTCCTTCGGCAAGTGGCTGGCCAACGCCCGGGACTGGTCGATCAGCCGGAACCGGTTCTGGGGCTCCCCGATCCCGGTGTGGCGCTCGGACGACCCGAACCACCCCCGGATCGACGTGTACGGCTCGCTGGCCGAGATCGAGCGGGACTTCGGCGTACGCCTGACCGACCTGCACCGGCCGGCGGTGGACGACCTGGTCCGCCCCAACCCGGACGACCCGACCGGCAAGTCGATGATGCGTCGGGTGCCGGAGGTGCTGGACTGCTGGTTCGAGTCCGGTTCGATGCCGTTCGCCCAGGTGCACTACCCGTTCGAGAACCGGGACTGGTTCGAGCACCACTACCCGGGCGACTTCATCGTCGAGTACATCGGGCAGACCCGGGGCTGGTTCTACACCATGCACGTGCTGGCCACGGCGTTGTTCGACCGGCCGGCGTTCCGCAACTGCCTCAGCCACGGCATCCTGCTCGGCTCCGACGGGCGCAAGATGTCCAAGAGCCTGCGCAACTACCCGGACGTGTACCACGTCTTCGACTCGTACGGCTCGGACGCGATGCGCTGGATGCTGATGTCCTCCCCGGTGCTGCGCGGTGGGGACATGCCGGTCACCGAGTCGGGCATCCGGGACGCCGTCCGGCAGGTGCTGCTGCCGCTGTGGAACGTCTGGTACTTCTTCTCCCTCTACGCCAACGCCGACGGCTACACCGCCCGGCGTCGGACGGACAGCACCCACCTGCTGGACCGGTACGTGCTGGCCAAGACGAACGAGCTGGTGGCGACGGCCGGCGCGCAGATGGACGCGTACGACATCTCCGGGGCCTGCGCCACCGTGCGGTCCTACCTGGACGCGCTGACCAACTGGTACGTGCGCCGCTCCCGGGACCGGTTCTGGTCCGGCGACGCGGACGCCTTCGACACCCTGTCGACCGTGCTGGAGACCCTGTGCCGGGTGGTGGCGCCGCTGGCGCCGCTGACCGCGGAGGAGATCTGGCGGGGGTTGACCGGTGAGCGGTCGGTGCACCTGACCGACTGGCCGGTCGCCGAGGAGTTCCCGGCCGACCACGACCTGGTGGCCGCGATGGACAACGTCCGGGCGGTAGCCTCGGCGGCCCTGTCGCTGCGCAAGGCCAAGGGTCTGCGGGTGCGGCTGCCGCTGGCCACCCTCACCGTGGCCAGCCCGGTCGCCGAGCAGTTGCGGCCCTTCGCCGACCTGGTGGCCGACGAGGTCAACGTCAAGCAGGTCGTCTTCACCGGCGACGTGTCGGCGTACTGCCAGCAGGTGCTGACCGTGGTGCCCCGAGCCCTCGGGCCCCGGGTCGGCAAGCAGGTCCAGCAGGTGATCAAGGCGGTCAAGGCGGGGGAGTGGGAACTGGTCGACGGTGATCCGGTCGCCGCCGGGGTCACCCTGGCCGAGGGCGAGTACGAGCTGCGGCTGGTCGCGGCCGACGCGGAACACTCCGCACCCCTGCCCGGTGGTGAGGGGGTGGTGGTGCTGGACACCACGGTCACCCCGGAACTGGCCGCCGAAGGGCTGGCCCGGGATGTCGTGCGGGTGGTGCAGCAGGCCCGGCGCGACGCCGACCTGGACATCTCCGACCGGATCGTGGCGACCGTGGCCGCGTCGGCACCGGTACGGGAGGCGGTGTCGGCGTACGCCGACTTCGTGGCCCGGGAGGTGCTGGCCGAGCGGGTCGACTTCGCCGAGGACCTCGACGGCTTCGCCGGTGAGGTCGGTGAGGGCGAGCCCGTGACGGTGGCGGTACGCCGCACCTGACCGGGAAGTGAGCGGGGGTCCCTCGGCTACGCCGCGAGGGGCCCCCGCTGACACCCTCATCCAGCCAGCGGACCCGCCCGACCTCGCGCATGACGACGTGCGTCGGTCCGCTACGGTGTCAGCGCCCCCCACTGCGTACATCACCCATCGTCGGAGGACCAGTGCCGCTGCTCTACACCATCGGCAAGCTCACCGTGGGGCCCACGCTGCGGCTGGCGTTCCGACCGACCGTGGAGGGGCTGGAGCACGTACCCGAGACCGGCGGCGCGATCTTCGCCGGCAACCACCTCTCCGTGGCCGACGAGTTGTTCCTCGGCACGGTGGTACCCCGGCACCTGGCCTTCTGGGCCAAGTCCGAGTACTTCACCGGCATCGGGGTCAAGGGACGCTTCTCCAAGTTCGTGCTCACCGGGCTCGGCGCGATCCCGGTGGAGCGGGCCGGTGGGCGGGCAGCCCTGTCCGCCTTCGACGCGGCCATCCCCGCGCTCAAGAGCGGTGACCTGGTGGTCGTCTACCCGGAGGGCACCCGCTCGCCGGACGGGCGGCTGTACCGGGGTCGTACCGGAGCGGTCCGTCTGGCCATCGCGGCCGGGGTGCCGATCATCCCGGTCGGCATGATCGGCACGGACAAGGTGCAGCCGATCGGGGCCCGGATGCCGCGGCCCTTCACCGGCAAGAAGATCACCGTCAAGTTCGGCAAACCGCTGGACTTCACCGGCCGCCCGGACGACCGGCTCTCCCTGCGGCAGATGACCGACGAGATGATGGCCGAGATCCAGAAGCTCACTGGTCAGGAGTACGTCCCCCGGTACGCCCCGCCGCGTGCTCAGCCGAAGACCACCGACGAGCCGACCGTCGACTGACCTCCGTCGGTCACGGTGCCTTGGAGGAACGGCGTTTCTCCTGGTCGCGTACGGCGTCCAGGTCGTCGAGCCGGTTCATCTGGGCCATCGTGCGAGCCATCCGGGCGTTGGCCGGGATCCGGTCCCGGTTGCGATCCAGGAAGGCCCAGTACCCGGCGGTGAAGGGGCAGGCCCGCTCACCCAGGCGGACCTTCGGGTCGTACCGGCAGCCGCCGCAGTAGTCGCTCATCCGGTTGATGTACGAGCCACCGGCCGCGTACGGCTTGGTGCTCATCCGTCCCAGGTCGGCGTACTGGCTCATGCCGATCACGTTGACGGTCATCACCCAGTCGTAGCCGTCGACGAAGCTGCGGTGGAAGAAGTCGACCACCTCGGCCGGTCGCCAGCCGCGCTGCAACGCGTAGTTGCCCAGCACCATGAGCCGGGGGATGTGGTGCACCCAGCCGTGGTCCCGCAGGTCGGCCAGCACATCCGACAGGCAGTGCGCCTGCACCGCATCGGCGTCCAGGTCCCGGAACCAGGCCGGCATCGCCGACCGGGCCCCCAGCGCGTTGCTGCGTTGGTAGCCGGGCTCGAAATACCAGTACACGTTCCAGACGAAGTCCCGCCAGCCGAGGATCTGGCGGATGAAGCCCTCGACGCTGGGCAGCGGCGCCCCCTGCTTGCGGTACGCCTGCTCCGCGCCCCGGATCGCCACCATCGGGTCCAGCAGCCCCAGGTTGAAGGAGGAGGAGAGCAGGCTGTGCGCCAGCCACGGGTCACCGGCGAGCATGGCGTCCTCGTACGGGCCGAAGTGGGGCAGCCGATGCTTGAGGAAGTGCCGTAGCCGCGCCTGGGCCTCCTTGGTGGTGACCGGGAAGCGGCGCGGACCGTCCCGCCCGATGAACCGGATGCCTTCCCGCTCCCAGCGGTCCAGGTCCTTGCGTACCTCGGCGTCGATGTCGTCCTCGCGGGGCATCGGCGGAGGAGGTACGTCCAACCGCTCGGTGCCCTTCGGCGGGGGTTTGCGGTTGTCGGTGTCGAAGCTCCACCGCCCGCCGACCGGCTCGGCGCCGTCGACGAGCACCTGATGGTGCTCCCGGGCGAACCGGTAGAAGGTCTCCATCCGCAGGGCGCCACGTCGGGCGTCCGCCCAGTCGGCGAACTCCTCCAGCCCGGTGACGAAGCCCCGAGGCGGCAGTACGGTCACCTGGTCCAGCCCACGGACGAAGTCCAGCGCCGCCCGGGAGGTCGGATGGCAGACCTCCAGCGGTTCGCGTACCCGGCGCAGGGCCTGCCGGTAGGTCTCGGCGCGCAGGAAGATCGCCTGGTCGCCCAGTTCGGCCGCCCGGTGCCGCAGGGCGGAGAGCACCAGGTGCGCCTTCTGCCGGTGGAAGGCCCGACGACGGAAGACCGCCTTGGACTCGATCAGCAGCACCGGCTGGTGGCGCTGATCGAGGAAGTGCGGTCCGAGTTGGTCGGCGAACAGCCAACGCCGGGGCATGGGTCGATTGTGGCCCGAGTAGGCCCGGTAGGGGTCGGAACCGGGTCAGGTCATTCGGGCGTGATGATCTGTTCCCGCAGGGTGCCGAGCAGCCGGGCACTATCGTCCATCGACAGGTTGGTGAACACCGCCGTGGTGATGCTGCCGTGGTCGACCGAGGTGCAGACGACCACCCCGCTCCCCTCGGAGTGGCCCGCCGCGCAGCGCCCGTGCCGCCCTCGAACCCCGCTGTCCACCACCTCCGCCTCCCCTAGGGAGTACTCCTCGGTGAGGCGTTCGATCTCGGCGTCGGCGTCGGCCGAGGGGGTGAGCCGGAATCCGGTGCCACCGAAGACCGTCACCCGCTTGCCGACGCTCGTGGTGTAGACCCCGGCGAAGACGTCGTCGGCCAGCAGATGCGCCTGGCGGGTCTGGTTCTCCAGTTTCCGGGCGGCCTGGGCGTTGCGCGGGTCCTCCCGCAGCCGCAGATCCGCCACCTGCTTGGGCAGGGCGGCATTGGCCGGGTACTGGGTGACCATCGGGGTGCCGTAGTAGGCCGGGCAGCCGCAGCAGCAGGCCAGGGTCAGCAGCAGTACCCAGGGCCAGCGGCGCCGTTTGCGCTTCGGGGCGGCCCCGGCGGGGGGCTGCCAGCCGGGTGGCGGCGCCTTCTTGACCTTGCGTCCCCGGGCCGGTGGCGGCGGTGGTCCGACCGGTGCCGAGGGCGGGGCCGGGTGGACCTGCCGTGGATAGTTTGGCGGCGGGTACCCCGGCGCCATCGGCCGGGCCGGGGCCGCGGGCGGCGGAAAGGCCGCCGGAGGGGGTTGGTGGGCCACCGAGGGCGGCTGGTGGGCCGGCGAGGGCGGCTGGTGGGCCGGTGGCGGGGGCGGGTCCGGCGGGGCCGGGTGCGCGCGGGTCGGCGGCGGAGCCGGGTACGACAGGGTCGGCGGCAGGGCCGGGAAGTCGGCGGAGGGCAGATCCCATCCGCTGGTGTCGGCGCCCGCCCAGGGGTCCACCGGGGTCTGGTGCTCGGGCTGGTGGGTCGCCGCCACCGACGGCGGCGGTGGGGTCGGCTCGGTCGACTCGCCCCACGCCCGGCGGCGCGGCGGTGCCGGTGGTACGGCCGCGGCCGCGCTCCAGCGCGGCGGCGGGGGCTCGGCCTCCGGCAGGGGCTGCTGCATGACCCGGGTGCCCTGCGGACCCACCTCCGCGACTGCCGGCGGGGTGGCCGAGCGCTCCGGGTCGATCATGGTGGGCGGGTGGTCGGTGGCCGGTCCGTCGGCGCGCGGTCCGGAGCCGGGTTGTTCCGGTGCGGTGCCGGATCGTTCGGGCGCGGTGTCGGCTGGTGCCGTGACCTCGGCGTCCGCGGTGTCGGCCGGTGCGGTGGCGTCGGGGGCTGCGTGTGGGGCGGCCGTGGGGTCGCTTGGCGCGGAGGCGTTCGGTCGGGTCGGCTGATCCCCGGAAGCCGACTGGTCACCCTGAGCCGGCGGGCTGGTCGGATCGGGCGTGTCGGCGGGCAGCATCCGGGTGCCGTCCGGGCCGGTGGGGGTCCCGGGGACCACCGGGGTGGGCTGCTCCTGAGTGACCGCCGGCTCCCCGTCGCGCTGTGCTTGTGGACGGGTCCCGTCGACCGGCCGGTCGGTACCCGGCTGCGGCTCCGGCATCGCGGCAATCTCCTCTCACGCCGACCCGAGGTTAGTACCGTTGTGCCAGCCTGACCGAATCAGGCGGCTCCCGGGCAGGCGGGTGGCCCGCTCCGGAGGGTCCTCGGCCTGAGGGTCGGCGGTCCGGCGATCGGCGGGACAGGTGTGGCGCGGCCCGCGACAGGGGGCGCGTACCCTTGAGCATCATGAGCGTCCCGTCCACCACACCGCGTCCCGTCGCGGCCAATTCCGTGTGGCCCCGGCTGGAGCCGCTGCTGCCCCAGGTGACCAAGCCCATCCAGTACGTCGGTGGTGAACTGGGCGCGGTGGTCAAGGACTGGGACTCCGCGACCGTACGTTGGGCGCTGATGTACCCGGACGCCTACGAGGTCGGCCTGCCCAACCAGGGCGTGCAGATCCTCTACGAGGTGCTCAACGAACTGCCCGACACCCTCGCCGAGCGGACCTACGCGGTCTGGCCGGACCTGGAGAAGCTGATGCGCACCCACGGGGTGCCGCAGTTCACGGTCGACGCCCACCGGCCGGTGCGTGACTTCGACCTGTTCGGCGTGTCGTTCGCCACCGAGCTGGGCTACACCAACCTGCTCACCGCGATCGACCTGGCCGGCATCCCGTTGCTGGCGGCGGACCGCACCGACGCCGACCCGGTGATCGTGGCCGGCGGGCACGCCGCCTTCAACCCGGAGCCGATCGCCGACTTCGTCGACGCCGCAGTGCTCGGCGACGGCGAGGAGGCGGTGCTGGAGATCACCGCGATCCTGCGGGACTGGAAGACCGAGGGCTGCCCCGGGGGCCGCGACGAGCTGCTGCTGCGGCTGGCGCGTACCGAGAGCGTCTATGTGCCCCGCTTCTACGACGTGGACTACCTGCCCGACGGCCGGATCCAGCGGGTCGTGCCGAACCGGGCGGACGTGCCCTTCCGGGTGCACAAGCGCACGACGATGGACCTGGACGCCTGGCCGTACCCGAAGAAGCCCTTGGTCCCGCTGGCCGAGACGGTGCACGAGCGGTACGCCGTGGAGATCTTCCGGGGTTGCACCCGGGGCTGCCGGTTCTGCCAGGCGGGCATGATCACCCGCCCGGTACGCGAGCGGTCCATCACCACGGTCGGGCAGATGGTGCAGCAGGGGCTGGAGTTCTCCGGTTTCCACGAGGTGGGTCTGCTGTCGCTCTCCTCGGCCGACCACTCCGAGATCGGCGACATGTGCTCCGGCCTGGCCGAGCAGTACAAGGGCACGAACGTGTCGCTGTCGCTGCCCTCGACCCGGGTGGACGCCTTCAACATCGAGCTGGCCCAGGAGCTGTCCCGCAACGGGCGGCGGACCGGCCTGACCTTCGCCCCGGAGGGCGGGTCGGAGCGGATCCGCAAGGTCATCAACAAGATGGTCTCCAAGGACGACCTGATCCGTACGGTGGTCACCGCGTACACCAACGGGTGGCGGCAGGTGAAGCTCTACTTCATGTGCGGGCTGCCCACCGAGACCGACGCCGACGTCCTGGAGATCGCCGACATGGCCCACGAGGTCATCCGGGCCGGTCGGGCCGCCACCGGGTCCAAGGACATCCGGTGCACGGTCTCCATCGGCGGGTTCGTGCCGAAGCCGCACACCCCCTTCCAATGGGCGGCGATGGAACGCCCGGAGGTCATCGACCACCGGCTCAGGCTGCTCAAGCAGGCGATCAACGCGGACCGCTCGCTGGGCCGGGCCATCGGCTACCGCTACCACGACGGCGAGCCGTCCCTGATCGAGGGGTTGCTGTCCCGGGGTGACCGCCGGGTCGGCGCGGTGATCCGCAAGGTCTGGGAGAACGGCGGCCGGTTCGACGGCTGGAGCGAGCACTTCTCGTACCAGCGCTGGGTGGAGGCCGCCGCCGAGGTGCTGCCCACCTTCGGGGTGGATCTCGACTGGTACACCACCCGCGAGCGGGACGAGTTGGAGGTCCTGCCCTGGGACCACCTGGACTCCGGCCTGGACAAGGACTGGCTCTGGCAGGACTGGCAGGACTCGCTCAGCGAGTACGAGCAGGACGACTGCCGGTGGACTCCGTGCTTCGACTGCGGGGTCTGCCCGGCGATGGACACCGAGATCCAGATCGGCCCGACCGGCCGGAAACTGCTCCCGTTGACTCCGGTCAACGGCCTGCGGCTGCCCACCGGCGCCCAGCAGTGACCCGGTCGGTCCGCCAGCGAGGAGCATGAAGATCAGTAAGAGACCACAGCCCGAGGGCGGCCAGGCGCCGGTCGTCCAGCGTGTGCGGATCCGGTACGCCAAGCGGGGCCCGTTGCGGTTCACCTCGCACCGGGACTTCGCCCGGGCGTTCGAGCGGGCGTTGCGTCGTGCCGGGGTGCCGGTGGCCTTCTCGCAGGGCTTCACCCCACACCCCAAGATCTCGTACGCCAGCGCGGCGCCGACCGGGGTGGCCAGCGAGGCCGAGTACCTGGAGATCGGCCTGCGTGAGCCGGTCGACCCGGAGGCCCTGCGTACGGCGTTGGACGCCGCCCTCTCGCCCGGCCTGGACGTGCTCGACGCCGTGGTGGCCACCGGCAGCGGGCTGCCCGACCGGATCGAGGCCTCCCGGTGGCGCATCGAGCTGCCGCAGGTGGATCCCGAGGTGCTCGCCAAGGCCGTGGCCGCCTTCACCGCCGCCGAGCAGGTGCAGGTGGAGCGGATGACCAAGCAGGGGCGGCGTACCTTCGATGCGCGGGCCGCAGTCATCGCCATCGATGTGAGCGCCCCGTCGGCGACGCCTTCCGGGGCATCAGCCGTACCGTGTGCGATACTCGAACTGGTTGTACGGCAGGTCACCCCGTCCGTACGACCCGATGACGTCCTTTCCGGCCTCCGCGTGGTGGCCGGCCTGGAGCCGCCGGTTGCCCCGAAGGTGATCCGACTGGCTCAGGGCACGCTGACCGCGCAGGGGGCGATCGTGGATCCGCTGGACGCGGACCGCGACGGGGCAACCATCGGCGGACGCTGACCGACGGTCGGCGCCCAGGCAGGCAGACTTCGCCGGTCGCGCACCCCGTGCGCCCGGGGAAACACCTTTTGCGGCATCCCTGCGTGGCAGCGCTCACCCGCGCCCGGGGAAGCCAGAACTGGAGAACGTCCATGCTCGAGAACGAGCCCGAGGGCGGCGAACAGACCGGTGCGAACCCGGCCGCCGAGCCCACCACCGTCGACGCGGCGCGCGACGCCGGGCCGGGTGACACTCCGCCGGAGCAGGCCCCCGGCACGGTGAGCGGTGCGGCCGACCTGACCGGCGCGCCCCCCGAGGAGGCGGCACCGCCCCGACGGCGGGCCACCCGACGGCGAGCCACCCCGGCCAGCCAGCCCGAACAGGTCGACGCTCCGGTGCAGGCGTCGAGCACCCCGGCGGTGGGCAGCGGGGAAGCCCCCCAGGCGGAGGTCCTGGCGCCGGTCTCCGGTGACCTGGACCCCGCCCCCAAGACCACCCGGCGACGCCGGAAGGCCACCCCGGCGGCCAAGAGCACCGAGGAGCCGTTGGCCGCGGCCGAGGTCGAGGCGACCGCCGCCGATGTCGTACCGCCGGTCAAGGTGACCCGTACCCGGCGTCGGAAGGCCACCCCTGCGGCGGTCGAGACCCCGGCGGAGCCGCCGGTGGTCGAGGAACTGACGGCCGAGGAGCCGGTGGTAGCGGTCGAGCCCGTCGCCGGGGCCGACTTCGCAGCCGTGGCGATCTCGACCGAGGGTGCCCCCGTACCGGCTGAGGAGCCTGCCGAAGAGGTCGAGCCGACGCCGCCGGCCACGGAAGCAGCCGGCGAACCGGCGCCGAGCCCGAAGGCGGTGCCGGTGGTACCGGCGCTGCCGGAGGCGGAGCCGCCTGCGGAGCCGGAGCCGCGGTCGCGTCGGCGTCGGGCCGCGCTCACCGCGCCGACGGTGTTGTTCATGGCCCCGGAGGAGATCACGGCCGCCCGGGTCGCCGCCGCGGCCGCTCTGGCCGCCGAGGAAGAGGTCGTCGAGGAGCCGGTGGAGCCCGCCCGTCGCCGTCGTCGTGGCCGCCGGGAGGCCGAGCCGGTGGTGACGGCCGAGGTCGAGGAGGAGCCCGCCGCGGAGGCCGAGGAGGCCGCCGAGGACGAGGACGACGAGGAGAGCGCCGCCGGACGGCGTCGCCGTCGGCGTGGTCGCCGGGGCCGGGGACGCGGCAAGGGCGGCGCGGAGGAGGCCGAGGACGGCGAGGCCGAGGAGGCCGAGGAGGTCGTCGCGGCCGAGGCGGAGGAGACCGAGGCCGAGGCCGAGGCCGAGACCGACACGGACGAGGGCGGCGAGGACACCGAGGGTGACGGGTTGACCCGTCGCCGTCGGCGGCGGCGTCGGCGGGGTGCCGGTGACACCGAGGGGGCCGCCGACGACGGCGTGCCGACCGTGGTGAAGATCAGGGAGCCCCGTCGTACGGTCGACGAGGTGCAGGGGGTCTCCGGCTCGACCCGGCTGGAGGCCAAGCGGCAACGCCGCCGGGACGGTCGTGAGCAGCGCCGTACCCGCCCGCCTATCCTCAGCGAGTCCGAGTTCCTGGCCCGCCGGGAAGCCGTCGACCGGGTGATGGCGGTCCGGCAGCGCGGCGACCGCACCCAGATCGCGGTGCTGGAGGACGGCGTGCTCGTCGAGCACTACGTCACCCGCAGCTCCGCCGGCACCATGGCCGGCAACGTCTACCTCGGCAAGGTGCAGAACGTGCTGCCCAGCATGGAGGCGGCGTTCGTCGACATCGGCCGGGGCCGCAACGCGGTGCTGTACGCCGGCGAGGTCAACTGGGACACCAGCGGCCTGGAGGGTCGGGCCCGCTCGATCGAGCAGGCCCTCAAGTCCGGCGACTCGGTGCTGGTGCAGGTGACCAAGGACCCGATCGGGCACAAGGGCGCCCGGCTGACCAGCCATGTCGCGCTCTCCGGGCGGCACCTGGTGTACGTGCCCGGCGGCAACGCCTCCGGGATCAGCCGCAAGCTGCCGGACACCGAGCGCAAGCGCCTGCGTGACGCGCTGAAGAAGTTGGTGCCCGACGGTGCCGGGGTGATCGTCCGGACCGCGGCCGAGGGGGCCAGCGAGGACGAGTTGGCCCGTGACGTCAAGCGGCTCCAGGCGCAGTGGGAGGACATTCAGGCCAAGGCCGCCGAGGGCGGGGCCCCGGTGCTGCTCTACGAGGAGCCGGACCTGGTCATCCGGGTGGTCCGGGACCTGTTCAACGAGGACTTCCGCGAGCTGGTGATCGAGGGCGACCAGTCGTACGACATGGTCGAGTCGTACCTGTCGCATGTATCGCCGGACCTGCTGGCCCGGCTGCGCCGGCACGTGGGCACCACGGACGTCTTCGCGGAGTACCGCATCGACGAGCAGATCCTCAAGGGGCTCGACCGCAAGGTCTTCCTGCCCTCCGGGGGCCACCTGGTCATCGACCGGACCGAGGCGATGACCGTGGTGGACGTCAACACCGGTAAGTACACCGGTGCGGGCGGCAACCTGGAGGAGACCGTCACCCGCAACAACCTGGAGGCGGCCGAGGAGATCGTCCGCCAGCTGCGGCTGCGCGACATCGGCGGCATCGTGGTGATCGACTTCATCGACATGGTGCTGGAGTCGAACCGGGAACTGGTGCTGCGTCGGCTGACCGAGTGCCTGGGCCGGGACCGCACCAAGCACCAGGTCACCGAGATCACCTCGCTGGGCCTGGTGCAGATGACCCGTAAGCGGATCGGTGCCGGTCTGCTGGAGGCGTTCAGCGAGACCTGCGACTGCTGCAAGGGCCGTGGCCTGATCATTCACACCGAGCCGGTGCCGGAGAAGCCCCGCTCCGGTGGGGCGGAGAAGGTCAAGGCGGTCGCCTCGGCGACTGCGCCGACGACGGAGCAGCCGACCGCCTCCGCCCGGCGTCGGGCCCGCAAGAGCGCTGCGGCCGAACGGACCGTGGTGGAGGTCGCCGAGACCGACACCACGAGCAGCGCCGACATGGACTACGACACCATGGGCTACGACCTGTCGCGGTACGAGACCGAGACCCCGGCCGCGCCGGAGGTCGCCGACAGTCAGCAGGGCGAGTCGGCCCGGCTGGCCGCCCCGGACGACCCGGACGCGCTGGCCGAGGAGGACGAGGACGAGGGCGGTTCCGGCCGCCGCCGTTCCCGCCGGGCCGGCACCCGACGGCGTACCCGACCCTGATCGGAGCAGTACCCGCAGCCCCTCCCCATCGGAGGGGCTGCGGGGTACGACCCCGGGCCCTCGCGGGGCTCGGGTGGGGGCGGTTTGGGAGGCGGGGCCACCATGGCGTACGCTTGCCTGCGGCGCACCCTTGTGTGCCGAGTTCCCGCGTGCCCGCGCCGCCGTGCCTCTGCTACCCGGCGAGCCGCCGTGGGGACGACCGACCGGCAACGGTGGGAAAAGACGCTAGCAGCCTCAACGACAGGGAGTGCGCCTCCGATGTACGCGATCGTCAAGACCGGCGGCAAGCAGTACAAGGTCGCCGAAGGCGACGTGATCGAGGTCGAGAAGCTCGTCGGTGCCCCCGGCGACGCGGTGAAGCTTGCCGCGGTGCTCCTCGTCGACGGTGACGACCTGGTGACCGACGCGGCCAAGCTCGCGCAGGTCGAGGTGTCCGGCGAGATCGCCGCACACACCAAGGGCCCGAAGATCCGGATCCACAAGTTCAAGAACAAGACCGGCTACCACAAGCGCCAGGGTCACCGCCAGCCGCTGACCCAGGTCAAGGTGACCGGCATCTCCAGCGGGAAGTAGGTCGTCTCAAGATGGCTCACAAAAAGGGTGCGTCTAGCTCGCGTAACGGCCGGGACTCCGCGGCCCAGCGGCTCGGCGTGAAGCGCTTCGGTGGTCAGGTCGTCAGCGCGGGCGAGATCATCGTCCGGCAGCGTGGCACCAAGTTCCACCCCGGTGACCTGGTCGGCCGTGGCAGCGACGACACGCTCTTCGCGCTGTCCGCCGGTGCGGTCCAGTTCGGCAGCAAGCGCGGTCGCAAGACCGTCAGCATCGTGCCGCAGTAGCAGTTGTTCGGCAGGAGCGGGCCGTGGACCTGGATGTCCCGGCCCGCTTCGCCTTTTCGTCAGACGCGGGGGTGCTCCTCGCTGGAAGGATTGCGGCGTGACTACGTTCGTTGACCGGGTCGTCCTGCACCTGCAGGCCGGCGACGGCGGGCACGGCTGTGTCTCGATCCACCGGGAGAAGTTCAAGCCGTTCGGCGGCCCCGACGGGGGTAACGGCGGGCACGGCGGCAGCGTCTCCCTGGTGGTCGACCCGCAGGTGCACACGCTGCTCGACTTCCACTTCCGCCCGCACATCAAGGCGCAGAACGGCCGCGGGGGTGCCGGCTCCAACCGGGACGGCGCCAACGGCGCGGACCTGGTGATCACGGTCCCCAACGGGACGGTCGTGCAGACCCTCGACGGCACCGTGCTCGCCGACATGGTCGGTGCCGGTACCACCTTCGAGGTGGCCCGGGGCGGTCGTGGCGGCCGGGGCAACGCCTCGCTGGCCAACGCCCGCCGGAAGGCCCCCGGCTTCGCCGAACTGGGCGAGCCGGGTGAGCAGCTGGATGTGGTGCTGGAACTCAAGAGCGTCGCCGATGTCGGTCTGGTGGGTTTCCCCTCGGCCGGGAAGTCGTCGCTGATCTCGGTGATCTCCGCGGCCAAGCCGAAGATCGCCGACTACCCCTTCACCACCCTGGTGCCCAACCTCGGGGTGGTCCGGGTCGACAACCACACCTTCACCGTGGCCGACGTGCCCGGCCTGATCCCCGGGGCGGCCACCGGCAAGGGCCTCGGCCTGGAGTTCCTCCGGCACATCGAGCGCTGCGCCGTGCTGGTGCACGTCATCGACACCGCCACCCTGGAGCCCGGTCGGGACCCGCTCGCCGACATCGACACCATCGAGGCGGAGCTGGCGGCCTACGGAGGCCTGGCCGACCGGCCCCGGCTGGTCGCCCTGAACAAGATCGACGTGCCCGACGGGCGCGACCTGGCCGAGATCGTCCGGCCCGACCTCCAGGCGCGGGGCCTGCGGGTCTTCGAGATCTCCGCAGCCACTCGGGAAGGGCTCAAGGAGTTCACCTACGCGATGGCGGAGCTGGTGCAGCAGGCCCGGGCGGCGACACCACCGGCCGAACCGACCCGCGTCGTGCTCCGGCCGAGGGCGGTCGACGACGCCGGCTTCACCATCGAGGCGGAACCGGACGGCTCGTACACCGTGCGGGGGGTCCGCCCCGAGCGGTGGGTGCGTCAGACGAACTTCGACAACGACGAGGCGGTGGGCTTCCTCGCCGACCGGCTGGCCCGGCTCGGGGTCGAGGACCAGTTGGCCAAGGCGGGTGCCCAGCCGGGTGACCTGGTGCGCATCGGGGAGCGCGAGTTCGACTGGCAGCCGACCCTCTACGCGGGCGCGGAGTTCGTACCCGGGGCCCGGGGCCGGGACGTGCGGCTGGAGGAGAAGACGACCAGGGCCAGCGCGGCCGAGCGGTTGGCGGCCCGGAAGGCCCGCCGGCAGCGCCCCGCCGACGAGGTGGAGTCTTCCCCGGAGCCTTCGTCGGAGCCCGAGGCCCTGCCCGAGCCGGACCACGCCGAGTAGTCCCACCAGGTGCGGCCATTGCCGCCGGCCTGCGTCGCTGATCGACTCCGTTTCGCCGAAACGGCGGTTTCCCACCGCTGGGTACCCCGCCGTTTCGGCGATACGGTGCGCGCCAGGTCGTCCGGCGGTCAGGGCCGGTCGAGGGGATTGTCGAGTCGACCGCCGGTACCACGGTTGTTGGACAGCAGCAGGCCCAGGGCGAGCATGCCGAAGCCGAGCGCCAGGTGCAGGAAGTCGTCGGCACCGTTGACCGGAATGAAGTTGGCCGCGCTGTCGTCCTCGATCGCCCACCCGTACAGCCACAGGGCCAGGTAGACCGCCCCGCCTGCGGTGAGGAAGATCCGTGCGCCGGCCAGTCGGCGGGCCGCCACCAGCCCGATCAGACCGAAGCCCAGGTGCAGCAGGTTGTGCAGGATCGACACCTGGAACACGCCGAGCAGCTTCGCCCCCGAGTGGTGCCCGGCGAAGGTCATGTCGCCGTATCCGGTGGTGATGCCGGGAATGAACCCGGCCACCCCGAGGACCAGGAACAGGGCGGCCACGATCAGGGCGGCGAGTTGGACGCGGGTGCGGTCCGGCCGACCGCGGTCTGCCTGATGCGCCATTGATGTCACCCCTGTGGATCTGGATACGCCCGCGGCCGAGGGCGCGAGGCGCGCACGCGCATGGCGATCTCGCTGGCCCGTTGATCCCCAATTGTCGTGGTCCGGCCGTGCTCGCGCAGCGAAACGACCAATCAAGCCGGCTGTCTGCGATGTCGTTCCCCGGCCACCCTCGGGGTAGCAGCGGTACATCGATGCTGCTGGAGCGGCTGGCCGCCGGCGAGATCGACCCCGCCTACCTGGCCACCCATCCGATGTCGCTGGAGCAGGGTGCGCGGGGCTACGAGATCTTCGAGAAGAAGCAGGAGGGGTGTCTGCGTACGGTGTTGCACCCGGCCTGACACCCGCCCGGTCGGCGGGCGCGGTGCGTGGGCCAGCTGGCCCCTCCCGGCAGGCGGCGTTCCTGGTTGACTGCGTCAAGCGTCGGCGACGCCGCCCATCCGGGCGGCGCGCACCGCGCCCGCCGTCGGCCCCGAAGGCCGCGCACTCGGCGTGCGGGGTGCGGCGGATGAGCCGGCGGGCACGCGGGGGAGGGACGTATGCAGGACAACAGGCCGGCACCCTGGCGGCGGTGGATGACCGGGGCCTTGCATGGGGGTGGCGACCCGCCACTGATCACCTCTGCCCGGCGGCTGGTTCCGGATCGCTGCTACACCGCGCATCTCGGCTTCACCGCCGCCGATCTGGCCGCCGCGCGGGAGACGGCCGTCGGATACGCCGAGGCCCTCAGCCTTCTGCGGCCCGAGGTGGCCCTCGGTGCCTCCGCGGTGTCCCCGGCCGGCGACTGGCGGCAGGCCGAGCGGCTGTTCTGCGGGGCCCTCGGCCCCGATGGTGAGCGCTGCGTCGATGTCGCCGGTCATCCGGGGTTCCATCACGCCCCGGGGCCCGGTGGCCTGGGCTGGGGTGACGGCGATGTCGGCTGAGGGTTCGCCCCGGTCCGGCACGGCGGGGTGGGTCCCGCCGACCGGGGCGACGGTCGATCAGTCGAGGTCGAACTCACCGTCCTGGGCGCCCGCGACGAAGGCGTCCCACTCGGCCTGGGTGAACACCAGCACCGGGCCGTCCGGCTCGGCGGAGTTGCGCATGCCGATCAGGTCGTCGACGAAGGCGACCTCCACGGCGGCCTCGGAGTTGTCCCCTTCGGCCCGCTGCCAGACCGCCCGGGAGAGGTCGAAGTCGCCCTTGGGGTGCGTTGTCATGGTCCAGTCCTCCAGCGTCGGGGGTAAATGGGGACGCCCGCTGGCGACCCCATCCGGCAGGATAAGCGGATGCCGAGCCTGAGCCGTGCAGAGTCGACCGCGCGTGGCGCGTCGATCGCCGTCGTGTCGTATCACGTGGACCTCGACCTGACCACCGGCGACGAACGGTTCCGGTCGCTGGTCACCATCCGGTTCACCGCCACCGGCACGGAGACCTTCGTCGAGGTCAAACCCGCCACCCTGCTGGCGGTACGCCTCAACGGCGTCGACCTGGACCCGGCCGCGCTGACGGACAACCGGCTGCCCCTGACCGGGCTGGTCGAGGAGAACACCCTGACCGTCGAGGCGGAGATGGCGTACACCAACACCGGGGAGGGGGTGCACCGTTTCGTCGACCCCGCCGACGGTGAGACCTACCTCTACGC
Source organism: Micromonospora sp. NPDC048871 (assembly GCF_043198155.1). NCBI lineage: Bacteria > Bacillati > Actinomycetota > Actinomycetes > Micromonosporales > Micromonosporaceae > Micromonospora > Micromonospora sp. NPDC048871. Next base: position 65,321 of record NZ_JBICUM010000015.1, on the reverse strand, counting down.
GATGTCCTTCCTGGACGAGGTGCAGCGCATCTTCGCCGCCTTCGACCAGCCGGACCTGAAGGCTCCGGTGACCCTGTCGGTCACCGCACCGCCGCACTGGACGGTAGCGGCCAACGCCGAGGTGGCGGCCAGGCCGGCTCCGGGGCGGTGGGAGTTCGCCCCCACCCTGCCGATCTCGACCTACCTGTTCACCCTGATCGCCGGGCCCTGGCACCTGCGCCGGGACGAGCATGAGGGTGTTCCCCTCGGCATCTACTGCCGGCGTTCCCTGGCCGAGCACCTGGACGCCGACGCCGAGGAGATCTTCACCGTCACCAAGCAGTGCCTGGACCGCTTCCATCAGCTGTTCGCCGAGCGCTATCCCTTCGGCAAGTACGACCAGGCCTTCGTGCCGGAGTTCAACGCCGGGGCGATGGAGAATCCGGGGCTGGTCACCTTCCGCGACGACTACATCTTCCGGTCGGCCGTCACGGACACTCAGCGCGAGTCGCGGGCCACCACCATCGCCCACGAGATGGCCCACATGTGGTTCGGTGACCTGGTCACCATGCGGTGGTGGGAGGACCTGTGGCTCAACGAGTCGTTCGCGGAATACCTCGGCACCCGGGTCACCGCCGAGGCGACCCGGTTCGACCAGGCCTGGACGACCTTCGCGCTGCGCCGTAAGGCCGGCGGGTACGCCGCCGACCAGCGCCCCTCCACTCACCCGGTGGCTCCCGAGCAGGTGCCCGACGCCGCCGAGGCCTTGCTCAACTTCGACGGCATCTCATACGCCAAGGGTGCCAGCGTGCTGCGGCAACTGGTGGCCTGGCTCGGCGACGAGGCCTTCCTGACCGGGCTGAACGACTACTTCTCCCGGCACCGGTTCGGCAACGCCACCCTGACCGATCTGCTCGCCAGTCTCGGCTCGGCGAGCGGGCGGGACCTGGCCGGTTGGGCCCAGGTGTGGCTGCGTACCGCCCAGGTCAACACCCTGCGGGTCGAGGTGGCCCTGGACCCCGAGGGCCGCTACCGGGAGGTGGCCCTCACCCAGACCGCCCCGGCGACCCATCCGGTGCTGCGCCCGCACCGCATCGGGGTGGGCCGGTACGCCGTCGACGGCGGCGCCGACCGGATCGAGGTCGACCTGGATCCGCGGACCGATGGTGGCCGCACCGTGCTGGCCGGGTTGACCGGTGAGCCGGCCTCGGCCGTCCTGCTGCCCAACGACGGTGACCTGACCTTCGCCAAGATCCGTCTGGATCCCGCCTCCGTCGAGGCGGTGTCCCTGCTGTTGCCCCGGTTGGCCGACCCCCTGCCCCGCGCCCTGCTGTGGGGCGAGGCGCTGGGCGCGGCCATCGACGGCGAACGGCCGGTCATGGCGGTGGTGGAGCTGATCGGGGCGGTGCTGCCCACCGAGACCGAGGTGATCATCGCCGAGGATGTGCTGGCCATGAGCCGTTCCCTCGTCGACCGCTACCTCGATCCGTCCATGCGGCAGACCGCCCTGGCGGTGATCGACAAGACCTGCCGCCAGATGCTCGACGGCGCCGCCGCCGGGAGTTCCGCGCAGTTGGCGGCGGCCCGGGGTCTGATCGCCGCGACCTCCGACGCCGCCCTGCTGACCGGCTGGCTGGACGGTCGGGAGGTGCCGCAGGGCCTGGCGGTCGACACCGAGCTGCGTTGGGCGATCCTCGGTCGGCTGGTGACCCTGGGGATGGCGGGCGGGGCCGAGATCGAGGCGGAGGCGGCGGCCGACCCGAGCGCCGCCGGTGCGGAACGCGCCGCCCGGTGCCGCGCCGCCGTGGCCGATCCGGCCGCCAAGCGGGCCGCCTGGGAGATCATCGTGGCTAACACGGAGTTGTCCAACCGGCTGGTCGAGGCGACCGCAGCCGGCTTCTGGCAGCCCGAGCAGGGGGAGTTGACTGCGGACTACGTACCGCGCTATTTCGCCGACATGCCGACCGCCGCCCGGCTGCGTACCCCCTGGGTGGCCGAGGAGGTGGCCCACCTGGCCTTCCCCCGGTACGCCGTGGCGCAGACCACCCGGGAGGCGGCCGCGGCGCTGCTGGCCCGCGACGACCTGACCCCCGGGCTGCGCCGGGTGCTCATCGACGCCGACGACGACCTGCGGCGTGCCCTGGTGGCGCGGACGGCTTTGGCCGCCACGAATGCCTGACCCCCGTGGTGGGTCGAGCGCTGTCCGTCAGGCCGGGCCCGAGATGGGGCCGGATTCGGACTACGATCATGGGGTGACGCAAGACAACCGGCGGATCGGGATCATGGGCGGCACCTTCGACCCGATCCATCACGGGCACCTGGTGGCGGCCAGTGAGGTCGCGGACCGGTTCGGGCTCGACGAAGTGGTCTTCGTGCCGACCGGTCAGCCGTGGCAGAAGGAGGATCTCCCGGTCAGCCCGGCCGAGGATCGTTACCTGATGACCGTGGTGGCCACCGCCTCCAACCCGCGCTTCCAGGTCAGCCGGGTGGACATCGACCGAGGGGGGCCCACCTACACGGTCGACACCCTGCGGGATCTGCACGCCCTGTACGGCCCCAAGGCCCAGCTGTTCTTCATCACCGGCGCGGACGCCCTGGAGCGCATCCTGAGCTGGAAGAACCTGGACGAGATCTTCGAACTCGCCCACTTCATCGGGGTCACCCGACCGGGTTTCGCGTTGTCCGACGCCCACCTGCCCGCCGACACGGTCAGCCTGGTGCAGGTGCCGGCGATGGCGATATCCTCCACCGACTGCCGGGCCCGGGTGGCCCGCGGTGAGCCGGTCTGGTATCTGGTGCCGGACGGTGTGGTGCAGTACATCGCCAAACGGCGTCTCTATCAGGGGTGATCAGTCCCCTTATGGTGCGGATGATGCCGTTTCCGGGGCGAAACCGACAGGTCGCACCGGCGGGTCGTGTGAGAGGCTTGGGTATCGCACGGTTGATCGAAGGAGAACGGTGACAGTTTCCGAGCGCGCTTACGAGCTGGCGATCACCGCCGCCCAGGCCGCGGCCGACAAGAAGGCTCAGGACATCGTCATCATCGACGTGGGCGACCAGCTCGCCATCACGGACGCGTTCGTGCTCGCCGCCGCGTCGAACGAGCGGCAGGTGCTGGCCATCGTCGACGCCATCGAGGAAGCCCTGCTCGACCTGCCGGAGAAGGCGAAGCCGGTGCGTCGCGAGGGCGAGCGCGGTGGACGCTGGGTGCTGCTCGACTACGTCGACATCGTGGTGCACGTCCAGCACACCGAGGAGCGCGAGTTCTACGCCCTGGACCGGCTCTGGAAGGACTGCCCGACCATCCCGTTCGTCGACCGGGACCTGGCTCGGGCCGAGGCCGGCGCCGGATCGGGCGAGTGACCCGGCTGATCATCTGGCGGCACGGCAACACCGACTGGAACGCCGCCAACAAGGTCCAGGGGCAGACCGAGGTACCCCTCAACGATCTCGGCCGGGAGCAGGCACGCGAGGCCGCCCCCCTGCTGGCCGCGCTGAACCCGGACGCCATCGTCACCAGTGACCTGAGCCGGGCCGCGGACACCGCCGCCGCGCTGGCCGCGCTCACCGGCCTGCCGGTGCGTTCCGACGCCCGGCTGCGGGAACGCTACTTCGGCCAGTGGCAGGGCCTGCTGCTCACCGAGGTCGCCGAACGGTTCCCCGAGGAGTACGCCCGCTGGCGGGCCGGGGACCCGGATCCCGGCGCGGATGTCGAACCCCTGGACGAGCTGGGCAAACGGATCGGTACCGCCCTGCACGAGATCGCCGACGAGATGCCCGGGGGCACCATCGTCGTCGCCACCCACGGCGGGGCGGCGCGGCAGGGCTGCGGGCAGCTGTTGGGCTGGGACCACACGGTGCTGCGCACCATCGGTCCGCTGCGCAACTGCCACTGGACCGACCTGCGCCGTGAGGACGACCGGGGTTGGCGCCTGCGGTCCTACAACGTCGGCCCGATCAAGGTGACCGCCGCGCTGGGGTCGGCCGAGCCGGTCTGACGAGGTGGCGCCGCCGTCCCGGCCCTGAACCGGTTGGACGGCCGACCGGCCCGATCCGCTACCGTGCCGGACATGCCCGTCGCGGTCGTGACCGACTCCACCACCTACCTTCCGCCCGAACTGGTGCCGGCGTACCGGTTGACCGTCGTGCCGCTGACCGTGGTGCTCAACGGTGTCGAAGGACTGGAGGGAGTGGAGGTCTTCCCGGCCGACGCCACCCGGGCCCTGAGCGCCCGGCGGGTCTCGGTGAGCACCTCCCGACCGTCGCCCGAACAGTTCGTCCAGACCTACGGCAGCCTGCTGGAGGCCGGCGCGCAGGGGGTCGTCTCGGTGCACCTGTCGGCCGGGCTCTCCGGCACGGTCGAGGCCGCCGAGTTGGCGGCGGCGCAGTTCGGCGGCCGGGTGACCGTGGTGGACAGCCGCTCCTGCGGCATGGGGCTCGGCTTCCCGACCCTCGCCGCCTCCCGGGCCGCCGCCCAGGGCGCGGACCTGGCGGGGGTACGCGCCGCTGCCGTCGAGGCGGCCGGTCGCACCAGCACCTTCTTCTATGTCGACACCCTGGAACTGCTGCGCCGGGGCGGCCGGATCAACGCGGCTGAGGCGCTGCTCGGTACGGCCCTGTCGGTCAAGCCGATCCTGCACGTCTCCGACGGCGGCATCGTGCTCAAGGACAAGGTGCGTACCGCCAGCCGAGGGGCGGCCCGACTCGTCGATCTGGCCGTCGAGGCGGCCGACGACACCGCGGTGGATCTCGCCGTGCACCATCTCGCCGCCCCGCAACGCGCCGAACTCCTGCTGGAGGCGCTGACCGCCCGACTGGGTGACCAGCTGCACGACACGTACCTGACCGAGGCCGGTGCGGCCGTCGCCGCCCATGTCGGCCCCGGTCTGGCCTGCGTCGTCATCCACCGACGACCGGCCACCCCGACCACCTGAGCTGCCGCCCTCCTGCACCGGCGCTCCCCGGTCGGGCGGCTCCTGGTCGGGCGGTCCCCGGTCCGGCGGGCTCTGCCGGGCAGTTGCTAGTCGGGACCCTGGACGGGGTGCTCACTGTGCATCGACGACCGGATGTCGCAGCATCGCCTAGGGCCTGAGGTAGCGGCACCGCCCCGACCGAATGTCGCGGGCCCGCCCTGACCAGCGGCACCGCCTCGGCCGGGTACGGCGGCACGGACCCGACCTGGGGCAGTAGTACCGCCGATAGCACATCGTGGGCATGATCAGGGCGTTGTCCACAGGAGGCCGGTTGTCCACAGTGGGGACGGTCAGGGCCGGCCTGACCCGGCCCGGTCGTCCTAACCTCGCGCAGTGTCCAACGACGAGGAGACGGCGGTACGGGCGCGCCTGTGGCGACTGATGCCCGGCGCGGCCGAGCGTGGTGCCGACCTACCACCGACAGCGGTGCCGGGGGAATCGGCGACCGACCCGCGCTTCGGTGCCTCAGTCAGACCCTGGCCATCCGGCCTCGATTCGGTACCGCAGGCCGCCACGGTTGCGACCACCCCGTTGGAGTGGCCGACGGTGCCACTGCCTGTTCCGGCGCCCACCGGCCAGCAGCCACACACACCGACCGCCTCCGGGCCGACCGCCTCCGGACCGGTCACGGCCAGACGGGTCCGGTCGGCTCGGCCCGCCTGGGTCGATCCCGAACCGACCGACCCGGAGCCGCTGGCTGAACCGATGCCGCTGGCCGAGGCCGTGCCGCTGGTGGGGCCGGTGCCGTTGGCCGATGGTGTACCGCTGGCTGGGTCGGTGCCGCTGGTCGATCCCGGGTCGCCGGCGGACTCGGTGTCGATCGATACATCAGGGCAGGCGGGCGGCAGGGGAGTCGGGGGAGGTTCATCGGTCTGGCAGTCCGGGCCAGGGCACGAGCCGACCGAAGCCGCACCGGTGTCCCGGCTGCCGGGGCCGGGTGCGTTCGATCCGGGTCGGCGGGGGGTTCGGGCGCTGGCGGTCGTCGCGGTCCTGGTGGTGCTCGGGGCGGCCGGGTGGACCTGGCGCTCCCGACCACAGGTCGAGCCGGTCGCTGCCGTGACCGCTGCGCCCGCGCCGGACCCCTCGGACATTCCGGAGGACGGGTCGGCCGAGGGGGCGACCGGCGAGGTGGTCGTGGCGGTGGCGGGCAAGGTCCGTCGTCCGGGGCTGGTGCGCCTGCCGGCCGGTGCGCGGGTCGCCGATGCCGTCGAGGCGGCCGGTGGCGCGTTGCCCGGGGTGGACGTCGCCATGCTCAATCCGGCCCGCAAGGTCACCGACGGGGAGTTGATCGTGGTCGGGGTGGCGGCTCCCACCCCGGCGGCGGGCGCCGGCCCGGCAGTCGGTGGCGATCCGGGCGCGGGCGGGCGGGTCAACCTGAACACCGCGACTCAGGCCCAGTTGGAGACCCTGCCCGGGGTGGGGCCGGTGCTGGCCCGACGCATCATCGAGCACCGCGACCAGCACGGCGGCTTCCGGTCCGTCAGCGACCTGCGCCAGGTCAACGGCATCGGCGAAGCGCGGTACGAGGAACTCAAAGACCTGGTGACGGTGTGAGGACGGACGGGCTCTCCACCTCCGGGTCGCCCTCACCGGTGCCCGGGAGCACCGGTCCCTTCGGGGCGATCGTCGACCCGAGCGGCGGGCAACCGCCTGACCTGCGGCTGGCCGGGCTGGCCGTGGCGGCCTGGCTGACCGCCCTGGCCGGGCTGCATCTCGACGCCCGGCGGGCCCTGCTGCCGGCCGTCGTCGCTGCCGGCCTGGCCGGGCTGGCGGCGCTGCACCTGCTCGGGTTCGTCGGTCGTCCCGGCACGGTCGCCCGGCGCTACGGCTGGATCGTGGTGGCCGTGCTGATCGGGGTGGTCTGCGGCGGCGCCGCCACCTCGGCCCGGCTGGCCGTACGCGACACCGAGCCGCTCCGCGCCCTCGTCGAGGACCGGGCCCAGGTCACCGCCGAACTGGTCGTCCGGGACGACCCACGGCCGGTACGCGGTGGCATCGTCGGCCGCCCACCCACCCTGCTGGTACGGACCAAGTTGGTGAGCGTCACCGGCCCGGCGGAGCAGCGGGTCACCGTACCCGCCCGGGTGCTGGTCCTCGCCGACGACCCGGCCTGGCGGCACCTGCTGCCCGGTCAACGTCTCACCGCAGCGGGGAAGTTGACCGCACCGCGCGGCGGTGACCTGACCGGCGCCGTACTGCTGGCCTCGGGCCCACCTGACCGGCTAGGGGAACCCTCAGCCCTGCAACGGGCGGCCGGTCGGCTCCGGGTCGGCCTGCAACAGGCGTGTGCACCGTTGCCGGACGAGCCGGGTGGCCTGCTGCCCGGGCTGGTGGTGGGGGACACCAGCCGGCTGCCCGAGGAGGTCGAGGAGGACTTCCGGGCCACCGGAATGACCCACCTCAACGCGGTGTCCGGGTCCAATGTCGCGATCGTCGTGGGGGCGGTGCTGCTGCTGGCCCGGTGGGCGCGGGCCGGGCCGGGTCTGGCGGCCGTCCTCTGCGGGGTGGCGCTGGTGGGCTTCGTCATCCTGGTCCGTCCCTCGCCGAGTGTGGTCCGGGCGGCCACCATGGGGGCGATCGGGCTTGCTGCGTTGGCCGCCGGCCGTCCCCGAGCGGCCGTGCCGGCCCTGGCCGCCGCCGTCGCGGTGCTGGTGCTTGTCGACCCCGATCTGGCCGGCGACGCCGGCTTCGCGCTGTCGGTGCTGGCCACCGGTGGTCTGTTGCTGCTCGCGCCCCGGTGGCGCGACGGGTTGCGGCGGCGGGGGGTACCACCGGGGGCGGCCGAGGCGCTGGCGGTGCCGGCTGCCGCGCAGTTGGCCTGTTCGCCGGTGATCGCCGGGCTGTCGGGCACCATCAGTCTGGTCGCGGTGCCGGCGAACCTGCTCGTGGTGCCGGCCATCGCCCCGGCGACCGTGCTCGGGGTGCTGTCCGCGACGGTGTCGCCGATCTGGCCCTTCGGTGCCGAGGTGGCCGCGTGGTTGGCGCACTGGCCGGCGTGGTGGCTGGTGCTGGTCGCCCGGTACGGCGCCCGCCTGCCGATGGGCAACCTGCCCTGGCCGGGTGGGGTGACCGGGGCCCTGCTGCTGGCCGGGCTGACCGTGGCCCTGTTGGTCGCCGTCCGGCGGCCGGTGGTGCGTCGCCTGGTGGCGGTGGGCACGGTCGCGGTGGTGCTCGGTGCCGTGCCGGTGCGGGTGATCGCGCCGGGCTGGCCGCCGAAGGGCTGGGTGATCGCGGTCTGCGCCGTCGGGCAGGGCGACACGGTGGTGTTGCCGGTGGCCCCCGGACGGGCGGTCGTGGTCGACGCCGGCCCGGACCCGCAGGCGGCGGACGCCTGCCTGCGCCGGCTCGATGTGCGCCGGGTTCCGCTGCTGGTGGTCAGCCACTTTCATGTCGACCACACCGGGGGTGTGGCGGGGGTCTTCCGGGGGCGGCAGGTAGACCTGGTGTCGACTCCGCAGTGGCCGGAGCCGGCCACCGGACGACAGCAGATCCACGATGCCGCCGAGGGTCGTGGCACCCCGGTGGTGCCCGTTGCGGCTGGGTGGCGGTATCAGGCCGGTGCCGTGGACCTTGTCGTGGTGGGACCCCCCTACCCGATGCGCGGGACCCGGTCGGACCCGAACAACAACTCCCTGATGCTGTTCGCCACGGTGGCCGGGGTGCGGATCATGCTCACCGGTGATGCCGAGACGGAGGAGCAGCAGGCCGTGCGGGAGCAGTTGCCGGCCCACCGGCTGCGGGCCGATGTGCTGAAGGTCGCCCACCACGGCAGCGCGTACCAGGATCCGGGTTTTCTGGACGCCATCGCCGCGAGGGTGGCCCTGGTGCCGGTGGGGGCGGGCAACACCTACGGGCATCCGAACGACGCGGTGCTGGCCAGGCTGGCCCGGGGCGGGGCGCGGGTGTTGCGTACCGACCTGGAGGGGGATGTGGCCGTGGTGCGCGATGGGGCCGGGCTGGCCGTGGTGCCCGGCGGGGTAGACCTGAGTAGGTCCAGACCGTGAGCCGGATTCACCGCCGGTCGCGATAAAAGGCAGAAATTGACCCTAGCTTATGGGGATAAGCGGAGAATTGGGGGTATGTCGGGATTTGCGCTTTGTGCGGGGTCTGCTCGCACCGTGCGGTCGACCCGACTGGACCGGGCTGGCGAGCGTGCGAATATGGGCGGCGTGACCGCCGCCAGTGCCGCTCCTATTGTGCTCGTCCTCGGTGACGAGGAGCTGCTCGCCACGCGTGCGGTGGCCCAAACGGTCGCCACCGCCCGGGCCGTCGATCCGGAGGTGGACGTCCGCGAGTACCAGGCCGGGCAGCTCACCGTCGGCGAGATCGACGAGATGCTCAGCCCGTCGCTGTTCGGAGGGCGCCGGGTGCTGGTGCTGCGGTCCGGTCAGGACGCCCGCAAGGACCTGGTTGCGGCCCTGCTGGCGTACGCGAAGAATCCCGACCCGGATGTGCAGCTCATCGTGCAGCATCTCGGCGCGGCCAAGGGCAAGGCCTTCGCCGACGGGCTGAAGGCAGCCGGTGCCCAGATCATGCCCGCCGCCAAACTCAAGGGGCACCGGGACCGGGTGGCCTTCGTCCGGGACGAGTTCCGGCGGGCCGGCGGCCGGTGCGCCGACGACGCCGCCGAGGCGTTGATCGCCGCGGTCGGCAACGATCTGCGGGAGCTGGCCGCGGCCTGTGCCCAGCTGATCGCCGACACCGACGGTCGGATCAGCGCCGATACCGTGTCCCGCTACTACCGGGGCCGGGTGGAGGTGAGCGGCTTCACCGTGGCCGACGCCACCATGGTCGGTGACGTGCCGGGGGCGCTGGAGGCCCTGCGCTGGGCCCTGCACGTCGGGGTGGACCCGGTGCCGATCGCAGACGCTCTCGCCGACGGCATCCGTACGGTCGCCCGGGTCGCCTCCGCCGGGCGGGGCAGCCCGTACCAGTTGGCCAGCAGCCTGGGCATGCCGCCGTGGAAGGTCGAGCGGGCCCAGCGGCAGGCGCGTGGCTGGACGCCGGAGGGGTTGGTCCAGGCGATGCAGGCGGCGGCCGAGTGCAACGCGGCGGTCAAGGGCGGGTCGGACGATCGGGCGTACGCGCTGGAGCGGGCCGTCTTCTCGGTAGCCGCCGCGCGGGGCGGCGCCAGATGAGCGGAGCCCTGCGTGGTTCCTGGGCCACGATCTCGGCCGACCAGCAGCGTTACCGACCGCTCTACGCCCGGGCGCTCGGGCTGCGGGTCGTCAACCCGGGTGGGGTGCTCTGCTTCGTCTTCTTCGAAGGGGCGATCGCCCTGGCAACCCTGCTGGTCCTGGCCGAGTTGGTCACCTGGTGGGCGGTCGTGGTGCTTCCCGCGGCGGTGGCTGTCATGGTCAAGCTCAACGACCTGGTGGCCGCGGCGGTGATCCGCTCGGCGGCAGCCGTACCCGAGCAGGAACGCGACCGGTTCCGGCGGCAGATGGAACCGGTAGTCGGGCGGGCCCAGGTCGACTGGCTGCCGCACAGCGTGCCCGGAGTGGTGCTCCGGGTGGAGCCTGCGGACAGTGTCGAGCCGATCGACCGCACCGCAGGCACCGACAAACCGAGACCGTAAACAGCCGCCGAGCCGAGACAGTGAGTAGCCGCCGAGCCGAGCCGAGACCGTGAGTAGCCGCCGAGCCGAGCCGGATCGGAAAGCCGCCGGGGCCGTGGTCACCGCTGGAGCACGAGCGTAAGCCCCGGGGCACCCGGCCCCGGGGCTTACGTCAGGTCTGCGGTCGTCCGCTCAGGAGGCGAGCGACGCCACGCGCTTGGCGATCGCCGACTTGCGGTTCGCCGCCTGGTTGGCGTGGATGACGCCCTTGCTGGCCGCCTTGTCCAGCTTCCGAGAGGCGTCCTGCATCAGCGCGGTGGCCTTCTCGGCGTCACCGGCCTCAGCAGCCTCGTGGAACTTGCGGATGGCGGTCTTCAGCGACGACTTGACCGACTTGTTACGCAGCCGGCGCTTCTCGTTCTGCCGGTTGCGCTTGATCTGGGACTTGATGTTCGCCACGCGACAGCCTCGTCTTGATAGCTCGGGTTGGTCAGCTTGTGCGCGCGACGAGCATGCGTCATCGCTGCGCGAAGAGCCAGGTTACCAGGTCAGTTCGGACGGGCCAAAACGGCACCCGACCCACGCCGGGGCGCGGCCCGGGCCCACCATACCTGGCTCGCCGCGAGACCGGGTGCCACCCCGGGCCCGCCTGCGGCAGCCCTCCACGGCCCTGGTCGCCCTCGACCGGAGACCCGGTCAGCTCCATCCCTGGCGGCGGGCCAGCCAGGCCAGGGCCTGCTCGCCGGTCCACCGCTGGTGGGCGGGGAGTTGGGCCGAGGCGGTCGGTGGGGCAGCGGCGGCGGCGGTCAGGTGGTAGCCGGCCAGGGCGGCCAGGGTCACGTCCAGCGCGTCCGCAGGCGCGTCGGCGGCGGCCGGGTGGGTGGCGAACCGGGCGTCCACCTCCAGTCCGCTGGCGTACCCGGTGATCAGCAGGCCGACCAGGTCGAACCAGGCCGGTCCGTGACACAGCCAGGTCCAGTCGCAGAACCAGGCCGTTCGGTCGGCGCCGATCAGGACGTTGTCCACCCGCAGGTCACCGTGGGTCAGGCCGGTCGCTTCGGCGGCGTACCCGGGCAGTTTCGACTCCAGCGCGACCAGTTCGGTCAGCCGGCCGACCGCCGATGCCGGTAGCGGCGGAGTCGGTTCCCGGCCGGCGGCCACCTCGCCCCACCAGAGGATGTCCTCCCGGGCCAGGTCGGCCAGGTGGGGCAGCCCGAGACCGGCGAGTTCGGTCGGGGGGTCGGCCAGGGCGGCGGCGATGTCGACGTAGCCGGTCAGGGTGGCGTCCAGCTCCGCCGGGTCCCACGGCAGCCGGGGGGTGTGCCCCTCGACCGGGTCCAGGCACAGCGCGTACCAGCCGGCCTCCCACAGGGTCCAGCGCAGTCCCGGCACGGGCAGTCCGGCGGGTAGCCGGGCGAGGATGGCGGCCTCCCGGGCGTACCAGTCGACCAGGTGAGGCTGCTCGGCGCGGGCCGCGGCCTTCACGAAGGCGCTGTCACCCTCGGCGGTGCGCAGCACCGCGGCGAAACCCCGGGTGAAGCCGGCGGTGGCTACCCGGGCCTCGACCACCGGGGCGCCGAGGCGGGCCGACACGGCGGCCCGGACCGCCGCCGGCAGGGCCGCCCAGCCGGGCCGCTGGGCGGTGGCGTGGTACGGCACGGGCGGGTTGCTCACCCGACCATGCTGCCCGGTGGCGGCGACCTGGGGGGACCCGACCGCCCGGCAAGGTGCGGTGACCGCCGGGGGCGTCTGTCAGACTGCCAGGCCATGAGGACCGACGACTTCTGGCAGTTGATCGACAGGGCTCGGTCCGGCGGGGGAGAGCCGAGCGCCGTCGCCGCCCGGGCGGTCGCGCTGCTCGCCGCCCGCGACCCCGAGGAGATCGTCGGGTACGCCCACCATCAGCGACGGGTGCTGAGCGCTTCCTACCGGGTGGACCTGTGGGGTGCCGCGTACCTGATCAACGGGGGTGCCTCCGACGACGGGTTCGAGTACTTCCGGGGCTGGCTGATGACCCAGGGCAGGGAGGTCTTCGCCCGCGCGGTGGCCGACCCGGACTCCCTGGCCGAGTTGCCCCGGGTGCGGTCGGCTGCCCTCAGCGGCGAGGAGTTCGAGTGCGAGGACATGCTGGCGGTGCCGTGGGACGCGTACCGCAAGGCGACCGCTACCGATCTGCCCACCGATCGGGAGTCGCCGCCGGTGCCGGACCTGAACGACTTCTGGGACTTCGACGACGCCGACGAGGCCCGGCGCCGGTTGCCCAGGCTGGCGGCCCTCTTCGTCGAGCCACCTCAGGAGTGACGGACGCCCGGCCGATGCTCGGCGGGGACGTGGGAGCATAGAGGGGGCCGGCATGAGCCGGCCTGCTCACGTCAGCCGACCAGAACGGACCGCTGTGCCACCGACGCTCGATACCGGCGCGAACGCTCCTGGTGCCACCGACCCGGGGCGGATCAGGAACTTCTGCATCATCGCCCACATCGACCATGGGAAGTCGACCCTGGCCGACCGGATGTTGCAGCTCACCGGTGTGGTCGACCCTCGGCAGATGCGTGCGCAATACCTCGACCGGATGGACATCGAGCGCGAGCGCGGCATCACCATCAAGAGCCAGGCCGTACGCATGCCGTGGACCATCCGCGATGGTGAGCGGGCCGGCGAGCAGGCCGTACTCAACATGATCGATACCCCGGGGCACGTGGACTTCACCTACGAGGTGTCCCGCTCCCTGGCCGCCTGCGAGGGCGCGATCCTGCTGGTCGACGCCGCCCAGGGCATCGAGGCCCAGACCCTGGCCAACCTGTATCTGGCCCTTGAGAACGACCTGCGCATCATTCCGGTGCTCAACAAGATCGACCTGCCGGCCGCCCAGCCGGAGAAGTACGCCGAGGAACTGGCCCACCTGATCGGCGGGGACCCGGCGGACTGCATCAAGGTCTCCGGCAAGACCGGCGAGGGGGTGCCGTACCTGCTCGACGAGATCGTCCGGCAGTTCGTCCCGCCGGTCGGTGACGCCGAGGCCCCCGCCCGGGCGATGATCTTCGACTCGGTGTACGACGTCTACCGGGGTGTGGTCACCTACGTCCGGGTGATCGACGGGCGGATCAGCGCCCGGGACCGGATCAAGATGATGTCCACCGGCGCGGTCCACGAGCTGCTGGAGATCGGGGTCATCTCGCCGGAGATGGTGAAGTCCGACGCCCTGGGTGTCGGGGAGGTCGGCTACCTGATCACCGGGGTGAAGGACGTCCGGCAGTCCCGGGTGGGTGACACGGTCACCATCAACGGGCGCCCGGCGGCCGAGCCGCTCGGCGGCTACAAGGACCCCAAGCCGATGGTCTACTCGGGTCTGTACCCGATCGACGGGTCGGACTACCCGGCCCTGCGGGACGCCCTGGACAAGCTCAAGCTCAACGACGCCGCACTGACCTACGAGCCGGAGACCTCCGGTGCGCTGGGCTTCGGGTTCCGCTGCGGCTTCCTCGGCCTGCTGCACCTGGAGATCATCGGGGAGCGGCTGGAGCGGGAGTTCAACCTGGATCTGATCTCCACCGCCCCCAACGTGGTCTACCGGGCCATCTCTGAGGACGGCCAGGAGGTCGTGGTCACCAACCCGAGCGAGTACCCCACCGGCAAGATCGCCGAGGTGTACGAGCCGACCGTGCGGGCCAGCGTGCTGACCCCGAACGACTACGTCGGCGCGGTGATGGAACTGTGCCAGAGCCGTCGAGGCAGCCTGCTCGGCATGGAGTACCTCTCCGCCGACCGGGTGGAGCTGCGCTACACCCTGCCGCTGGCGGAGATCATCTTCGACTTCTTCGACCAGCTCAAGAGCCGCACCAAGGGCTACGCCTCGCTGGACTACGAGCCCACCGACGAGCAGGCGTCCGACCTGGTGAAGGTCGACATCCTGCTGCACGGCGAGCCGGTGGACGCCTTCAGCGCCATCGTGCACAAGGACAAGGCGTACGCCTACGGCACCACGATCGCCGCCAAGCTGCGCAACCTGATCCCGCGCCAGCAGTTCGAGGTGCCGATCCAGGCCGCCATCGGCAGCCGGGTCATCGCCCGGGAGACCATCCGGGCGATCCGCAAGGACGTGCTGGCCAAGTGCTACGGCGGTGACATCAGCCGTAAGCGCAAGCTGCTGGAGAAGCAGAAGGAAGGCAAGAAGCGGATGAAGATGGTGGGCCGGGTGGAGGTCCCCCAGGAGGCCTTCATCGCCGCCCTGTCCTCCGACTCCGGCGACGGCAAGGCCGCCGGCAAGAAGTAGCCGCGCCGCGTACGCGGGCTGCGGAAGATCCCCGAAGGCACCGCCGGTCGATCCGACCGGCGGTGCCTTCGTCGTGCGGGCTGGTCCGGAGGTGGTCACCGTTTCGGCGCAATGACGGTTGCCGAGGTGTCGGGTGACCCCCATTGCGCCGAAACGGCGTGTTGACCACGACGCGCGGCCTGAGTCAGGTGGGCCGGTTTGAGAACTTCGAGGGTCGGGCATTAGGCGGTCACGACAGAAAAAACCACGAACGTGGATCGGCCTTTTGTGAAGGAGAGCGACCATGGAGTTCACTGTCTGGGGCATCATCACCGCGCTGATCGTCGGTCTGATCATCGGCGCCCTGGGCCGCCTGGTGGTGCCGGGCCGTCAGCCCATGCCGATCTGGCTGCACATGCTCATCGGTGTCGGTGCCGCCCTGCTCGGTACCGTGATCGCCCGTGCCTCCGGCTTCGCCGAGACCGCCGGTATCGACTGGCGGGAGCTGATGCTCCAGGTGCTGCTGGCCGCCATCGCGGTCGCGCTGGTCGCCGGGGTCGGCCGCAACCGCCGGGGAGTCACCCACCGGTAAAACTGATCACGGAAAAGGCACCCGACCATCCGGTCGGGTGCCTTTTCGTTCGCTGTACACCCCACCGGGGGTGTTAAGAAGGGCACCCTTTAGTACGCGAGGCGTTAATAAGGTGCCCTTCCTTACCGCTTAGCGGAGCCAGGGGATGTTGCGGTTGAGCAGGCCGCGCTCCTTGAGTTCCTTGCGCAGCGGAATCTCGTCGTCGATGTAGCCGTCCCAGTTGATGCCCCAGTAGTTCGCGGTGTGGGTGCCCTCACCGCAGAGCTGACGCTGCACCGGGGTGCGGTTGGCCCACCACTCGCCGTCCTTGTCGATGTGCAGCTCGTCGAGGGGACGGATCCACCGGTAGGTGTAGCCGACGAAGAGCATCTTGCGGGTGATGGTCGACAGGTTCGTCGACCGCGAGTGCCACTGACGACGGTCGAAGATGAAGGCGTCGCCCGGGTTGGCGGTGATCTCGACCGTGCCCTCCGGGTCCGGGTTGTGCACCGTGGTGTCCGCCGGGCGGGGCAGCGAGTTCCACAGGTGGCTGCCCGGGATGACCTTGGTGGCACCGCGACCGGTCTCCGACAGGTCGGAGAGCACGTAGGCGACCTTCAGCGAGAACATCGGCCGGGGCAGGTTCGGGTCCATCGTCTCCGGGTCGGAGTTCTGCCGGTACCCGTCCTGGTGCCACCCCCAGTACGGCTTCTCCGGCTCCAGGGCCGGCGGGGTGACGTCGAGGTGGTTGTGGTGGCTGTAGATGTTCCACCCGGCCAGGCCCCACATGTACGGGAAGGCGATCGGGTGGGTGAGCAGGTCACCGAAGAGCTCGTCGCGCTCAAGGAAGCCCAGCAGGTGCAGGGTGCCGTCCTTGGTGGTGTTGCCCTTGGCCTGCTCCTCGGCGTACACCCGGTCGACCGCGGCTTCGAGGGCGGCCCGGTGGTCCTCGGTCAGGACGTTGCGCAGCAGGAGAAAGCCCTGCTCATGGAACTCCTTGCGGTCGACGTCACTGATCGGTTCATAGCCGGTGCGGTCGCCGTAGTCGAATGCCACGTCGTACCCTCCCCATGAGGTGAAACCATTTCTGGCACAGGTGGCCGATCGTAACGCCCCTTCGCGCCGACCCGGGGACCACCCGCATCGATCCTGACAGCAACGGTCACCCAACGCACCTGGGCGACTACCGCTGGCTACTCAGAGTGTAATCGGCGGCGGGTTGGAGACGAATTGACGGATTTTGCGGTTACTGCGGGTAAGGAGTTCGAGGTCTCTCAGGAGTCCCCGAACACCTCGGCGACGACCTCGGCGGACTGCCGTGAACCGTCACCCACCCGGCTCCACGAACCGCCCCGGTTGGTCCACTCCAGGTCGCCGAACCGCACCCGCTTCACCCCGTGATCGGTGGCGTGGGCGACCAGCCAGTGCGCGTACCGCCAGCCCTCGAGCTGGTTGGCCGCGGCGACCGTCAGCCCGCTGGCCGTGGTCGCCGCGGCGGTCAGCCCCCAGTCCAGGCTCAGCCCCTTGGTCAGGGCGGTCGCGGCAGCCTCCCCCCGCATCGCCGGATCACCCCCGAAGGTGCAGACCACCGCGCCGGTGGCGTGGCCCAGCAGCGCCCGGGTGAGCACCTCCGACTCGTCGGCCCACTTCTCGTACGCCTCCGGGAAGGCCGAACGCTGCACCTTCTGCGCCGCGTCGGTGACCCGCATGTCCTGCCAGCCGCGCACCTTCTTCAGCGCCGAATAGAACCGGTCGGCCGCGTACCGGGGGTCCTGGATCTGCTTCGGGGTGCCCCACCCCTGGCTGGGTCGCTGCTGGAACAGGCCCACCGAGTCGCGGTCCCCGTCGGCCAGGTTGCGTAGCCCGGACTCCTGGTAGGCGGTGGCCAGCGCCACCACCACCGCCCGGTCCGGAAGCTCGTGCTGGATGCCGATGGCCGCGATGGTCGCCGCGTTGGCCATCTGATGGGCGTCCAGGGTCACCTTCCCGTCGGCCTGCACGGTGCACGCCCGGCTGGCCAGCGGCAACCGCAGCCGCTCTCCCACCTGCCGCATGCCGAGCACGATGCCGGCCACCGCGACCAGCACGACGACCAGGAAACCCGCCACGACCACCCGAGTGCGCACCCACACCTCCCGTACGACGTCCGCGCAAAAGCGTACGTCCCTCGCCGCTCGATCTGGATCATCCGACCAGTTCCGTCACGAAGCGCGTCATCCGCGCGGGAAGGGAAGTTCCCCGTTACCGACCGATCCTCACCTGTCGAGTTCGGCCACCCAGCGCGCGGGGCGCTTCTCCCGGAAGGCCATGACCCCCTCGATGCCGTCGCCGGACAGGAAGTACCGGGTGGACAGGGTGCTCAACGCCGCCAACTCCTCGCCCAGGTCGGTGGCGGGCGGCCGGCGCAGCAGCTCCTTGGCCCCGGCCAACGCCGAGGGGGCACCGCGTACCAGGGAGTCGCAGTAGCGCTGCACCGCGGCGTCCAGCTCCTGCGCCGGCACTGCCGCCGTGACCAGACCGATCTGCGCCGCCCGCAGGCCGTCGAAGGTGTCCCCGGTCAGGTACAACTCGGCAGCCGCCCGAGGATGCAGCCGAGGCAGCACGGTCGCCGAGATCACCGCCGGGATCACCCCGATGCGTACCTCGGTGAAGGCGAAGGTGGCCTCGGCGGCGCAGACCGCCAGGTCGGCCGCCGCGATCAGGCCCAGACCCCCGGCCCGGGCCGGTCCGGCCACCCGGGCCAGCACGGGCTTCGGGCACTCCCAGACCGCCGCCAGGACCTCACCCAGCATCCCGGCCGGCACGGTCCCGCTGGCGTACGACGCCGCCGTCTCCTTCAGATCCGCCCCGGAACAGAAGACCGGGCCGGTGTGGTCCAGCACGATCACCCGGACGGTGTCGTCGGCGACCGCGGCACGCAGCCCGGCCAGCAGTTCGGTCATCAACGGAGTGGAGAGCGCATTGCGGTTGTGCGGGCTGTCCAGGGTGAGGGTGCTCACCCCGCGGGCCGTGGTGACCCGCACCAGCGCGTCGGGAGAGGTCATGGGAGGGCACACTAGTGGCCATGCCCGGCGTCCTTCCAGCAGGCGAACCCGTCCCGGCCGACGGGTCGCTGCCCGCCTCAGCCCTGACCAGAGTCGATGAGGGCGGCTTCGGGGTGTACGTGCACGTGCCCTTCTGCGCCAGTCGCTGCGGCTACTGCGACTTCAACACCTACACCGCGCAGGAGTTGGGCGGCGGCGCCAGCCGGGACAGCTACGCCGACACCGTGCTGGCCGAGTTGACCCTCGCCGCGCGGGTGCTGGGCGAGCGCCCACCCCGCCGAGTGGAGACCGTCTTCGTCGGCGGGGGGACCCCCACCCTGCTGCCCGCCGAGGACCTGGCCCGCATCCTCGACGCCATCGACCGCACCTGGGGGCTGGCCGCCGACGCCGAGGTGACCACCGAGGCCAACCCGGAGTCGGTCACCCCGGCCTCCCTGAAGGAGCTGCGGGCCGCCGGCTACACCCGGATCTCGCTGGGCATGCAGTCGGTCGCCCCGGGGGTGCTCGCCGTGCTCGACCGCCGGCACAGCGCCGGCCGGGCCACGGCCGCCGCCCTGGAGGCTCGGGAGGCCGGGTTCGACCACGTCAACCTGGATCTGATCTACGGTACGCCGGGGGAGCGCCCGGAGGACTTCGCCGCCTCCCTAGAGCAGGTCGTGACGGCGGGGGTCGACCACGTCAGCGCGTACGCCCTGATCGTCGAGGACGGCACCCGGCTGGCCGCGCGGATGCGTCGGGGGGAGCTGCCCTACCCGGACGACGACGTCGCCGCGGACCGCTACCTGGCCGCCGAGGCCGCCCTCGAGGCGGCCGGTTTCTCCTGGTACGAGGTGTCCAACTGGGCCCGTACGCCGTCGGCCCGGTGCCGGCACAACCTGCTCTACTGGACCGGCGGCAACTGGTGGGGCCTGGGACCGGGGGCGCACAGCCATGTCGGTGGGGTGCGCTGGTGGAACGTCAAACATCCCACCGCGTACGCCCAACGCCTGGCCGCCGGGCAATCACCTGGCCTGGCCCGGGAGGTGCTGACCCCCGACGAGGCCCGGATGGAGGAGGTCATGCTCCGGCTGCGGCTGGCCGAGGGCCTGTCCCTGGAGGTGCTGGACGACCCCGGTCGGGCGGCTGCGGCGCGGGCGGTGACCGACGGCCTGCTGGCCGCCCTCGACTACGCGGCCGGCCGCGCGGTGCTGACCCTGCGCGGCCGGCTGCTCGCCGACGCCGTGGTGCGTGACCTGCTGCCCTAGCTGCCGATCAGCCCTTAACGAAGGAGTAGCTCATCGGGTAGCGGTAGAGGACACCCTCGTTGGCCTTGACCCCGGCGATGATGCCGAAGATCACCGGGATGATCCAGACCAGCAGCGGGACGAAGAACAGAATGCCGCAGGTGATCGCGGTGAGCACCCAGCTCAGCAGCCCGACGATCGCCCAGGTGAGCTGGAAGTTGAGGGCCGCGACGGCGTGTGCCCGTACGGTCGGGGACTGCTGCCCACGGGTCATGTTCGCGATCAGCGGCGCCACCCAGCCGAGCAGGCCACCACCGATGAACACGCCGAGCGGACCGCCGAAGTGGGCGATGAGAGCCCAGGTCTTGTCCTCGTTGGTGCCGTACCCGCCCCCGGGCGCGCCGTAGCCGCCTCCCGGCGCGCCATAGCCCCCGGTCGGGTAACCGACACCGGGCGGAGGGTAGCCGCCGGGCGGCGGATAACCACCCGGGGGCGGATAGCCGGCCGACGAGGGCTGGTCACCGGGGGGTGGGTAGCCACCGGGCGGGGGATAACCGCCGGGCGGCGGGTAGCCGCCCTGGCCAGACGATCCGGACACCGGGGCGGTGGGATCGTCGCCGTAATCTGGGGGACGAGGTGGTTCGGTCATGGACCTCACCGTAGGTGTCAGCGGCAATGGCGCACCATAGCGACACCGGCGAGTGTCACGTCGCCGATCGGCCCTCGGACAGCTCCACTTCTTGATCATCGCGCTGGCGGGGGGCCTCGACGTAGACTGGCACTCGCTACAGTCGAGTGCCAGGGTGCCTATTCGGCGACGGTGACGCTCGACACTGACCTGCGACAGGAGGTGGGAGATGGGTCTCGACGACCGCAAGCTCGCCGTACTGCGGGCGATTGTCGAGGACTACGTCGCCACCCAGGAGCCGGTCGGCAGCAAGGCGCTGGTCGAGCGGCACCAGCTCGGTGTCTCACCGGCCACCGTCAGAAACGACATGGCCGTGCTGGAGGAGGAGGGCTACATCCGGCAGCCGCACACCAGTGCCGGCCGGGTGCCCACCGACCGCGGCTACCGGCTCTTCGTCGACCGGTTGAGCCGGGTCAAGCCGCTGAGCCCGGCCGAACGCCGGGCGATCGAGCGGTTCCTGGCCGGGGCGGTGGACCTCGACGACGTGGTGCACCGCACCGTGCGGCTGCTGGCTCAACTGACCCGGCAGGTCGCCGTGGTGCAGTACCCCAGCCTGGCCCGCTCCCGGGTGCGCCACCTGGAACTGGTGCCCATCTCGACCACCCGACTGATGCTGGTCGTGATCACCGACACCGGGCGGGTCGAGCAGCGGCTGGTCGAACTGCCCGCCCCGATCGCCGCGGACGACGTGCTGGACCTGCGCCGGACGGTCAACGAGAAGCTGGTCGGCATCCAGCTGTCGGAGACCCCGCCCCTGGTGCAGACCCTCATCGAGGAGTGTGGGCCACACCTGCGGCCGGCCATGACCACCCTGTCCACCGTGCTGCTGGAGACACTGGTCGAGCGGCACGAGGAGCGGATCGCGCTGGCCGGCACCGCCAACCTGGCCCGCGGTGGCCTGCTGGACTTCCAAGGTTCGCTGCGGCCGATCCTGGAGGCCCTCGAAGAGGAGGTCGTCCTGCTCAAACTCATCGGTGAGGTTGAGCCGAGCACCCTGCGGGTGCGCATCGGGGACGAGAACAAGATCGACAACCTGCGGGCGGCCTCCGTGGTCAGCACCGGCTACGGACCGGGGGAGACCATCGTCGGGGGAATGGGCGTACTGGGGCCGACCCGGATGGACTACCCCGGGACCATCGCCACGGTGAGGGCCGTGGCACGCTACGTGGGCGAGCTGCTGGCCCAGAACTGATCAGTCAGGGCCGACGGTGGGCTGCCGCCGACCGGCGTAATGCGAGACGAACACGAGGACACGGAACGCAGTGGCCAGGGACTACTACGGCATTCTCGGCGTCAGCCGAGGAGCCTCCGATGACGAGATCAAGCGCGCCTACCGCAAGCTGGCGCGGCAATTCCACCCGGATGTCAATCCGGACCCGGAGGCACAGGAGAAGTTCAAGGACATCAACGCCGCGTACGAGGTTCTCTCGGACGATCGGAAGCGGCAGATCGTCGACCTCGGTGGCGACCCGTTGGCCCCGGGCGGCGGCGGTGCCGGTGGACCGGGCGGGCCCGGTGGCGCCGGTCCCTTCGTCGGCTTCCAGGACATCATGGACGCCTTCTTCGGCGGGGCGACCGGCGCGGGCCGGGGGCCGCGACCGCGTACCCGGCCCGGTGCCGACGCGATCCTGCGGCTGGAACTGGACCTCCAGGAGACCGCCTTCGGGGTGGAGGCACCGATCACGGTGGACACCGCCGTGCTGTGCAGCACCTGCTCCGGTGCCGGTACCGCCGCCGGCACCCACCTGGCCACCTGCGAGGCGTGCGGTGGCCGGGGTGAGGTGCAGTCGGTGCAGCGCACCTTCCTCGGTCAGGTGGTCTCCGCCCGGCCCTGCACGGTCTGCCAGGGTTACGGCACCACCATCCCGCACCCCTGCCCGACCTGTGCCGGTGACGGCCGGGTCCGGACCCGCCGGTCGCTGACGGTGAAGATCCCGGCCGGGGTGGAGGACGGGATGCGGATCCGCCTGGCCCAGCAGGGTGAGGTCGGTCCGGGCGGTGGTACCGCCGGTGACCTCTACGTCGAGATCCACGAGCGGCCCCACGACGTCTTCTCCCGCAAGGGCGACGACCTGCACTGCCGGGTCACCGTGCCGATGACCGCCGCGGCGCTGGGCACCCGGCTGACCATCAAGACCCTCGACAGTGAGGAGCCGGTCGACGTCAAGCCCGGCACCCAGCCGGGCAGCACCCTGCGGCTACGGGCCCGAGGCGTACCCCACCTGCGCGGCACCGGCCGAGGTGACCTCTACGTCCACCTCGACGTGCGCACCCCGACCAAGCTCGACGCCGACCAGGAGCGGATGCTGCGGGACTTCGCCAAGACCCGTGGCGAGGAGGTCGCCGAGCTGACCAAGCAGGGCGGCTTCTTCTCCCGGATGCGCGACGCCTTCAACGGCCACGCCTGACCGGCGCCGTCTCGTGTCCGCTCCGCTGTTCCTGGTCGAGTCGCTGCCGGTCGCCGACTCGATGGTGCTCGACGGCCCCGAGGGGCACCACGCCGCCACCGTGCAACGGCTGCGGGTCGGTGAGGCACTGCTGCTCGGCGACGGCCGGGGCGGCACGGCCACCGCCGTGGTCACCGCCGTCGGCCGGGGCACCCTGGACATCGAGATCACCAGCCGGGGGTACGTCGACGCGGCGAACCCCCGACTGGTGGTGGTGCAGGGCATCGCCAAGGGCGACCGGGGTGAACTGGCCGTACAGGCGATGACCGAGGCGGGAGTCGACGAGATCGTCCCCTGGGCCGCCGGCCGGTCGGTGGCGCAGTGGCGCGGTGACCGGGGGGTACGGGCCCGGGGCAAGTGGGTGGCCACGGCCCGGGAGGCGGCGAAACAGGCCCGCCGGGCGTGGCTGCCGGTGGTGGCGGGCGCCCCGGACGAGTCAACCGGCTCGGTCAGCCGCCGGATCGCCGGCGCCGCCGCCGGGTACGTCCTGCACGAGGAGGCGACCGACCGGCTGACCACTGTCGAGTTGCCCGAGGCGGGTGAGATCGTGCTGGTGGTCGGCCCCGAGGGCGGCATCACCCCGGCCGAGCTGGCAACCTTCCAGGAGGCTGGCGCGCACCCGGTCCGCCTGGGCCCCTCGGT
Organism: Micromonospora sp. NPDC048871; assembly: GCF_043198155.1. NCBI lineage: Bacteria > Bacillati > Actinomycetota > Actinomycetes > Micromonosporales > Micromonosporaceae > Micromonospora > Micromonospora sp. NPDC048871. The sequence continues at coordinate 41,945 of NZ_JBICUM010000015.1, read as the reverse complement.
GCTGCGTACCTCCACCGCCGGGGTGGCCGCCCTGGCCGTCCTGGCCACCCGCCTCCTGCGCTGGTAGCCCTGCCCGCTGCCCGTTGCGTCGGTTGAAGCAGAGCAGAGGGGGCGCGCGGCAGGGGCAGGACCGAGGGTCAGGTGCGCAGGTAGGAGGCGCCGTTGAGGTCGATGATGGTGCCGGAGGCCCACTCCGCCTCGGGGCTGGCCAGCCAGTGCACGGCCGCGGCGATCTCCTCGGGACGGGCCACCCGGTCGAAGGGGCTCTGGGCCCGGATCGCCGCACCCCGCGGGGCCTTCAGGTGCTCGTTGGTCATGTCCGTCTCGACGAAGCCGGGCGCCACTGAGGCCACCGCGATGCCGTACGGCGCCAGGGCCACCGCCAGCGACTGGGCCATCGCGTTGAGACCGGCCTTGCTGGCGCCGTACGCCGGATTGGTCGGCTCGCCGCGGAAGGCGCCGCGCGAGGAGACGTTGATGATCCGCCCACCTCGCGTGCGCATGTGTTGGGCGGCGCACCAGGCGGCGTTGGCCGCCCCGAACAGGTTGGTGTCGCAGACCTCACGCCAGCGTTGCCGCCACTGCTCGTAGCTGGTGCCGAAGACGGGATGCGGCGGGTCGGCCGGCCCGAACACTCCGGCGTTGTTGACCAGTACGTCGAGCCCGTCCAGGTGGTCGGCGGCCTCGTCGACCATGGTCCGTACCGCGTCGGGGTCGGCCAGGTCGGCGCGGACCACGACATGGCCCGAGCCGGGCAGTTCGGCCCGCAGCTGCTCGGCCAACTGGGCCGAGTCGCGGTGGTGGATGGCCACTCGGTCGCCGGAGGCGGCGAAGGCCTGCACCACCGCCCGTCCGATACCCCGTGAACCGCCCGTGACCAGCACTGCTCGTTGCGCCATGCGCGCCATCCTGCCGCACTCGCTGCCAGTGTTAACAAGGGGCCCTTCCGCTACCGGAGGCGTTAAGCGGGGGCCCTTCCTTACACTGCCGGGGTGAGTACTGCTGACTGTCTGTTCTGTCGGATCGTCGCCGGGGAGATCCCGGCCACGGTGGTCCGGGAGACCCCCACCACCCTCGCCTTCCGCGACATCGACCCGAAGGCCCCGGTGCACGTGCTGGTCATCCCGAAGGAGCACTACGCCGACGTGGCCACCCTCGGCCAGGGTGACCCCGCCCTGGCCGGTGAGGTGCTGGCCACCGCCGCCGCGGTGGCCGAGGACGAGGGGCTGCTCGGGGACGGCTTCCGGTTGATGTTCAACACCGGTGGCTACGGCGGCCAGGAGGTGTTCCACGTCCACGCCCACCTGCTGGGCGGTGCGCCGCTCGGTCCGATGCTGGCCCGGGACCTGGCGTGAGTTCAGCCGCCGACCGCACCACCGCCGCCGGGCACCTGGAACGGATGGTGCGGCGGGTCCAGGCGCAGGCCCGGGTACCGGCGGTCGCGGCCGCCGTGCACCGGGCCGATCGGGCGCTGTGGACGTGCACGGTCGGCGGCACGGGCAACGACACCCCCCTGGACGACCGGACCCGGTTCCGGATCGGGTCGGTGACCAAGACCTTCACCGCCGTACTGGTCATGCAGTGCCGTGACGAGGGTCTGCTCGACCTCGACGATCCGGTGGGCCGGCACCTCGACCTGCCGGCACACGGCGAGTTGACCGTACGCCGACTGCTGTCGCACACCGCGGGCCTGCAACGCGAGCCGTACGGCGACGTCTGGGACACCCTGCGGGCGCCGGATGCCGACCGGCTGCTCGCCGAGTTGACCCGGGCCGAGCGGGTGCTGCCGCCCGGACGCCGGTTCCACTACTCCAACCTCGGCATGGCGCTGCTCGGTCGGCTGGTCGGGCAGGTACGCGGGGGCACCTGGGCCGAGGTGCTGACCGAGCGGGTGCTGACCCCCCTGGGGCTGACCGACACCACGGTCGCGCCCGGTCCCCGAGCGGCCACCGGCTACCTGGTCGACGCGTACTCCGACGAGGCGCATCCGGAGCCCCCGGCCGACTTCGGTGCCGTCGGACCCGCCGCGCAGCTGTGGAGCACGGCCACCGACATGGCCCGCTGGGCGGCCTTCCTGGCCGATCCGGCCGCGCTGGACCCGGCCGGGCGGGTGCTGGCCCCGGCCACCGCAGAGGAGATGCGCTGGCCGGTCACGGTCACCGACGAGACCGTGTGGAACGCCGGCTTCGGCCTGGGACTGATCCTGGTGCCCCAGGGCGACCGGGTGGTGCATGTCGGGCACGACGGCGCCATGCCCGGGTTCCTCGCCGGGGTGTACGGCCGACGCGGCGGCGAGGGCACCCCGGCCGCGTTCGGCGCCGCCGTGCTGGGCTCCTCGGGTACTGCGGCGGAACTGCTGGACCTGCCGCACCGGCTGCTCGCCGCCACCGTAGAGCACGATCCGGCCGACATCACCCCCTGGCAGCCCGGCGACCCGGCCCCCGCCCACCTGCGCGGGCTGCTCGGCCGCTGGTGGGGCGAGGGCTTCGAGTACGTGTTCAGTTGGCGCAACGCGACCCTTCAGGCCCGGGGCGCGGACGACCCGCCGGGCAAGCCGCCCGCGATCTTCGCGCCGCTACCGGATCGGCCGGACGTGTTCCGTACGGTCGCCGGGCGGGAGGTCGGCGAACTGCTCCGGCTGACCCGCGACGGCGACGGGGTGGTGGTCCGGATGCACTGGGCCACCTACCGGTTCACCCGGCACCAGGAGACCTTCGACCGGTACGACTTCCGTGCCGGAAGCGATCGCTGATGTCTGCTTCCTCCGCTTCTGTGTGCCTCTGGGGCCACCGGAAATGGGCAGCGTGTCCGAGCTGGCGACCCGATACGATGGAGGTAACGTCAGCACGCCGTGGCGCCAGGCCCGGCACCGAGATCGAGAGCAGGTGGCGTAGGGCCCTGCGGCCCGACCTATGACCGGCACCCCACCTCCCGGCCCACCCCGGGTGCAGACCAGGATCACCGTCCCCGACTCGAAGATCATGGTGAACCTGCTCGGGGCGGGTGACGAGATCCTGCGACTGGTCGAGCGCTCGGTGAACAGCGACGTGCACGTGCGAGGAAACGAGATCACCCTCACCGGCGCGCCCGCCGACAACGCCCTCGCCGAGCGGATCTTCAGCGAACTGCTCGAACTCATCGAGAAAGGCGAGACCCTGACCACTGATGCTGTCCGGCGTACCGTCGGCATGCTGGAGCAGGGTGGCACGGAACGGCCCGCCGAGGTGCTCACCCTCAACATCCTGTCCCGGCGTGGGCGCACCATCCGGCCCAAGACGCTCGGGCAGAAGCGCTACGTCGACGCGATCGACGCGCACACCATCGTCTTCGGCATCGGCCCGGCCGGCACCGGCAAGACCTACCTGGCCATGGCCAAGGCGGTCCAGGCGTTGCAGGCCAAGCAGATCAACCGGATCATCCTGACCCGGCCCGCGGTCGAGGCGGGGGAGCGGCTGGGCTTCCTGCCCGGCACCCTCAACGAGAAGATCGACCCGTACCTGCGCCCTCTCTACGATGCGCTGCACGACATGCTGGACCCGGAGACCATCCCCAAGCTGATGGCCGCGGGCACCATCGAGGTCGCCCCCCTGGCGTATATGCGGGGCCGGGCCCAGCCGTACGATTCGCGGGTTCTCACCCCTGAAGGGTTCAAGCGGTTCGGTTCGCTTCAGGTCGGTGACCTGGTCATCGGCTCGAACGGCAGGCCGACCCCGGTGATCGGCATCTACCCGCAGGGGCCTAAGCAGGTCTACCGGGTCACCACCGGAGACGGAGCCTCCACCCTGTGCTGCGGCGAACACCTCTGGACGGTCGCTACCGCCGAGGACAAGCGACGCGGACGTCGGCGCACGCTCGAGACGCAGGAGATGATCGGCCAGGAGTGGCGGGGCCACACCCGCCGGTACGAGCTGCCGGTCGTGGCGCCCGTGCAGATGGAGCCGCAGGAGGTCCCACTCGACCCTTACGCGCTCGGTCTGCTGCTCGGCGACGGCGCCATCTCGTGCCAGACGACGCCAGGGTTCAGCACCGCGGACCCGGAACTCGCCCGCGCGATGGAGGATGCGCTCGCCGACATCGAACTCGTCCGCAAGAGCGAGTACGACTACGTGCTGCGGCACGTCGACGGGCACCGGGGCGGGGTGATCGTCGCGAACCCGGTGACGGTCGCGCTCCGTGAGCTGGGCCTGGCCGGGACCAAGTCGGGCACCAAGTTCGTGCCCGAGGTGTACCAGCGCAACAGCCTCGATGTCCGGTTGGCCGTCCTGCAGGGGTTGCTGGACAGCGACGGCGGGCCGGTCGTGCAGGATGGACGCACCTGCCGGGTGCAGTACACGACGACCTCGGCTCGACTGCGCGACGACGTCATCTACCTGGTCCAGTCGCTGGGTGGGGTCGCGACCTGGCGCGGTCGCGCGGCCGAGGGCCGTGCGCCCGGTCGGGCGAAGGGCCGCCCGGTCCATTACCGGTCTGACGCGTACGCCGTGGAGATCCGCCTACCCGAGGAGATCACGCCGTTCCGGCTGGCCCGCAAGCGCCAGCGGTACTCCGAGTACGGCGGCGGGCGGCCGATGCGGTTCATCGACTCGATCATCCCGGCCGGGGTGCAGGAGACGATGTGCATCCAGGTGGCGGCGGAGGACTCGCTCTATGTCACCGACCACTTCCTGGTCACGCACAACACCCTGAATGACGCGTTCATCATTCTCGACGAGGCGCAGAACACCACTCCCGAGCAGATGAAGATGTTCCTCACCCGGCTCGGCTTCGGTTCCAAGATCGTGGTCACCGGTGACGTCACCCAGGTCGACCTGCCCGGTGGGACGACCAGCGGTCTGCGGGTGGTCCGGGAGATCCTGGCCGGGGTGGACGACGTGCACTTCGCGCAGCTGTCCAGCGCCGATGTGGTACGCCACCGGCTGGTGGGTGAGATCGTCGACGCGTACGCCCGCTGGGATGCCGAGCGGGAGAATCAGCAGGCCCAGGGCGTGCACGCGGTGCAGGGGCACAATGCCCAGGGCAACCGCGCCGGCCGGCGCCGCTAGAACGAGGGAAGACAGTTGTCCATCGAGATCGCCAACGAGTCCGGTGTCCCCGTCGACACCGACTCGGTGCTGGCCGTCGCCCGGCACGCCCTCGACGAGATGGGGGTCAACCCCCTCGCCGAGCTGTCCGTGCTGCTGGTCGACGTCGACTACATGACCGAGCTGAATCACCGCTGGATGGGCGGTGACGGCCCGACCGATGTGCTCGCCTTCCCCATGGACGAGGGCAGCATCGACCACGGGCCGGGGGAGAGCGCCGCCGCCGGTGGTGAGCCGGCCCTGCTCGGTGACATCGTGCTCTGCCCGGAGGTGGCGACCAAGCAGGCGGCTACCGCGGGCCACAGCGCCGCCGACGAGCTGCATCTGCTCACCGTGCACGGGGTCCTGCACCTGCTCGGCTACGACCACGCGGAGCCGGAGGAGGAGCGGGAGATGTTCGGGCTCCAGGCCCGGCTGCTGTCGAGCTGGCGGTCGACCCGCACCCGGTGATGGACACTTCGCTGGCCGCGTCCGCCACCGGCCTACCCGACCTGCAACTACTCGCCATCGCCGCCGGGCTGGTGGTGCTCGGTGGTCTCATCGCGATGACCGAGGCCGCTCTGGCGGCGGTCTCGCCGGCCCGAGCCGCCGAACTGGCCCGGGAGGGTGCGCGGGGCGCGCACACCCTCCAACTGGTCGCCGGTGATGTGGTCCGCCATCTCAACCTGCTGCTGTTGCTGCGGCTGCTCGCCGAGTTGACCGCGACCACCCTGGTGGCTCTGGTGGCGGTGGACACCTTCGGTGCGGGCTGGCGGGCGGCGCTGGTCACCGCCGGGGCGATGACCGTGGTCAGCTTCGTGGCGGTCGGGGTGGGTCCGCGTACCCTCGGGCGGCAGCACGCGTACCCGGTGGGCCGGTTCGCCGCGCCGCTGGTCCGCTGGCTGGGCCGGGCGCTCAATCCGCTGGCCTCGCTGCTGATCCTGATCGGTAACGCGGTCACTCCGGGCCGTGGCTTCCCGGAAGGACCCTTCGCCACCCAGGTGGAGCTGCGTGAGCTGGTCGACCTGGCCGAGCAGCGGGGGGTCGTCGAACACGGCGAACGGCAGATGATCCACTCGGTCTTCGCGCTCGGGGACACCATCGCCCGTGAGGTCATGGTGCCGCGTACGGAGATGGTGTGGATCGAGTCGACCAAGACCCTGGGGCAGGCGCTGGCGTTGTTCCTGCGTTCCGGCTTCTCCCGCATCCCGGTCATCGGGGAGAGCGTCGATGACGTGCTCGGGGTGCTCTACCTCAAGGACCTCATCCGGCACACCCAGGGTGGTGCGGCCGAGGACCGCCGCCTGCCGGTGGCGGAGCTGATGCGGCCGGCCACCTTCGTGCCGGACTCCAAGCCGGTAGACGATCTGCTCTCGGAGATGCAGGCCGCCCGCAACCACCTGGTGATCGTGGTGGACGAGTACGGCGGCACCGGTGGACTGGTCACTATCGAGGACATCCTGGAGGAGATCGTCGGGGAGATCACCGACGAGTACGACGTCGAGCGTCCGCCGATCGAGCAGTTGCCCGACGGGGCGGTGCGGGTCACCGCCCGGCTGCCGGTGGAGGATCTCGGCGAGCTGTTCGACACCGAACTGCCGCACGACGAGGTGGAGACCGTCGGGGGTCTGCTGGCCCAGTGTCTGGGCCGGGTGCCGATCCCCGGGGCGCAGGTCGAGGTGGCCGGGCTGCGGCTGCTGGCCGAGGGCACCACCGGCCGACGGAACCGGATCGACACCGTGCTGGTGCGACGGGTCGATCCCACGGACACCCAGGACAACCCGGAGGGACCGACCTCCTCCCGGGACGACACGGATCGATCAGAGGAGAGGCAACCCGCAGATGCCTGAGTCACCCGCCGTACCGGCTGCCGTACCCGCCGGCTCCGAACTCAGCGCCGAGGACGGCAAGCTGGTCATCCTGGCCCGGGGGGCGCGGGGTCGGGTGGGCGCGGTCGAAGGTGCCGCGGTACGCGACCAGGACGGTCGGACGTACGCGGCGGCCAGCGTGTCCTTGCCCTCGTTGACGATCACCGCCCTCCAGTTGGCGGTCGCCTCGGCGGCTGCGGCCGGTGCCACCCGGTTGGAGGCGGCCGTGGTGGTCACGGAGGCCTCCACTCTCGACGGTGCCGGGTACGCGGCCGTGCGTGACCTGGCCGCGGACGCACCGGTGCACGTGGCCGCCCCGGACGGCACGGTGCTCGGCACGGTGACCGAGTGAGCGCCGACGCCGTCACACCGGCCTACCGGGCGGGCTTCGCCTGTTTCGTCGGTCGCCCCAACGCGGGCAAGTCGACCCTGACCAACGCGATCGTCGGGCAGAAGATCGCCATCACCTCGAACAAGCCGCAGACCACCCGGCATGTCATCCGGGCGGTGCTGCACCGGCCGGACTCCCAGCTGGTGCTCGTGGACACTCCGGGTCTGCACCGGCCGCGTACCCTGCTCGGCGAGCGGCTCAACGACCTGGTGCGGCAGACCTGGAGCGAGGTCGACGTGATCGGCCTGTGCATTCCGGCCGACGAGCCGATCGGCCGGGGTGACCGGTTCATCACCGGGGAGCTGGCCGAGTTGAAGGCGACCGTGCTGGCCGTGGTCACCAAGACCGACCTGGTCGACAAGAAGCGCCTGGCCGAGCAGTTGCTGGCCGTCAGCGAGCTGGGCGAGTTCGCCGAGGTGGTGCCGGTCAGCGCTGTCGCCGGGCACCAGGTGGACACCCTGGTCGAGGTGATGACGCGGTATCTGCCGGAGTCTCCGCAGCTGTATCCGGATGACATGCTCACCGAGGAACCGGAGCAGGTGCTGGTCGGGGAGCTGATCCGGGAGGCCGCCCTGGAGGGGGTCCGGGACGAGTTGCCGCACTCCATCGCCGTGGTGGTCGAGGAGATGATCCCTGAGGGGCGGCTGACGAAGATCTACGCCGATCTGTATGTGGAGCGGCCCAGCCAGAAGGCGATCGTGATCGGGCACCGTGGCAGCCGGCTCAAGGCGGTGGGCACGGCGGCCCGGCGCCAGATCGAGGAGTTGCTGGGTACCCGGGTCTACCTGGATCTGCATGTCCGGGTGGCCAAGGACTGGCAACGCGACCCCAAGCAGCTGCGCAAGCTCGGCTTCTAGGCGGGGTCGGCCGGTGACTCCGCTGTGGAGGGGCTGCTAATCCGGACTTCTGGCGCCGCATCGCTCTGATCGGTACCGGTCAGGCATATGGGAAGTTTCACTATCCCGCTGGGTCTCTGGGGTTTTCCCACCCCGACCCGGAGGGTAGAGGAACGTGCCTATGCCCCCGGATATAGATGCAGGCTGATGCGAAACCGATACCTGGACCTGCTGCGCTTTCTGGCCATCGTGCGAGTCGTCGTCTACCACGTCACCGGTTGGGCGTCGCTGACCCTGCTGTTTCCGGCGATGTCGGTGATGTTCGCCCTGGCCGGGTCGCTGATGGCGGCCTCGCTGCACCGGTTCGGCCCCACCGCGGTCGGCCGCCGGTTGCGCCGGCTGCTGCCCTCGCTGTGGGTGGTAGCCGCGATCTTCGTACCGGCGATGCTGCTCACCGGGTTGCCGCTGACCCCGAAGGTGCTGCTCTGGCTCTTCCCGATCGCCGACCCACCGGCGAACTACTGGGGCGCCCTGGCGCTGAGTCCGATGTGGTACCTGCGGGACTACCTGTGGTTCGTGCTCGCCTCACCGATCGCCCTGTGGCTGTTCCGGCGCTATCCGCTGCCCACCCTGCTGGCCCCGTACTGCCTGCTGCTGGCGATCGAGTTCGGGGTCTACCCGAACGCGCCCGGGGTGCTGCGGGAGTTCGGACTCTACTTCGGGGCCTGGCTGCTGGGCTTCGCCCACCAGGCGGGGATGCTGCGCCGCCTGACCAACCGGGTGCTGGTGCCGACCGTGCTGGCCCTGGCGGCGGTCGGCGGCGCCTGGATCCTCAGCCATCCCGGGCCGCGTGGGTACGACCTGAACGACAACCCCCTAGGCAACGCCCTCTGGTCGGCCGCCTTCATCCTGGTGGTGCTGGGACGGGCGCCGTCGAGCGCGGAATGGGTCGACCGCAACGCCGTGTTCGGGCGCGCGGTGACCGTGCTGAACCGCCGGGCGTTGACGGTCTACCTGTGGCACATGGCGTTCGTGGTGGCCCTGACCCCGCTGGTGGACGTGGTCGGCTGGTCCCACCAGGACCTGCTGGGCCTGGCGATCCGGGTGGTGCTGGTCTTCCTGCTGGTGGGTGTGGTGACCGCACTCTTCGGTTGGGTCGAGGACGTGGCGGCGCAACGTCCACCGGAGCTGCTCCCCGGTGGGCGTCCCCCGGAGGTGCCGGCCGCCAACCGGCACACGGAGTCCCGCCGCGCCGCCGCCTCGGATCGACCGGTCGAGCCGGGTGCGATGGCCCTACCGGGGCAACGGGACCCGGCGACCGAGCCCCGCGAGGCCCAGGCGACCGAGCCCCGCGAGGAACTGGTGTCGGGTCAGCGTGGCCGGGGCGGGGAGTTCACCGGGGCATGATGGTGATGTTCCCGCTGCCGGTGCGCACATCGAGCAGCAGCGGGGCGGCGGGATCGTTGGGGATGCCGACCTCCACCTCACCCGAACCCGCCTCGGTCCGTACCTGGTAGGCACCGGCCGGTACCCGTAGCTCGACATTGCCGCTGGAGGTGTGGGCGCGGGCCGAGGCGGGCTGCGCCAACTCGATCGTCACATTGCCCGAGGAGGCCTGGGCCTGCGCCTCGCCGCGCAGCCCGGTGGCGTCGATGTTCCCCGAGCCGGCCCGCAGCACCACCGGAGCCGACACGTCGTACACCTGGATCTCGCCGGAGCCGGTCTCCACCCGCACCGCGCCGGCGGCGCCGGCCACCCGGACGTTGCCGGAGCCCACCTTCACCTCCACCCGGCCCACCGAACTCAGGTCGATGTTGCCGGAACCGGTCTCACCCTCGACCTGGACCCCCTTACCCACGATGACCTCGTAGGAGACGCTGCACCGACGCCCGCACGAGGTGTCCAGCACCAGTTCACCGTCCTTGATCTCGTACGTGGTCGTCGGCTGGTTGCCCTGGTAGCGCACCACCCGCTTGATCCGGACCTGGTCCGGATCGCCGTCGGCGCGGATCACCACGTCGCCGGCGCCCGGCAGCAGCCGGATGGTGGTGATCCGGGCCTGCTCGGTGGTGTCGAAGTCGAGCCGACGGAAGGAGAGGCTGCCGCACCCGGCCGACACGATCAGGGTGAGCGCCGACGCCAGCGCCGTACCGGATCGGCGGACGGTAGCCCACCGGGGGGTACGAGCGAGCGAGGCGATGCTGGTGCGCTGGTGCGAAGGCATGACGAGCACGCTAACGCCGGTGCCAGGGCGGACACATCCGGGTCAGCCTGCCCCGATACCCGGAGGGACCCTGAAATCCGACCCGGGGTGACGGTGGCGCTCCGGCCGGGAGGGACAATGACGCGATGGCCGGATACCGCCGACAGCTCTACCGCGACGACGCGGTGGTGCTGCGCGTACAGAAGCTCGGCGAGTCCGACCGGATCGTCACCCTGCTCACCCGGCGGCACGGCCGGCTGCGGGCGGTGGCCCGGGGAGTACGCCGGACCACCTCCAAGTTCGGGGCCCGGCTGGAGCCCTTCGGCCATGTCGACCTGCAACTCGCCGGTGACCCCAAGGGGGAGGTGGGCAGCTCGCTGCACACCGTCAGCCAGGTCGAGGGGATCGACCTGTACGGCAAGCGGTTCCTCGGCGACTACCCTCGCTACACCGCGGCCAGCGCGATCGCCGAGACCGCCGAACGGCTGACCCCGGTGGAACGGGAACCCTCGCTGCGGCTGTTCCAACTCACCCTGGGCGCCCTGCGGGCCCTGGCCCAGGGGGAGCACGCCATCACCCTGGTCCTCGACGCGTACCTGCTGCGGGGCATGGCCCTGGCCGGGTGGGCACCCGCGTTGACCGACTGCGCGGTCTGCGGCACCCCGGGCCACCACCGGGCCTTCTCCGTACCCGCCGGAGGTGCGGTCTGCCCGGACTGCCGGCCGCCGGGGGCCGCCCACCCCGCCCCGGCCACCATCGACCTGATGTCCGCGCTGGTCCGCGGCGACTGGCGGATCGCCGACGCCACCGACACCGGGACCCGCCGGGAGTGCAGCGGACTGGTCGCGGCGCACCTGCAATGGCACCTGGAGCGCACGCTACGCTCCCTGCCGCTGGTCGACCGGGGTGGCCCGACGACCGCTACGTGATAGGAGAGAGAGCCGAGTGATCCGATCCACCAGGGCCGGCCGACGTGAGCCGGTGCCGCCGACCCCGCACCCCTCGGGTGCCCGGCCGCCGGCGCTGCCGCCGGCGGCGGTGCCCCAGCATGTCGCCGTGGTGATGGACGGCAACGGCCGGTGGGCCAAGGAGCGCGGGCTGCCCCGCACCAAGGGACACGAGGCCGGGGAGTTCTCCCTCTTCGACACCGTCGAGGGGGCCATCGAGATGGGCATCCCCTACCTGTCCGCGTACGCCTTCTCCACGGAGAACTGGCGGCGCTCGCCGGACGAGGTCCGCTTCCTGATGGGCTTCAACCGGGACGTCATCCGGCGTCGTCGGGACCAGCTGGTCGACCTGGGGGTACGGGTGGTCTGGTCCGGTCGGGCCGGGCGGCTGTGGAAGAGCGTGATCACCGAGTTGCAGACCGCGGAGGAGATGTCCCGGGGCAACTCCACCCTGACCCTCCAGTTCTGTGTCAACTACGGCGGGCAGGCCGAGATCGCCGACGCCGCCGCCGCGATCGCCCGGGATGTGGCCGCCGGCCGACTGGACCCGGCGAAGGTCACCGAGAAGACCATCGGGCGGTACCTCTACCACCCCGAGGTGCCCGAGGTGGACCTGTTCCTGCGGCCCTCCGGGGAGCAGCGCACCTCGAACTTCCTGCTCTGGCAGAGCGCGTACGCCGAACTGGTCTTCCTGGACACCCTCTGGCCGGACTTCGACCGCCGCCATCTGTGGTACGCCTGCGAGCTGTACGCCCAGCGGGACCGTCGCTTCGGTGGGGCGCTACCCAACCCGGTGGCGCCGACCACCTGAACGCATAGTGTCCGCCGGGTCTGGGTACCACCCCTGACAGCAGCCACTGACGGAGGTGAACCCACATGATGCGCAAGCGTGTAGCCCAGTGGGCGGTGATGGCCGTGGCGGTTCCGTTGGCGGCCGCAGGTGCTCGCCGACTCAGCCACTCTCTGGAGTCGCGACGCGGTCCTTCCGGGGCCAGCCGCATGCTCACCCGGGGAGCCGACCTGCTGCGCCCCCAGAAGGCCCGGCGTCGCCGCTTCTTCTGATCCGGTAACCCGACGCGCCCTGCCCCGCTCATTCGGGACAGGGCGCGTCGGTGTTCACTCGGGTGGCCTCAGGCTTCGACCTCGGCGCGGTCCGGGGTGGCCCACAGGGTGTGGAAGGACCCCTCGCGGTCCACCCGGCGGTAGGTGTGCGCCCCGAAGTTGTCCCGCAGGCCCTGGATCAGGGCGGCCGGTAGCCGCTCGGCGCGCAGCGCGTCGAAGTAGGCCAGGGAGGAGGCGAAGGCGGGGGTCGGGACCCCGGCCTGGGCCGCCTCGGCCACCACCCGCCGCCAACTCGGCACCCCGTCGCGCACGGTGTCGGCGAACCACGGCGCCACCAGCAGGGTGGGCAGGTCCGGCTGCTCGTCGTACGCCTGCTTGATCCGGTCCAGGAAGCGGGCCCGGATGATGCAGCCGCCCCGCCAGATGCGGGCGGTGCCGCCGAGGTCGATGTTCCAGTCGTACTCGGCGCTGCCGGCGCGGATCTGATCGAAGCCCTGGGCGTACGCGACGATCTTCGAGGCCAGCAGGGCCCGGCGTACGTCCTCGATGAACGCCTCGCGGTCACTGACCTGGAGCTTCTCCCCGCTGCCGGGGAAGGCCCGGAGGGCGGCCTCGCGCTGCCCGACGTGCCCGGACAGCGACCGGGCGAACGTCGCCTCGGCGATGCCGGTGATCGGGATGCCCAGGTCGAGGGCGATCTGGACGGTCCACCGGCCGGTGCCCTTCTGCTCGGCCCGGTCCTGCACGATGTCCACGAAGGCCTCGCCGGTGGCGGCGTCGGTGTGGGCCAGCACGTCGGCGGTGATCTCGATCAGGAACGACTCCAGCTCGCCGGTGTTCCACTCCCGGAAGATCTCCGCGAGTTCCGACGGCGTCGCGCCCAGCCCGGCCCGCAGCAGGTCGTACGCCTCGGCGATGAGCTGCATGTCGGCGTACTCGATGCCGTTGTGGACCATCTTGACGAAGTGCCCGGCGCCGTCCGGCCCGACGTGCTGGCAGCACGGCTCACCGTCGACCTGCGCGGCGATCTTCTCGAAGATCGGCCCCAGCTTCCGGTACGACTCGGCGGAGCCACCCGGCATGATGCTGGGCCCCCACAGGGCACCCTCCTCGCCACCGGAGACCCCGGTGCCGACGAAGTGCAGCCCCTTGGCCCGCAGCGCCTCCTCCCGCCGACGGGTGTCCGCGAAGTGCGCGTTGCCGCAGTCGATGATGATGTCGCCCTCTTCGAGCAGCGGCACCAGTTCGTCGATCACCGCGTCGGTGGGGCCGCCCGCCTTGACCATGATGATCACGGCGCGGGGGCGTTCCAGCGCGGCGACGAAGTCCGCAAGGGACTCCGTCGGGACGAAGGTGCCCTCGTCGCCGTGCTCGGCCACCAGCGACCGGGTCCGCTCCGGCGAGCGGTTGTGCAACGCCACGGTGAACCCGTTGCGGGCCAGGTTGCGGGCCAGATTTCGACCCATCACCGCCAGCCCGGTCACACCGATCTGCGCCGTAGCCCGATCCGCCATCCTCGTCGCCACCTTCCGCGTCTGTCAGTAGTGCTGCGACCGTAGCGCGCTTCGATGGCCACCCGCGTCAACCCCCACCCCTGGTCACCATGTGGTCGCACCCCGCACCCCACCAGGCTCGCCTCACCCGCCCCCTGCCTCGTCGATCATGCAGTTTCGGTCGCCATTGCGCGAAGAATATCCCTTATGCGGGGACAAAAACTGCATGATCGGCGGGGCGGGGGCGGGGCGGGGTGTGGGAGGAGTGGGTCAGGGGGTCAGGGGGGTGAAGGTGCCTAGGGTGATGCTGATGGTGAGGGCGGCGGCGGCCAGGGCGGGGGCGCAGATGAGCAGCAGCCAGTCGGCGGTGCCGAAGGCTTGACGGCGGGCGAAGGTGCGCGGGGCGGTGGAGTCGAAACCCCGGGCGTCCATGGCGACCGCCAGCCGGGTGCCCCGGCGGATCGCCCCGACCAGCAGGGTGAACGCGGTCGACATGAACAGCCGCAGCTTGGCCACCGGGTTGAGTCCGGCCTCCACACCCCGGGCCCGGCGGGCCATGACGATCATCTGCCATTCCTGACCGAGCAGCGGCAACAGCCGGAAGGCGGCCAGCGCGCCGATGGCGAACCGGGCCGGGGCCTTCGCGTTCTGCACCAGTGCGTCGGCCAGCTCGGTCGGATCGGTGGTGGCGAAGACGATCACTCCGGGCAGGGCTACCGCGAACAGGCGCAGCACCAGGCCGAGGGCGGTGAACAGCACCGAGGAGGTGACCATGACCGGTCCGGCGTCGAGCAGTACCCGGCCCGACCGGTCAGCGGCGAACAGCACCAGCGCCACCAGTACCCCACCAGCGGCGATCAACAACGGCCAGGCCCGGCGGAACAGCACCCGGTAACGCACCCCGAACAACGGCAGTACCGCCAATTCCACCGCCAGGGCGATCGCCGGTGTCACCGGATCCAGCGTCGCCAGCAGCGGGAACGCGAACAGCAGCGCCGCGGCCAGCTTGGCCACCGGATTGCGGCGGGCCAGCGGGGCGTCCGGCCGGGCGACCGGTTCAAGGTCGATCATCGATCCTCCGCCGCCCGCCGGGTCTCGCCAGTCGGCTGCAGCGTCAGGGTGCGGTCGGCCAGTGCGGCGACGAAGTCGGCGTCGTGGGTGACCGTCACCAGGCCGTGGCCGCCGTCGCGCAGCTGTGCGAAGAGGTCCACCAACTCCCGCCAGGTCCGCCGGTCCTGCCCGAAGGTGGGCTCGTCGCAGATCAACAGCCGGGGCGCGGTGGCCAGCGCGGTCGCCACACTCAGCCGCCGCGCCTCGCCACCGGAGAGGGTGTACGGGTTGGCCCCGGCCAGCTTGTCCAACCGCAGCCGGTGCAGCAACTCGTCCACCCGGTCGCGGATCGTCGCCTCGCCGGCACCGGTACGCCGGGGGCCCAGGGCCAGTTCGTCGAAGACCGTACTGGTGACGAACTGGTGCTCCGGATCCTGGAACACCGAGCCGATCCGGCGGGCCAGTGCCGGTGCGCGCCAGCGGTGCGGTGGCCGGTGGGCGTCCGCCCCGGCCAGCTCCGCGCTGGCCGACAGCCGTCCGGTACCCGGCTTGCCCAGTCCGCCGAGCAGCAACGCCAGGGTGGACTTGCCGGCACCGTTGGGACCGAGCACGGCCAGCGCCTCACCTGCGCGTACGGTCAGATCGGTGGAGGCCAGCCGGGGCGGCTGGCCGAGCCCGTCGGCGGTGAGTAACACCTCGCCGGCCGGGGTGGTGGCCTGGCGCGGGGGAAGCTGGCGGCCCGGCACCCAGACCCCCTCGGCGGCCAGGGCGTCCCCGTGGGCGGCGAAGACCTGATCCGGTGGGCCGTCGGCCCGCACCCCGCCGCCGGGTTCGAGTACCACCACCCGGTCCACCAGGGGCAGGGCGTCGGAGATCCGGTGCTCGACCAGGATCAGGGTGGTGTCGCCGCCGACCGCGCGGGCGATCGCGGTGCGGACCAGGTCCGCCCCGGCCGGGTCGAGGTTGGCGGTGGGCTCGTCGAGCAGCAGCAGGTCGGGGCGGAGTGCTAGGGCCCCGGCCAGGGCCAGCCGCTGCTGTTCGCCGCCGGAGAGTGCCGCGGTGGGGCGGTCCCGGTGGTACGGGAACCCGACCCGGTGCAGCGCCTCGTCCACCCGGGGCCAGATCTGGGCCGCCGGTACCCCCCGGTTCTCCAGCCCGAACGCCACATCGTCGCCGCTGCGGGCCATGACGAGTTGGGACTGCGGATCCTGGAAGACGATGCCGACCCGTTCCCGGGTCTCGGTCGGGGGGCGACCGTCGATCTCGATGGTGCCCTCCTGCTCACCGGAGTCCTCCGGCAGCAGCCCCGCCAGCGCCGCCAGCAGAGTGCTCTTGCCCGCCCCGGAGGGCCCGAGCAGCAACACCCGCTCGCCCCGCCGCACCCGCAGGTCCACCCCCCGCAGGGCCCAGGCCCGCCGCCCCGCATGCCGCCACCCAAACCCCCGCACCCAAACCCCACCCACCCCCACCACTCCTCTCCTCCCCTCACTGCTTCCCAACCCCCACCCCCGATCGTTGCGGTGATCAAGAAGTTTGCGTCTGGAATCGCGGCTCGCCAGACGCAAACCTCTTGATCAACAGGAGTGAAGGGTGGTGTTAGACGAGGGGGCGGTTGCGGCCGGCGGGGAAGCGGTCCAGGACGCCGGTGCCGGCGAGCGCCTTGGTGAGGGCGTAGCCGCCGGCGCCGGCTACCACGGTGGCGCTGACCACGGTGAGCAGCGCGTACGGGATCCGGTAGCTGCCCAGCTCGTACGCGGTGTTCCAGACGAAGAAGTCGAACAGGGCGGCACCCAGACCGGTCAGCGCGCCGGCCAGCAGTGCGGTCGGCAGCCGGAAGGAGCGGTACCGGAAGGCGGCGAAGGCGAGTTCCGCACCGAGACCCTGGATCAGACCCTGGACGATGGTGACACCGCCCCACTCCGAGCCCAGCAGTGCGGAGACCGTAGCCGCGACCGCCTCGCAGAACAGCGCGGCACCCGGCTTACGGATCACCAGCCCGCCGAGCACCGCCGGGACCAGCCAGACCCCGTACATGATGGCCTGGCTGGCCGGGAAGAAGGCGAAGGCGGGGTCCGCGACCCGCCAGACCGCGCCCCAGGCCCAGAAGATCACGCCGAAGGCGACCGCGATCACTGCGGCCACGACGATGTCGATGGTGCGCCACCGGTTGGTGGTCGGTTGGCTCATGATTGCTCCCAGTCCAGTGTCGAACCAGGTAAGACGCACGCCGCGCCCGACGGCACCGGGCCGTGGCGGGCAGGAGGTGGACCGAACTCCCTGCGCTGGCATTACCCAGATCAGGTACGGAGGGTCTGCGGGCGAACCCGCACTCTCAGCGCTGTGCGCTCCCCTGTCGGAGGTGAAGTTGTCTCGCCGACGCTAACACCTTTAAAGATCAACAGGCAACGTGATCTAGCAGGTCGGGCCGGGTGCGGCCCGGTCGAGGTCGCCAAGGGGGTACGCCCACCCGGCGGATCCCCCCGTTTGGCCGACATCCATCGACCTCACCGTCCCCGGCCGGTACTCTCAGCCCGCCGAACCATCGGGGTGAAGAGACGGCAGGGTGAGCACAGACACGAATCAAGCCGTACCGGTCGACGAACCGCAGAACGGTCCGACCGGCACCGCCACCGACCCCGTGCCTCAGCCGGGCAGTGGGGTGCTGCGGCGATGGGTCGGTGACCGGGTCGGCTCCGTGGAGGTGCTGGCCGGGCTGCTGATCCTGCTGGTCATCTTCCGTGATCCGCTGGCCGGGGCGTTGGACGATCCGCGCCTGCAGACCTGGACCACCGTGTTCGTCTCGATCATGGTGCAGGCGGTGCCCTTTCTGGTCTTCGGAGTGCTGCTCTCGGCCGTGATCGCGGTCTTCGTACCCCGGTCGTTCTGGGCCCGGGCGCTGCCCCGACACCCGGCCCTGGCGGTACCGGCGGCCAGCGCGGCCGGGGTGGTGCTGCCCGGCTGCGAGTGCGGCTCCGTACCGATCGCCGGTTCCCTGATCCGCCGGGGGGTCACCCCGGCCGCCGCCCTGGCCTTCCTGCTGGCCGCACCGGCGGTCAACCCGATCGTGCTGACCGCCACCGCGGTCGCCTTCCCGAACAACCCCGAGATGGTCCTCGCCCGAGGCCTGGCCAGCCTCGTGGTGGCCATGGTGATGGGCTGGCTGTGGCTGCGACTGGGTCGCACCGAGTGGATCAGGATGCCGCGCCGACCGGAGCTGGAGGACCCCCGCCGGGGTCGGGCCTTCTGGGCCGCCGTCCGGCACGACGTCACCCAGGCCGGTGGCTTCCTGGTGCTCGGTGCGATGGCCGCCGCCAGCATCAACGTCCTGGTGCCGGAACGATGGTTGCAGACCCTCGCCGACAACCCCTGGCTGTCCGTCCTGGTGCTGGCGATTCTCGCCGTACTGTTGTCGCTCTGCTCCGAGGCGGACGCCTTCGTGGCGGCCTCGCTGTCCCAGTTCTCCCTGACCTCCCGACTGGTCTTCCTGGTGGTGGGGCCGATGGTCGACCTCAAGCTGATCTCGATGCAGGCCGGTGTCTTCGGGCGCCGATTCGCCTTCCGGTTCGCCCCGGCCACCTTCGCGGTGGCCCTGCTGGTCGCCGCCGGGGTCGGGGTGGTGCTGCTGTGAACCGGCAGGCCCAGGGGGTGCTCCTGCTGCTGTTCGGCGGGGCGGTGCTGCGGGCCAGCCTCACCGACCTCTACCTGCGCTATGTCAAGGAAGGGCTGCGACCCTTCCTGATCGCCGCCGGCCTGCTGCTGGTGGTCGCCGCGATCATGACCCTGTGGTACGAGCTGCGCCCGGCCGCCGATGATCCCGCCGTGGAGCATGACGGGCACCCCCACCACGAACCCCGGGTGGGTTGGCTGCTCATCCTGCCGGTGCTCGGCCTGCTGCTGGTGGCCCCACCAGCTCTGGGCTCGTACGCGGCCAGCCAGTCCGGCACCGCCCTGAACGCCCCGCGACAGTCGGACTACCCGCCCCTGCCCGACGCCGACCCGGCACCGGTCAGCGTCCTGGACTACGCGGCGCGGGCCCTGTTCGACCGGGGCGCCTCGATCGGCGACCGGCGGGTGCAGTTGACCGGCTTCCTCACCACCGGCGGGGACGGCCGACCGATTCTGGCCCGCATGGTGCTGTCCTGCTGCGCGGCCGACGGGCGGCCGGTCAAGCTCGGGCTCACCGGCGAGGTGCCGGTCGGGTTGCCGGACGACACCTGGGTGGAGGTGGTCGGCCGGTACAGCGACCGGATCGGTCGTGACCCGGTCAACGACGCCGAGATCCCGTACCTCCAGGTCGAGTCCTGGCGGCGGATACCCACCCCCAAGCAGCAGTACGACTGAGCGCCGACCTCGGTAGGCTGCCGTTCATGCACATCGACGCCCGAGGTCTGCGGTTCGACGTCGTCGCCGGTGGCCCGCAGGACGGTGCACCGGTGCTGCTGCTGCACGGTTTCCCGCAGCACGCGGGCGAGTGGAACGACGTGACGACGACCCTGCACGTGGCCGCTCTGCGCACCTACGCGGTCAACCAGCGCGGCTACTCCCCGGGTGCCCGCCCGACCTCCGTGGAGGCGTACCGGCTGGCGGAGTTGGTAGCCGACGCGGCCGCCATCCTGGACGCCCTCGGTGTCGACTCCGCCCATGTGGTGGGGCACGACTGGGGTGCCGTGGTCGCCTGGGCGCTGGCCGCCGGGCATCCGGAGCGGGTCCGCACCCTGACCGCCGTCTCCGTGCCCCATCCGGCCGCCATGGCGTACGCCCTCGCCGAGGACTCGCAGCAGAAGGCGCGCTCGGCGTACATGATGCTGTTCCGTCGGCCCGGGGTGGCCGAGAAGACCCTGCTTGCCCTGAAGGCCCGAGGGCTGCGCGGGATGCTGCGCGGGGTCGGGGATCCGGCGCGGGTGTCCACGTACGCCGAACCGATGCGCGAACCCGGCGCCCTGACCGCCGCCCTGAACTGGTACCGGGCGATGTCCCAGGCGGACCTGGCGGCGATCGGCCCGGTGACCGTGCCGACCACCTTCGTGTGGAGCGACCGGGACGTGGCGATCGGGCGTACCGCCGCCGAGGCCTGCGCTAGCCACGTACGTGGGGACTACCGGTTCGTGGAACTGGCCGGGGTCAGCCACTGGATTCCGGACCAGGTACCGACCCGACTGGCCGAGGCCATCGTGACCCGGGTCCGTTCCGTCGCCTGAGTACGGCGGGCGGTTGCTGTCGGAGGCGGTTTCGGAACGAGGGCGGTGGGGCAATCAGCGTTGCCGCCGTCGCCGAATCGCGCCGACGGCGTGCCGTACCCCCGGAGGTCAGCGGTGTCCAAGGAAACCGAGAAGCAGCGATGGCAGCGCAACTTCGCCGACCTGTTGCAGGAGTTGCGGGTAGCACAGACCGGCGTACAGATCCTCTTCGCCTTCCTGTTGACCCTGCCGTTCAGCAACGGCTTCGACGACACCACCCCGTTCCAGCGGGACGTCTACATCGTCGCCCTGCTCGCGGCGGCCGGCGCCACCGCGATGATCATCTCGCCGGTGGCGTTCCACCGGGCACTGTTCCGCCAGGGACGTAAGCCGGATCTGGTCCGGTTCGCCCACCGGATGGCCTCCGGTGGCCTGGCCCTGATGCTGATCGCGATGGTCAGCTCGGTCCTGCTGATCACGGACTTCGTGCTGGCCCGGCCGATCGCCTTCCTGCTCAGCGCGGTCACCGGCCTCTGGTTCCTCACCTTCTGGCTGATCCTGCCGTTCTCCCGCCGCAACTGGGGCGACGACGACATCGACGACGACGAAGACCCCAGCGGCCTGTCCAACGACTGACCCCGCCCCTGTTGATCAAGAGGTTTGCGGCAGGATCCGCGCCGCAAACCTCTTGATCAACGCGGGCGGGTGGGGGAGGAGGTCGGTGGGGTGGTGGGGGTGCGCAGGCCGAGGTGGCGTAGTTCCAGGGCGGCCAGGGCGGTGATGGTCTGCTCGTCGCCGTGCCGCCACGCCTGCGCCACGTCGGGGTCGATGCGGGTGAGTCGGCGGATCGGCTGGGTGGACAGGGCGCGCAGCGCGAGCAGGTCCCGCCCGGCGGGTGCGGTGGCCAGTGCCGCCGCCGAGCCGGCCCGACGCATCCAGCGCACCCGCAGCGGCAGCCACCCGAACACCACCAGCCCGAGCGGTACGATCGCCATCCCGACGGACAGCGCCAGAGCCAGTTGATCGACGAGTTCCTGCTGGTCCTGCCCGGCCTCGGCGAGGGACCGGGCCGCCTCGGCCGCCCGCTCGAAGGGCGCGGTCAACTCGTCGCCCACCAGCGGCACCCGGCCGACCTTCCCACCGGCCTCGGCCAGGTTGTCGGCCAGCCCACCGCCGGCCCCTTCCAGCTTCTGTCCCGGTACGGCCAGCCGCTGCACCAGATCGTGCAACCACAGAACCCCACGAATCGTCACGTACACCCAGGCGACGACGAGCAGATCGGTGAGCAACTGTCGCAGCGCCACCGGAAAGCGATCGGCATAAATCTTCACGCCGCCCACCCTGCCACGCTCACCCCACCGGGAGGAGGGTCAGGGGGTGCAGGTGGGGCAGGTGCCGAAGATCTCCAGGGTGTGGCTGACGTCGGTGAAGCCGTGCTGGGCGGCGACCTTGTCGGCCCAGGTCTCCACGGTGGGGCCGGCGACCTCGACCGTACGACCACAAGCCCGGCAGACCAGGTGGTGGTGGTGTCCCTCGCTGCACCTGCGGTAGAGGTGCTCGCCGCCCGGCGGGCGCATCACGTCGATCTCGCCTGCGTCGGCCATGCTCTGCAGGGTCCGGTAGACCGTGGTCAGGCCGACCCGTTCGCCGCGCTCGCGCAGCATCGCGTGCAGGTCCTGGGCACTGTGGAAGCCTTCCACCTCGCCCAGCAGGGCGTTGACAGCCGAGCGTTGCCGGGTGTTACGGACCGCCGTACCACCGTCGCTCATGATCCCTCCCCGGCATGGCTCACCGCGTCGGCCACGATGTGTGCCACATGCTCGTCGACCAGGCTGTACGCGATCTCCCGGCCGCGCCGGGAGCCGCGCACCACACCGGCGCCGCGCAGCACCCGCAGGTGCTGGGAGACCAGTGGCTGGGTGACGCCCAGGGTGTCGACCAACTCGTGCACGCAGCGCTCGCCCCCGGCCAGTTGGCTGACGATGGCCAGCCGGATCGGCGCGGAGAGGGCACGCAGCAGCTCACTGGCGCCCTCGTACGCGTCGTACCCGGATCCGCTGCTCACCCCGCAACGATAACCAGTGTCAGGAAGCCCGGGTTGGTCAGGATCGGTCGAGCACCACCTCGTGTGGCTCCGGTGCGGGCTCCGGCGCGGGCCGGGTCCGACGGATCCGGCGCCAGGCGGCGGCGAGCAGGGTGACCACCACGAAGGAGACGATCGCGAGCACCACCACGGAGGCGCCCGGGGCGGTGTCGGCCACCGCCGCCAGCCAGATGCCGGCCCCGGCGGCGAACAGCCCGAGGGCCATCGCCGCGGTCATGGTGGTGCGGAAACCTCGGGTGACCTGCTGGGCGGTGGCCACCGGCACCACCATCAGCGCACTGATCAGCAGGACCCCGACCGCCCGCATCGCGATCGTCACGGTGATCGCGGTGGTGACCGCCAGCAGCAGGTTCAGGGCCCGCACCGGCAGGCCGGAGACCCGGGCGTACTCCTCGTCCTGGCAGACCGCGAACAACGCCGGACGCAGGGCGATCATCGTGATCAGCACCGCCAGGCCGAGCGCCGCGATGGTGGCCAGGTCACCGCGAGATGTGGTGGTGAGGGCCCCGAACAGGTACGCGTTGAGGTTCGCGCTGGTGCTGTCGGACAGCCCCACCAGGACCACGCCACCGGCGATGCCGCCGTAGAAGAGCAGGGCCAGGGCCAGGTCCCCGGAGGTACGGCCCCGCTCCCGGATCAGCTCGATGGCCACCGCACCGATGACGGCAGCGATCACCGCCATGATCACCGGGGAGGTGCCGAAGAGCAGGCCGGCGCCGACACCGGTCAGGGCCACATGCCCGATGCCGTCCCCGATCAGGGCCAGCCGCCGCTGCACCAGGTAGATGCCGAGCGCCGGCGCGGCCACGCCGATCACCAGCGCCCCGATCAGGGCGTTCTGCATGTACTCGTACTGGAAGAGGTTCAATTCGTGCCCCACAACCCGGCGGGTTCCTCGGGACAGTGCGGATGCACGTGGTCGTGGTCGGGCGCCGCGTGGTGCCCGGCCGGTTCCGGCACCGCGCCGTCGTGCGCGATCAGACCCTGGTGTACGACGACCGCCCGGCTGATCAGGGGCTGGAGGGGGCCCAGTTCGTGGGCCACCAGCAGTACGGTGCCGCCGCCGTCGACGAAGGCGCGCAGCGCCTCGGCGAACGCCTCCTGACTGGCGGCGTCCACCCCGGCGGTGGGCTCGTCGAGCACCAGCAGTTCCGGCCGACCGGCCAGGGCGCGGGCGATCAGGGTGCGCTGCTGCTGTCCGCCGGAGAGGGTGGACACCGGGTCCTTCGCCCGGTCGGCGAGCCCGACGGCCCGCAGCGCCTCGGCCACGGCCTCCCGGTCGGCGCGCCCCGGCGGGCGCAGCACCCCCCGGCGGGCCAGCCGGCCGGAGGCGACCACCTCGCCCACCGTGGCCGGTACGCCACTGCCCGCGCCGAGCCGCTGCGGGACGTACCCGATGCGGTGCCACTGGCGGAACCGGCGGGCCGGCTCCCCGAAGAGGGTGACCGAGCCGGAGCTGAGCGGGACCAGCCCGAGCACGGCGCGGATCAGGGTGGACTTGCCGGAGCCGTTGGCGCCGAGGATCGCGACCACCTCACCGGCGGCCACGGTCAGCGAGACGTCCCGCAGCACGGGGCGGCCCTCGTAGCCGACCACCCCGCGCGTCAGAGTGATGACTTCGGTCGTCACGAGCAGCTCAACGCCGTCCGTAGGGTCTGCAGGTTGGTACGCATCACCGAAAGGTAGTCCTGTCCGCCGCCCTCGGCGGACAGACCCTCCAGGGGGTCCAGCACGGCGGTCTGCGCCCCCACCTCCCGGGCGATGGTCTCGGCGACCTTAGGGCTCACCAGGGTCTCGAAGAAGATCGTGGTGGCGCCGTGCTCGCGTGCCTCCTCGGTGACCGTGGCCAGCCGCTGCGGGGAGGGCTCGTCCTCGGGGGAGAGGCCGGTGATGCCGATCTGCTCCAACTGGTAGCGCTGGGCCAGGTACCCGAACGCGGTGTGGCTGACCACGATCTCCCGGCGCTGGCAGGTCTTCAGCCCCTCGGTGAACTCGGTGTCCAGCTTCTCCAACTCGGTGCGCAGGGCGCCCGCCCGCTGGGTGTACTCGTCGGCGTGGTCCGGGTCGACCGCGCCGAGCCGCTCGGCCAGCTTGTCGCCGATGGTGGCCAGCCGGGTCGGGTCGAGCCAGACGTGGGGGTCCTTCGCCCCGTCGGACTTCTCATCGGAGTGGTCGTGGTCATCACCATGGTCGTGGTCGTGGCCACCGGCGGTGGCGTCCAGCAGTGGCTCCACCTCGGCCACGTCGAAGGCGTGGTCGCCGCCGTGCTGCTCGATCGCCTCGTCCACGGCCGGCTGGAAGCCGTGCAGGAAGACGATCAGCTCCGCGTCGATGATCTGGCCGACCTGCCGCGGGTTCAGCTCCAGGTCGTGGGGCTCGGCGCCCGGGCGGGCCAGGTTGGTCACCGCCACGGCGTTCCCGCCGATCCGCTCGGCCAGGAACTGCAAGGGGTAGAAGCCGGCCACCACGTCAACCCGCTCCGGGTCGTTGCCGGCCGCCTCGTCGCCGGTGCAGCCGGTGACGAGGGTCAGGGCGAGCGCGGCAGTGGCCGCGGCCAGCGCCCGGGAGGCGGTGCGGAAGGTCATGCAACGACTGTCCGCGACAATGACAATGATTGTCAAAAACGCATAGTTGCATGTCAGGGCAGGTTGATCAGAGTAGTTTCACCAGGCCGACGGTGACCAACAGGGTCAACATCAACAGTCGGATCACCCGGGTGGCTGGCGTCTGCACCGGCCAGGTCGTCACCAGCAGGGCGGCCACCGCAGCGGCCAGCAGCAGGGTGAACAGCCCGCCCAGCGGGCCCGGGGTGAAGAACGCGACAAGCACCAGGAGCAGGGTGACCAGGAACACCGTCGTCGGGTTGGCCCGGGCCAGGCGGGCGGCGATCTGGCGCTGCGTACGCTGCATCCCACAGACTTTACGAGGAGGAGTGCCCGGTGCTGGTGACCAACCGGTTCGTGGTCGAGGACGACGGTGCCCAGGAATTCACCGAACGGGCCCACGCCGCCCTCGCGGCGCTCGCCGCCCGCCCCGGCTACCTGCGCGGGCAACTGGTCCGGGCCCTGGACGACCCGCGACACTGGTGCCTGCTCACCGAATGGGAGTCGGTCGGCACCTACCGGCGGGCGCTCGGTGGCTTCGAGGTCAAGGTCACCGCGATACCGCTGCTCGCCGAGAGCATCGACGAGCCGTCCGCCTACGAGACGTTGGCCAGCGCCGCCCCGGACGGGGAGGTCGTGGTGGTCGCCAGCGATCGGGCCGCGGGTCCTTACCGCTGAGCTGTCGGGCACTACGCTGGCTCCCATGACCGTTCCCGGACCGGCGGCCCCACCACCCCACCCCCCGCTGCCCGGCCAGCAGAGTCCGTCCGGCCAGCAGAATCCCTGGCCCCCCGGCCACGGTGGCTTCCCCCCGCCCGGTGCGGCCGACCCCGGGCCCCCGGCCCCGCCGACCGGCCCCGGAGTGGCCCCGCCGTTCGCGGCTCCGCCGACCGAGGGGGGTCGCTCCCGACTCTGGCTCGGCCTCGGTGCCGGGGCGTTGGCCCTGGTGCTCTGCTGCGGTGGTGGCGGTGCCGCCGCGGTCGGTCTGCTGATCAGCGGGGTGCAGGCGGTCGAGGAGCAGGGCCGTACGGTCTCCGGCGACTACTACCGGGCCCTGGCCGACGGCGAGTACGGCCAGGCGTACGACCAGCTCTGCGACGCGGTCAAGCGGCGCGAGTCCCGGCAGGAGTTCGAACGCCGCGCCGCCGCCGAGCCCCAGATCGTCTCCTATCAGGTCGGCAGCGTGGACACCACCACCCTGACCGTGCCGGTGGACGTCACCTTCGCCGGGGGTGGCCAGGAGCGCCAGCAGGTCATCCTGGCCCAGGACCAGCAGACCGGAGGCATGGAGGTCTGCGGAGTCAACTGACCCGGCGCAGGTAATGTGCTGAGTTCGGGACAGCGGTGGTCGTACCGTTGTCCTGAACTGTGCCCTTCATCCCATCGGTCCCCGCCGACCGCCAGTCGGCGTAGGAGGAAACATGCCAGCCGACCGTATCGACGCCATCGTCAGCCTCGCCAAGCGCCGAGGCTTCGTCTTCCCCTCCAGCGAGATCTACGGAGGCACCCGATCGGCGTGGGACTACGGTCCGCTCGGCGTGGAACTCAAGGAGAACGTCCGCCGCCAGTGGTGGAAGACCATGGTCCAGCAGCGTGACGACGTCGTCGGGCTGGACTCCGCGGTCATCCTGGCCCGGGACGTGTGGGCGGCCTCCGGCCACCTCGACGCCTTCGTCGACCCGCTGACCGAGTGCCAGTCCTGCCACAAGCGGTTCCGGGCCGATCACCTGGAAGAGGCGTACCAGGAGAAGCACGGCAAGCCGCTGGCCTCCCTCACCGAGCTGAACTGCCCGAACTGCGGCAACAAGGGCACCTTCACCGAGCCCAAGATGTTCAACGGGCTGATGAAGACCTACCTGGGCCCGGTGGAGAGCGACGAAGGGCTGCACTACCTGCGCCCGGAGACCGCCCAGGGCATCTTCGTCAACTACAACAACGTGGCGAACGCGGCCCGGAAGAAGCCGCCGTTCGGCATCGCCCAGACCGGCAAGTCGTTCCGCAACGAGATCACCCCGGGCAACTTCATCTTCCGGACCCGCGAGTTCGAGCAGATGGAGATGGAGTTCTTCGTCGAGCCCGGCACCGACGAGCAGTGGCACGAGTACTGGCTCTCCGAGCGCTGGAACTGGTACGTCGACCTGGGCCTGTCCGAGGAGAACCTGCGCTTCTACGAGCACCCCAAGGAGAAGCTCTCCCACTACTCGAAGCGCACGGTCGACATCGAGTACCGGTTCCAGTTCGGCGGCAGCGAGTTCGCCGAGCTGGAGGGGGTCGCCAACCGCACCGACTTCGACCTCACCACGCACAGCAAGCACTCCGGGGTCGACCTGTCGTACTTCGACCAGACCAAGAGCGAGCGCTGGGTGCCGTACGTGATCGAGCCGGCCGCCGGCCTGACCCGCGCGGTGCTGGCCTTCCTGCTCGAGGCGTACGACGTCGACCAGGCGCCGAACGCCAAGGGCAAGATGGAGGAGCGCACGGTGATGCGCTTCGACCCGCGACTGGCCCCGATCAAGGTGGCCGTGCTGCCGCTGTCGCGCAACGAGGCCCTGTCGCCCAAGGCCAAGGACCTCGCCGCGCAGCTGCGCAAGCGTTGGGTGGTCGAGTTCGACGACTCGCAGGCCATCGGCCGCCGCTACCGCCGGCAGGACGAGATCGGCACCCCCTTCTGCGTCACGGTCGACTTCGACACCCTGGACGACAACGCGGTGACCATCCGCAACCGGGACACCATGGCCCAGGAGCGCATCGCCCTGGACCAGGTCGAGCGCTACCTGATCGACCACCTCCCGGGCTGCTGAGCTGTAAGGAGCTGTAAGGAAGGGCCCCTTCTTAACGCCTGGCGTAGAGGAGGGGCCCCTTCTTAACAAGACGCGGGCCGAGTGGGCTGGTCGAGGCGTACCCGGACGGTGGCACCGAAACCACGTCGGGAGTCGTACGCGTCCTCCACCGTGCGGCGCACCCGGCGCGGCTCGCGGCGGATCTGCGCCGGCGTGAAGTGCAGCACCAGGACCCCGAGCCGACTCAACTCGTTGTGCCGGTCGAGTGTGCGCGTCCAGTCAGCAGGTCGGAAGTGGTACTCCTGCGAGTCGACCTCCAGCGCCACCGCCGCGTCGGCCAGATAGCCGTCCGGTGTCGGCAGCAAGGCGCCGTTCAGGTCGAGCAGCCGGGGATTCCAGTGGATCTCGCTCAGCACACTGCTGTCGGCCAGACACTGGCGCAACTCCGCCTCGGGCGCGGACCGGATACCCGCCGTCACCTCCGCGAACGCCTTTCTGATCAGCGCCGTCCGGCTGCGCCGTGCCCGGGCAATCTCCTCGTCCAGGGTCGTGAGGTCGGCGTACCCTCGCTGCACGGCCTCGGCCACGATGGCCCGCACCGGACGGAGTTGCCGCAGGTCGCGCGCCGCGTCGACCACCGCGCGGGCCGGTGAGCACACCGCGTACAGCGGGGTGGTCCGGGCCCGAACGTCCAAGGCGAGAGTCCGCGAGATCACCGCGTATCCCGCCGAGGCGCGTCGGGCGTGATGCGGCACGATCAGGTGTACGTCGTCGCTGCGCGGGCTCTGTCGGAAGCCGTACCAGGTCAGTGCGGCCAGGCCGGTCAGCTGGGCCTGGGCACCGGCGTACAGCGCCGCCGAGATGCGCCGCTGCTCGTCCGTCAGGGTGCCGGTGACCAGGGCGTACGTCGCGGGCAGCACCCGTTGCCAGAGGGCCCGCCGGGTCTGCCGGTACAGGTACATGTCGTCGAAGCCGAAGCTCAGCAACTGGGTACGACTGACGATCTGCTGTTGCCGCTCGGCCAGCTCGGAGAACTCGGGTGGAGGGGTAGGCATGCCCGGAGCATCACCAGTCCGACCGCGCTTTGTCTCAGCCGAGCCGGGTAGCTGTGGACAGCCCCGCACCCTGTGGACGACGCCCCACCTGCGACCGGAATGTGGTATGCGTCGCGTTAACAGGGGGCCCTTCCTATGCAGGAGGCGTTAAGAAGGGGCCCTTCCTTACACTTGGGCGGTGACCATGCCGACGAGTGCTGCGCTGGGGCCGTTGACCATCGGGCGGCACCAGGTGTGGCCGCCGGTGGTGCTTGCCCCGATGGCGGGCATCACCAACGTCGGGTTCCGCCAGCTCTGCCGGGAGCAGGGCGGCGGCATCTACGTCTGCGAGATGATCACCACGGTCGCCCTGGTCGAGCGGAACCCGAAGACCCTGCGCATGATCGCCTTCGGGGCGGACGAGAGCCCCCGCAGCCTCCAGCTCTACGGCACCGACCCGGAGATCACCGCCGCCGCCGTGCGGATCGTGGTCGAGAAGGATCTCGCCGATCACATCGACCTCAACTTTGGCTGCCCGGTCCCGAAGGTCACCCGGCGCGGTGGGGGCGCGGCCCTGCCCTGGCGGCGTCGACTCTTCGCCCGCCTGGTCAAGGCCGCGGTGGGCGCCGCCGCCCCCGCCGGGGTGCCGGTCACGGTCAAGATGCGCAAGGGCATAGACGACGACCACCTGACGTACGTCGAGGCGGGGCTGGCCGCGCAGGACGCCGGGGTCGCCGCGGTCGCCCTGCACGGGCGTACGGCCGCACAGCGCTATTCGGGCACCGCCGACTGGGACGCGATCGCCACCCTCAAGCAGGCCCTCGACGTGCCGGTGCTCGGCAACGGCGACATCTGGGAGGCCGACGACGCGCTGCGGATGGTGGCCCACACCGGGGTCGACGGGGTGGTGATCGGACGGGGCTGCCTGGGCCGACCGTGGCTCTTCGCCGACCTGGAGGCCGCCTTCGCCGGACGTACCGAGCGGCGGCTGCCCAGCCTGGGCGAGGTGGCGCTGACCATGCGCCGGCACGCCGAGCTGCTGGTCGACCAGTTCACCGCCGGGGCCCGCAACCCGGCCCGGGGCGAGCGGGACGGCTGCACCGACTTCCGCAAGCACGTCGCCTGGTACCTCAAGGGCTTCCCGATCGGCAGCGAGCTGCGCCGCGCCCTGGCCATGATCGACAGCTTGGCCCAGCTCGACGATCTGCTCGGCAAGCTGGACCCGACCGTGCCGTTCCCGACGGAGACCCTGGGCCAGCCGCGCGGGCGTACCAACTCACCCGGCAAGGTCTTCCTGCCGGACGGCTGGCTGGTCAGCCGCGACGACGACACCGTCCCCGAGGGCGCCGAACTGGCCGACTCCGGCGGCTGAGGTCTGTCACGGAGCAGGACCGGGGTGAGGCCGACAGGCGACCCGTGTCACTTCCGCATCCCTGTTCCCGACGTATCACGAAATCTCATGGCGGGGGCCGAGGCATCCCACCGGATACCCGTCTTGACGGGAATTGAGCGATGCCGATCCCGAAATCTCGTCCGTTCGAAGAATACCGATAAACTGATTGGTCGTATCGGTGGGTGTCGCGTATTTCCGGGTCCACCGTCCATAGTGGCTGGAGTCGGACGAAAGCAATGGCCAGGCAAAATTCTTGACCTTCACTATGGTCTTGGCGTCACGACTTCTGTACTTTGTGGAACGTACTGTTGATCAAGCTGCTGTACGGGGGTGCGGCTTTGTTGTCATTCCTTCATGCCCGCGTTTTGTCCATTTTGGTCAGTTCGGCGTTAGCGGGCTCTCTCCTGGTGGTATTGCCGGCGACTCCTGCCTCGGCCGGTACTCCGGATCCGTGCGTCGACGCGGACACCTTGACGGCGTCCTCGGAACGTGCCGCCCAGGCCTTGGCGGCCTCCTGTGAAACCGAGGTCGAGGTCCTGGCGGCGGCGTCGGAGACGACGAAGGTGTTCGCGCAACCGTCTGGTGACTTCGCCTTCGAATCCTGGGTCGAGCCGCAGTGGGTCGAGCAGGACGGTGCCTGGGCGGAGATCGACACCACCTTGGAGGCGGGAGCGGACGGCCTGATTCGTCCGGTCGCCTCCACGGCCGAGGTGGTCTTCTCAGCCGGTGGCACCGGTCCCTTCGCCACGATGACCGGCGCGGGCGCGACCTTCTCGCTGGGCTGGCCGGACGCCCTGCCACCGGGCGTGATCACCGACGACACGATCACGTACCCGAACGTGTATCCGGACGTCGATCTGGTGGTCAGGGCCGAGCGGGGTGGCTTCTCGCACCTGCTCGTGGTGAAGAGCGCCGCCGCCGCCGCGAATCCGCTGGTGCGGGAGACCCCCTATGTGGTGGGTGGCTCGGCCGAGGTGGCGGTCGTGGACGGGTCGGTGACCATCTCCGGCCCCGACGGTGTGCTGGCAGGGTCGCCACCGGCGGTGGCGTGGGACTCACCCGAGACCGTTACGCGGTCGGCCGGGTTCCTCGCTTCCCACGAGTCGATCGAGGCTGCCCCCTCCACCGTTCGGGGACCGGCCGACTCCGCCCTGGTCACCCCGGTCGAGGTTCGGCTGGAAGGCGACTCGTTGACGGTCGCCGCCGACCCTGAGGTGCTGGAGGCCGGGAGCTTCCCGATCTTCATCGACCCGACGTACGACAAGAAATGGTCCCGATGGGCGCCGGTGAACGACTCGCGACCGGACACCCAATGGACCTCGGGGACCGCCTGGCCGCGTGAGACGGCCCGGGTGGGGTCGAACTACGACAGTCACGGCGACATCTGGCGGGCACACTTCTACTTCGATACGACGGTGTTGGCCGGTAAGCGCCTGGTCGGCACGACAAGTGTCGACGCGTACCTGGTGCACACCGGGTGGTGCGCGGGCGAGTCGATCGGCATCTGGCAGACGAACTCGATCGCGAGCAACACCCCCACCTGGAACGGAATGAAGAACAAGTGGCTGCACGACGGGCCGTTGCAGACCAGGCTGGGCAAGGCCAACGCGTCCTGCGGCCAGGATCCCGACTGG
Source organism: Micromonospora sp. NPDC048871 (assembly GCF_043198155.1). Lineage (NCBI taxonomy): Bacteria > Bacillati > Actinomycetota > Actinomycetes > Micromonosporales > Micromonosporaceae > Micromonospora > Micromonospora sp. NPDC048871. Next base: position 10,310 of record NZ_JBICUM010000015.1, on the reverse strand, counting down.
CTGAGTTTCAATGGATCCAAGATCGGCCATCACGTCCAGCGGCACGCGAACGCGGGCTATGACTCGATCACCTTCGGGTTGCGAATGGGATCCGAGAGCGGAGGTCGGTGGGCCAAGTTCAACCCTAACCACGTCAAGTTGAAGGCCACCTACGAACACAAGCCGACCTCGCCGGTGGCCGTACGGACCTCGCCCGGTGGCAACTGTGCCGCCTCGCCCGGCCCCTGGATCACCAACCGGACTCCGACCTTGTTCGGCAAGGCCAAGGACGGCGACGGAACCGTACGGGTGCAGTTCGACCTGAACGGGCCCACCAGTCCGGCTGTCCATCTCTCCGCCTGGACCAAGTCCGACAGCGAACGAGCCTGGCCCACCCCGACCCTCACCGAGGGCAACTACAACTGGCGTGTTCGGGGCACCGACATGGAGGACGGCACCGATTGGACGGGCTGGTGCTACTTCCGGTTGGACCACACCCCACCGACGGCACCCGTGGTGGCCCGGATGTCCGACAGCCCGGTCGTCGGTGAGCCGGTGACGCTCAAACTGACCTCGTCGGACGCCCGTTCGGGGTTGCGGCGGTTCGCGTACGGCATCGGGGTCGACGCCCAGCAGCATTTCGTGAACTCCACCGGTACGACGACGATCACGTTCACGCCGGAGAGCGGTCGTACCCACGTGTACGTGTGGGCTCAGGACAACGCCGGCAACTACTCGGCGCGTACCGAGTTCAACTTCTACAGCGGCCGCAGCACCGAGGCCCAGCTCCAGGGTGCCTGGCGGTTCAACGGTGACGCAATCGACGACTCCGGCCAAAGCGGACACCTCGAACTCGGCAGCGGAATCGGCTACGGTCCCGACCGTGCCGGCAGCCCCGATTCCGCGCTGACCTTCGACGGTACGGACTGCGCGCAGACCTCTCCGGTGATCCGGACCGACTCGGACTACACCGTGGCTGCGTGGGCCAAGCTGACCTCGACCAGCGGCAACCGGGCCGTCGTCGCGCAGGCGGGCTCCGCCGCGTCCGCGTTCGTCCTGGGTCACGACGCCGCAACCAACAGGTGGCAGGTGTCGTTGGCCGGTGCGGACAGCGCGAACTCGGGGTCTGTGGTGGCCTCCGCGCCGGCCGCCGCGGTGGGCCAGTGGCAGCACCTGGCCGCCACGGTCGACCCGTTGGCCAAGGTCGTCCGCCTCTACGTCGGTGGGGTGCTTGCGTCGCAGGCCACCATCGATGGTCAGTTGTGGCACGCCGAGGGTCGGCTGCTCATCGGATGCGCCGGCAGCCAGTCGTCGTCGTGGCACCACATGACCGGCTCGATCGATCAGGTCGGGATCTGGCAGGGGCTGCTCTCCGACGCGCAGATCGGTCAGGCGGCCACCGAGCTTCCCGCCGGTGAGATCGGCAACTGGCCGTTGCACGGCGACGGAACCGAGACCACCGAGCGTTCCACGGCTCTGGTCCTTCCGCAGCCGGCATCCTGGGCGGAGGACCAGTACGGCCGGTTGCGCTCGGCGGCGCAGTTCACCGGCACCCAGTGCGCCCGGACCGAAGAGCAGGTCGTGCGTACCCACGAGTCGTTCTCAATCGCGGCGTGGGTGAAGCTGGACAGTGTCGGCACCGGCAGCCAGACGATCATCGGACAGGACGGCGATCGGGTCAGTGGGTGGTTCCTCGGCGCCCGGTACCTCAGCGGAGCGCCCTACTGGGCGCTGATGATGAAGCCGACGGATGACGAATACTCGCTGTCCCACATCGTTCGCTCGTCTTCGTCGGCCGATGCAGGCACGTGGACTCATCTGGTGGGTGTCTACAACGCCACCGACAATCGCCTCAGCCTGTACGTCAACGGCACCCTGGCCGCCTCGGCGGTCGGCACCGGTACCCCGTGGCGAGCCGAGGGGCCGCTGACCGTGGGGTGTGCCCGCCATGCAGGCGTGGATGCCGACCACGTCAACGGGGCGGTCTCCGCGGTGCGGGCCTGGCAGGGCGCGCTGACCGCCGACGAGGTGAAGACGGTGTACGGCGGCAACCCGGCGGTGAAGCTGGAGGGGATGTGGCCCCTGGAGGGCCCGGCCAGCGACATGCCGACCCACCTGCAGGACATGTCTGGCAACGGCCGTGACCTGTCGGTCCCCGGTCCGTACAGCTGGGGACGGGACCGGGCCTTCGGCCAGGACGGTGCTCTGCTGCTGTCCGACCACTCCTGTGCCGAGGCGCCCGGCCCGGCGGTCCGCACCGATGCCTCCTTCACCGTGGCGGCCTGGGTGTTCCTGGAGCAGACCACCGGCCATCACACCGTCGTGGGGCAGGCCGCCGGTCAGCGGGGCGGCTTCGACCTCAAGTACCTCCCCGACACCGATCGCTGGCAGTTCGAGTTGTCGTCGGCGGAAGGCGACGACTTCGTGTGGCACAAGGTCATGTCGACGGATCCCCCGCTGCTCGACGAGTGGACCCACCTGGCGGGTGTGTTCGACGTCGCGGCCGGCAAGGTACGCCTCTACGTCAACGGTGCGTTGCAGGGTGAGGCCGACGGTCCGACGACGCCGTGGATGGCCAACGGACCTACCCTGATCGGCTGTTCCGGAGCCACCAACGGAGACCGGTGGTCCCCGCTGCAAGGACTGGTGGATGACGTCCGGATCTGGACCTCCACCCTCGCCCCGGAGCGGATCGCCAACCTGGCCGAAGGCTGACGGTCACGGGGCGCGGCTGCCGGCCGCGCCCCGCCCAGCCTGCTCTCTCTCGACTTTCCTCCACCCCTTCTCAGTGCAAGGAAGGCGACATGTCGCAGTTACGCTACGTAAAGAGAAGTGCACGTAAAGCAACAATCGTGGTCACTGCCGCGGCGTTGGTGGCGTCGACCCTCGCAGTGACCCCGCCAGTGCAGGCGGCCGAGGTGCCCTCGGGCGACCGCAAGGTGCAGCAGACCCGACCGGAGCCTGCGCGGCGGGTACCGGTCGATCGGTCTCCGTTGCCGGACGACGGTGGCAGGTGGGCCGGACCGGAGCACGCGACCTGGCCGGCTGCCGGCCGTGCCACCCTCGTGATCGCTGATTCCCCGACGGAGCGGTTGCGCGACGGTGGCTGGCCGTCCGGACGGGGGGTCCAGAGGGTCGCCGGTGGTCTGCCGGTGACGGCTTCGGCCATCGCCGGCCGGCGTGCCCCCGACCAGACGCGGGTGCAGGTGCTGGCCGAGGAGCATTCCCGGCGGCTCGGGGTCAGCGGCCCGGTGGTGGTCGTCGAGGGCGGCACCGGAGCGGTCGAGACCACCTTCAGCTATGCCGGCATACGGCAGCTCTACGGCGCGGGTTGGGGTGAGCGACTGACCCTCAAGCGGCTGCCGGCGTGTGCGGCGACCACCCCGCAGCGGTCGCAGTGTCAGGCGGTCGAGCCCGTCGCGGCGACCAACGACCCGGTAGCGCGTACGGTGTCGACACAGGTCAGCCTCACCGGGGCGGAGCCGGTCGTGTTCGCTCTGATCGGCGAGGAGGCATCCGAGGACGGCGACTACAAGGCGACCGACCTGCAGGCGTCGGGTTCCTGGACGGCGGGCAGTGGGTCCGGTGGGTTCTCCTACTCGAACCCGGTGCGGCTTCCTCCGGCGGAGGGTCCACTGCCCGAGGTGTCGTTGAACTACTCCTCGCAGGCCGTCGACGGGCGGATGGCCGGGGCCAACAACCAGGCCTCATGGGTCGGTGACGGCTGGGACTACGCGCCCGGGTTCATCGAACGGACCTACGCCACCTGCGCCGACGACCGAAACGCGGTCGACGGCCAGGATCCCAACAACAAGGACAAGAAGACCTACGACCACTGCTGGAGCGGTGACTCGCCGAACGTCACCGTCTCGCTCAACGGCACCAACACCTCCCTGATCAAGGACGACGACACGGGCGTCTGGCGGGCCCAGAACGACGCCAACTGGCGGATCCAGTTACAGGGCAACGCGGCGACGACGGGCAACGCCACGACCGAGCGGTGGACGATCACCACCCCGGACGGCAACAGGTACTTCTTCGCCGTCGAGGCTGCCTCGGCCAACTCCCGCTGGACGAAGCCGGTCTTCGGCAACCACTCGGGCGAGAAGTGCCACGCCTCCACCTTCAAGGACTCGGCCTGCAAGCAGGCCTGGCGGTGGCTGTTGGACAAGGCGGTGGACGTACACGGCAACACCGTCCGCTACTACTACCAGAGCGAGACCGGGCACTACGGTGCGGCGGGCGACAAGGACAACCGGCAGTCCTTCCATCGGGGCGGTCACCTGACGCGGATCGAGTACGGCCTGCACGCCGACCACCCGAGTGTCGCCGCCACCGGCCGGGTGCTGTTCACCGTCGCCGACCGGTGCCTGGCGACCGAATGTCACGAGGACGGCAAGCCGGTGCGGGCCAACTGGCCGGACGTCCCCTGGGACAAGGACTGCGCCACGGCGCCCTGTACCGACAAGCTCGCCCCGGTCTTCTTCAACACCAAGCGACTGACCAAGATCACTACCCAGGTGCGCAGCGGTAGCACCTTCTCCAACGTCGAGTCGTGGACTCTGGCCCACGAGTTCAAGGCGCCGAGGACCGCCGGCTCGGCATCGTTGTGGCTGAAGGAGATCGTGCACGCCGGACACGTCGGCGGCACTGCCACCGAGCCGCCGGTCCGATTCACCGGGGTGGAGTTGGCCAACCGGGCGAACGTGCTGGCCGGGGCCCCGATCTTCTCCCGCTGGCGGATCCAGAACATCCGCACCGAGTCCGGCGCGGACCTGCACGTCACCTACTCGGAGACCGACTGCGACCTCAACGATCTGCCATCCTCGCCGCAGAGCAACTCGCGGCTCTGCTACCCCGTGTACTGGACCCCGGACGGCTACACCGAACCCCAGCTCGACTGGTTCCACAAGTACGTCGTCACGGAGATCTCCGAGATCGACCGCACCGCCGACCAGCCGGCCATCGTCACCCGCTACGTGTACTCCACGGGTGGCAGCAGCACCAACGTGTTGTGGGCCTACGACGACAACGAGTTCACCAAGAAGAAGCACCGCACCTACGGGCAGTGGCGCGGTTACTCCCAGGTGGTCACCAAGGTCGGTGAGCCGGACCAGGGGGTGCCCCTGACCACCCGCGAGCGGTTCTACCGCGGGCTGCACGACCAGCCGCTGCCGGGCGGTGGCCGGAGCAGTGTGCAGGGCTCCGACTCCGAGAACAACACCTTCACCGACCACCGGGCGTTGGCCGGGTTCCCGCTGGAGAAGGCGACTCTCGACGGGACGACGGTGGTCCAGGCAGTCACCACCCAGTACTGGACCCAGCAGACCGCCGCGCGTAGCCATGCCGGAGGCACCGATCGGGCGTACCTGAGCGGACCCTCGGTGCGCAAGAGCCGCAAGCTTCTCGCGCCGAACGTGTGGGCGCGGACCGAGACCCGGACCACCTACAACGGGGACGGCCTGGCAACCTCGGTGTCCGACCTGGGGGACACGTCGAAGCCTGGCGACGAGACCTGCACCCGCACCACGTACGTCACGAACACCGGCGAGTGGATTCGGCAGGCCGTGTCCCGGGTGGAAACCGTCGCCAAGGCCTGCGGTGACCCTGTTTCGCGTCCGGCTGACGTGGTCTCCGACGTCCGGACGTTCCACGACGGCTCGAACACCCACGGCGCCGCCCCGACGAAGGGACTGGTGACCCGCCAGGACACCCTCGACACCTGGACCGGCGGCCCGGTCTACACCACCACCGCCCGTACCAGCTACGACGCACTGGGCCGCGTCACGAGCGCCACGGATGCCCGGGGCGAGACCACCACCACCGCGTACACCCCGGCGGGCCCGGGACCGGTGACCCAGATGGTCACCACCAACCCGCTGGGCCACCAGACGACCGTCACCCGGCAACCCGCCTGGGCGGAGCCGATCGCCCTGGTGGACGCCAACAACAAGCGCACCGACCTGGAACATGACCCGCTCGGCCGGCTGATCAAGGTGTGGCTGCCCGGCCGGCCGAAGGCGACCCGGACGCCGAACCTGGAGTTCAGCTACCTGGTCCGCAACAACGGTCCGCTGGCCGTCACCAGCAAGCGGCTCGGGCCCAACGGCAACTACCTCACCGAGGTCGGGCTCTTCGACTCCCTGTACCGGCAGGTGCAGACGCAGAAGGACGCCCTCGGCGGCCAGCGCCTGATCTCCTCGACCGGCTACAACGACCGGGGTCTGGAGGCTTACCGGGCGGGACCGGCATACATCACCGGTGCGCCGGACACCGGGGTGTGGCAACTGAACCCCGGCGCGGACCGGGCCCGGACCGTGCTCAGCTACGACGGGGTCGGCCGGGTGGTCAGCGAAGCCCTCTGGTCGGCCGACAGCCAACTCTGGGCCACTATCACCAGTTACGGCGGTGACCCGGACGGCTGGCGGGTCGCGGTCACCCCACCGCAGGGTGGCACCGCCACCATCACCCTCAGTGACGTGCACGGCCAGACCACGGAGTTGCGGCAGTTCCACGGGCCGACCCCGACCGGGGGGTACGACACCACCAGGTACACGTACACCCCGCGCGGCGACCTGTCGACCGTTGTCGGCCCGACCGGCAAGACCTGGAGCTACGAGTACGATCTGCGTGGCCGGAAGGTGACCACCACCGACCCGGACAAGGGCACCACCACCTTGTCCTACAACAACGCCGGTGACGTCATCGCCAGCACGAATGCCCTCGACGAGGTGGTCACCGTCGAGCATGACGCCCTGGGGCGGCCGTCGCGGCGCTTCGCCGACGGGGAACTCATCGCGCAGTGGACCTATGACACGCTCGCCAAGGGGCACCTGTCGACGCAGGTGTCGATCGTCGACGGCTTCTCGTTCAGCCGCCAGATCTCGTTCTACAACAACGCGTACCAGATCATGGAAGAGTCGTCCGTGATCCCGGCAATGCCCGGTCTGGAGGGGGTCGCCGGGACCTACACCTCGACCTCCACCTATCGGGTGGACGGCTCGTTGGAGCGGATGAAACTGCCGAGGGTCGGTGGGCTGGAGTCGGAGATCGTCAACCACACCTACGACGATCTCGGCAATGTGACGCGAGTCGTCGGCACGATGTCCTCCTCCGGGACCAACACCGTCTATGTCGACGCCACCACCCAGTCACCCTTCGGTGAGTTGCTCCAACGCAAACTCGGTGTCGAGGATCAGCCGCAGGCGTATCAGAGTTACACCTACGACGATGTGACCCGACGGCTGACCGGTTTCTATTTCGACCGCGACGCCACCATCCCCAACGTCGCCGCCGTGCAGTATGAGTACGACCCGGCCGGCAACGTGTTGTCGATGGCCAACCGGCCGCAGGACGACGACGACAACCCACGGCCCGCCGCCAGCGATGTGCAGTGTTTCCAGTACGACCATCTGCGTCGGCTCACCCAGGCATGGAGTCAGGCCACGGCGACCTGCGCCGCCACGCCGCAGGCCTCGATCGTCGGTGGGGTGGCTCCGTACTGGATGTCGTACGCCTTCGACAGGGCCGGTGCCCGCACCTCGGTGACCGACCACCGCAGCGGTCTGACGTCGAACTACGGCTACGCCGACGCGGACAGCCCGCAGCCGTACGCGGTCCGCACGGTCACCGGTGGTGGTCGAAGCGCTCAGTACGACTGGGACGCGAGCGGCAACCTGACCCACCGTAGTGTCGACGGGGTCGACGAGACCCTGGAGTGGAATCCGCAGGGCAAGCTGACGGAGATCACCGGACCCGCTGGGACCACCCGGATGGTCTACGACGTCGACGGCAACCGCATCGCCCGGCTCGACCCGAACGGTCAGGCGACGGTCTTCCTGGGCGGGCACGAGTTGACTGTCGTGGGGCAGAGCACGACGGCGACCCGGTACTACTCGCACCGCGGCGACGTCATCGCCTCCCGTACGGCATCGAGTGGCACCGCCGTCCAGGATGTGATCTGGCTCGGCGCCGACCGGCACGGCACGGTGCTCTGGACGGTCAACTCGGTCACCCGGGTGGACACGATCAAGTACCTGGACCCGTACGGCAACCCGAGGTCCGGCGGGAGCAACGGCACCTGGCCCTCCGGCCAGCGCGGCTTCGTCGGAGGCATCGCGGACCCGAACGGCCTGTCGTTGCTGGGGGCCCGGTTCTACGACACCTTCCTCGGTGCCTTCATCTCCGTCGACCCGCTCATGGATCTGGCGGATCCGCAACAGACCCAGGGATACTCGTACGCCAACAACAACCCGATGACCTTCACCGACCCGGACGGACTCATTCCGATGGCCACCGGATCGACCCAGGAGGAGTTGCAGCACCAGAAGAAGACCGGCAAGCGGCTCACCCAGAACCCGGTAACGAATAAGTGGACGTTCGTGGCCGTCCCGAAGCCCGTTTACCAACCCAGTGCGTACTCTCGGTACACGCCGCGGCAGATTGCCAACATGAAGGGCGAAGGCGGGGTACCTCAGCCCGCACCGGCACCGGCGCCGTCACCGCAGCCCGGCTGGTCACCTTTCTACACCCATTCTGTCTGTGGCATTTTGTGCGTCGGGCTGACCTCAACCCCGGAGGGAGTGTTTTTCGAAGTCGGCGGACTGGGCTGGGGTGGGTACAGTTACACCGGCGGGGCCACCTCAGTCCCCCCTTCTTACATGAAGGACAACGGCTACGCTCAGGTGTGTGGTGCAGTGTTGTTGGGCGGCTGTTACCAGACCGGTCAGCGGATTGACGGGGGAAACTGGCATGGCGGCGCTATCACGGCTGGTACCGGAAAGGCATTCTTCCTGGGAATGATGGGTTCCTGGAAGATTACGGACACCAACTTCACGAATATCGAACCCGAGGAGGCGTTCCGTAACGCGATGGTGGGTGGCGCTGGAGGCGGGCCGGCGTCGAACATCTTTACCCGTAGCGCGATCTCTGTCTTTTGGCGGTAGGATTCGCTGATGGTTTTCGAGGCTAGGTGGAAAAGTGCCGGAAGGTAACCGTTTGAGGGATTCGCTTCCGTCCGGTGCGAGGCGGAAGCCGCTCTATCGTCTGACGGTATGGTGGCTCCGTCTGCTCCCGATCGCGCTCGTGCTGTCCATGGCTTTCCTGGTGGACGGCGGCTGGGTGGTGATGTTGGTGTTCATATCAGCGGGGCTGCTGATTACCCTGCCGATGCGTTACATCGCGTACGCCGAATGGGAAATCAAGCAATCGGATTTCGACGAACTGGCACTACGCGACGCCATCAACCCCCGATTCTGGTGAGGCCCGGTGCCCGCGCTGCCCTCGTGCAGCGCGGGCACCCCGCCCTCGCCTGTCCGCTCTAGTTGATCAAGAAGTTTGTGTCGCCGAGCGGTGGTACGTATGTCGGGTTCCGCGCCGTTCCCGACCGAGACCCTGGGCCAGCCGCGCGGGCGTACCAACTCACCCGGCAAGGTCTTCCTGCCCGACGGCTGGCTGGCCAGCCGCGACGACGACACCGTCCCCGAGGGCGCCGAACTGGCCGACTCCGGCGGCTGAGCGCAGACCGGCGGCCTTCGGGCATTACCTGGCAGGTAATCGACTCCGCGCGGGTGCTACGGCACGCTGGCGTTGACGCCCGAGGACGAGGAACCTGATGAATCCTGCCCGACCCCTGTGTCGATCGAGCCTGCGCCCGTCCGTGCTGGACGCGGTACCGCCGGAGCTGCCGTGACCGCCACCGTGCCGGCGCTCTCGGTCGGCCCGGCGCTGCGCCGGTGGCGGGAGGTGCGGCGGTTGAGTCAACTGGAGTTGGCCGCGCGGGCCGACATCTCCACCCGCCATCTGAGCTTCGTCGAGACGGGCCGGTCGCGGCCGAGCGGGGAGATGGTGCTTCGCCTCGCCGAACACCTCGACCTGCCGCTACGCGAACGCAATCGGCTGATGTTGGCGGCGGGCTACGCCCCGGCGTACCCGCAGAGCGCGCTGACCGCCCCCCGGATGGCGCCGGCCCGCGCCGCCGTCCGGCAGGTGTTGGCCGGCCACGAGCCCTACCCGGCGGTGGTGGTCGACTGCGGTTGGCAGATGGTGGACGCCAACCAGAGCCTGACCATCTTCACCGATCTGGTCGCGCCCGACCTGCTGGCGCCTCCGGTGAATGTGCTGCGGGTGAGCCTGCATCCGGACGGCCTCGCCCCGCACATAGTGAACCTCGGCGCGTGGCGTGCGCATCTGCTGGCTCGGCTGGCTCGGCAGGTCGAACTGACCGGTGACGCGGGGCCCCTGTCTGTCAGGCTGAGATGAGGCAGCCTTCCCGGTGCGGCTAGGCTTGCCGGGAGACAGGAAGAGGATCATCGTGACATTACCCAGTACGC
>NZ_JBICUM010000014.1:0-165893 GCF_043198155.1 Micromonospora sp. NPDC048871 | reverse complement strand
GGTCGGGGGGTGGGCGTGGGTGCGGGTTTGTGGGTGGGGGGGGTTGCGGGGGGGGGCGACGGTGCCCGGCTTCGGGCGGTCAGGCTTGATCCCTACGCCGGGCACGGTCGCCCCAGCCTGACCTGGTCGGTCTTCGTCTACCCGGTCGGCACGTCGGAAGGCGGGCAGGGTGTAGACGGCCGTTGGCCGGCACCCGGGGTTCGGGTGCCGGCCAACGGTTTCCTGCTCCCCCTGTAGAGGAATGTCTATCGGGGTCAGGCGGCCTGCATCGGCCGGTCAGGGATGTCCAACCACCCGCCAGCCGCCACCATTCCCGGGCTGACCGCAGTCGGACCGGACACCACACCCATCGACGCCCTCGCAGCCCAGAACGGGCCTGCCCTGGTCTGCTCGTTGGTCTACCCGTGCCCCGATGACCAGATTCACCGCCCTCAGCAGCTTGTCGCGCCCGAACTCATCACCAGGGGGCCACCCCATGGGCCGGGCTCTATGGCCGCAGGGACTGGCCTTACGGAATAAGGCCGGGCTGGGCAGGCCCGTAGCCCGGAACTGCCAAAGTCGAACATCCGGACGATCAACCCTGATACGACCCCACAGCCCTCGGGTGGCTCACACGCAGCGGCGAAGGCACCTTCGTGCAGCACAGACGGCAGCCAGCCCGCACCGTTACGGCGAAACGGCGGTGTCCAGAGCGCCGGGGCGGCGCCGCCCCGGCGACGGGAGACCGCCACTTCGCCGTAACGGAGTCGATCAAGGCCTCATGGCCACAACCAGACGGACCGAAACAGGCATGCGCAACTGGGCGGAACAGCGACGCGCAACGGAGAGACCGACGGGCAGACGACGGCCCCACAGGCCGCCTGGGTGGCCCACGCCCGGCAGCGGGGACACCTCCTGCAGCGACGGGACGGGAAGCCGGCTCACGCGGCTCGGCCGGGCGCACCTCGAAGGTTCCGCCGTTACGGCGGAACGGTGGGGTTCGGGGTGGTGGGAAACCGCCACTTCGGCGTGATGGAGTCGATGTTTGCGGTCGGGGGGTGGGGGTGGATTTGGGTGGGGTGGATTGGGGAGAGTCCGGTTCCGGGGGGTGTGGGGTTACCCTGGCAGGATGCAGGCCGTCTTCGGAGTCACTACCGGTGTGGCGCACCTCGCCCGGCCGGGGCGGCCCGCCGTGGTGGCCCGGACGTTGAGCGAGCTGCGTGGGCCCACTCGTGGGGTGGTGGAGCTGCCGGTACGACTCATGTGGTGCAGCGACCGCGCCTTCGATCTGGCCGACCCCGACCAGCTGCTCTGGATGTACGAGAACGTGCTGCGGGAGTCCACCAGCCTCGACGACCTGCGTCGGTTGGTCAACGGCCGGACCCTGCCCCGGGTGTGGCGGCTGCTGAACCTGCCCCGAGGCGTACGCGCCGCCTGGGAGAGTCGGCACCGGGGTCTCCGGTCGGCGTGACCCAGCCCCATCCGCACGACTTCTACCGCGAGGTGGCCCGGGTCGCGTTGACCGTGGCCGGGCCGTACCGTTTCGTGCTCGGTGGCGGGGTCGCGTGGGCCGCGCACGGGTTGGTGACCCGGCCCACCGAGGACGTCGATCTCTTCGCCGACGTGGAGGGTGCCGCCGCCGCGGCGGCCGCCGGAGTACGCGACGCCCTTCAGGCGGCCGGGTTCGAGGTGACCGACGCGGACCCGGACAGTGACCTCGGCGACCTGTTCGACGGCTTCCACGCGGACATGCGGGACTTCGTGGTCGCCCGGGACGGCCGGCAGATCCGGCTCAGTCTGGCCCGACTCGACCGGCACCGCAGCCCGGTGGTGATGGACCTCGGGCCGGTCATGGACGTCCGCGACCTGATCGCCAACAAGACCGCCGCCCTGGTCAACCGGCGCGAGGTACGCGACTACATCGACGTGGCCGCCGCCCTGGCCGACCGGTCGGTGGCCGAACTGCTGGAGCTGGCCCGGCAGCTCGATCCGGCATTGGAGGACGAGGACGTCCGGGCCGCCGGCCGCTACCTCGACCGGATCCCCGACGGTCGCTTCGCCCGCTACGGCCTCGACCCCGCCGACATCACCCGGGTCCGTCGGCAACTGGCGGCCTGGCCCCGCTGAGCACCGGCAGACAACCCGGGGGTACGTGTTAACAAGGGACCCCTCCTCTACCGGAGGCGTTAAGAAGGGGCCCCTCCTTGCAGGTCATTTGGTGAAGCGGCCGCCGGTGACGCCGAGCACCTCGCCGGTGATGAAGCTCGACTCCTGCGAGGCGAAGAAGACGTAGGCGGGGGCCAGTTCGGCGGGCTGACCCGGCCGACCGACCGGGGTGTCCGTACCGAACTGCTCGACCTTCTTCTCCGGCATGGTGGCCGGGATCAGGGGGGTCCAGATCGGGCCGGGGGCCACCGCGTTGACCCGGATGCCCTTGTCGACCAGGTCGGCGGCGAGGGACTTGGTGAAGTTCGCGATCCCCGCCTTGGTGGTGGCGTAGTCCAGCAGCTGCGGCGAGGGGTCGAAGGCCTGGATCGACGAGGTGTTGATGATCGCCGACCCTTCCTCGAGGTGCGGCAGGGCCGCCTTGCACAGCCAGAACATGGCGTACAGGTTGGTCTTGAGCACCCGGTCGAACTGTTCGGTGCTGATCCCGGCGATGCCCTTGTCCTGGGCCATCTGGTAGGCCGCGTTGTTCACCAGGATGTCGATGCCGCCCAGGTCGGACAGCGCCCGGTCGATCAGCCCCTGGCAGGTGGCCTCGTCGGTGATGTCGCCGCGCACCGCGACGCCCTTGCGGCCGGCGGCCTCGATCAGCCGTACGGTGTCCTGCGCGTCGGCGTCCTCCTCCTCGCTCAGGTAGGAGATCAGCACGTCGGCACCCTCCCGGGCGTAGGCGATGGCCACCGCCCGACCGATGCCGGAGTCACCGCCGGTGATCAGGGCCTTCTTGCCCTCGAGTTTGCCGGTGCCCTGGTAGGTGTCCTCGCCGTGGTCGGGCCTCGGGTTCATGTCCTCCGTACGCCCCGGTGGGGTCTGCTGCTGGGCCGGCTGTCCGGACTGCTGGCCGTACTGCTCGGTGGGGTCCTGCTGGGTGTGCTGGTCGTGGCTCACGGGGGTCTCCTTCGTCGGTGGGATGTGGTCCCGGAAGGCCCTACCCCGACCGGCTGTGGGGAAACAGGCCGTGACCTGCCGCACCACCCGTAGGGCATCCTAGGATACTGGGTGGCAGCGGGAGGGCCGGACGACAGCGGACGGGTCAGGGGCGGTGGGTGCGGGGGCCGGGCAGGTGGGCGGCCAGGGCCAGGGCGGCGCGTACCGGCAGCCCGTCGACCAGTTGGCCGAAGTCGCCGTGGCCCTGGCAGAACCGGGTGAAGGCCCGCCAGCCCGGCGGGGTACCGACCGTCAGGTGCAGGACCTCCGGCCGCCGGGAGAAGACCTCCAACAGCCGGTACCCGGCCCGGATGGAGGGCACCAGTCGCTGCTGCACCGCCCGTTCGTAGCCGGCCAGGTCGGCCTCGGCGACCGCCTCACCGGCCAGTTCACCGGAGCGCAGGGCGTAGCTGATCCCCTCCCGGCTCCAGGGTTCCAGCAGGCCGGCGGCGTCCCCGGCGACCAGGACCCGGCCCCGGCGCAGCGGTGAATCCTCGGCCCGGCAGCGGGTCAGATGCCCGGTGTCGTGGGTCGCCGGCAACCCGGCCAGGCCCAGCCGATGGACGAACCCCCGCAGATAGTCCCGGGTCCGCTCCCCCTCACCCCGAGCGGCGATCACCCCCACGGTCAGCCGGTCGCCCTTGGGGAAGACCCAGGCGTACGAGCCCGGCAGGGGTCCCCAGTCGAGCAGCATCCGCCGCCGCCACCGGGCCTGCTGCTCCGGCTGCACCGGCAGTTCCAGTTCCAACCCCAGATCCACCTGCCGGTACCGCACCCCGACATGGCGGGCGCTGACCCCGGAGGAGCCGTCCGCGCCGACGACCGTCCGCGCCAGGACCGTGGTGGCGTCGGCCAGCCGCAGTCGTACGCCGTCGGGGGTCTGCTCCAGGGCCCGCACCGTGACCCGCTCGCGGACCTCGGCTCCGGCGGCCACCGCGGCGGCGCGCAGCCGGTCGTCGAACTCGTCCCGGCGCACCATGCTGACCAGCCGACCGGGCCGGTGCCGCCGGGTGATCGGACGGCGCCCGCGCAGGGTGAAGGTGACCTGGTCGACCACGTCCTGCACGGGCACCTCGATCCGGGTGGCCACGGCCGCCACGGAGGTACCGGTCAATCCGCCACCGCAGGTCTTGTAGCGCGGATGGGCGGCCCGTTCCAGGACCAGGGTGCGCACCCCCCGTCGGGCGGCGGCGTAGGCGGCCGACAGTCCGGCGGGACCACCACCGATCACTGCGAGTTCCCAGACGGTCACCGAAGCAGCGTAGGTCACCGTGGGTGGTCGCGGGGACGGCGAACCACCGGCCGGAGTGGGGGAATCATCGGTCCCGCAGGGGGTATCCGCGCGGCGCACACCGCCTGGCAGGCGGATCGGCGTGAGGAGGACACCATGCAGCAGGTGCAGCTGTCGGACGTCGAGGCTCGGGTGTACGACGCGGTGGCGGCCCTGGAGGCACGCGGACAGGTCCCGTACCCGGACATGATCGCTGCGGAGTGCGGCCTGACCGAGGAGCAGTTGCAGACCCCCCTGCATCTGCTCACCGAGAAGAACCTGCTGCACCGGGAGGATTCGCCGATGGCCGGATTGGACTTCGGCCCCCGGTTCTGCGCCCAGCAACTGAGGTGACCGAGGCCGTCGGAGGGCACCATCGGCGGGCCGGGTCCGACCGGCCTTCGACGGCTGAGGAGTCGTACCAGGGGCCCCGGCGTTGGCAGGCCCTCGGGGTCGGACTGGTCGCGGCCTTCATGACGCTGCTGGACGTCAGCATCGTCAACGTGGCCCTGCCCTCCCTGGACCGGGCCCTGAACGCCAGCCCGGCCGACCTGCAATGGGTGCTGTCCGGGTACGCCCTGACCTTCGGCCTGGTGCTGGTGCCGGCGGGCCGGTTCGGCGACGTGCACGGCCGCCGCACCGCCTTCGTGTTCGGCATCGCCCTGTTCACGGCTACCAGCGCGGTGGCCGGGCTGGCCCAGTCCCCCACCTGGCTGGTGATCGCCCGACTCCTCCAGGGGGCCGCTGCGGGTCTGGTCAACCCGCAGGTGACCGGCATGATCCAGCAGCTGTTCCAGGGACCGGAACGGGCCCGGCCCTTCGGCCTGCTCGGGGCCACCATCGGCATCTCCACCGCGGTGGGTCCCCTGCTCGGCGGCCTGTTGATCGCCGCCGGTGGGCCTCAGCACGGCTGGCGGTGGGTCTTCTTCGTCAACGTCCCGGTCGGGGTCATCGCGATGATCCTGGGCTGGCGGCTGATCCCGCACCGGCCGGTCGGCCAAGCGGTCCGCCGGCGGGCGGACCCGGTCGGGGTACTGCTGCTCGGCACCGGGGTGACCCTGGTGCTGCTGCCGTTGGTGCAACGGGAGCAGTGGCGGGGGGCGGCCACCTGGCTGCTGCTGCCCGCCGGCCTGGTCACCCTGGCCGGCTTCGCCCTCTGGGAGCGCAGGTACGCCCGGCAGGGCCCGCCGCTGTTCGACGTGGGCCTGTACCAGGTCCGGTCGTACGCCCTGGGCTCGCTGATCGCCCTGCTCTACTTCGGTGGGTTCACCGCGATCTTCTTCATCTTCACCCTGTACCTGCAGACCGGGCTCGGCTACAGCGCCCTGGTCGCCGGTCTGGCCATCACCCCCTTCGCCCTGGGCTCGGCCGCGGCGTCGGCGATCGGGGGTCGGATCGTCAACCGGTTCGGCCGGCCCCTGGTCGCCACCGGGCTGCTCGCCGTGGTGGTCGGGCTGGCCCTGGTGGCGCTGGTGATCGAGCTGGCCCCCCGAGCCCCGGTGCCCTGGGTGACGGCCGCTCCCCTGCTGCTGGCCGGGCTCGGCAGCGGCCTGGTGATCGCCCCCAACCAGACCCTGACCCTGTCCCAGGTGCCCCTGCCGCAGGCCGGCAGCGGGGCGGGGATGCTGCAGACCGGTCAGCGCATCGGAGCGGCGGCCGGCATCGCCGTTGTCGGGGCGGTCTTCTTCTCGGTCGTGGGCAGCGACGGCGCCTGGGCGACGGCCTTCGAACGCTCCTTGTTGGTCTCCGCCGGGATCATCCTGTTGGCTCTGCTGGCCGCCCTGGTCGACATCTTCCGCCACCACCGCCGGGGCCCGGTCAGATGACGCAGTGCCTCCTGACCCGGCCGGGGTCGACGAGTTGTTGAAGTGCGGGCGACAATTGCCAGGCAGTAAGTTGAAATCTGGCGGTACTCCCGACTAATGCGATATCACCGGTTGATCGGCTCGTGGCCGTGGCGCCACAGTCGACCCACTCAGCAATGCACTAAGGGCACCCAGGCATTATGTGCGGCAACTTGTCGTACATTGGACACCTTGAATTGCTGACTGTAGAGTCGCCAACAGGTCCAGTAGCGCCGCCGCCCGGGGCATGCATATCCAGACTGACGGTCATCCATTATGTCTCGGAACGCAGGGGAAATGCTCGAATTCCGTGTGCTCGGCCCCGTGGAAGTATGGCGTGACGGTGAGGCGGTAGAGCTTAGCGGCCGCAAGATGCGGGCCATGCTGGCCACCCTGCTGCTGTCCGCCAACAAGGTGGTGGTGACGGAGCGGCTGGTCGCCATGCTCTGGGGCGAGCGACCCCCGCCCACCGCCGTCGCCCAGCTGCACAAATACGTCTCCCAGCTACGCACGAAGCTCGGCCCGGACTGTGTGGTGCGCCATGGCGCCGGTTATCAGCTGCGCATCGGGCAGAACGTGCTCGACCTGCACGTCTTCGAGCGGCTGGTACGCACGGCGCGGGCGGCGCTGGAGGCCGGTCGGCCGGCGGAGGCGGCCGGGGAGATCGGTGCCGCACTGGCCCTGTGGCGGGGTGAGCCGATCGCCGACGTCACCGAACATCTGATCGGCGCCGAAGCGGCAGCCCTGGCCGAGAAACGGCTGGCCGCCATGATGGACAAGATCGAAATCGGCCTGGCCCAGGGACGGCACGCCGAGGTGATCGGCGAGTTGCAGTCGCTGTTGCCCCGGCATCCGCTCAACGAGAACCTGCGCCGATATCTGATTCTGGCCCTCTACCGGGCCGGTCGGGTCGGTGAGGCGCTGTCGGCCTACCATGAGGCGCGCACCTGCCTGGCCGAGGAGTTGGGCCTGGATCCGGGGCCGGAACTTCAGGCGTTGCACGAGGCCATGCTGATCGGGGACTCGGGGCTGCACCAGGCCGGCCGGGTGACACGGCCCGCTGCCGCCGCCTCCCCGGCACAGTTGCCGCTGTCGATAGCGGACTTCACCGGCCGGGCGGACACCCTGCGACAGATCTGCCGACAGCTCACCACGGGCGACGACGAGGCCGTGGTGATCGTCGCGGTCAGCGGCAAGGGTGGTGTCGGCAAGACCACGGTGGCCGTGCAGGCGGCCCGCAAGATCGTCGACTCGTACCCGGACGGTCAGCTCTACCTGTGGCTGCGCGGCACCGACCCCCGGCCCCTGGAGCCACTGTCCGCCCTTCAGCGGTTCCTGCGGGCCCTCGGGGTGGAGGACTGGACCATCCCCGACACGGTCGACGAGTGCGCCGAGATGTACCGCAGTTGCCTGGCCGGCCGACGGGTGCTCATCGTGCTCGACGACGCTGCTGACGAGGCACAGATCCGCCCGCTGCTACCCGGCTCACCCACCTGCGCGGTGCTGGTGACCAGCCGGCCCCGGCTGGTCGGCCTGGAGGGAGCGCACTTCCACAACCTGGACGTGTTCACGGCCGCCGAATCGGTGGAACTGCTCACCCGCATAGCGGGTGAGCAACGACTGGGCGAGGACCATCGGACCGTACGACGGATCACCGCGCTCTGCGGCCACCTGCCGCTGGCGGTACGGATCGCCGCCGCCCGCATCGCTCAGAACGGACACGGTGATCTGACCCGGTTCGCCCGGCGGCTGGCCGACCGCCGCCGCCGGCTCGACGTGCTCGTGGTCGGCGATCTGGAGGTACGCGCCAGCCTGGCGATCGGATACCAGGGGCTGGGCCCCGCGGAGAAGAAGGCCTTCAGCCTGCTCGGCCTGCTCGACGCTCCGGACTTCGCGGCCTGGGTGGTCGCACCCCTGCTCGGGATCACCCTCGACGAAGCCGAGGACCTCGTCGAGGAACTGGTCAACAGCCAGTTGCTGGACATCGTCGGCTACGACGCCGCCGGTCAGATCCGCTACCGATACCACGACCTGGTGCGGTTGTACGCCCGCGAACGGGCCGAGGCCGACCTGCCGGACGAACAACGCAAGGTGGCCCTGTCGCGGGCCCTGGGGGCCTGGCTCACCCTGGTCGCCGAAGCCGACGAACGCTTCCACGGCACCCGGTTCCGGGGCTGGTCACCACGCCCCTTCGCGGACACGGCGTACCACGACCCCTTCGACCCGGGGTACATCGACCAGTTGCTGGCCGACCCGTTGGCCTGGTTCGAGACCGAGCGGGCGGCGCTGGTCGCCGGGGTGGCGCAGGCACACCTGGCCGGGCTCAGCCCGCTGGCCTGGGCGTTGGCCGAGTGCATGACGGAGTTCCTGGAACTGCGCCATCAGTACGCCGACTGGGAATCGGTGCACAGTCGAGCGCTGGACGCCTGCGTCGCGCAGGGCAACGAGATCGGCACCGCGATCACCCTGATGCGCCTGGCCCGGCTGCGCTTCATCCGCATGGACCGGCCCACCGCCATCACGCTGGTGCAACGGGCCGGCGGGATCCTGCAGCGCATCGGGCACAAGGCGATCGAGGCGGAGGCCCATGTCATCCATGCCGCCGTCCGGCGGGCCAGTGGTGATCACGAAGACGCGCTGGACCTGGTGGAGCAGGCCATCGAACTGGCCCGGGCCGCCGACAACGCGGTGGCCGAGGCCCGCGCCACCCGGGAACTGGGCGAGATCCACTACGAGCTGAGTCACTGGGACGAGGCCGCCGAGGCCTTCCGGGTGGCGATCAAACTGGCCCGCCGCCTGGACAATCGGCGGGAGGAGGCGCTGTCCCTGCGCTGCCTCGCGATCGTCCTGCGTCATCGCGGGGAGTTGGAGGCCGCCCGGCGTACCGCCGAGGCGGCGCTGACCATCTTCCACGAGCTGGGCGACCGACCGTACGAGGCGTTCAGTTGTCTCACCCTGGGGTTGGTCCTGCTGCGGATGGGTGATCCCTCGGCGCGGCGCATCATCAGCGGGGGTCGGCGCCTGCTCGGCGAGATGAATCTGGGGTTCGGGTCCGGGGAGGCCCTCTGCGCCCAGGCCGCGCTGGACCTCGCCGACGGGCGTACGGCCGAGGGCCTGGACCGGCTGATCGAGTCGATCTCGATCCTGCGCAACGATCCCGTGCATCACGTACTGATCTCCGCCGTCGGCCTGCTCGGCCAGGCACTGGAGCGGATCGGTGAGGTCGAGACGGCGGCGGTCATCCGGCGCCGGGCCGAGGAACTGCCCGCCATGATCGGCGAACGGATACCGGCCGGGATCCTGGAGGTCGGCGCGTTACGCCCCCAGGAACGAGGGGGAAGCGCAGCGGAAGAATTCAGGGAAGCGGCGCACCTAGGGTGAGCCGACCAGCCAGTGGACCCAGGAGGCAGGCATGAAGAAGAAGACGATCCTGATCGACTACCGAGCCCGAGCCCGGGCCCGGCAGAGCCCGATGGCGATCATCGCCATCCAGACGGAGCGCAAGACCAAGTAGTCGTACGGCCGAAAGCACCTGGCGGATGGATCTTCTGCTCGTCACCATGCCGTGGGCGGCTCTCGACACCCCGTCGCTGGCCCTGGGGATTCTTCAGGTCGCGGCCCGGGACGCGGGGGCGACCGTCCACACCCGCTACGCCAACCTCGACTTCTTCGACTGGGCCGCACAGACCCTCGGACTGGACACCGAGGTCTACGACCAGTTGGCCACCCATTCCTACTTCGAGGGA
Source organism: Micromonospora sp. NPDC048871 (assembly GCF_043198155.1). Lineage (NCBI taxonomy): Bacteria > Bacillati > Actinomycetota > Actinomycetes > Micromonosporales > Micromonosporaceae > Micromonospora > Micromonospora sp. NPDC048871. The sequence continues at coordinate 155,901 of NZ_JBICUM010000014.1, read as the reverse complement.
CACGGCGACTGGGTGTTCTCCGCCGTGCTGCACGACCGCCCGCACCATCGGGTGGCCGAGTTCCTGCGCCACGCGGAGGATCTGGACCAGCGGCAGCGGGACCTCGCCGTCGAGCTGCACCGGCGCAGCGACGACTTCCTCGACGACCTGGCCGACGGCATCGCCGCCAGCGGGCCTGCGGTGGTCGGTCTGACCACGACCTTCCAGCAGAACACCGCCTCCCTGGCGCTCGCCCGGCGACTCAAGGCACGGGCACCGGAGATCACCATCGTGTTCGGGGGTGCCAACTGCGACGGCCGGCAGGGTGCGGCCCTGCACCGCAACTTCCCCTACGTGGACTACGTCGTGCGGGGGGAGGGCGATCGGGCCCTGCCCCTGTTGCTCGAGGTGATCGGCGGCACCGGTGACCCGGCCGGGGTGCCGGGGCTGTGCTGGCGCGATCGTGACGGGGCCAGCCGGGCAAACCCGCAGGCCCGGGTCCCGTTGCCCGCCCATCAGCTACCCGACCCGGAGTTCACGGCCTACTTCGACCGGCTGGAACACTCGGCGGTGCGACACCACATCGAGCCCAAGCTGGTGCTCGAAGGCTCCCGCGGCTGCTGGTGGGGCGAGAAGCACCACTGCACCTTCTGCGGACTCAACGGCTCCCTGATGCAGTTCCGCAGCAAGGATGCCGAGCGGTTCCTGCGGGAGATCCTCGACCAGGCCCGGCGACATCACCTGCTCGACGTGGTGGCGGTCGACAACATCCTGGACATGGGCTTCCTCCAGACCCTGCTGCCCGCCCTCGGCGACCACGACTACGACCTGCGCATCCACTACGAGATCAAGTCCAACCTCAGCTACCGCCAGCTACGGCTGCTAGCCGAGGCCGGTCTGGTGCAGGTGCAGCCCGGCGTCGAGAGTCTCAGCACCCGGGTGCTCAAGCTGATGGACAAGGGGGTGACCGGCTGCCAGAACGTCCGGCACCTGCGGGACGCGCAGTCGGCCGGGATCTGGGTGTCCTGGAACTACCTGTATGGCTTCCCCGGGGAGCACGAGAACGACTACCACCAGGTGATCGACCAGCTGCCGGCCCTGCATCACCTCGTTCCGCCGGAGGCGGTAACCCGGCTGGCGATCGAACGGTTCAGCCCGTACTTCGACCAGCCCGATCTGGGGTTCAGCGAGCCACGTCCGGCCGGGCACTACGCCCGGGTGTACGACCTGCCCGAGGCCGAGCTGCACGACCTGGCGTACCTGTTCGACGCCGCGCCCGCCGGCATCGCCGAGCCGACGGTCGAGCGGCTGCACCAGGCCGTCGCGCAGTGGCGCGCGGCGCACGACAGTGGACGGTTCACCCACTGCGACCTGGGGCACAAGATCGTGCTGGTCAGCCGGCGGCCCGGTTTCGACTGGTCGGTGCACACCATCCACGATCCGGTCGAACTGGCCGCGTTCCGGCTGCTGGCCGATCCTCGCAGCGTCGCCTCGCTGGCCCGTCGCCTCACCGCCCAGGTCGGCGCGACCGTCACCGAGAGCCGGGTGGAACGACTGCTGGCGGACTGGCGGGAGGCCGGCATCGTCTACCACGACGCCGACCGCTGGGTCCATGTCGCCACCCTGGCCACCAACGGGGAACTGACCCGGCTGGCGCACCGCTCCCCCGGTCTGGTCCCGGCCGGCGTAGCCCCCGGGTCGGCGCCGGCCGGTACAGGCATCACCCTGCACCGGTGGCGCGACTACCACGGCCGGGCCGGGCGGCTGCCCGGCATGGACCTGGGCCGGATCCGGATCACCGGCAACGCGGCGGCGGAAGTGGCCGAGCTGTACCGGTCCGGGGTGCGGCGGGTGGCTCTGGTCGAGACGACCGACCTGACCGCGCAGGCCGATCCGGCGACGGCGGTACTCGCGCTGGAACTGGTGCGGGAGCTGACCGCCTGGGGCGTGGTGGTCGACTGGCGGCTGCACCTGGACCCGGGCGGACCACCGGCCGCGCTCACCCATCTGCATCCCCCGGCGGAGATCGTCGGCGCCGCCACCGAGCAGCGTCTGAGCTGGGTAGACGGCTTCTTCCTCGGCCGGCTCTCCTACCGGCAGGGGCCGGGCTTCCTGGAGATCCGCGACCATCGCGAGGGGGTGCTCAACCGCATCATCGTCGACGATCCGGCCTACCTCGACGCCATCGGCAGGCTGGTGCGTGACCCGGCCGCCCGGGTGTCCGCCCCAATCCTGTCCGAGCTGGCCGCCGAGTCCCTGATTCTGGCCGTCGGTGACCGGCACTGGTGGGCGCCGTACCGGCCGCGCCGCTGGCCACAGCCGCCCTTCCAGGTCTGAGCCGCGCCCGGAAGCCGACCGGAAGGTTCTGGGAAGCGCCCCTCACAAGCCTGGTTCCCGACACCAGCGATGACCGGTGAAGGGATTCGGGGATGCCCAGGGTTGTGGTAGTGAGCGGCGGCGGTACCGGCATCGGGCGGGCGATCGCCAGCCGGTTCGCCGCGGACGGCGACGAGGTGTACGTGCTCGGCCGCCGCCGGGAACCGCTCGAGAAGCTGGCCGCGGAACACCCCAACGTGCGTGCCGTACCGGTGGACCTGACCGTGGCGGCCGACCTGCTGGAGGCCGCCCGGACCATGCCCACCGCGGTCGACGTGCTGGTCAACAACGCCGGTGGCATCGTCGACGACCCGGGGCCCGGTACCGAGGGGGTGTTCGCCGGCTACCAGCTGACCATCGAGGCCAACCTGCTGTCCGCGATGATGCTCACCGACGCGTTGTGGCCGGCGCTGCGCCGCCCCGGCGGCCGAGTCGTCAACATCAGCTCGATCGCCGCCCACCGGGGTGGCGGGGACGCCTACGCCGCGGCCAAGGCCGGGCTGCTCGGCTGGGGCTTCGGGCTGGCCCGCAAGGGCGGCCCGGACGGCATCACCGTCAACGCGGTGGTGCCCGGCTACGTGCAGGACACCGAGTTCTTCAACGAACGCGGTCGGTCGGCCCGACACGACCAACTGGTCGCGGAGACCCTGCTGGGCCGGGCCGGTACCCCGGAGGACATCGCCGCCGCCGTGCGGTTCCTGGCCGGCTCCGAGGCCTCCTGGATCACCGGGCAGGTCCTCGGGGTCAACGGCGGCGCCCTGTTCGGGCGATGAGCATGATCCGCAAGCGGATCCTCTACCTGTTTCCGGACCGTTCCTCCGCCCAGGCCCGGCGCTGGGAACACGAGGAATTCTGGCCCACCTACCGACGGGCCGCCGCCGAGGCCGGCATGGACTTCGCGGTGGCCGACCCGGAACACGTACTGATCGCCGGCGACACGGCGTACTGGCGGGACGAGCCGCTGGACCCGGCCCGGGACATCGTGGTCTACGACGCCCGTACCGAGCCGGTGCACGAGCCGGCGTTGTGGTGGGGGCTCAGCCTCACCCGCTGCCTGCAGGCCCTCGGCTTCTGGCTGGCCATCCCCCTGGACCAGGCGGTACTCACCAACGACAAGTTCGCCACCGCCCGGGAACTGGCCGACTCCCCCGTGCCGGTCATCCCCTCCGTGCGGGTCAACACCGGTCGTGACGTGGATCGGCTAGGGCACCAGAACCTGGTGCCGGATTCCTGGTTCCCGGTCTTCGTCAAACCGGTGTCCTGGGGGCGGGGCCTGGGCTGTGTCCGCTGCCCGGACCGGGCCACCCTGGACGCGGTGCTCGGACTGGCCTCCGGCAGCGCGGCGAGCATGCTGGTGCAGCCGTCGGTCGGCACGGTCGTCGCCGACCTGCGGGTGGTCGCCGTGGAGGGCGAGATCGTCGCCATGTACGACCGCATCCCCGGTTCGGACTCCCATGTCGCCAATGTCAGTCGCGGGGCCCGGGTCCAGGAACGCGACACCGTCGAGCAGTCCGTGCACGACCTCGTCGCCCTGGTGCACCGCAGGTTCGACCTCGCGTACGTCTGTGTCGACCTGCTCCGCACCGACTCCGGTCAGCTCTGGTTCTCCGAGCTGGAGGCCGACGGGGCGGTCACCGGCCTGTTCGGCGACCCCGAGGCGATCAAGCGGGTCGTCGGTGGGCGGTTCCGGGCCTACGCCGCACGTCATGACCGTCACTACCGCCAAGGAGCTGTCAGGTGACCCCGATCGGCAACCCACCCGTCGCCCCCACCGGCGACGACTCCCCGTGGACCCACACCGAGTTGGCCGCGCAGGCCGCAGCCCGGGCCCGGCGCGACGGCGGCCTGCTGGTGTGCAGTGGCGGCACCACCGGCACCCCCAAGATCACGGCCCTCTCCCCCGACCTCGGGGTGACCCGGGTGCTCGCCAGTTGGCAGCCGCTGGGCCCGGGTGACGTGCTGCTCAACCTGTTCTCGGTCGGCAAGATGTGGGGCGCCCAGTACTTCTACAACGCCTTCGCCCTGCGAAGTCGGGCCGTGGTGGCGCCGATGGGTGCGCTCAACCCCGCCGAGGTACGGCAATGGGCACCGGATCTGATCAACATGGGGGTCACCGCGATCGCCGGTGCCCCGAACGTGCTGGCCCACTTCGCCGACGCGGTGCGGGAGATCGGACTGTCCCTGCCGGTACGCGCGGCCCTGTGGTCCGGTGAGCCGATGACCGCCGCCCGGCAGCGGGCCATCCGCGCCGCCTTCCCCCAGGTCGGCTTCTGGGGGAACTACGGCTCGATCGAGACCTTCGTGATCGCCACCAGCGGCCCCCGATGCCGCCTCGGCGCGATGCACCTGTTGCCCGATCAGGTCATCGAGCCCGACGAGGGGGGCGCCCTGCTGACCCGCCACGGGGAGGGCTGGCCGACCGACGCCCGCCGGTTCCGGCTCGGCGACCGGATCGCCGCCACCGGTTGCCCCTGCGGGGAGGCCGATGCCATCGAGGTGCTGGGCCGGGCCGACGACAACTTCAAGCTGGGCGGCGGCATGATCTCGGCCGGGGTGCTGCTGCGCAACGCCGCCGGCCTGGACGGTGTGGAGGACGTCCAACTGGTGCTGTACCGCGATCCCCGGGTGCCGGCCGCCGTGGTCGGCCTCCGGCTGCGCTACACCGGCCCCAACCCCGACGCCGAGGGCATCCGTGAGCAGCTCGTTCAGGGGTACGAGGACCTGGAGGTGTTGAACCGGCACAGCCCGGAGGCGGTGGTCGTCGAACGGGTGAGCGCGGTGACGCGGCATCCCGCCACCGACAAGGTGGTGCCGGTGCTCTGGGAGAACGCCGAGGATCTGGCCGGGGTGGCGTCGTGATCGACAATGCGCCGACCCGGGCCTTCCTGGCTCCGCACCGGGGGGCCAGCCGCGCCCTGGACACCGAACTGCCCGGCTACCAGCGCTTCCGATCGTGGTTCACCCGGCCCCTGCTGACCCGACCGGTCTTCCTGGACGCCGAACAGACCCGCACCCTCGATCACGACCTGCGCACCCTGCTGGGTGCCCTGCATGCGCTGCCTCAGCGACTGTTCGACGGCGACGAGACGGCCTTCGCCCGGGCGCTGGGCTGGCAGCAGCCCGGCGCGGCGCAGGCCCTGGCCTGCCTGTCCGGTCCGCCGGTGCCACTGGGCCGCGCCGACCTGGTGCGTACCCCGGAGGGTTTTCAGCTGGTGGAGTTCAACACCTCCAGCTCGCTGGGGTCCTTCGAGTTCGGCGAGTTGTGCCGGGCCACCCTCAGTGACCCCTCCTTCCAGGACTTCGCCGCGGACGAGCTGTACTACCTGGACCCCTTGGTCGAGATGAGCGACACCCTGACCCGGCTGGCCGGGCTGAGCCTCGCCGACCGGCCCACGGTGGCCCTGGTCGACTGGGTCACCTCCCCGGTGGCCGTGAACGCCTCGCTCTTCATCGACCTGATGGTCGACCGGGGTTTCCGGGTGCTCAGCTGCACGGTGGACGACCTGGAGCTGACCTCGGCGGGGTTGACCGCGCGGGGTGAGCGCATCGACGTGGTCTACCGCACCTTCCTGCTCAAGACCGCCGCCGAGGATCCGGCGGCCGGGCGGCGGCTGGCCGTGCTGGAGCAGGCCGTACGCACCGGCGCGGTCACCGTCTTCACCCCGCTGAACGCGGACCTCTACGGCGCCAAGGCGGCCCTGGCGATGCTCGGCGACCCGGTCCACGCCGACCGGTTCACCGATGCCGAGCGGGAGGTGATCGACCGGGTGCTGCCCTGGACCCGGTCGATGACCGACGCCGAGAAGACTCCGGCCCCGGATTCGGGTTCGCTGGCGGACTTCGTCCGCAAGCACCGCGGGGACCTGGTGCTCAAGCCGAGCATCGGGCACGCCGGGCAGGGGGTGGTGGCCGGTTGGCTGGTGTCGCAGGAGCAGTGGGAGTCCCTGGTGGAGACCGCCGACGCCGGTGACTACATCGTGCAGCGTAAGGCGGAGTCGGTGGCCGAGCTGTTCTATCCCAAGTCCGCCGAGGGCGATCCGTCGACCTGTCACCTGCACTGGGGCATGTTCGTCACCGGTTCCGGGCTCAGCGGCGGGTTCGTCAAGGGCCTGCTGGACCGGCCACAGGACATCCGGTTCCTCGGTGACGGCTCGCATGTCGGATGCATCTTCCATGCCACCTCGCACCCAACCGGAGCCTCCTCATGATGATCAATTCGGAACAGCGGCTGGCCACGGTGCTGACGGCCACCCGCGAGCTACGCGAGCGGGGTGGGACCATCCCGGGAGCCGACTTCTACAGCGACAAGATCGCGGCGGTGTGGACCCGGGCACGCAACGCCCCGGCGTACGCCAAGCTCGGCGACTTCAGCTGGGAGGCTTTCACCGCCCTGGAGGTCACCCCGAAGAACCGGCTGAAGGAGGACCCCTGGGAGTTCTTCGCCGCCACGGTCGACGACGGCATCAAGTACTACGAGACCACCGGCACCACCGGGCAGGCCACCCCGACCCCCCGGCTGGTCGACGACCTGGTGTGGAACACCGTGTCGGTCGCCCAGGCCTGGCAGGGCATGTTGCGCGAGGACGATCGGGTGCTCAGCCTGCTGCCCTCGGACATCGTTCCGGTCGGCGACCTGGTCGCCACCGTCTGCGAACACCTCGACCTGCTGCACGCCCGGGCCTACCCCTTCGCCACCGGGATCTCCGACTGGGACCGGCTGGCCAGTCTGTGGACCACCCTCCGACCCACCGTGCTGTTCCTCGCACCCGGGGTGGCGTTGCAGCTCACCCGGCTGTTCAAGCAGCGCGGGCTGCTGACCGAACTGCGCGCCTCGGTACGCACCATCATGCTGCTCGGCGAGGTCAGCGTGCCGGCCATGCGGGCCCGGCTGGGCCAGTGGTGGGGTGCCACCGCGTACAACGCCAGCTACGGCAGCACCGAGACCGGCACCCTGGCCGCCGCCTGCCGGCACGATCGGCTGCACCTGCTGACCGCGGCCAATTACTGCGAACTGCTCACCGCCGAGGGCCTGACCGACGCGCACCGACCGGGCACCGGTCGGCTGGTGGTCACCCCACTGAACCTGCACGCCCGCCCCCTGCTGCGCTACGACACCGGCGACGACGTGGTGATCGGCACCGACTGCCCGTGCGGCACGGCCACCCCGGACGTGACCGTGCTCGGGCGGGGCACCGACGGCATACAGATCCGGGACGTCACCATCACCCCGCACCTCGTGGAGCAGGTCGTGTACGGCCAGACCACCGCGACGGGCTACCTGCTGGAGGTGGCGCCCGACCGGCTCCGCCTGCTGCTGGAACGGGACGTCGACGCCGACCGGGAGGCCGAGCCGGAGCGGGCCGCCGCCGTACGCGAGGCCTTCCGGGACCGGTTCGGACTCGACGACACCGAGGTGCTGTTCCTCAACTCGCTACCCAGCACCACCAAGAGCGGCGGATCCCAGAAGAGCTGGAAACGCTCCAACATCCGGATCCTGGAGGCCTCGTGACCGCCCCCGCGACCACCTGGGCCCCGCCGGTGACCGGCGACCCCGACCTGTGGTGCACGTACGCCGCCGTACGCACCCTGGCCTGGCTGGGGCGGGCCGGGCAGACCCCCGCGGCGGCGGGCACCGCCGACTTCGTACGCGCACGCCGCAACCCGGACGGCGGCTACGGGTGGAGCAAGGGGATGCCCTCGGACGCCTGGGCCACCTTCTACTGCACCTCCACCCTGACCGATCTGGGCCAGCCCCTGCCGGAGGTGGCCGACACCGCGCGCTGGCTGACCGGCACCTGGTCCGGGGAGGCGTACGCGATGACCCCCGGGCAGGAACCGGAGGCGTGGGCCACCCACTTCTCGACTCGTACCGCCATCGAGGTCTGTGGCGGCGACGTGCCGGACGCCCGGCGCCTGCTGTCCTGGCTGGCTGCCCTGCAGACCCGCGACGGAGGGCTGGGCTGGACCCCGGGGCACGCCGCGGCGGGTGAGGCCGACGTGCGGGCCGTCTACTACGGGGTGGCCGCCTGGCGGGCGCTGCACACCCGACACCCGAACCCGCCACCGTGGGACGTGCCGGCCCTGCTGAACTGGCTGCAGCGGCGGCAGTCCCCCTCCGGGGCCTTCCGGTTCGACGCCGAAGCGGACACCGACTGCATGTGGGCGACCTACCGGGCGGTCGCGGCGCTGGGCATGCTCGGTGCCCGTCCGAGCATCGACCCGGTCGGCTGGATCACCGGTCAGCAGCTGCCGGACGGGGCCTTCACCCGGTGGCCGGGCTATCCGGTGGCGGACGTGTGGGCGTCCTTCTGCGCGGTCGGTGCCCTGCGCCAACTCGGCCCCGTGCCGCCTGGGACGGCCGAGGCGGTGCACCGACGTATCGCGGAACTGAGCTGCCCCGGCGGTGGCTTCACCTACCGGGAGCCGCGCCTCGCCGCGGACGCGTTGACCGTCGCGGCGACCGCACTGACCACGGACGCCGACGCCGAGCTGCGCCGGTGGTTGGAGAGCTGCCGACTGCCCAATGAGGGCGGCATCATGTACATGCCCGGCCGAGGGGCGGAGATCCGCTGCACCATGTGGGCCCTGGCGGCCGGCGCCTTCGCCGAGGACCCGGTCACCCGCACCCGGATCGGGGACTGGCTGGCCGGCCTGCAGAACCCCGACGGCGGATTCGGATTCTGGCACGGACGCGGCTCCGACCTGGTCTCCACGGCCGCCGCGGTGGGCATCGCCGAACTGACCGGCGGCGGCCTGGTGTCGGTCGAACGGGTCGCGGGGTACGCCGCCGCGGCACCGGCGCAGGGGCTGCGTCCGGGGTTGCAGCAGGCCCGCATCCTGGCCTGGGCCGGGCACCCCGAGCCGCACCGGGTCCAGGCGCTGCTGGACACCCACCGGGTACGCGGGGGCGGCTGGGCCGGGCAGGGCAACCGGATGCCGGACCTGCTCTCCACCTACGAGGCGGTCCTCACCGCCGGGCGGTTCGGTATCGGGGTGGACCCCGGGCCGCTGGCCGCCTTCCTGGACCGCACCACCAGCGCCGCCGGGGTGGCCTGGAGTCCACTGGCCCCACCCGGACCGGACCCCTTGGCCCGCTGCCTGCACGGGTTGCTCCGCCGCCGGCTGGCCGATCCGGGGTTCCGCCTGCCCGCCCTCACCCTGTCGTAGCCGCCATGCCGACCATCATCATCGACACCCCGGCCACCGAGGTCGCCGCCCGCCGCTCGGTAGCGATCCGGTTGACCCGCTGGTTCGCCCAGCGGGGGGTGGCACCGGCCCATGTGGTGCTGCGATTCACCCAGACCCCGCCCGGCTCCGTGTTCAGTGGCGGTCTCCCAGTCGAGGCGCTGCCCGCCGAGGAGGGACCCTTCCGGCACGCCGCGGTGACCTGCTGTCTGGGTCCGGAGCGTGACGACGACTTCCGGACGGACCTGGCCACCGAGATAGCCGCGGCCCTGGGCCCGGTGTCCTTCCTGTACATCGAGTTCCGCCCGACCTCCCCCAGTCACGTATTCGTCCAGCGTGCCGGGCAGTTGACCCGTGCCGACCGGGCGTCCTAGCGAGAGAAGGTCCGATGAACACCGACGAGTTGCAGCAACAGATTCGGGCGGTCCTGCGGCGGACCATCGGCGAGCCGGTCGACAACCTGGGCCCGGACGACGACCTGGCCACCGCCCTGGGTAGCCGCTACGACAGCCTCACCGCCCTGGAGTGCATCAGCGCCATCGAGAGCAGCTTCGACATCGAGGTCGACTTCGTCGGCCAGGACGTCCGCTACTGGTTCGCCACCCTCGGCCGGATGACCACCTTCGTCCGTGACCAGCTGGAGGATCGGGCGTCGCTGGGCGGTGTGAGATGACCACCGCCGCGGTGGCGCAGACGGCCTTCGCCACCTCCGGGCAGTCCGGGCAGCCGGGCGTCTGGTGGCGTACCCAGGAGCAGTTGCAGGCCGAGGTGGAGCTGCTGGCCCAGGTCATCGGCGCACCGTTCGACCGGGTGGTCACCTACGCCCCGACGGAACACCTCTACGGTCACCTCTTCGGGGTCCTGCTGCCGCAGCACCTGGGGGTACCGGTGCGGCACCTGTGGCAGAACCCCCTGGAACCCCCGAGCCTCGCCGACGACGAGCGGACCCTGCTGGTCTGTCTGCCCGCCACCTGGGTGCTGCTGCGCAGCCTGGTCGGGCGGCTGCGGGCCGCTCCGGCGGTGACCGCGGTGCACAGCAGCGGACCGATCACCCGGCACACCCGGCAGGTGCTGCGCGAGGTGGCGGGCGGCGCCTTCCAGGCGGTGGAGATCCTCGGCTCCACCGAGACCGGCGGGGTGGCCCACCGACGGCTCGCCCCCCGGCCGGCCACCCCCACCACCTGGACCCTGTTCGACGACGTCACCCTGGTCGGTGCGGGGACCGGAGAGCAGCCCCTGCGGGTGGCCAGCCCTCGGCTGGCTCGAACCCCCGCACAGACCCGGCCGCCGGCCACGCACACCATGGAGGATCTGGTGCGCCCGGTGGGCAGCCGACAGTTCGACCTGGTGGGCCGCGCCAGCCGCATGATCAAGGTGAACGGTCGGCGGGTCCGACTGGAGGAGATCGAGAACAGCCTGCGGTCCGAGCTACCCACCACCGAGGTGGTCTGCGTACCCCGGGTCGACGACGTGCGGGCCGAGCACTACGACCTGTACTACGCCGGCGGCTCCAGCCCGGAGACGGTGCACTCCGCGCTGCGTGCCGCGCTGCCCGGGGTGCCGCCGCCGCGGCTGGTGCAGGCGGTCGGACACATCCCGCGCGGCGTCACCGGCAAGGTCCGCCTGGACCGGCTGCTGGCCGAGGCCCGCAAGGAACCAGCGATTGGACGACCCGATGACCGATGAGCCCGGCACCTCGCTGCTCGAGGCACCTCGCCCTCTCCCCGCTCAGCAGCCGCCCTGGGATCCCGGCACCGGGCTGCCCGCCGTACTGGACCGGCTGCGCGCCGAGGCTCCCCTGGTCACCTCGGCCTCCTGCTGTTCGCTGCACCGCGAGCTGGGTCGGGTGGCCGCCGGGGAGGCCCTGGTCCTCCAGGCCGGCGACTGCGCGGAACGGTTCGCCGACGCCACCGAGGAGCGGACCGCCGCCCGGATCGACCTGGTGGCGGCCCTGGCGGACATCATCGAGTACGGCACCGGCCGCCCGGTGGTCCGGATCGGACGGATGGCCGGCCAGTACGCCAAGCCCCGCTCCCAGGACTGGGAGCGCACCCCCGACGGGCAGTTGCTGCCGGTCTACCGGGGTGACGCGGTCAACTCACCGGAGCCGACCCCGGCCGCCCGGGTCAGTGACGCCCGTCGGCTGCTGGCCGCGTACGAGCACGCCGCCCGCACCCTGGACCACCTGTTCCTGGCCGATCTTCTGCCTACCCTGGGCGGCGCCGACAGCGCCTTCTCCCTGACCTACACCGGGCACGAGGCGCTGCTGCTCGACTACGAGCAGGCCCTGGTCCGCGACGACGACCACCGTGGCGGCAGGTACGCCTCCTCCGGCCATTTCCTCTGGATCGGCGAGCGCACCCGACAGGCCACCGGGGCGCACATAGAGTTCGCCGAACGGATCAGCAATCCGGTCGGGGTCAAGGTGGGCCCGGACGCCGCCGGTACGGAGATCGCCGCCCTGACGGCACGACTCACCCGGGGACACGACCCGGGTCGGCTCAGTCTCATCGTCCGGATGGGCGACCGGGTCGGCACGGAACTGCCCCGCCTGTTGAAGGTGCTCGGCCCCGCCGCAGAGCGGGTGCTGTGGGTCTGCGACCCGATGCACGGCAACACCCGACGCAACCGGCACGGGCAGAAGACCCGGGTGGTGGCGGAGGTGATCCACGAGGTGCGGACCTTCCTCACCGTGCTGGGCGAGCACCGGCTGACCATGTCCGGACTCCACCTGGAGACCACCCCGGAGCCGGTGGGCGAATGCGTCGACTCCGCCACCGAACTGGACGGGTACCTCGACCGGTACACCTCGGCCTGTGATCCCCGGCTGAACCCGAGTCAGGCCGAGCGGGTGGTCAGCGCCGCCGTCGAGGCCGGTTGGGGAAGGGGGGCGCGGTGACCAGCACCCTGCTCAACCCGCCCACTCCCAAGGGTGGCGGGCTGTGGCGGCACGCCGACTTCCGCAGGTACTGGGTGAGCCAGACCGTGTCGCGTACCGGCACCAATGTCGCCGAACTGGTGCTGCCGCTGGCGGCCATCACGATGTTCGACGCCAGTGCTCAGCAGCTCGGCTGGATCAACAGCGCCGCATTCGCGCCGTACCTGCTGATCTCCCTGTGGGCCGGGGTGTGGATCGACCGGCGGCGCAAGCGGTCCCTGCTGGTCACCGCCGAGATCGGCCGGGTCCTGGCGCTGGCCGCCATCCCGGCCCTGGCCCTGGCCGGACTGCTCCAGGTCAACATGCTGATCGTCGTAGCCTTCCTGCTGGGCGTCTGCGCCGTGCTGTTCGACGTGTCCGGATCGGCCTACCTGCCCTCCCTGGTCGGCCGGGACCAACTGCTCGACGGCAACAGCAAGCTCCAGGCCAGCATCGTGGTGACCAACTCCGGTGGGCCGGCCCTGGGCGGTGTGCTGGTACAGGTCCTGGCCGCACCGGTCGTGCTGGCGATGAGCGCGGTGGCCAGTCTGGTGTCGCTGGGCGCCCTGGCCGGCATCCGGCAGACCGAGCAGGCCCCGGCCAACCCGGAGGGCAGGCGCCGGACCCTGGCGGAGATCGGCGAGGCGTTGCGGTTCATCGCCCGCGACCGCTACCTGCGCTTCCTCACCGTACGGTCCGGGGTGAACAACCTGTTCTTCATCGCCCGCAACACCCTGCTGCCGCTGTTCATCATCCAGGTCCTGGATCTGGGCAGCGCCGTGCTCGGCCTGATCCTCGGGGTCGGCGCGATCGGTGCGCTGATCGGCGCCGGCCTGGCCAAGCGGCTCGCCGACCGGCTGGGCCCGGGACGGGTGATCGCGGTCGGCTACGGCGTGGCCTCGGTGGTGCAGATCCTGTTGCCGGCCGCCGGCGGCCCACCGGTGGTGGCGTTGGCCATCCTGCTGCCGATGTTCTTCGTCAGCGGCATGTTCATGACCGTCGGCAACACCAATGTGGCCACCCTTCAGCAGATGCTCATCCCGCGTCGCCAACTCGGTCGGGTGATCGCCGGGATGCGGACCGTGACCTGGGGCAGCATGCCGATCGGTGCGCTGCTCGGCGGCACCCTGGGCACCCTCATCGGGATCCGCGAGACCTTGATCATCACCGCCGTCGGCTTCTGCCTGTCCGCCCTCTGGATCGCCCTGTCCCCGATCGCCAAGCTGCGCGAGATGCCCGCCGCACCCCAAGACTGAATGGAGAGCCACCATGCCGCCGACGCGCCCCCTGTCGCCGCGCGCCTTCGTGCTCACCGGAGCGTTCCGGGTCATCTGCCGCAACCACCGTCTCCTGACCGAACTGGCCCGGCGGGACCTGCGCATCCTCGTGCTCTGCCCGGACACCTCGCGGGCGCAGGTCGAGGCGGTGCTCAGCCGGCCGGGCCCGGCCGCCGACCTGATCACCGAGGTCGCCTACGCGGCCGGGGCCATGGACCGGGAGTCCTCCTTCAACCCCGATGTGCTGGCGGTGCTGCAGGACTGGCGGGAACGCTACGAGGTGACCGGCCTGTACGCCATGGAGGAGACCCTGGTCGAACCCAGTGGCCTGGCCGCCGACATGCTCGGTCTGCCCTCCCCCGGGCTGCGCGCCAGCCGGGCCTGCCGCAGCAAGTACCTGCAACGCTGCTATCTGCCCGAGTTGAGCCCACCCTCGTTGACGGTGCCCGCGCACCGGCGGGCCACCGTCGACCTGCACGCCCTGAAATATCCGGTGGTCGTCAAGCCGACCGCCCGGCACGCCAGTTCGGGGGTCCTCGCCGCATACTGCCCGGAGGCGGTCGCCGACCTGCTCGGCGACTATCCCTCCCACGAGACCCTGCTGATCGAGCAACGGGTCGAGGGCCAGGAGTTCTCGGTGGAGTCGCTGGTGCAGCACGGCCAGGTGCGGTTCGCCGCGGTCACCCGCAAGGAGACCACCGAGACGCACGGACGCACCTTCGTGGAGCTGTCCCACACCATCCTGGCCGGTCCGGTGCGCATCGCCGGCCGGGAGGTGGGTGACCTGCTCACCGAGGCCAACCAGCGGGTCCTGACCGGCCTGGCCTTCGCCGACGGCGTGACCCATTCCGAGTGGCGGGTCACCGAGGCCGGGGAGCCCGTCCTGATGGAGATAGCGGCCCGTACCCCGGGCGACGGCATCTCGTTGCTCTACCACCTGGCCTGCGGGGTCCCCCTGGAGGCACCCATCATCGGGATCGCGCTCGGCGAACAGGTCGACTACCCCCGGCCCCGGCGCTGGGCCCGCCAGGTCTACCTGGAACACCAGCCGGGGGTGCTGCGGGACGTCACCGTCGACTGGCCGGGCGAGCGGGTGCGCTGGATCGGCGAGGCCGACCTGTGGCCGACCGTGCGTCCCGGTGAGCCGGGTGACCCGCCGACCCTGCGGGCGGTGCTGGCGCTCAAGCCGCCCGGCGCCGAACTCGGCCCGCTGACCTGCTCGGACGACCGGGCGGTGACCTTCCTGATCGATGCCGACGACGAGGCCGACCTCAACCGACTGGAGGAGCAGGTTCGGGCCGCGATCACCCTGACCGTCGAGTAGGAGCGACATGTTCATCACCACCGTGGTGGCGGACGCCTTCGCCACCAAGTGCTATCTGGTGGCCACCGCCGAGGGGGGCGACTGTGTCGTCGTGGACCCCGGCTACGGGGTGGCCGAGCGTCTCGGGCAGGCCCTGGACCGGCACGGCCTGACCGCCCGGGCGGTGCTGCTGACCCACGGCCACCTGGACCACACCTACTCGGTGCCGGCCGTCGAGGCCACCCACCGCCTGCCGATCTACCTGCACCCGGCGGACCACCACATGCTGGCCGATCCGTTCAGCGGACTGGGCGACGAGTTCGGTCCCCAGTTCGCGCAGCTGCTCGGCCCGGAATGGAGCTGGCGGCAGCCCCACGATGTGCACACCCTCAACGACGGTGACCTGATCACGGTCTCCGGTCTGGAGATAAGGGTCGATCACACCCCCGGCCACACCCCCGGCTCGGTGATGTTCAACCTGCCCGGCGACCGGCATGGCGAGTCGTACTGCCTGGTGGGTGACACCCTGTACGCCGGCACGATCGGGCGCACCGACATGCCCGGCGGCAGCCGGGCCCAGACCCTGCGCTCGCTGCGCGGCCTGCTGAGCAAGGCGGACCAGACGGTGCTGCTGACCGGGCACGGGGAGGACACCACGGTGGGCCGGGAACGGTTCGCCAACCAGTTCATGGTGCAGGCCTCCGTCTGGGACGGCACCGGCGAACCTCCCCGGACCATCATGGGCTGGAAACCCGGGCAACGAGTCTGACGACCCGGAACACGAACCGGCCGACCCCGCGGGTCGCGGGGTCGGCCGGGAAACGGTCGTTCGGGGTCACCAGAGCTGGGAGACGACCTCCGCCGCCTGCTCCTCCCACTGGGCGTAGTGGAACGGGTAGGCCGAGACCTGCACCGTCTGCGCCGCGGCGGTCAGCGGCATGTCCCGCCAGCCGTCGACGTTCTTGAGCGCCTGGAAGAAGGCGTTCGAGGAGTACTCCGGGTCGGTGATCTGTGCCTCCGTGCCCCAGCCGCTGGAGGGCCGCTGCTGGAACAGCCCCTGCGAGTCGTGGTCGTTGTACGCACCCAGGTGACCGAGGTTATACAGCTTCGACTCCTGCAAGGCGGTGGCGATGCCGATCACCGCGCCTCGTTCGCCGACGCCGGTCCGCTTGGCCACCTCGATGATGGTCTTGGCGTTCTGCCGCTGGGCGTCGTCCAGCGGCACCCGCGACTGGAGGCCCTGTACGCCGTGCGGGATCAACTCACTTCGGCTCGGCTTGCCGGAGGAGGCCCGGTCGGCGCGCTCGGTGGCGGACTCCGCCGTGGTGACGGCGGTCTCCTGGCCGGTGGCCTTGTCGATCGCCGCCACGGCGCCCTCGTGCGGGCCGTTGGCCAGCGGTGCGGCGACGGCCGTCGGGCCGAATGCCAGCCCGGCGAGGGCGGTTACGCCCACCACACTCAGCGTGGTCTTGCGATTCGGGTTCGTCGCGATGGCCGGGAGCCATCGAGTGAAGTCGAACTTCACGATGGTTGCCCTTTCGATCGTTACGAGCCGCTCGGGGTTGAGCCGCTCTCGGGGGAACTGCCAAGGCCGGCGGGGTGCCGGCGCTTTGGGGAGGTCAACCAGGACGATGTTTCCGTCATTCCGGAAATGCCCGCTGACGTGCAGGTTGAGAGCCGGCTCACCTCGCCGACCCGGACACCCCTGCCCAGGGACGACAGTCCGCCCACACCGTTACGCCGAAACGGTGGGGTCCACGGCGGCGGGAAACCGCCATCCCGCCGTAACGGAGTCGATCAAGGCCAGCACCCGATAGGACCGCAGCGCACCCGCCACCGGCAGGTCACCCGCCGTCTGCGGGAAGACCGAAGCGCACCAGTACGTGCCACAACTGCTTGAGGTGTTGCAGGGTGTCCGTGATCGGGCCCCGGTCGGCCCAGCGGTGCGGCTCGGTGACCACCGAGGCGGCGGCCCGGCCGATCAGGGCGGCGTGCAGGGGTTCACCCGGCCGGGCGAACTCGGCGTGCACCCGGGCGGCCAGGGGTGGGATGGCCGGCCCCCGGAATTCGGCGTCGACCTGGTCCACCGGCAGGGTGAAGCCGGCGTGCCACCGCAGCCGGAAACCGTGGCGTTGCGCGGCGGCGGCCAGGGCCGCACCGACCGGGGTGCCCTGGAACGAGGGATCGGCGACGAGTTCCCGCACATCCCGCCCCAGCCGCACCTCTCCGTGCACCTGGGCCTCGATGTAGTCGTCCAGGGCCCGCCCGGCGGGTGCCGTGGCGGGATCCTGCTCACGGTGGCGCAGCAGCCGCTCGGTGAGGACGACCAGGTCGATACCGGCACGACCCAGACACCCGCCGGTCGTCACCGTGGCGGTGAGCAGGGCGGCCACCACGGGGTCGCAGACCTCCGGGGTGCCGAACACGGAGGGGCCCAGATGGCTGTCGCCGAAGCAGAAGGTGGTGCGGTGCAGCACCTCGGGGCGCAACCGCAGATGGCAGGAGCCGAAGCGGGCAGCCGCCCCGTCCGGATGATCGAGCAGGTTCAGGCCCCCGTATTTGGGCCGCTCCGCCGGGCGCACCCCCGGCCACTGGTACGCCCCACCGAACATCCGCTGCTCCCACCGGTCCCGGTCACCGCCCGGGTAGGCGGTCAACCCGCCGTTGGAGATTCCGGTCTCGAACTGGCTGCGGTAGACCCCCTCGGTGGCCAGGGACTGCGCGACCGTGCGGCCGTCGGCCAGCAGCCGGTCGGGGTGGAAGTTGAGGGTGATCAGGCCCTGTCGGCCGATCGCCGCGACGAGTTGCCGCGGGTCGGCGCGGACCCCGGCGACCTCCAACAGCCGGGTGATGGTGTCCAACGCGGCGGATCGGTCCCGCAACGCCACCCTGCGTACATGTCGCAGGGCATGGCGCTGGGCCGGGGTCAGGGATGGATTCGGCTGCCGCGGGACGGCACCGGCGGCGGGTGGACCCGCCGCCGGTGCGCGTTCAGGATCGGTTACGGATGACACCGCGACAGGGTCACCCGACCGGTGGTACGGACGCATCCGGATTAACGGCCGAGGTCAGTGCCCCCGGGCCAGCCACTGCGGCAGCTGCGGCGCCTCGGCGCCGATGGTGCTGCTGTCACCGTGACCGGGGTGTACCACGGTCTGCGGCGGCAGGGTGAGCAGCCGGTCCCGGATCGAGTCGATGATGGTGCCGAAGTCGCTGTAGGAGCGACCGGTGGCACCCGGCCCACCCGCGAAGAGGGTGTCGCCGGTGAAGACGACCTCCTGGGTGGGGTCGTGCAGGCAACACGCGCCGGGGCTGTGCCCGGGGGTGTGCAGCACGGTCAGGGTGCTGCCGCCGACCTCGATCCGCTGTCCGTCGTGCAGCTCGCCGCCGGGCGACTGATCGGGGTGCACCATGTCCCACAGCACCCGGTCAGCGGGGTGCAGCAGCACCGGCGCACCGGTGGCCTGGGATAGCTGCGGGGCTACCCGGACGTGGTCGTCGTGGGCGTGGGTGGCGACGATCGCGGTGACCCGTCGGCCGGCGACCACCTTCAGGATGGCCTCCATGTCGTGGGGGGCGTCGATGACGAGGCACTCGGTGTCGTCGCCGACCACCCAGACGTTGTTGTCGACCTCGAAGGTCTGCCCGTCCAGGGAGAAGGTGCCGGAGGTGACGGCGTGGTCGATGCGGGCGGCCATCAGAAGACCACCACCGAGCGCAGCACGTCGCCGTGGTGCATCCGGGCGAAGGCCTGCTCGACCCCGTCCAGGCCGATCTCCTCGGTGACGAAGGCGTCCAGGTCCAGGCGACCCTGCAGGTAGAGCTCGGTGAGCATGGGGAAGTCCCGGCTGGGCAGGCAGTCGCCGTACCAGCTGGACTTCAGCGCCCCGCCCCGGCCGAAGACGTCCAGCAGCGGCAGCTCGACCCGCATCTCGGGGGTGGGCACCCCGACCAGCACGACCGTGCCGGCCAGGTCGCGGGCGTAGAAGGCCTGCTTCCAGGTCTCCGGCCGACCGACCGCGTCGATGACCACGTCGGCGCCGAACCCGCCGGTGGCGGCCTGGATCTCGGCCACCGGGTCGCTCTCGGAGGCGTTCACCGTGTGGGTGGCGCCGAACTTCCGGGCCCAGTCCAGCTTGCGGGAGTCCGTGTCCACGGCCACGATCGTCGTCGCCCCGGCCAGCAGCGCACCGGCGATCGCCGCGTCACCGACCCCGCCGCAGCCGATCACGGCCACGGAGTCGCCCCGGGTCACCCCGCCGGTGTTCATCGCCGCGCCGAGGCCGGCCATCACCCCGCAGCCGAGCAGCCCCACGGCGGCGGGCCGGGCGGCCGGGTCCACCTTGGTGCACTGGCCGGCGTGCACCAGGGTCTTCTCGGCGAAGGCGCCGATGCCCAGGGCCGGGGTGAGGACGGTGCCGTCGGTCAGGGTCATCTTCTGGGCGGCGTTGTGGGTGGCGAAGCAGTACCACGGGCGGCCACGGCGACAGGCCCGGCACTCGCCGCAGACGGCCCGCCAGTTGAGCACCACGAAATCGCCCGGGGCGATTCCGTCGACCCCCGCGCCGACCTGCTCGACGATGCCGGCGGCCTCGTGTCCGAGCAGGAAGGGGTAGTCGTCGTTGATGCCACCCTCGCGGTAGTGCAGGTCGGTGTGGCAGACCCCGCAGGACTGCACCCGTACCACCGCCTCGCCCGGCCCCGGGTCCGGCACCACGATGTCGGTGACCTCGACGGGTGCGCCCTTGCTCCGCGAGATGACGCCCCTGACCTGCTGGCTCACACTTTCCTCCTCCTCCGCGCCGACGCACCGCGCCGACGCACTGCGGCCACCCCGGAGAACCGGCGGCGCCGACGATCATTCCCGGAGGCGAACCTACCGCCGCCACCGCCCACCAGCACAGCTTCCGGGCGATCGGGCGACGCCTGCGGCCCGTCGTACCGACGTCGGGCGGCGTTACGCCACCGCAGCACCTGCACCACACCCACCGCCCACAGTAGGTACTGCAACGCGAAGGCCCACCGGTAAGCGTCCAGGTCGGGCACGTTCTGTCCGGCCGGGGTGGCCAGGTCGAGCACCACCCCTACGGCGAGCACCAGGATGATCGCCGCGACGAAGCCGCCGACGTTGACGATCCCGGTGGCGCTGCCGATGCGGTTCACCGGGTTGAAGGTGCGGACGAAGTCGAACCCGATCAGCGAACCGGGACCGTTGAAGGCCAGCACCAGGGCCAGCACGACCAGCAACCAGCCGGGGGCCCGTCCGGGCCAGGCCAGCACCACCGCCCAGGTCGCCGCGGTCAGCCCGACGATGGCGAAGACCAACACCGAACGGTGTCGGGGGAACCGGCCGCACAGATAGGCGACCGTCGGCCCGGTCACCAGCATCCCCAGGGTCAGCACGGTGAGCAGGGTGGCCGCCGCGGTGGGGGTGAGCCCCTGCCCCTGCACCAGGAACGGAAAGCCCCACAGCAGGGCGAACACGCTGCCGGAGAACTGGCAGACGAAGTGGGTCCACAGCCCCAGGCGAGTGCCGGGCTGGGCCCAGGCGGCGGCCAGCAGCCCACCCGGCGGTGTCGTGGTGGCGGCGGCCACGGCCACCCGGCCCGGGCTGTCCCGGATGGTGGCGACGACCACCAGCAGGATCGCCGAGGACACCCCGGCGACCGTCAGGAAGGCCGTGGTCCACCCGGTGTGCTCCAGCAACAACACCAGGGGTACGGCGCCGAACACCGCGCCGAGTTGCCCCAGGGTGCCGGTCAACTGCACCAGCAGCGGATTGCGGCGCCCCGGGAACCAGTAGGCCACGATCCGCAGCACGCTGATGAAGGTCATCGCGTCGCCGAGGCCGACCAGGATCCGGGCCGCCACGGCCAGGCGTACGTCCGTGACGAGGGCGAAGCCGAGTTGACCGGCGATCATCAGGGCACCGCCGGTCACCAGCAGGCGGCGGGAGCCGTACCGGTCGAGCAGCATCCCGACGGGTACCTGCATCAGCGCGTACACCCCTAGTTGGGCGACCGTGAGGGTGGCCAGGGTGGCGGCGCTGATCTCGAAGCGCTGGGTGGCCTCCACCCCGGTGACCCCGAGGGAACTGCGGTGGAACACCGAGGCGACGTACGCGCTCAGCGCCACCCCCCAGACCAGCATCGCCTGTCGGCGCGGCACGGAGGGCGGGTCGGCCAGGCTCACCGCAGACCCCGCAGCGCGCGGGCGGCGTTGTCGATGTGGGCGGCCACCGTGGCCAGCCAGGGTCCGGGGTCGTCCCCGTCGAGGGCGGCCAACTGGGCGGCGTGGTCGGTCAGCGCCATCTGCGCCCAGCGGGGTGAGAGCCGGAAGGTGGTCTCCCCCATCCGCAGTTGCCGGTCCCGCAGCCGCTGGTACAGCTCGGCCAGGATTTCGTTGCCGGCCGCGTCGACCACGGTGGCGTGGAAGGCCCGGTCGGCGGCCATCAGGGCGGTCAGGTCACCGGCGGCGTGGGCGGCGCGCATCTCGGCCAGCCGGGCGGCCAGGTCGGCGCGGATCTCCGCGCGTCGGGGCCAGACCTGCTCGGCGGCATGCACCTCGACCAGCCGGCGGGCCTCGATGACATCGGTGATCTCGCGGGCCGAGACCGGCAGGATCAGCGCCCCCCGCTTGGGATAGAGCCGCACCAGCCCCTCGGTCTCCAGCCGCAGCAGCGCCTCCCGCACCGGAGTACGCGACACCCCGGTCGCCTCGGCGATCTCCCCCTCGCTGACCAGCGACCCGCCCGGGTGGACCTGTTCCAGGATGGCCCGCTTCAGGTGCCGGTAGGCGCGTTCGGCGGCCGAGGGCACGGTGGTCCGGCCACTCGGGGAGGGATGCGTCATGTATCTATCATCCGCCCCACCTGTTTCAGCAGGTCCGGCGGGGGTGTGCGCTACTCCGGTCGTACGGCGGAGGGGGTGGGCGGCCGGGTGGAGCGGGCCTCGGCCCGGCCCAGGGCGGCCAGCAGGTGACCATGCCCGGCCGGCGCCACCCGGGCCAGCAGATCCGGCAGTCGGGCCGACCAGCCGATCAGGACCCGACCCCGACGGCGGGCCACCCCCCGCAGGATGGCCTCGGCGGCGATGGCCGGGTCGATGCTCAGCAGCCGCTCGAAGCGTCGGCGGCCGTCCTCGAACCGGGCCCGGTCCACCCCGCTGCCCACCCGGGCGTCGCGGGCGATGCGGGTCCGCACCCCACCCGGATGTACGCAGGTGACGCCGATGCCGTCGGCGGCGAGTTCGTGGCGCAGCGCCTCGGTGAAGCCGCGCACCGCGAACTTGCTGGCCGAGTAGGCCACCTGGCCCGCCGGGGCGATCAGCCCGAACAGGCTGCTGACGGCGACCAGATGCGCCCCGGGCTCGGCTTTCAGGGTCGGCAGCAGGGCGTGGGTCAGCTGGGCCACCGCCCGGAAGTTCACCTCCACCACCCAGCTGAACTCGTCGAAGGTCACCTCGTCGAAGCGGCCACCGAGGGCCACCCCGGCGTTGTTGACCAGCAGTCGCAGCCGGGGGTGCTCAGCGCGGATCTGCTCGGCCACGGCGGCGGTGGCCTGCGCGTCGGCCAGGTCGACCTGATGGGTGTGCACCGTCCGCCCGGCCGCCCGCAGTTCGGCGGCGAGGGACTCCAGGCCCTCGGGGTCGCGGTCCAGCAGGACCAGGTCGCTGCCCCGGCGGGCCAGGCCCCGGGCCAGGGCGACGCCGATGCCGCCGGCCGCCCCGGTGACCACGGCGGTGCCGCCGGTGAAGTCGAACCTACGCATCGACAGACCTCCGTGGTGCCGAGTCGACCCGGCTGAATCGGACCCCGGGATCGGTGAGCCGCCCGAAGCGCAGCAGCAGCAGATCCCGCAGGTAGTTCTGGTGCGCTCGCCAGGGTGCCCGGTGTCCCTGGCGGGGCAGGCGCTCGATCCCCCGGCGTACGTACCCGGAGCCGAGCCCGATCAGCGGTGCCCGACGGTCGTCCGGCGGGGCCGAGGGAGTGACGACCTGGGTGCCGGTGCGGTCCAGGTGACGCAGCAGCCGACACACGTACTCGGCCACCAGGTCGGCCTTGAGGGTCCAGGAGGCGTTGGTGTAGCCGAGGGTCAGGGCGAAGTTCGGTACCCCGGAGAGCATCATGCCCTTGTACGCGACCGTCTGCGCCAGGTCGACCTCGACGCCGTCCACCCGCAGGGTCATTCCACCCAGGGCCAGCAGGTCCAGCCCGGTGGCGGTGACGACCACCTCGGCGGGCAGTTCGGTGCCGGAGGTCAACCGGATGCCCGTAGCGGTGAAACCCTCGATGGTGTCGGTGACCATCCTGGCCCGTCCCTCGGCCAGGGCGGCGAACAACTCCCCGTCGGGATCCACACACAACCGCTGGTCCCAGGGGTCGTAGCGGGGGCGGAAATGCCGGTCGACGTCGTAGCCGGCCGGCAGTCGGCGGGCCACCCCCCGGCGCAGCAGGCGACGCATCAACCCGGGGGCCCACCGGCTGAACTGGTAGGTCAGGGTGACCCCCAGGAGGTTCTTCCACCGGATCAGGGGGTGGGCCAGCCGCGCCGGCAACCGGCGACGCAGGGCGTCGGCGAATCCGTCGCGGGCGGACAAGGCCAGCACGTAGGTGGGTGAGCGTTGCAGCATGGTCACCTCGGCGGCCTGCCGGGCCAGCGCCGGGACCAGGGTGACCGCGGTGGCGCCGCTGCCGATCACCACCACCCGACGGTCGCGCAGGTCCAGGTCGACCGGCCAGTGCTGCGGGTGCACGATCCGTCCGGTGAACCGGTCCTGCCCGGCGAAGTGCGGGGTGTGCCCGGCGTCGTACCGGTAGTAGCCGGTGCAGGCGTACAGGAAGGCGCAGGTGAGGGTGATCGGGTCGGCCGTGTCGGGGCGGCGGACCAGCACCGTCCAGCGGGCCTGCCGGCTGTCCCAGTCGGCCCGCACCACCCGGTGCCCCAACCGGATGTGCCGGGTGACGTCGTACTCGTCGGCGGTACGGCGCAGGTAGTCGAGGATGGTCGCGCCCTCGGCGATCGCCTTCGGGGCCCGCCAGGGGGCGAAGGAGTAGCCGAGGGTGAACATGTCGGAGTCGGAGCGTACGCCCGGATAGCGGAACAGGTCCCAGGTGCCGCCGACCTCGTCGCGGGCCTCCAGCACGGCGAAGGTCTTGTCCGGGCGGTGCCGACGCAGCTGGCAGGCCGCCCCGATGCCGGACAGCCCGGCGCCCACGATGAGCACGTCGAGGTGGTCCGGGGCCATCAGGTCTTCCTCCAGGTACGCGAGATGCTGCCTGGGGACCCTATCCGGTGGGGCGGACCAGGGCGGCCTGGCGGGCGGCGGTGACCAGGGCCGCTCAGATGTTGGCGGAGTCCGGCGGCACCGCCTCGGGCAGGGTCGGCGCGCCGGCCAGGGGCTCGGTGGCCCGGCCGGGAAGACCCAGGGTGTACGCGGTCATCGACAGCGACCCGTAGGCGTACCCGTCGACCAGCACCTCGGTGCCCTGCCCGGCCGCCCCGGCCAGACCGGCCAGGTAGAGCAGCGGGATGAAGTGGTCCGGGGTCGGCACGGCCAGCCCGAAGTCGCGGTGGGCGTCGAGGCGCCCGGCCTCGGTCGGGTCCTCGAGCATCGTCGCCTTGGCCGCCTCGTCGAAGCGTCGGGCCCAGTCGAAGCCCTGGTCGAGCAGGCGGCGGTCGACCCCGCCGAGGTTGTGCACCACGTTGCCGCTGGCCACCACCAGCACCCCGCGTTCGCGCAGCGGGGCCAGCTTCGCGCCCAGCTCCAGGTGGTAGTCGAGGCCCTTGAAGGCGTTGATGCTCAGTTGTACGACCGGGATGTCCGCCTGAGGGAAGGCGTGCACCAGCACCGACCAGGTGCCATGGTCGATGCCCCAGGAGTCCAGGTCGGCTCCCACCCAGGTCGGGTGCACCACCTCGCTGACCTCTTCGGCCAGCTCGGGCAGGCCCGGGGCGGGATAGCGGATGTCGAACAGTTCCTGCGGGAAGCCGTAGAAGTCGTGGATCGTTCTCGGGCGGGGCATCGCGGTGACCGCGGTGGCGCCGATGTACCAGTGGGCGGAGACCACCAGGATCGCCCGGGGTCGGGGCACCGACTGCCCGAAGGCCCGCCAGGCGGCGGTGTACCGGTTGACCTCCAGGGCGTTCATCGGGCTGCCGTGGCCGAAGAACACGGCCGGCATGGTGGACACTGTCTCGTCGCTCATCGCATGTCTCCTGCTGTGGCCCTCGCCGAGGGTATCCGGCCCGCCCGGCGGTGGGCGGGCCTGCGCCGATCCCGTACGCGACCGGGGTTTCCTCAGGCGGTCTCGCCCGGGGCCAGGTAGCGGTAGCCGGGGACGGTCTCGGCGAACCAGCCGTTGACGCTGGCCAGGCCCCGGGAGTTGAGCTGGGCGTCGTGGATCGGGAACACCTCGGCGGCGCCGACCGCGGTGGCGAAGTCGATCGCCTCGGTGAGCTTGAGCCAGGAGGCCTGCGCCGGGACCAGCAGGGTCCGCACCGGTCGGCCGGGCGGGTGCAGCGAGTCGCCCGGGTGGTAGAGCGCCTCGTCGACCAGATAGCCCAGGTTGGCGCAGTCGGGTTGCCCGCCGTGGATGGTGGCGTGCCGGCCACCGACCGCGGTCACCTCGAACCCGGCGGCGGTGAACCCCTGCCCCGGCCGCACCCGGGTCACCGGCAGGTGGACCGGTTCCGGCAGCACGGCACCCTCCGGTACGAAGACCGGCACTCCCAGACCGGCCAACCGCAGCACGTCGATGTGATCGATGTGTTCGTGGCTGACCAGTACGGCGTCCGCGCCGGCCAGGGCGCGGGGCTCACTCCAGGTACCGGGGTCGATGACGAGCACCCGGCCGTGGTGTTCGAGCCGGACGCAGGAGTGGGTGTACTTGGTTATCCGCACCTCGTGCAGGCTACGGCGAAGTGGGGCGGCGGGTGGTCCCGCTGCGCGGGGTGGAACGGGCCGCCGGACGACGCCGCGCCGGTGCCCGGTCGGCCGCCTCCTCGGCCACCGCGCACAGGTCGGTCAACGGGTCGACCGCCTGGGCCGCGCACGCCGCCCGGCGCAGCAGGGCCCGCAGGGTGGCGCCCTCCTCCTCGGTCAACGCCGCCATCAGGCGATTCTCGACCTGACACAGCGCCTCCCGCCGCTGCCGGGCCGCCGCCCGACCGGCCTCGGTGGGGACCACCAGCCGACTACGCCGATCGGCCGGGTCGGGGCGGCGCGCCACCAGCCCGTCGCGCTCCAGGTCGTCGATCAGGTACGTCAGCACGGTGCGGTCGATGCCCAACTCCTCGGCGATCGCGCCCTGGTTACGGGCCGGCTCCCGGTCGGCGGCGACGAGCACCTGGTAGCCGCGTGGCCCACCGGGCAGGTCACCGAGGGTGTGCTCGGCACCGCGCAGGTGGGCCCGGAAGAGGACCCCGAGCATCCACCCGAGGTCGTCGGTGATCAGGTCGGGGTGGGGGTCGTCGCCGGTCATGCCCACAGTTTAGTCCAGATCACAGATTTTATTGCACACACATGTTCTATCCGGCATAGCATTGGCGGTCCGCTCTCAGGAAGGACGACCGCGATGAGCGACTACGGACACGACCTGATCTTCGGATCGTTCCTGACCCCCGGCAACGCCGACCCGACACAACCGGTCCGGCTCGCCGTGCTCGCCGAGGAGGTCGGGCTCGACCTGGTGACCTTCCAGGACCATCCCTACCAGCCCGCCTTCCTGGACACCTGGACCCTGATGAGCTTCGTGGCGGCCCGGACCAGCCGGATACACCTGTCCGCGAACGTGACCAACCTGCCGCTGCGGCCACCGGCGGTGCTGGCCCGTGCCGCCGCGAGCCTCGACCTGCTCAGCGAGGGTCGGATCGCGCTCGGCCTGGGCGCGGGAGGGTTCTGGGACGCCATCGAGGCGATGGGTGGGCGGCGGCTGGCCCCCGGTCAGGCGGTACGGGCCCTGGAGGAGGCGATCGAGGTCATCCGCCAGATCTGGGACACCGAGACCCGGGGCGGCGTACGGGTGGACGGCGAGTTCTACCGGCTGATCGGCGCCAAGCGCGGCCCGGCCCCGGCCCACGACGTCCCCATCTGGCTCGGGGCGTACAAGCCTCGGATGCTCGCGCTGACCGGACGCCGCGCCGACGGGTGGCTACCCTCGCTGCCCTACCTGCAACCCGGCGACCTGGCCAAGGGCAACGCCATCATCGACGAGGCCGCCACCGCCGCCGGCCGCTCCCCCGCCGAGGTACGCCGCCTGCTCAACATCGACGGACGGTTCACCTCGACCGGCCAGGGCCCACTGCACGGCCCGGCGGAGCAGTGGGCCGAGGAACTGGCCGACCTGACCCTGACCGAGGGAATCAGCACCTTCATCCTGAGCAGCGACGACCCCGAGGACCTGCGCCGGTTCGCCGCCGAGGTGGCACCGGCCACCCGAGAACTGGTCGCCACCGAACGAGCCAGGTGATCACCCCGGTCCCCCATCTACCGTCCGGGTCGGGTACGCCCGGCGGCGTGCCCGACCGGGGCCGGCGTACGTCGACAGGCGACAGGTGTTCGGGTCGACGGACGGCAGGCGCCACCCCCGATTCTCCCTAGCGTTGGCCGCGCAGCAGCTCGATGTGCCCGGCAGGGCACCGGAACGCGGGGAGGATGCGGTGCGCGGCAAACTCATCTGGTCGGCCCTCGTCGGCCTGACCTGGGCGGCCATGATGTCGTTCGGCGGAGTGGCGGCCGAGACGGTGATGCTCTACCCGAACGTCTTCCACGACCCACCGGCCTCCCTGGACCGGGCCCGCGAGTTCCTCGCCGTCAGTGGCCCCAGCGACTACTTTCCCCCGCTGGGCGCCTCCGTGGTGCTGCTGAGCGTCGCCGCCACGGTGCTCACCTGGCGTCAGCGAGGTCTACGGTGGTGGATAGTCGCCGCGACCGTGGTCTTCGTCGCCTGCGAGTTCCTGTTCTCGGTGGTCTTCTTCTGGCCCCGCAACGAGATCATGTTCGTCGACCCGGCCGGCACCCACTCACCGGAGTACCTGCGCCAGGTCGCCGACGAGTTCGTCGCCGGGCACCGGGTACGGCTCGCCGGTGGGGCGGTGACCGCCGCACTGTCCTTCGCCGCCCTGCTGCGCTGGGCCCGTACCGGTCAACGCCCCTTGGTCGACACCGATGCCCGCAGCTGACCCGGCGGGTGACCGGGCTGGTCCGGCGAGGACAATTGGTGGCGGCGTTCAGCGAGCGAGGGCGGGCAAGGGTGGCGGGGATGACGGTGGCGAGTGGGTTGCGGGCCGACTGTGCCCGCTGCTTCGGGCTCTGCTGCGTCGCCCCGGCCTTCGCCGCGTCGGCCGACTTCGCGGTCGACAAACCCGCCGGGCAGCCGTGCCGCAACCTGGACGCCGACTTCGGCTGCGGCATCCACCCCCAGCTACGCGAGCGCGGCTTCGCCGGGTGCACCGTCTTCGACTGCTTCG
Organism: Micromonospora sp. NPDC048871; assembly: GCF_043198155.1. Classification (NCBI taxonomy): domain Bacteria; kingdom Bacillati; phylum Actinomycetota; class Actinomycetes; order Micromonosporales; family Micromonosporaceae; genus Micromonospora; species Micromonospora sp. NPDC048871. The sequence goes on along the minus strand of NZ_JBICUM010000014.1, from coordinate 127,396 downwards.
GCGCCGGTCAGCGGGTGGCCCAGCAGACCTACGGCGGACGGGACTGGCGTTCCGCACCGGAGCAGGCCGCCCAGATGTTCGACGTCTTCGCGGTGATGCGGTCCCTGCACGAACTGCTGTGGTACCTGACCGAGGCACTGCGGTTGGGGCCACCGGCCGAACTGGCCGCACAGTTGTCCGCCGCACAGGCCGAGACCGACGCCCTGGCCGCCGGCAGCCCGCAGGACCTGCTGGCCCTCGACCTCGACGAGCACCGCGCGAAGCTCAACGTGCTGTTGTCGCGTACCGCCGAACTGGCCCGCGTCCGCGGCGGTGCCGACCATCGGGGTGCCGTGCTGGTCGGCCGGGACCTGCGCCGGGTGGACCTGCGGGGGGCCAACCTGCGCGGCGCGACCCTGATCGGGGCGGACCTGCGCGGGGCGGACCTGGCCCGAGCCGACCTGACCGGCGCCGATCTGCGCGGGGCGGACCTGCGGGGCGCGGACCTGTCCGAGGCTCTGTTCCTGCACCAGGCCCAGGTCGACGCGGCCCGCGGTGACCGGCAGACCCGGCTACCGGCCGGGCTGGACCGGCCCGCCCACTGGTCGGCCCTGCCGTTGACCCCCCGCCGCGCCCGGCGACGCTGACCCTGCCTTCTTGCGCTGGCTGCGGCCAGTGTCGGCCGGCAGCGCGACAAGCCTGCTAGGGGCGGCGGGTCACACCCGGGCGGCCCGCGCCTCGGTCATCCCCTGGTTGGCCAGGGCGTCCGCCCGCTCGTTCTCCGGATGCCCGTTGTGGCCCTTGACCCACAGCCAGGTGACCCGGTGCCGGGAGCAGGCCGCCTCCAACTGCTGCCACAGGTCGGCGTTCTTCACCGGCTGCTTGCCCGCCGTCAGCCAGCCGTTGCGCTTCCAGGAGGCCAGCCAACTGGTGATGCCGTTACGCACGTACGTGCTGTCGGTGTGCAACTCGACCGTGACCGGCCGGGTCAGGCTCTCCAGGGCCTTGATGGCGGCGGTCAGCTCCATCCGGTTGTTCGTGGTCGGGGCGGCCTCCCCGCCGCAGATCTCCCGCTCGTGGGTGCCGTAGCGCAGCACCGCGCCCCAGCCACCCGGGCCGGGATTGCCGCTGCACGCGCCGTCGGTCCAGATCTGCACGACCCGGCCGGTCCCCTCGTCCGCCATGACGCCCAACCTACCGAAGCCGCCCGCGCCGACGAACGACCGGCCGCGCGGGTCAGCGAACCGGCGAACCCCGCTCGCCCTCACCGGCGGCCTCCTCCGCCGACCGGCCCGGTGGAGGGTCGGATCCGACGACCGGCGGCGGCACCGTCCAGGCCGGTCGAGGCGACCGTACGATCCGCTGGCCCAGCCGGTCGCCGGCATCGCCCACGGTGGCGGTCAGCATCGGCAGCAGCCGGGTCGACCGCATCACCGCCAGATCCTCGGCCACTGTGGTGTCCCCGTCGAGGAACCGCAGCACCCGCGAGGCCGGATTGCGGTCGAACAGTCGACCGAAGAACTCCGGCCCGTCGACCAGGTCACGGTCCAGGGCCCGCAGCGCCACCGCGTCCATCCAACGATGCCGAAGGGGGTACGCCGGGGCCGGAACCGGTGGCCGCCCGGCGGCCAGTGCCCGGGCCACCTGGTCGGCCTGCCGGTACATGGCCGCGAAGGTGAACCCGGTGGACGGGCGGGTGGCGCCCCCGGCGGTGCCCAGGCGCACCACCCGGGGCGAGGGCCGGGCGACGAAGGGTCCGTCGGTCATCGGGATGACCCCGTTCTCCACCTCCGCGACCGTGAACCGGGCCGGGTCCAGACCGAGCAGGTCGCAGTAGCCGGCCAGGGCCCGGTCGTAGGCCGCCCCGGTGAGCAGGTGCGGAGAGAACTCGGTGTACTCGACCAGGGCGTACCGGTCGCTGACCGGCAGCACGTACCCGAAGGACACCCCCCGGGTCGGCTGCGGGGTACGGAAGTCCATCAGCACGGCCCGGGCCGGGTCGAAGGTCGGCCGGTCGGTCTCCAGCCACCAGCCCCGGAAATGCTGCAACCAGTTCGTCCGCCCGGGTCGCTCCGGAGGCCGGGGCCGGGAGTCCAGCACCCAACCGGCACGCAACACCGGCCGATCCGCGTCGCCGCCCACCAGCACCCCGTCGCCGTGGTCGGACAAGGTGTCGGCACTGGCGAGCACCCGGGTAGCCCTCAGGCGTCGTTCGGCCTCGGCAGCCCGGTCGTAGATCGGGGCGGACCGCAGCATCGCGTACCGCAGCGGGGCCACGTCCAGGGTGCGGTGCGTCTGGGCGGTGACCACCTCGACCCGCGACCAACTGGCGCTGAGCAACTCGTCCAGGTCGTTGCCCGGCCGGTCCCAGAAAGCCCAGGTCCGGTCCTGGCCGCGCCGATGGACCGGATCGACGACCGCGACCCGCAGATCCTGCACCCCATGCCGGGTCAGGGCGGCCAACACGAGCGACGCGGCGCCACCTCCACCGACCAGGGCGAGATCAACCTCATCCAACCGGCCCACCTCCCCCACCCACGCTTCCACACCCCCACCCAGGTGCAAGGAAGGGCCCCCGGTTAACGCCTGCGGTAGGGAAAGGGTCCCTTGTTAACACTTTCACCGCTGCAGCTATCCGCTGGCCCGAGGTGTTGCAGAACCGGCCCGCGCGGCGGCTTCGTGGATATCGGCGGGCTCTGTGAATGTCGGCGGGATCGATGGCGTCGGCGGGGGTGTAGACGGCCGTTGGCCGGCACCCGGGGTTCGGGTGCCGGCCAACGGTTTCCTGCTCCCCCTGTGGAGGAATGTCTGTCGGGTCAGCTGTTCCAGTGCTGGGCTACCAGGTCAGCGGCCTGCTGCTCCCACTGGGCGTAGTGGTCCGGGTACGCCGACACCTGCACGGTCTGCGCGGCCTTGGTCAACGGCATGTCCTGCCAACCATCAACCTGCTTGAGGCCCTTCAGGAACGCGGTCGTGGAGTACTCGGGATCGGTGATCTGCTCCACCGTGCCCCAACCACTGGACGGCCGCTGCTGGAACAAGCCCTGGGAGTCGTGGTCGTTGCGGTCACCCAGGTGACCCAGGTTCTCCAACTTCGACTCCTGCAACGCCGTCGCGATCGACACCACCGCGGCGCGTTCGTCCATGCCGTTCTTCTTCGTGGCCGCGATGATCGCCTTCGTGTTCGCGACCTGCTCAGCGTCCAGATCGATGCGGGACTGCCTGCCCTGCACACCATGCGGAATCAACTTGCCCGTATCGGGCTTGTCAGCCTGCACCGCGGCCACCGGACTCGACTTCACCGGAGTGGCGTCCGCCTGAGCAGCCACCGGGCCAGCGAAGACACCACCGGCGAGGGCCACACCAGCAATACCGAGCACACTGTTACGGAAGATCGAGTTCATGACCAAGCTCCATTCGGGGGTAGACACACACCACGAAAGGGGGATCGGGTGCGTGCAAACGCCATCAGGCGCTGAAAACAGGGGGGAAGAATCACCGGCTGACACACGGGGCCGGGGCACTTCACGCACGAGACCCGGGCCCTTCGCGGACCGGAGGGCTTCGCACGGGGCATGGCCCTTCGTGGCGCCGGGACCATGTACAACGACCGGCTGCCCGCCATCATTCCCGCCGGGCCAGACACTCACGGAGCCATCTGCCCAGCTCAGGCGGCCTGCATCGGCCGGTCAGGGATGTACAACCACCCGCCAGCCGCCACCATTCCCGCAGGCCCGGGGGTCGGGGCCCGGTCGGTTCGAATCGGGGTCCGGTCGGTTAGACCTGTGAGGCCGAGGCCGGTTGGCCCGTCCTACTCCATTCGTCGGTGGGCACAACGCCCCCGGCCCGTCGTGGATTCCGCGGCAGGCGGGCCGATCCGACCGCAGAACCGGACATCGGGGCGGTCAGCGGGCAGACGATACGAGCCCGCAGGCCCGGCGACCCATGCCAGGCGGCCTGGATCCTCCTCCGGGCGCGGATCGACGGTGGCTGGGCGGACGCCCCGTGCAGCGACGGGACGGCAACTGGCCCACGCCGTTACGCCGAAACGGCGGGGTCCGCGTCGCTGGGAAACCGCCATCTCGGCGTAACGGAGTCGATCAAGGCCTCAACTCGACAGGGCGAGCCAGGCACCCGCACCTAGGCGATCAACGGGCAGACCGATACGACGCCCCCAGGCCCGGACGACCCACGCCAGCGCGGCAGGACGCCCTCGCGGCCCGCGCGACGCGACGGGCGGGACGCCCTCGTGGCACGCGCGACGCGACGGGCGGGACGCCCTCGTGGCACGCGCGACGCGACGGGCGGGCAGCCGCGTCCACACGACCGGACGGCAGCCAGCCCACGCCACGGGACGGCAGCTAGCCCACGCGATGGGACGGCAGCGGGCCCACGCGATGGGACGGCAGCGGGCCCACGCCGTTACGCCGAAACGGCGGGGTCCGGGCCGGTGGGAAACCGCCATCGCGGCGAAACGGAGTCGATCAAGGTGTCAACCGGGCGGAGGGCGGGACGGGGACGCGCGGCGGCTCTGCCGACAGAGGCGAGAGGCGGCGATGTTCTGGCCGAGTCAGAGGGCCGGGGCCAATAGTGTTGGTGAAAGCGGAGGTGGCCCCCCGAACAGCGTCTCGTGCAGGCAGCGGACGGAAGTGAGGGAAGAGGCGGATGAAGGCGACCACAGTCCTCGTACCGGCAGCGGTTGGTCTAGCGCTCGGGGCCCTGATCCTGCCGGGTGCCGCGCTGGCCGACACCACCGTGTCGCCGGCGACCACCCCGGTCGGTGGCACCGCCGTGCTCACCGCGACGACCTGCGGCCCGAATTCCGGTGACGCGCTCTTTCATGTCACCGGCCCCGACCGTGACCAGAATGTCCGGTCCACCACCGCCAGGGCAGGCGGCGGGTTGAGCGCGGACCTGTTCACGGCCGGTTTCACAGTGGGTACGTATACCGTGGCGGCCACCTGCGGCGACGGTACGCCGGGCGGCAGGGCAACCTTCACGGTGACCCCGATCGGCGGCGCGCAGGCCGGGGGTCGGGCCGACGACGGCGGGGTGGGCATCCTGGCGGCCGGTGCCACCTTGTTGCTCACCTCGCTCGGCGGGGCGGTCATCCTGGCCCGACGCCGTCGTCACGCGGCCGAGGCCGCGACCCTCTAGGCGCCGGGATCCCCGACGGAGACCAGGCCGGTGGGGTGCAGGGGTGCACCCCGGCGGATCCGGGTTCGGCGGGCCCGGCGAGGATGGGGCCATGGCCCGACGTGACAGCAGATCAGCGCCCCGACCCGATCCGGTGGGAGTGTGCCCGTGTGGGCAGGGTCTGCCGTACGGGGACTGCTGCGGACGACTGCATCGGGGTGCGGCGCAGGCACCGACCGCGGAGGCCCTGATGCGTTCCCGGTACGCCGCCTTCGCCGTCGGTGACCCGGACTACCTGCGGCACAGTTGGCACAGCAGCACCCGGCCGGCGCGGCTGATCCTGGATCCCGGCCAACGGTGGACCGGCCTTGAGATCGTCGGCACCGAGCAGGGCGGCTTGTTCGACAGCACCGGCACGGTCGAGTTCCGCGCCCACTATCGCGACAATGCTGGCGCCGCCACGATGACCGAGCGCAGCCGTTTCGTCCGCGAGGACGGACGCTGGGTCTACCTGGACGTCGACCGGCCCTGACCCCGACCGCCCTCAGGCCGGCAGCCGCGGGAAGGTGCCGGGCACCGGGCGCCGTCGACCTCCGCCGAGCAGGCGCCACCGACCGCCGCCGAGGATCAGCACCGCGATCAGCAGGTACGGCACGGCGGCCAAGGCGAAGGCCGTGCCGTTGCCGCCCACGGTGGCCAGCACACCGAACCCGATGTACGTGGCGATGGTGATCACTTCGGTGGCCATTCCGGCCAGCGAGGTGACCGTGGCCCGGCGGGTGCCGGTGATCCGGGCCTGCAACCGGGCCTCGGCCAGCACCGAGGCGAGCTGGAATCCGCAGAACGCCCCGGCCAGCAGCAGAAAGCCGGCCGGATGCCGCAGCAACGCCCCGCCGGCCAGGGCCGACGCCGAGGCGGCCAGCAGGACGGCGTACCCCCGGGTGCTCAGCCGTTCGCCGACCGGGGCCAGCAGCCCACCGGCCACCTGGCCGACCGTCAGCAGCAGAAGCAGCAACGGCACAGTGGTCAGGGCGACCCCGGTGTCCCGGGCCAACAGCGGGGTGTACTCCTCAAGCGCACCCCAGATCGCGGTCACCGCCGCTACCAGCAGCACCCCTAGCCGTACCCCTGGATCCTGTCGGGCCTCGACCAGGCCGCTGCGCAGGCCCTGCCACCAGCCGGGCTCGTCGGCGGACCCGGCCTGTGCCTGTTGCCCGGTCGACGCGGCGGCGGCAAGGTGCCGGTGCTCGGGGAAGCCGACGGCGACGGCGGCGGCCGCCAGGCAGGCCACCACACTGGCCAGGCCGACGGCGGGATAGCCACCCTGCCCGAGTACCGGCCCGGCCAGCAGGATCGAAGCCAGTACGCCGAGGGTGCCGGCCGTGCGGGCCCGGCCGATGACCCGGGCGTAGCGGTCCGCCAGTCCCAGATGGTCGAGTTCGTCGTAGACCAGGGCTTCCAGGGCACCGGAGGCCAGGGCGGCACCGGCTCCCCAGAGGACGAACCCGAACGCGAAGGCCGGATAGGAGGGCAGGGTCGCCCACAGGGCGAACCCGGCGGCGGTGCAGAGCGGCCCCAGGCAGAGCATCAACCGCCGGGAGGTGGCGTCGGCCCACGCGCCGGAGGGCACCTCCAGGAGGATGCCGGCCACCGACCAGATGACGAACAGCGAGGAGATCTGCCCGACGGAGAGCCCGGTGTCGGCGAACAGCAGGGCGTACACCGGGTACAGCAGGACCAGGTCGGTGAGGAACGCGTACGCGTAGAGGGTGGACGCCAGGCGGCGGCCCCCGGCGGTGCTGGGGATCATGAGGCCTTCCGGGTGGGACGGGACGACGGATGGGCGGGTACGGCATCCGTCGGCGGCCCACGGCCTCGATCAGGGCATCAATGTCGCCGGTTCATGGCGGCGATGGTAGTCGGCGGCGCGGCTCGCCGCTGCCCCCTGTGGACACGGGGGCGGGGCCCCACCCGGGGCCCCGCCCTGCGCGTGGGTCTCAGCGGCGGGTCTCGTCGTCCGGCCGGGGCAGGATGATGGTCGACTCGCTGTCGTCGGCGGTGCGCTGGGTCGGCACCTCCGGCGCGGGCGTGGTGACCTGGGTGGCCTCCGGGTCGTCCTGCCGGGGCAGCGGGGTCGTCGGGTCACTGTCGCCGCCCGGGAGGCTGACCACCTGGGTGGCCTCCGGGTCGTCGTAGGCACCGACCTCACCGGCCCGGTCACCACGCGAAGCAGCCGCATCGGTCGGGGACGACGCGGGCGGCGCGCTGAAGGCCGGCTCGGTCGGTACACCGGCGGCCGGGGTGACCGGGTCGGGGTGGACCGGAGCGGCCGGGTCCGGGTGGGCGGAGGTGACCGGGTCGGGGTGGACCGGGTCGGGGTAGACCGGGGCCGCCGACTCGGTGGGGACCGGGGTGGCCGGGGCGGTCGGGCGCTGCTCGGCTTCGCGGCGGGTGGCGGAGTAGGCGCGGGCGTGCTCGGCGATGGTGCGCGACTCCTGCTCGGCGCGGGACAGCCAGGACTCCCAGCGGCTCTGCATCGGCCGGACCAGGCCCCCGCCGACCCCGACGACCAGGATCCCGCCGACGGTGGCCAGCACGGCGATCAGCACCGGGGTGGTCACGGCGGTGGCGACACCGATCTGGTTGAGGGCGGCGATGATGCCCAGACCGAGGATGAAGGCGGAGGCGATGGTGGCCAGCAGTCGGCCGTAGGACAGGCCGCCGAGGGCCCCGGAGATGATGTCCCGCACCGCGCTGGCGATCGCGGCGGCGACGACCACGATGACGATCGCGACGAAGGCGCGCGGCAGCCAGGCGATGACCCCGGCGATCAGGTCGGAGATCGGGTTCGACCCCCAGATGCCGAAGGCCAGGTAGAGAGTGAGCAGCAGCACCCCGTAGTAGGCCAGTCGGGCGACGATGTCGCTGGCGTCGTACCGGGAGTTGGCCAAGGCCCGGCGGATGCCGCCGCGTTCGACGGCCCGGTCGAAGCCGACCCGTTCCAGCAGCCGGTCCACCAGTTTCAGGACCGCCTTGGCGATCAGCCAGCCGGCCACCAGGATCGCCGCGAAGGCGACGGCGCGGGGCAGGAAGAGCAGTATCGAGCGGAGGGTGTCCCCCACCGCGTCACCGAAGTTGTCTCGCATCGAAAGGTCCTCCACGGGGGCGGGTGATACGTCCGGCCCGACCTACCCGGGTGGCTGAGGCAGGAAACGTGGCCGGCCTGAGCTCGGCGGACGTTTGATCCGGCCCGGCGGCGGAAAGTGTGCCGAGATGAGATGGGCCCGCCACGCCGTACCGGCAGCCGTCGCCGCGCTCGCCGCCGTCGCCACCCGTGACCTGCTGCAACGCGAACACGCGTTGCGGCGCAACTTTCCCCTGCTGGGCCGAGCCCGCTACCTGCTCGAATCGATCGGGCCGGAGTTGCGGCAGTACATAGTGGCCGGCAACAACGAGGAGCGGCCCTTCACCCGGGACCAGCGACGCTGGGTGTACGCCTCGGCCAAACAGCAGAACAACTACTTCGGGTTCGGCACCGACAACGACATCGAGTTCACCCCCGGCTATCCGATCATCAAGCACCGGACCTTCGGCCGGGCCGTACCGCCCTCCGCCCCGGCCCTCGGGCACGAGGTACGGCTGCCGTGCGCGAAGGTGCTCGGGGCGGCCCGGGGACGGGCCCGCGCCTTCCGACCGGAGTCCGTGGTGAACCTGTCCGGGATGAGTTTCGGCTCGCTGTCCGGGCCGGCGGTGGAGGCACTGAACCGGGGCGCGGCGCTGGCCGGGTGTCTGCACAACACCGGTGAGGGCGGGCTGTCGCCGTACCACCGGCACGGCGGGGAACTGATCTTCCAGCTCGGTACGGCGTACTTCGGCTGCCGGGACGAGCGGGGCCGCTTCGACCTGGCCCGGCTGAAGGACCTGGTGGCCGGGGCCCCGGTACGGGCGCTGGAGATCAAACTCAGCCAGGGTGCCAAGCCCAGCCTGGGCGGGCTGCTGCCGGGGGCCAAGGTGTCCGCGGAGATCGCCGCCACCCGGGGTATCCCGGTCGGCCGGGACTGCGTGAGCCCGTCCCGGCATGCCGAGTTCTCCGACTGCGACAGCCTGCTCGACTGGGTGGAGTTGCTGGCCGCCGAGACCGACCTGCCGGTCGGCATCAAGTCCGCCGTCGGTGACCTGGACTTCTGGACCGAACTGACTGATCTGATGCGGCACACCGACCGTGGGGTCGACTTCGTCACCATCGACGGCGGCGAGGGCGGCACCGGTGCCGCCCCACTGATCTTCACCGACTCCGTGTCGTTGCCGTTCCAGCAGGGCTTCACCCGGGTCTACGCCACCTTCGCCGAACGTGACCTGCACGAGCAGGTGGTCTTCGTCGGCTCCGGCAAGCTGGGCCTGCCGGACAACGCCACCGTCGCCTTCGCCCTCGGCTGCGACATGGTGGCCGTCGGCCGGGAGGCGATGCTGGCGATCGGCTGCATCCAGGCCCAGAAGTGCCACACCGACACCTGCCCGACCGGGGTGGCCACCCAGAACGCCTGGCTGACCCGGGGCCTGCACCCGGCCTCCAAGGCGGTGCGCGCCGCGCACTACGTCAAGACCCTGCGGCGGGACCTGATGAAGGTGGCCGAGGCCTGTGGTGTCGAACATCCCGCTCTGATCGACACCGACGCCGTGGAGATCCTCGGCGGCCGGACCACCTCCACCCCACTGCGGGAGGTGTACGGGTACCGCCCGGGCTGGGGCCTGCCGTCGACCGCCGACCGGGCGGCCATCGCGGAGCTGATGGCGTACGAGGCGCCCCAGGGCGGCAGCGCCACCCCCTCACCGACCGCCCAGCACTGACCGCTACCAGCGGCGCTTGAGGACCGCCCCCCGGACCGACCTGGGCGGCCCGGACAGGGCGGAGTCGACCTTCGGCTGCTCGGCGGTGGCGCTGAAGGGGCGCCGGACGCCGATCGCCGCACAGGCCGCGGAGAACACCCCGGTGACCGCACAGAGGAGCCAGACCCCTACCCCGATCCGGTTCCAGGCCAGCAGGCCCACCGCGGGGCCGAGGGCGAATCCCAGGCCGTACATGGTCTGGGCCACCCCGATGTAGCGGCCCTTGACCGGGGCGGGTGCGGTCGCCGCGTGGGCGAACATGGTCGGCCCGCTGATCATCATGCCGGCGACCAGGGCGAAGGTGCAGATGCCTACCAGGGTCAGCGACCCGCCGGGCAGGCCGTACCCGGCGATCCCCCCGGCGAACAGCAGGGTGCCCAGGCCGCCGGCGATCCCCGGTGGCCAGCGCCGCACCACCGTGGTGACCTTCAGCTCGCAGGTGATCAGGATGACCGAGGCCAGGGTGAGCACGGCGCTGTAGATGACGGCGGGATGACCGGCCGCCGCCAGGCTCAGCGGCAGTACGGCGGTGAACTGGGCGTAGATCATCGAGCTGAGCAGCATCGCCGCCAGGTAGACCAGGAACCGGGTGTCACGCAGCATGGTCAGGTACCCGGCCGCCGGGGTGCTCCCGGCCTCGGCCGAGTCCGGCCGCTCTGCGGGGCGGCTCCGACCGGGCAGCAGGGTGATCGCCAGTACGGCGTACGCCAGGGCGGTGAGGGAGTTGATCCAGAACAGCAGGTGCCAGTTGACCGCGATCGCCGCTGCGGCCAGCAGCGGACTTACCGCCGTTCCGGCGTTCATCGCGATCCGCATCATCGAGAAGGCCATCACCCGGTGCTGCTCGGGCATCAGGTCGCTGAGCATCGCGGCGGCGGCCGGCCGGTAGGCGAGGGTGGCCATCCCGGCCAGCGCGGTGACCGTCAACAGCGCCGGATAGCGGCCCGGCGTACTCACCCAGGGCATGAGCCCGATCAGCAGGGCGGAGCCGACCATGGTCACGGCGATGGTGGCGCGGCTGCCGAGACGATGGGTCAGCTCACCCCCGAGCACCGTGCCGGCCACCGCCCCGATGCCGAAGACACTCAGGCTCAGACCGGCCTGATTGACGGACAGGCCACGATGCACCAGGTAGAGCACGAGGAACATCTGGACGAAGGCGCCTAGCTGGTTGACGAAGACGCCCGCCAGCAGATACCGGACCGAGCGGGGGGTGGCCCGGAAGGACTCGATCACCCCGGGTGCCGTACCGGTCATGCCGGCCTCCTGTAGCCGTACACAGTGGATGGATGTGGGAGGGCGGTCGGGCTCAGCAGGTCGCCTCCTCGATGGCGGAGGTGCCGGCGCTGGCGCGCGGCGCGAATCGCTCCCACTCCTCGTGCAGCCGGATGCGCCCGTCGGCGAGGATCTCCGGCCGGCTGACGCTCCGGCCGGAGATCACCTCCCCGCCCTGAAGGACCATGCTGTACGAGAAGGCCAGGGTGCCGTCCTCGGCGCACCGGCCGACCAGGGAGCCACGGCGTACCTCGCCACCGGCGACCTCCGCCCAGACCAGGTCGCCCTGCTGGTGGTAGACCGCCGTCGGCGCGCCGCCGTCGGTGACCTCCTCGGGTCTGCGGAAGCGCCGACCGTCGTAGCTGATGCGGGGGTTGGTGGCCATGCCGTTCCTCCTTCGGGTGACCTGCTGTGGGGCTCTGCGGCAGCCGCTGTCAGGAACCGATGCTCTGGTCGAACCGGAACAGGTCGTCCGGGTCGTGGCGGCGCTTCACCTCGACCAGCCGCGGATAGTTGACTCCGTAGTAGGCCGTCTGCCAGTCCCGCAGATCGGGGTCGGTGAAGTTCTGGTACGCGGCATGGGGCAGGTGTTCGCCGGTGGCCGCGTACGTCTCCGCCAGCCACCGCTGGTTGGCGGCGACCCGGTCGGGGGGGTCCTGTCCGGTCCAGGAGGTGTCCATGCAGACCAGGAAGAGGGCGTCGCGGTGGACGAACGCGGTGTCCGTGGCGGGGATCCGGTTCATCGCCCCGCCCCAGGAGAACAGCCCCACCCCGGCACCGTCCGGGTTGCCGCTGCCGGGCCAGTCCCGTAGCCGGGACACCAGGATCTCCAGCACCTCCGCGGACAGCGGCTCGCCGGTCACCCGGGTACGGGCGGCGAACCGGTCGGCCGAGGTGTCGTGCCGGAGGAACTCGTCGCCCGCCCAGTAGTCCATCTCGGCGATGTGGCATCGGTCCGGGGTCGCCACCTCCAGGGCCGGCGACAGGAGCTGCCGCAGCTCGTCGGCCGGGCCCAGGAACAGACCCACCGCGGAGACTCGGAGGTTCTGCCCGGCCTGACCGGGCTCCGAGCCGCTGGTGTCCAGGCCCAGCCGGGTGGAGAACTCCTCCGGGGCCTGCGCGACGATCCGTTGCAGCACGGTGAGCAGCTCGATCGGGTCGGAGGCCGACCAGACCAGCGCGAACACGGAGACGTCCCGGACCTCCCGCGCTTGGAAGGTGAAGGAGGTGTTGATTCCGAAGTTGCCGCCGCCACCGCCACGACAGGCCCAGAACAGGTCGGGGTTCTCGGTCGCGTCGCACCTCAGGACCCGGCCCTGGGCGGTGACCACGGTCGTCTCGACCAGGGAGTCACAGGTCAGGCCGAAGGCCCGGGAGACCGCAGCCACTCCCCCGCCCAGGGTCAGCCCGCCGATGCCGACCGTAGGGCTGTTGCCGGCCGGAAAGGCCACCTGATGCTGTTGCAGCACCGGATACAGATCCGCCATGGTCGTGCCGCCGCCTACCGTCACCAGACCGGTCGTGGCCTGCACGGTGACCGTGTTCAGCGCCGACAGGTCGATCACCAGGCCCTCGTTGACCGAATAGCCCGCGTAGCTGTGGCCGGAGGATCGGGCCACCACCGGCAGGCTCATCTCCCCGGCCCACCGCAGGCAGTGTTGGATGTCCGCCACGGTCCGCACGGAGGCCACCGCGGCCGGGCGGACATCGGCGTAGCGCTTGTTGAACAGGCTCCGCTTGGTCTCGTACGGCGCCTGGTCCGGCAGCCAGAGCCGACCGGTCAGTTCGTCGGCCAGTCGGCGCCAACTGCGCTCGGCGATCGCGACGGTCACTGGTTTCGCTCCTCTCCGGTGGCCAGCGACGCGGCCCGGTCGACCAGACCGGCGAAGTCGCGGGCGTGACTGACGTGCGCCGCGTGACCGGCCCCGGCGATGGTGACGAACTCGCCCCGGGGGACCAGCACGGCGATCCGGTGGGCCACCTCCCGGTGGTGGGGCAGGGAGCGGGTGCCGGCGGCGACCACCACCGGTACGGACAGCTCCGCCGGCTCGAAGGCCACCTCGTCCTGGCTGGGGTCACCCATCTCCACCAGCAGGGTCGGTCCCTGCCGCTGGAGGTCGGCCCGCGACTGCGGGCTCAACCGGGCCCAGCCCGCCTCACCGAGGATGTGCCGCAGCACGGACTGCACTGCCTCGCCGGGATCGGTGCTGCCGCTGCCGCCGGCCTCGACCTCGGGCTGCCACCAGGGCAGCCAACGGATCGGTGGTTCGAAGGCCACGACGGCCGCCGGCAGATCCGGCCGCTGGGCCGCCGCGCAGAGGGCGACGAGACCACCGTAGGAGTGGCCGGCGACGACCGCACCCGGCATCTCGGTGAGGATCTCGCAGAGGTCCTCGACATGGTGCCGCAGGGTGGTGTGCTCGTCGCCGAGGTCGCGGGAGCCGGCCCAGCCCCGCCGATCCCAGCCGACCACCCGCCAGTGGGGCAGGTGACGGGCCACCGTACGGAAGTTCGCCGCCCGATCCAGGGTGCCGTGCACCAGCACCACCGTCCCGGTGGTGTCGGTGTTCGGCGGCTCGTGCAGGGTCACCAAAGATGGTCGTACCGCTACCGGGCTCATGTCGGTGCTCCGATCCTGGGTCGACCGATGAGCTGGGTGGCGATGCCCTCCGGCGTCGGTTTGATCAACAGGTCCTCCACGTCGAGCAGCAGTCCTGCCTCGGCTTCCAGGGCGGCCAGCAGCTCGGCGCCGGCCAGGGAGTCCCCGCCGAGGGAGTAGAAGTCCGAGTCCGCCCTGATCCGGTGCTGCGGGACCTGAAGGCTGGTCGCGAAGATCCGGGCGATCCGCCAGGTGAGCCGGGTCAGCCGGGTGAAGGTCTGCGGGTCGGCCGAGGGCGGCACGGCAGCCGGCGGCGTCGGCGTCGAGTCCGCCGGTGCTGGGACCGCAGGGGTCGGGACCGGCGGGAGTGCCGGGGGGTTCGCGGTGGTGGGTGGGAGAGGCTCGCGGACAGCGGGGTCCCGCTGCTCGTGGCTGGTCTTGCCGGTAAGGGTCCGGGGCAGTTCGTCGAGGAACTCGAATCGAGACGGGATCATGGCGCTGTGCAGCCGGGTAGCCAGGTGGGCGGTGATCTCCTCCTGCCGACCGGGTACGGGATCCTGGGCCCCGGTCGAGCCGTCGAGCACGACCAGGGCGGTCAGTTGCCCGTCCCGCTCCACCACACTGCACTGCAGCACCCCGGGGGCGTCCTGGAGAACCCGCTCGACCTCGTCCAGTTCGACCCGCTGGCCTCTGATCTTCGCCTGCCGGTCCCGTCGGCCCAGGTACTCCAGGGTGCCCTCGGGACGCCAGCGGCAGATGTCCCCGGTGCGGTAGATCAGCCGCCCCGGCCGGGTGTCGAAGGGGTCGGGCCGGAACCGCTGCTCCATCAGCTCCGGCTGGCCGAGGTAGCGCCCCACCCCGAGGCCGCCGATGCACAGTTCGCCGGGCTGCCCGACCGGCACCGGCCGCAACGCCTCGTCGAGGAGGTACACCCGCTTGTTCGGCACCGGTCGGCCGATCGGCGGCTCCTCCTCGGCCGGGTCGCACTCGTGCCAGGTCGCCCACACCGCCGTCTCGGCCGGACCGTACAGGTTGAGGAACCGTCGACCGGGTGCCGCCCACCGCCGCAGCACCCCCGCCGGCAGCCGCTCCCCGGCTGCGGCGGCGATTCGCAGGTCGGGCAGGGGGTCCGGGGCCAGCGCCGCCCACACCGAGGGGGTGAGGGTGGCCACCGTGATCCCGTACCTGCGCATCGTGCGCAGCAGGGGTGGCCCGACGGTCAGTTCCGTCAGCGGCACGGTCACCAGGACCGCCCCACCCAGCGCGGCCATGGTCAGGTCGAACACGCAGCCGTCGAAGTTGGGCGACAGGAACTGCAGAATCCGATCCGAGGGACGGATGCCGAACACCCGCCGCTGCGCCAGGTGCAGATTCACCACCGCCTCGTGGGAGATCGCGATGGCCTTCGGCTTTCCGGTGGTTCCGCTGGTGAAGACGACGTACGCGGTGTTGCCGGGCGCCACCCCGGTCACCGGTGCCGTCGGTGCCCGACCGGTGCCCGGGACGACGAGCAGATCGGCCGCCAGTTGCCGCGCCGCCAGCCGGGCCGCCGAGGCGGGATCGGTCAACACGATCCCCACCGAGGCCTCCTGGAGCATGACTCGCAGCCGCTCCGGCGGGCAGGTGTGTTCCGCCAGCAGGAAGGCGCCCCCCGCCTTGCCGATCGCCAAGGTGGCGATCAGCAGTTCGACGGAGCGATCCAGGACCACCCCGACGACCCTCTCCGGTTCCACCCCCCGGGTACGCAGCTCCCGGGCCAGGGCGTTGGCCCGCTCCTCGACCTCCCGGTAGGTGTGCGGCACCCCCCGGTCCAGCACCGCCACGGCCTCCGGATCGAGCCCGGCCCGGTGCGCGAACACCTCATGCCAGAGGCGCAGGGTCCCCAGCGGCGCGGCAGTGTCGTTCCAGGTGACGAGTTGCTCGTACCACGGGTCGGCGGTCTGCCCGGGGGTGGCGGGCGCGATCGGGGTGACCTGCGGAACCGGGCTGACCGGCGCGACTGCGGTGACCGGACAGCCGGAGGGCTGCGGGTCCGCGGTGATCCGGGTGACCGGTTCCGGCCGTGGGGGGCGGTCCAGGCCGGCACCGGCGGCCGGGGCCGGTTCGGCGGCCGGGTGCAGCGTCGTCCAGGCGTGGGCCGGGCAGCGGGTGTTGACGTGCGGGCCCCACTGCAGGGCGTCCGGTCGGTCGGCCAGCCGGTAGTGGGGGAACCGGTCCAGGAAGGCCAGGATCGCCCAGCCGGCCAGCCGCTGCGCGTAGGGTGCGCCGATGCAGTGGTGCCGACCCATCCCGAACCCCAGGTGCCGGCCCTGCTGGCGGGTGATGTCCAGCCTTCGGGGGTCGGTGAACCTGCGGGGGTCCAGGTTGGCAGCCCCGGGCAGCACGACGACGGACTGTCCGGCCCGCAGGGCCACCCCGGCCAGGTCCAGATCCTCGGCCACCTGGCGGGCCAGGTACTGACTGGAGCCGTCGATCCGCATGAACTCGTCGATGGCCTGGTCGATCAGTTCTGGGCGGTCCCGCAGCAGGGCCTGCTGGTCGGGGTGGGCGGCCAGGTGCAGCAGCCCGGTGCAGACCAGGTGGGTGAGGGTCTGGTAGCCGCCGGCGGTGAAGACGACACAGTTGGCCGCGACGGTCTCCAGACCGTACTCGGTGTCCCGGTTCGAGCTGCGGGGGCGACCGGCCAGGGCCTGCGCCAGGGAGCTGACCAGGTCCGGTCCGGGTTCGGTGAGCCGTCGCTGCGCCTCGGCCCGGAAGTAGGCCATGGCCTCGTCGAGGACCGGCAGCACCGCACGGTCCCGCAGGTTCGGCAGGGTGGAGAGGCTGCCGATGAGCCGACCGTAGGCGTCGGCCCAGGCGACCAGCCGCTGCGGCTGACCGGTGACCGCCAGCAGGGTCTCCGCCAGGGCGACATGCAGCCGCTGGGCGAAGTCCTCGACCAGGTCCACCTCACCACGCTCCGGCAGGGCCTCGACCATCGCGGTGGCGATGTCCCGCAGCTCCGGGTCGCGCTGGCGCACTCTGGAGGGGGCGAACTGGTCGCGTACCGCCGCTCTGATCTCGACCTGATCGGGCGGATCCATGAAGATCATCTGTTCCAGCAGCATCCCGCCGACTCCGGCGAATTCCGACAGCCCGCGCGAGGTCAGGGTCTGCGCGGAGTGGATCCGGGCCGAACGGAACCGCCGGTGGTCGGAGAGGATCTCCGCGGTCTCGGCGTACCCGGAGCACACCCACACCCGGGCCACCGTGTCGTAGAAGAGGGGACCGAGTTCGGCGACGGCGTCGAAGTAGCCGGTGGGATCGGCGATCACCTCGGGCCGACCGAGCAGGTGGATGCCGTGTCGCCGCGGGTCGAAGGTCGGTGTCATGCCCCCTCGTCTCCCCCGGACCGGTCGCGCGGGTCACCGGCCTTGTGACCGATGATCAGGTGCTTGTCGCCGGTGGACCGTCGCACCGTGCAGTCGGTGAAGCCGGCCGCCGTCAGCAGGGCGAGGTACTCGGCCACCGTCCGGTGCCGTCCCCGGGTCTCCAACTGCATGAGCAGGTTCATCACCGAGGTCGCCAACGGACCGGTGTGATCGTCGGCGAACAGTCGATCCATCACCAGGACCCGGCCGCCCACGGCACACGCCCGGTAGGCGTTGCGCAGGATGTGCAGGCACTCCTCGTCCGGCCAGTTGGACATCACGTAGCCCAGCGAGACCAGATCACCGGGCGGCAGGTTCTCGGTGAAGAAGTCACCGGCCACGAAGTCCAGCCGGTCGGCCACCCCGGCGGCCAGCCCCGCCCGGATCAGGTGGGGACGTACCGGCGGCAGGTCGAACACGACCGCCCGCAGCCCGGGAGACTGCTGTAGCGCGGCGGCCGCGAAGGGTCCGTTGGCGCCTCCCGCGTCCACCAGCAGGCCGGCGGCGGGCAGGTCGGCCAGGGCGGCCAGTTCCTTGGACACCCCGTGGCTGAGGTGCCACATGGCGTCCATGAACTCCCGGGTGGACTCCTCGTCGCGGTAGAAGATGTCGTACGGGCCCTCCCGGGTGGCGTCCACCTCGGCCTTGCCCCGACGCAGGTACTCCTCCAGCCGCTGCATCCGTTCGGCTGCCCCGATCGTCAGGTGCTCGACGAAACCGCCGATGTACCGGGGGTTGCCCCGGTCGAACAGCGGAAGGGCCTCCTCGGTCAGGCGGTACGCACCGGCCGGGTCACGTCGTACGACCCCGAACGCCACACAGACCAGCAGCAGCCGCTGGACGGTGTCACCGTCGAGACCCAACTGGTCGGCGACCGCACCGGCGGGCAGGGGTCCGTTCTTGATCAGGCAGGTGAGGATGTCGTGCCGGTCGACGAGGTGCAGCACGGGGGTGGAGACCAGGCCGTAGATGGCCTGCTCGATCTGGGGGGTCACAGTCGCTCCCGGACAGCGTCGGTCAGTGGTTCCGGTGCTCCGTCGTCCTCGACGTCGAGCAGTCCGGCCGGCATCTGGAAGGGGGTCCCCTCCGGCGGTGGGGGCAGGGGTTCGGCCGCCAGCCGCACCCGGCCGATCGCCTGTCCCAGCCGGGTGGTGCAGGTGTCCGGATCGTCCGCCGTGCAGACCACGAAGGAGTGCCGGGCGATGTAGCCGCCGGGTGGCAGGCGAAGTTCGGTACCGGGTCCGACCATGGCCACGGCGGAGACCAGGCCGGCCGCCGGGTCCGGTTGCGGCAGGGACAGCTCGGTGACCCGGCAGTCGTACGGGGGGTAGCCGAACCGAATCCCGGCCGCCCTGCGGTGAACGACGGTGAACCGGGGCTGGTTGCCGGTCGCCACCTCCACCAGCACCTCACCGGGGTCGATCCCGGTCGCCAGCTTGCCGAGGTACGGGATGAGGTCGCCACCGAGGCGCCCGTTGACCTCGACGATCACCGGGCCCCGGCGGGTCAGCTTGACCTCCGTGTGGGTCATCCCGTAGCCGATGCCGAGCACCCGGTGGCTGACCGCCAGCAGTTCCCGCAGCGCGGGATCGGCCAGCAGCGGGTCGGCGGGGTCGACGACGTGGCCGATCTCCTCGAAGTACGGCTCCCACCCGGTCTGCTTACGGGCCAGGTACATCGGCCGGTAGTCGCCGTCGACGACGACTCCGTCGATGCTGACCTCGGGACCGTCCAGGTACTCCTCGATCAGGGCGCCCCCCTGGTAGGGCTGGTCACCGGCGAGGCTGGCCTGCGCCGCCACCTGGTAGGCGCGGTCCAGTTCGGCCTGGTCCTCGGCCAGCACCACCCCGATGCTGGCGCCCAGGGCCCGGGGTTTGACCACGACCGGGTAGCCGATCGAGGCGGCCAGCTCGCGGGCCTGGGCCGGGCTGGTGGCGTACCCGTGCGCGGGTTGGGTCAGCCCGGCTGCGTGCAGCAGTTGGCGGGTGCGGTGCTTGTCCCGGCAGCCCAGGACTCCGTCGATGCCCAGGCCGGGCAGGTCCAGCTCGGCGGCGATCATGGCGCTGGGCAGCACCAGGGGCTCGTCCCAGCAGAGCACCCCGACGACCCGATGGGTGGCGGCCAGCTTCCGGGCGGTGGCGGCCAGGTTCTCATGGTCGTGGACGTTCGTCACCGTCCAGCCGGCCAGGTAGGGCCGCTGCCAGGTAGGGGTGGTGCCGTTGATCAGCCAGAGGTCGTAGCCGGCCTCCCGCGCCCGGCGGGACGCCGAGGAGACCAGGTACTCCCGGTAGACGCTCAGTCCGCTGCCAACCACGAGCAGCATCCCGTCATGGGGTTTCATACCGCTTCCTTCCGATGATGTGCCGTGCCCCGTCTGCGGGAGGTGTCCAGGCCTGGTGGGGGTGCGCGCAGTCCGGCGACCTTCTCGGCGATCAGGGGTGCGGCTTTGAATCCGCCACCGCCGCAGGCCGCGTACGCCCAGGTCGGCGACGAGGAGGGGCCCAGAGTGGCCAGGAGGGCACCGCCGGTGGCCTGGTCGGCCAGGTAGTAGCACTCCCGGGTTCGCAGGGGTGCGGGTGCCGTCTCGCCGGCCACCATCGAGCTGAGCAGGTGGCTCAGCACCCGGCGCCGCGACGGCGGGGTACGCCGGGAGCCGATCCGCTCGACCGGCCGGCACACCGCCTGAGTGCTCACCTTCAGGTCGGTGTCGGCCCCGGGGGGCAGCAGCCAGCCTCCGGCCTGCGGGCCGGTGCGCAACAGCACCACCGGGGTCGAGTCCCAGGCGGTCGACTCCGCCGGGTCGGGCCGCTGGTAGAGCATGCTCTGCCGGTACAGGGTCACCGGTGTCGGGAGCAGCCCGGCCAGCAGCGACCGGGACCAGGCCCCTGCCGCCACGAAGAGCAGGTCACCGGCGAGGCTCGACCCCCCGGCCAGGGTGACCGTGGCGGCGGCGGGATCCACCTCTACCACCCGGTGGTACGGCAGCAGCCGCACCCCGTGGTGCTGCCGCAGCCACCGGGTCGTCCCCGTCAACACCCGACGGGCCAGCAGCACCCCGGCCCCGGGCTCCAGCAGACCGGCGGCTTGCCCCGGAAAGGTCAGATGCTCAAGCCGTTGCCGCAGTTGTCGGGGCCCCAACAGCTCGCCCTCGATTCCGGCGGCGCGCATCAGGCGCAGGTTGTCGGTCGCCTCGGTGAGCGACTGGACGACCAGGACACCCACCCGGCGATAGATCGGGGTGGCCAGCAGACCCTGCAGCTCCGTCCAGCGTCCGGGCAGGACGGCCGCCGCCCGGGTGGCCGCCGGGTCGCCCAGGTGCAGGGCGCGAACGACCCGGTGCTGGTCGAAGGAGGCCGCCGCCGGGTTGGGGATGGGGCCCTGGTCCAGCACGGTCACCTCGTCGCCGCGACGGGCGCACTCCAGCGCGGTGAGGAGCCCGACCACACCGGCCCCCACGATCAGCACCCGCCGTCCGGTCGGGGTGGCGGCCGGCATCTCAGGCCGCCGGCGGGGCGGGCCGCTGCGGGGCGGCCACCTCCAGGTCGGCCAGCCGGGGCAGCCGGCGGGGGTGCACCTGCCGGGCCTCGGCGGCCCCGTCGAGCAGGTGGGGTGCGGTCGCGCCCAGCACCTCGTCGGCGAGGTCGATCAGGACCGGCGCGGCGGCGCGCAGGAAGGTCTCCACCTCGTGGTAGAGGTCGCCGGCCCGCTCCGATGTGGCGGGCTGGTCGCCGGACTCGAATCGGGCAGCCAGTTCGGCCAGGCGGGCCAGTTGGGCGGTGATCGTCTCGGCGATCCGGTTCAGGCTGTAGTGGGACAGTTCGGCCTGCCCGGTGAACCGGCTGATCATGGTGGCGGCGGCGGTTCGGCCGGCCGGGCTGACCGGCAGCGTCCACCCGGCAGGTGGATTCTGTGCGTCGTACCACCGGTTAAGGGCCTCGGCCAACCGGTTCCAGGGCTGGATCAGTCGGGTGCCGGCCAGGGTGGCCAGGGCGGATCGACTGAAGTTGGTCCGCTGGTGTTCCGGGCTGGTGCTGGCGAGGTAGAAGCGGCCGATGTCACGCGGGGTGTCGGCGGCCAGTTCCTGGGCCCAGACCACATGCCCCCGGCTGGTGGAGAACTTCTCGTGCTCCAACTCGTAGAACTCGTTGGTCAGCATGGTGGGACGCAGGTACCGGTCACCGAAGGCCATCAACAGGGCTACCCCGACCAGGGCGAACGGGTGGGTGTTGTCGAAGCCCATGAAGTAGACGACCTCGGTGACACCGTCGGCCAGCCAGAGGTCGTCGACGGCCTGCGGAGGGTGGCCGGTCGCCGCGGCGGCGACCGCGGCGGTGTGGATCCCGGCCGGGATCGCCTCGACGGCGGGGTTGATCGCCTGACCCGGCACCTCCGGGAAGGGGGCGGGCACCCCCCAACCGGTCGGGAAGGTGATCGGGAAGTCCGGCAACGGTCGACTCAGCATCTCCCCCAGGGCCTGCCGCATGTGCGGCCGCATCACCGTCTCCGGCCTGAGGTAGTGGGCCCGCAACCGTTCCCGGTAGCGCTCCAGGGGCAGCACCAGGATCTCCGCCGACCGTACGGTCAACTCCTCGTCGGGGTGTTCGGTGGAGCGCGGTTCCCGCAGTTCCCCGGGGTTGATGTGGTGACCGCAGCTCTCGCAGACTCCGCCGCAGCTGTCCGCCAGGCAGGTCGGGCAGATCCCCTGGACGTACGCCTCCATCAGGTACTCCCCCGTGCGAGGCAGGTAGGGAAAGGACATCCGGCGTAGCTCGAACACCCCCTCGGCGTGCAGTCGGCCGAGGAACTCGCAGAGGAAGTCGCGGAACCCCTTGTCTCCCGGGGCGAATCCGTCGATGGAGATACCCAGCGCGGCCAGTGAGCTGCGGACCTGTTCCTCGGCCCGTTCGGTCAGCGTCTCCGGGGCGATCCCCAGCCGGCGTGCGGTGGAGACCACGAAGGTCTGGGTCTCCTGCACCCCGCTGCCGAACAGGGTCCGGACACCGGCCGCCCGGCGGTACCGGGCGTAGACGTCGGCGGCCAGGAAGGGCCCGCAGAGGTGACCGACATGCAGGTCGCCGTTGGCGGTCGGCGCGGGGACGATGACGATGCTGCGTGCCATCTCAGCCCTCCGCCCGGTGCCGGTCGGTGAAGCGGGCGGCCATGTCGGTGTCCCACCAGATGGCGTAGTAGGTGAACTCCTGATCACCGGGATTGGTCACCTGGTGGTGGGAGCCGGGGGCCAGGCGGACGATGTCGCCGGCCGCGAAGTCGCTGCGCTGCCCGTCGACGATGATCTCCCCGCGGCCGACCAGACCGATGAAGATCTCGTACTCGTGGTGGGCGTGCGCCGTCGCGGCGCCGCCCGGGGGCACCACGCACCAGGCTCCCTCGAAGGGGGCGTTCAGCTCGGGCCACGGCAGGAGCAGTTCGTAGTTGAGGCCGTACCCGCTGGCCAGTCTGCCCTGATCGAATCGGCGGATCTCCATCACGCCCCCCGACCGGCCGGCTGGGGGGTGCCGAGACGCTGCCCGGAGGCGGTACGCCGGGTCACCATGTCCTCGACGATCTCCGCCGACCGGTGTGCCAGCACACTGATCAGGGAGTCGGCGATGCCGTGGGTCTCCTCGTTGGTCCCCTGGAGGTAGATGGCACCCCAGGGGGCGTTGTCGATCTCCACCCGGTAGTTCCGGGACACTCCGACGGGGTCGATTCCCAACTGCGGTTCGAGCTGCCGGAACAACGGGGAGGGCTCGTTGCGGTAACCGGTGCCCAGCAGCACCAGGTCGCAGCGCAATTCGGTGATCTTTCTGGTCCGTCGGTCGCTCAGTTCTAGGACGATCTCCTCGCCGTCCTGGCGGGCGGTGACGATCTCGGTAAGGGTCATCACCCGGGACCGGTCGTCGCCGTTGAGGCGCTGCCGGTACAGCATCGCGTACAACTCGTCGAGGAAGGGCGGGGCCAGGCCGGCGTAGTTGGTGATTCGCATTTCGTCCAGGATCTGACGCCGTGACTCCTGGTCACAGTCGAAGAACTCGTCCACGAAGGACGGGTAGAACAACTCGTTGACGAATTTGCTGGTCTGGTAGTTCTGGAAGCCGACCGACCGCAGCAGGATGGTCGGCCGACTGGCGGGCAGATCCTCGTGCACGGCGTAGAACATCTCGGCGGCGCTCTGCGCGCCACCGACGACCGCCACCCGGTACGGCCGTTCGCGGTCGAGTTCGGCGATCCCGGCGCAGTAGCGGCTGCTGTGGATGACCTTGTCGGCGGGCAACTGGCGGAACACCTCCGGCACCTGGGGCTCCCGCCCCACCCCGATGACGAGGTCACGGCAGGTGATGGTGTCTCCCCCGACCAGGGTCACCGTCCAGTCGTGGGGGGCGCCGTCGGCGTCCCGGTTGACGGCGATGCTCGCGCACCGCGCGTTGTACCGCACCCGGACATTGCGCAGGGAATCCGCCACCCAGGCCAGGTATTCGGAGATCTCGCTACGGTACGGGTAGAAGGTGGACAGGTTGACGAATTCGTCCAGCCGCCGCTTGCTGTGCATGAAGTTCAGGAATGAGAAATCACTGCGCGGATTCCGGAGGGTGACCAGGTCCTTGATGAAGGAGACCTGACTGCGCGCCCCGGGCAACAGCAGTCCGCGCTGCCACTTGATGTCCGCGTGCTGCTCAATCAGGAGCGTGTTGGCAGCCAGGCCGGTGTGTCCGGATTCCTCGATTGCCACTGCCAGGGCCAGGTTGGCCGGGCCGGCACCAACTGCCAGCACATCTACCTCTTGGTGCGCCACATCTGCTCCCTTTGGTTGCGGGTTGCCGACGGGTGACTCCCGATCACGGGTATCGACGTACATCAGAGAAGCACATCGGCGGGCGACGCCGATATGGCGAAGTCGGCCAGTGGCCTATCGAGGACATCCGGGCGGAGACCGGCGCCTCCTAATGGCGATTTCGGTGGCCGGTGCCGGCCGGTTGCCGTAACCGGCCGCATCGACAGCCGTATCTCGGTACATGATTTCCGTACCGTTTTCGCGGGGCGCCGGAATGCCGCCCGCGATGGCAGCAGGAGGAGGCGACATGCCCGCACCAACCGCAGGGCCGAGCGGCCGGCAGGTCGGTCCGGCCACGGCGGAGGGGACGGCCGTGACCGCGGCAGGTTCACCCCGGCCGTACGAGTGGCAGCGGAGCCGCCCCGGTCGGCGACTCACCTGGGACGGGTGCCGGTGAAGATCCGTGAGGTGCTCGGCGACGAACGACTGCGCACCTCCTTCCCGTTGCAGTCGTACGCCTTCGGCCCCTCCCCGACCCCGACGACCGAGGAGCAGCTTCGCGCGGCGTTGCCGTACCACGAGGGCAACTGCACCATGATCGTGGAGGACGAGGGTCTGGTCGCGGCTGCGGCCTCGGCCATCCCGATGTGGCAGAACCTGCGCGGCCGGGTGCTCGACATGGCCGGTGTCGCCTGGGTCGCCACCCATCCCCTGGCCCGGCGCCGGGGTCACAGCCGGGACCTGCTCCACCACCTGCTCGATGAGATGCGCCGGCGGGGGCACGTGGTGACCGCCCTGTACCCCTTCCGGTCCTCGTTCTACGCCCGGTTCGGCTACGTCAACCTGCCGAAACCCCGGACGGTCACCTTCCGGCCGGAGGACTGCGCACCGCTGCTGAAGGCGGAACTGCCCGGCGAGGTCACCTGGCAGCCGTACGCCGAGGGGTTCGACGAATACCGGGGGTTCCTGCGCCGGCTGCTGCACCGGCGGCACGGTTTCGCGCTGCCGCCGGAGCAGCAGAGCGCAGCCGGCCGCGACGCCGGCACCCGCTGGCTGGTGACCGCCCGCCGCGACGGTGACATCGTCGGCATGCTGACCTACCGGATCGACGGCCAGGGTGGACAGCTACGCGCGGACGACCTACTGACCACGGATCCCTTCGGGCGGGCCCTGCTGTTGAGGTTCTTCGCCCACCACATCGACCAGGTCTCCGAGGTGGTGCTGACCGTCCCCGCCGATGAGCTGCCCGAACTGTGGCTGGACGACCTGACCGCCCGAGTCGAGACCGTGCTCTCCTTTCCCTGCGCCCCACCCCCGATGGCCCGGGTCCTCAGCGTCGAGGGTCTGCGCGGGCTGGAGGTCGGGGCGGGTCGGGTCGGCATCGAGGTGGTCGACGACCCTTTCCTGGCCGGCGAGTACCACCTCGAGGCCGTCGACGGACGACTGGTGGTGGAGCCCGATCCCGGGCCGGTGTCGGCCGTGCTCACCGCGGCCGGATTCTCCGGGCTGGTCTACGGTGTGCTCGATCCGGTCGAGGTGCTGGCCCGAGGGCTCGGCACCTTCTCCGACGAGGCGGTCACCCAGTTGCGGGCCCTGTTCCCTCGGGCGGTGCCGTGTGTGTTTCCGCCCCGATAGCCGCGCCGACGACCAGGGCCGTCGGTGACGCGCGGCCGGGGTCAGTCGGCCCAGCCCTCGCGTACGGCCGTGGCGGCCAGGGTCACCCGGTTGTTCGCGCCCAGGCGCTGCATGAGGGCACCGACATGACGGCGTACGGTGCGCTCACTGATGCCCAGGTGCCGGGCGATCGCCTTGTCGATCATGCCGGTGAGTAGCAGCCGCAGCACCTGGTCCTGTTCGAAACTGAGCCGCTCACGGGTGCCGGTCACCGGCACCGCCCGATGCCACAGCAGGTCGAAGAAGGTCCGGAGCGC
The DNA here is from genome assembly GCF_043198155.1 of Micromonospora sp. NPDC048871. Taxonomy (NCBI): domain Bacteria; kingdom Bacillati; phylum Actinomycetota; class Actinomycetes; order Micromonosporales; family Micromonosporaceae; genus Micromonospora; species Micromonospora sp. NPDC048871. The sequence goes on along the minus strand of NZ_JBICUM010000014.1, from coordinate 101,407 downwards.
CGAGGCGATGACCGGGGTACGCACCAGCATGGCGCCTTCCATGCCGGTCGGTCCCAGCGGCAGCAGCGCCGTCTGCCCGTCGACCAGCACCATCTTCATCGGCAGCTCGGGATAGATGCGGCACTGCCAACCGGCCTCGACCGAGGCCCGTAACATCTGCGCGGAGCCGGGCAGGTCCAGGACCCCTCTGGTGTAGATGTTGCGGAAGGTCACCCCTCGGGCCACGGCGGCGGCCGGGGGCCGGCGGACCGACTGCGGGTCGGGTGGCCGGTTGAAGTGCTCCGTCTCGATGCTCATGACGTCCCGGCGGGCCGACAGGCACAGCTCGACCGAGAGGGCACCGATCTCCGCCCCGTCGGTCAACACCCGGATCCGGTCCTCCGGCAGCCGACCCCAGTCCTTGGCGCCGAGATAGTGCTGCTGCAGGGCTTCGACCTCCTCGCGTACCCGCAGCAGGCCCTCGTACCGATCGGTGATCTGCCGTTGGATGAGCAGTATCGCGTTGTCCATGGCCCGCACCGGTTCGACCGGCACCAACTCCGGCCGCCCCACATGCCGCTCCCGGGCGAAGCCCCGCTCGATCAGCTCCCGGGTCGGCCCGGCGTCGCGCAGCATGGGCTCCTCGTGCAGAGGCAACGTGCCGGCGGCCAACAGGCGCTGGTAGAGCGCGGCCGCCTCCGCGGAGAGGACTTCCGCCAGACAGGTCTTCATCCATACCCCTTTTTCCCAACAAGCTGACCGGCATCGTCGCCGCCGTCCGGTCGGGTCCTGGACGGTCCACTTGTCGGTAGGGTAGAAGTTGCCGCTGGAGCTACCCCTGGAGTGACCTCTGGAGTTCGCCCGCGTGGACCAGAATGGGCACCCGGCGAGATCCTCACGGAGGCGGTGACGGGCGATCGCGGATCAGGGCGTGCGCTTCGAGGTGCTGGGCCCGTTGCGCGTCTGGTGTGATGAGCGGCGACTCGACCTGGGGCCTGTGCAGCGGCAGGTGGTGCTGGCCGTGCTCCTGCTGCATGCCGACAAGGTGGTCGAACGAGACCGGCTCATCACCGGGATCTGGGGTTCGACCCCGCCAGCGTATGCAGTGAATTTACTACAGAAACACATCTCCGCCCTGCGGCGGGTCCTCGACCCGACACCGCAGAAGCGGGGGCCGTCGACCTTCCTGACCTGGACCGGCTCCGGATACCGCCTGGCGGTGGCCCCCGGCGGGCTGGACCTGGTGGACTTCGAGCGGGAGGTGGCCGCGGCGCGGACGGCCCGCGACAGCGGAGACACCTCGGCCGCGGCCACCGCCCTGCACTCCGCCCTGCGCCGCTGGCGGGGCCCCTTCTGCGCCGGGCTGACCAGTCCGGCCCTCGACGCCGAACGCACCCTGCTGGACGAGCGCAGGTTGGCGGCGCTGGAGGAGCGCATCGAGCTCGACCTGAACCTCGGGCGGCACCTGGCCGTGGTCGGGGAGTTACGCCAACTGGTCGCCGACCACCCGTACCGGGAGCGGCTGTGGTGTCTACTGATGGTCGCGCTGTACCGCTCCGGCCGCCAGGCCGAGGCGATCATGACCTTCCATGACGTACGGCGGCACACCCTGGACGGTCTGGGGGTGGAGCCGGGGGCCGACCTGCACCGACTGCACCAGCAGATCCTGGCCGCCGATCCGACACTGGTGATCCACGAGCCGGGGCCCTCGGTCGGCACGGCGGCGCCGTTGACCGGCCTCCGGCTGCCCGTACCGGCCCAGCTCCCCCATCCCGTACCGGGATTCGTCGGCCGACAGGCGGACCTGGCCCGCCTGGACGGCCTGCTGTCCCAGGGCTGCGAGACGGCCACCAGGACCAGCCCGGTGGCGGTGATCGCCGGCATGGCGGGGGTGGGCAAGACGGCCCTGGCGGTGCACTGGGCCCACCGGGTACGCGGCCGGTTCCCGGACGGGCAGCTCTACGTCAACCTGCGGGGATACGACCAGTTCGGGGCGGTGGCGGAGCCGGCGGCCGTGCTCCAGACCCTGCTGCACGGACTGGGAGTGCCGCCGGAGCAGGTGCCGGCCGGCCTCGATGCCCGGTCCGCGATGTTCCGGACCCTGCTGTCCACCCGGCGGCTGCTGATCCTGCTGGACAACGCCCGCGACGCCGAGCAGGTCCGGCAGTTGCTGCCCGGCTCCTGCGGCTGCCTGGTGCTGGTGACCAGCCGCAACCGGATGACCGGTCTGATGGCCACCGACGCCGCCACCCTGATCGACCTGGACCTGATGACCGCCGAGGAGTCCCGGAAACTGCTCGTAGGGCGGCTGGGCACCGGGCGGCTGAGCGCCGAGCCCACGGCGACCGATCAGCTGATCCAGCAGTGCGCCGGTCTGCCGCTGGCGTTGTCGATCGCGGCGGCCCGGGCCGCCAACCAGACCCGGTTCCCGCTGTCCGCGCTGGTGGCCCGGTTGGACACCGCCCGCGACGGCCTGGACGCCTTCAGCGTTCAGGAACGGCAGGTCGACGTACGGGCGGTCTTCTCCCACTCCTACCAGGTGCTGGACCCGGCCACCGCCGGCATGTTCCGGCTCCTCGGTCTGCATCCCGGACCGGAGGTGACCGTACCGGCGGCGGCCAGCCTGGTCGGTGTCCCCCGGGCCCATGCCGACCGGCTGATCGCGACTCTGGTCAACAGCAGCCTGATCAGTGAGCAGGCCCCCGGCCGGCACGTACTGCACGATCTGCTCCGCGCCTACGCCGTGGAGCTGACCCACAGGCACGAGGGTGAGGCGGCCCGCCGGGCCGCGGTACGCCGACTCCTCGACCACCTGGTGCTCAGTGCCCACGGCGCCGACCGACTGCTCAGCCCCTCCCGGGAGCCGATCACCCCGGTACCGGCCACAGCAGGGGTGAGTCCGGAGCGGATGACCGACCGGCAGGCCGCCCTGCGCTGGTTCACCGAGGAACAGACCGTCCTGCTGGCCGCCCTGGAACTGGCGGCCGGCCAGGGATTCGACACTCATGTCTGGCAACTGGCCTGGGCGATGACCACCTATCTGGACCGGCGCGGACGCTGGCACGACTCGGCGGCGATCCAGACCCGGGCGCTCGCGGCGGCCCGCCGGCTCGGCGACGAACGGGCCCTGGCCCTGGCCCACCGAGGACTCGGCCGGGCGGCCGTCCGGCTGCAACGGCCGGACGCCCGGTCGCATCTGACGGCGGCACTGACGTTGTTCACCAGGGTCGGGGACCGGCAGGGTCAGGCGCGTACCCGGCTCAACTTCGCCTGGCTGTGCGAGCAGCAGGGACGCCATCAGGAGGCTCTGCCCCACGTACGACAGGCGGTGGCACTGTTCCAGCGGTGCGACGACCGGATCGGCCTGGCGGATGCCCTGAACGCCCTGGGCTGGTTCCACGCCAAGCTCGGCGGGTACCGGGCGGCCCTGACCTACTGCGCCGAGGCGCTGGCGTTGGCGCGGGAGACGGGTGACGAGGACGGCGAGGCCCACATCAGGGACAGTCTCGGCTACATCCATCAGCTCGGCGACCAACCCCGCCAGGCCCTGGCCAACTATCGGGACGCCGTCCGGTTGTGGCGGGAACTCGGTGACCGACACTACGAGGCCGAGGCCCTGCACCAGCTAGGTGATCTACATCACGCGGTGGCCGAGCCTGCCGCGGCCCGCGCCGCCTGGACGGCGGCGTTGACGATCTTCGACGAGTTCCACCACCCGGATGCCGCGCAGGTGAGAGGGAAGTTGGGCAAGCTCGATAAGATGCCCGCCCGGTCACGGTGCTGACCGCCGGAGGCCGGCGACCCCGACCACCCCTGGTTGACGGGGCATGACCGGCCGGGCACCCTGACTCGCGGCCTGCGCCACAGGCCAGCCGGGGTGCGGAGACGACACCGCCGCGAGGCGATACGGGAGGGTTCATGTCTGATCCGGGCGACTCGACCGGTACCCCTGATCCGGGCCACCCTCCGGCGGAGGTCGGCTCCCGTCGCCGGGACCGGCCACGCTCGCCGAGGTTGGTGGCTGCTGCCGCCGGGGTCGTCCTGGTCGCCGGGGCCGTCGCGGACCTCGGATCGGAGGAGTCCTCCCCGGTCGAGATCTCCGTAGAGGCCGGGCCGACCGGATCCGTCCGGGACCAGTTCGCCCGGGCCTTCACCCGGGGCCCGGCCTGGGATCCTCCGGTCGTGCTCAGCATCAAGCCGCCACCCAAGGACTGACCCGCCCCGGGGTCATCTGCCCCCGACGGCCGGCAGGGCCAGCGACAGGACCCGCGGCCCGTCGAGCACCATCAGCCCGCGTCCGGCGAACTCCGTCACCGCCTCGGTGATGTCATCGGCCGGCAGGCGTTCCCCGAACCGCTGGTGCAGGCCCGACCGGGTGACCGGACGATCCACACAGGCCAGATAGATCTCGGCCAGCGGACCCTCGAAGGTGTAGGTGCCCTCCCGACCGGGCTGGCGGCCATCGTAGATCTGCAGGTGATCCGTGCTCGACCGGTAGGTGAGCACCGGAGGTGGGTCCGTCCCGGCGGCCTCGGTCCAGGCCGCCACCTGCCGGGCCAACGGCAGGTACGCCTCGTCGGAAAGGCCGTCCGTCGGTGGCTGCTCGAAGAAGTAGGCGACCCGGTCCAGGTCGGTCTCGGCCGGATACACGTACCCGTAGCTGCTTTCCGGCCGCACACCATCCGTCGCGGCCCGGGCCGCCGCGTACAGCGGACTGAACCGTTCGATCCAGATCCGGGCCGCGCCGCCGGGTGGCTGGAGATGCCACAGCTGGGGCAGGAGGGCGGCCTGCTCGGCGTAGTCGTCGGCGGTCTCCTCCGGGAAACCCCAGAGGATGTTCCACGCCACCTCGATGCCGTAGTAGCGGCACCAGCGCAGCAGGTTGATGTTCTGGGCGGCGGTGACCCCCTTGCGCATCAGCCGCAGCACATGCGAGCTGAGCGACTCGATACCGGGTTGGATGCGGGTCACCCCGGCCTGTGCCAGCAGCCGTATCTGATCACGGGTGAGGTTCGCCTTGACCTCATAGAACAGCTCGTAACCGGTGTCCGCCCCGGCCAGCTGCGGCATGAGTTCCCGCAGGTGGGTCGGGTCGAGGATGTTGTCCACCGCCTCGAACCGGAAGCTGCCGTAACGGCGGGCCTGCAGGTCCAGTTCGGCCCGTACCTGATCGGTGGTCTTGGCCCGGAACCGCATGGTGGTGCCGTTCAGTCCGCAGAAGGTGCAGTGATGCTTGGCCCCCCACCAGCAGCCCCGGGAGGACTCGAAGGGGATCCACACCCGGTGGCGGCCGGCGGCCGGCATCAGGGCCAGGTCGGCCATCCGTTGGAAGTACTCGGCATAGTCCGGCACGGTGGCGTCGGGCAACTCCAGCGGCGGGGCGGGTGCAGCCCCACCGACCCCACCCGCCACCCGGCCCAGCACCCCGGGCACGGTCAACGGGTCCGTACTGGCGGCGAGGGCCCGCAGCAGCCCGGGTAGAGCCCGCTCCCCCTCCCCGGTGACCGCCAGGTCCATGCAGTCCACCGTCCGCACCAGCTCCGGTCCCATCTCGCCGTCGAAGTTGGCGCCACCGAAGACGGTGACCAGCTCGGGCCACTCCTGCTTGAGCCGTCGGGCCAGGGCGATCGAGGCCGTGTTCTGCTGGTAGGTCGAGCTGAAGCCGACTACCCGGAACCGGTCCCACGGAAAGGTCCGCACGAGAGTGTCCAGGTAGGCCGGCACCTGAACATCGCGCAGGTACGCCAGTCGGTCCTGGAGGTCTTTGCCGGACCCGCCCAGGTGCCGCAGGTCGGCGGCGAAGTCGACGGGCAGCCTTCGCCCGCCGTCCGGCGCGGCCTCACCGAAGGCGGCGACGGAGAACAACCAGTCACCGACCAGCCGGCCCCGGTGCTCCGCCAGCAGGGAGTACTCCTGCGCCCCGATCAGGGCCGCGAGATCGAGATTCGCGTGCAGGGTACGCACCGGAAACCCGGCCTGGGCCACCGTGGCACTGAGCAGCCCTAGCTGGATCGAGGGCCGGTAGATGCCCATGAACGGCATGGACACGAGGATCACCGGCCAGTCCGGGTGCCCGGCTGCCGGCCGGTCACACTGATCGACGCCGGACGTATCGACCTCCGCTACTCGGCAGCCACCGCGCAGGCGGTCGAGGTTCGGTGTGGGTACGGGTTGCAGGATGCGCCACCGACAACCGGCGGTCAAGCCGAGCCGGACAGCGTTCGTACGGCGGGCGTCCGCGGGCGGGGTCAGGGCCTGGTCGGGCAGCCGCTGGTCACGGCGGGGCCGGGGTGGGTCGTGGCGGCAACCCGGGTCGCCGGCCTGGGTCGCCAGAGCAGGTCCACGATCGCCCCGTCCGGGCGCGTCATCTGGTGGTGTTCCCGGTAGCCCAGCCGCCGGTAGAGCCGCCGGTCGGCCTCGCTGTGCAGGTCGGCGTAGATCGGCAGACCGTGGGTGTCCATCAGTCGGTGGCTGTCGGCGAGTACGGTCGCGGCCTGGCCCGCCCGGTTGGCGTCCGGCGGCGCCGCCAGGATCGCCAGGTGGTTGTGGGGTTCCTGCGGACGGTGCGCGGCCAGGAACCGGTCCAGTCGGTGGAACCGGACCAGATGCTCCTCGCAGGCCCACCTGATGCGCTCCAGGTAGCGCGTCGGGGGTGGGATCGGACGATAGCGGTGGAACCAGACCGTGGCCGCCGCACCATCGGTGAGCAGGAAGGCGTCCCCGAACAGCAGGGCGTGTTCCACCCAGATGCGGGACACCGCGGCCAGCACGGCGGGACGCCGCCGCTCATCCGGCACCAGCCAGGCCCCCAGGGTGGTGGGGGCCAGGGTGGCGGTCACCAGATCGGTGATCCAGTCGATGTCACGCCAGCGGGCGCGTTTGACCGGCGAGACAGGGCGCATGGAAACTCCTGATGAGACACAAGTCCGAGGGGCGGCCGGGAGGCGGCGACCAGCGCTAGCCGGAGGGCGCGATGGGATGCCTAGACACGCCGGACCGGCCGCTCGCGTCCTCGGGCGATGGGATCGCCACCGCCACCGGACCGCCCGAATCAGTCGTTCGCCGGCCCGCCCGGAGCCCGAGCCGCAGCAGCCCAGGATTCAGCCACCCTCGATCCGTCACCGGTTGTCTCCAACTCCCCAGCCAACGATGCGAACGAACCCTAACCCGTCGCAACGAGACAATCACACAGAGTCCGGCGTGTCGCACCCAACACACCCCCACCCCCGCCGCCTCACCCTCCCCACCCCGTCGATCTTGCACTTTTGGTCGCCGGTTCGCGGCTTTCGGGCGTTATGTCCCGGCGGGAAGTGCATGATCGGCGGGAAAAGCAGGGCGGGGCGCGGGCGGGGAGGGCGGGCGGGAGGGGTGTCAGGGGGTGGGGGTGGGGGTGGGGCGGCGGCGGGTTAGGTGGGTGATGATGGCGGCCAGGAGGATGGCCTCGGCGGTGAGGATGACCACGGCCCAGGTGGGGCTCAGCCAGGTGGCCAGGCTGGTGTACCAGTAGCGGATCAGGAAGGTCAGCACGGTGCCGATGAACAGGACGGAGGCCAGCCCGTACACCGTGAAGGCCACCCGGTCACGGGTCCGGTAGTCGGTCACCCCGCGGGGGCCCTGGCGCACCAGCCGGCCGTAGAACCGGTAGGTGTCCGTGCGCAGGTCGGCCAGGTTCAGCGCGTGACTGAGCATGTGGTAGCCGTCCAGGCGCAGGAAGGACACCAGGTTGAGCACGGCCGTGGCGGTACCGAACAGCAACATGGTGCCGGCCAGGTCGTACAGCATCCCGGGTGAACCCCACAGGCGGATCGCGGCGAAGGGCACCAGCGCCAGCATGCTCACGAAGACCCCGGCGAAGGCGGTCGCGACCCGCCGCCGCGGGGTGAACAGCACCACGTCGTCGACCTTGCAGTACGGGGCCAGCAGCGGGAACCGCCACATCACCCCGATCTCGGTGACCCGGCCGCCGAAATATCGGCAGGTCAGTCCGTGGGCGCACTCGTGCAGGAAGATGATCACCCAGGTGACCGCCACCGCGATCAGGATCGCCGCCAGCGGCCGACCACCACCGATTCCGGCGGCCAGATCCGGCAACTGCCACCCCACGTACCCGAGGACCGCCAGGGCCAGGGCCAGCGCCGGCAGCACGAACCACCAACTGAACACCGGCGCCAGCCAGGGCAGCACCCGGTCGAACAGCCGCTGCGGGTCGAACAGCGGCTTCCGGGCCGACAGCGGACCACGCCGGGTCTTCGCCGCCCCCTCGGCGGCCGAGGAGGTCAGCGCGGCCAGGGCCGCCGGATCGGTAGCGCCGTGCAGCAGTTGCCGCTTGTGCAGCATGCCGAACAGTTGCTGCCAGTTCTCCGGCCCCAGCCGACGCTGGTAGGCGCTGGCGTACTCGCCTGCTAGGTCCTCCAGGCTGCGGGTGCCGTCCATCCGGGACATCAGGAAGTGCTCCCGGGGCCCCACCCGGTAGAACCACCCGGTCTCCGGGTCCTTGACGTGGTGCACGAGCTTGCCCTCGCGCCACACCCCGGGGCCGAGCACGATCTCGGACCGCAGCCGGGGCCGGGCCCAGGTGGCCTGCTGCCCGGCCTCGACCGTGGTCATCGGGATCCGGCCGGCGCCGGCTCGTCGAGCAACGCGGCGCGCATCAGGTACGACAGGTAGATCTCGTCGAGGATGCTCACCCCGAGTCGGTTGTTGGTCATGTGCACGTACGAGCTGAGCAGGATCGGTACGACCGCGTCGAGGTCGCTGACCACCCGGGGCTCGGCGTCGCCGCGCTGGAAGACCAGGGTGCCCTGCTCGGCCGCGGCGGCCACCCGGTCACGCAGTTCCCGGCAGTGCGCCGCCCAGCGTGGCCAACGAGACCTACCAGGACTTCGTCCGCCGTCATCCCGACCGATGAGCGGTGCGACCCTCTCGGGTCGCACCGCTCGTCGGTCATCGTGCGGAGGCCTCCGGCGGCGGCCCCTCGGCCGCCACCGGCTCGGGCGTCTCCTCGAGTACCGGCAGGCCCAGCCGCCGTACCGCCTCGGCCACCAGCGCATCGCTGGTGGAGCGGAGGTCGATGACGATGCCGGGCTCGTCCGGCCAGAGCGGTTCCAGGGTCGCCGTCTGGGAGTCGAGCAGGCTGGGCGGCATGTACTCATGGGTACGCACCGACATCCGCTCCCGGATGACCTCGGTCGGGCCGTGCAGGTGCACGAAGAACACCCCCGGGGGTCCCTGCCGCAGCAGGTCCCGGTAGGAGCGCTTGAGCGCCGAGCAGGTCAGCACGGTGGAGACCCCCTCCCGGTGCCGGGCGGTCATCCAGTCGGCCAGGGCCTGCAACCAGGGCCAGCGGGCGTCGTCGTCCAGTGGTATGCCGGCCCGCATCCGGGCCACATTGGCCTCGGAGTGGAACTCGTCGGCCTCGGCGAAGGTCAGTCCGGTGGACGCGGCGATCCCCCGGGCCACCGTGGTCTTGCCCGCGCCGGAGACCCCCATCACCACTATGTGGCGAGTCGGCGGCTCACCAGTCATGGACCGTGCCGTCCTTGAGCCGGTTGAACGGCAGGTACGCCGGCTGGTACGGGAAGCGGGCCGCGGCCTCCTCGTCCAACTCCACCCCGATACCGGGCTGCTCCCCCGGGTGCAGGTATCCGTCGGTGAAGGTGAAGGACTGCCGGAACACCTCGTTGGTCAGCGGACCGTGCCGCATGTACTCCTGGATGCCGAAGTTGTGGATGGCCAGGTCCAGGTGCAGGGCGGCGGCCATGCCGACCGGGGAGATGTCGGTCGGGCCGTGGATGCCGGACTTGATCTGGTACTGGGCGGCGAAGTCGAGCAGCTTGCGCATGGCGGTGATGCCGCCGGTGTGGGTGACCGCAGACCGCACGTAGTCGATGAGCTGTTCCCGGATCAGGGTCTGGTAGTCCCACACGGTGTTGAACACCTCGCCGATGGCCAGCGGGGTGGTGGTGTGCTGCCGGACCAGCCGCAGGGCCTCCTGGTTCTCCGCCGGGGTGCAGTCCTCCAGCCAGAACAGGTCGTACGGCTCCAGGGCCTTGCCCAGCTTGGCGGCCTGGATCGGGGTCATCCGGTGGTGACCGTCGTGCAGCAGCGGCAGCTCCGGGCCGAACTCGTTGCGGACCGCCTCGAAGACCCCGGGCAGGTGCCGCAGGTAGGCGCGGGTGTCCCAGTCCTCCTCGGCGGGCAGGGGGGTGCGCTGGGCCGGCTCGTAGTCGTAGCGCTTGCCGTCCGAGCTGGGCTGGGCGGCCACCCCGTACACGGCGTTGATGCCGGGCACGGAGGTCTGCACCCGGATCGAGCGGTAGCCCTGCTCCAGGTGGGCGCGGATGGAGTCGAACAGCTCCGGCACGTCGCGGCCGGAGGCGTGACCGTACGCCATGATGCCGTTGCGGGAGGCACCGCCGAGCAGCTGGTAGAGCGGCATGCCGGCGGCCTTGGCCTTGATGTCCCACAGGGCCACGTCCACCGCGGCGATGGCGGCCATGGTGACCGGGCCGCGCCGCCAGTACGCCGAGCGGTAGAGGAACTGCCAGGCGTCCTCGATGCGGTGCGCGTCCCGCCCGATCAGCAGGGGCACCACATGGTCGCGCAGGTAGGAGGCGACGGAGAGTTCCCGGCCGTTGAGGGTGCCGTCACCCAGACCGGTGATGCCGTCCGCTGTTGTGATCTTCAGTGTGACGAAGTTGCGGTCAGGGCTGGAAACGATGACGTCGGCAGCGACGATCTTCACGAGGGGGTGCCTTTCTCGCAGTCAGCGGAGGGTGGTGCCGGCGGCGTTGCCGGTCAACAGGGAAAGCTCGTCACGGCGGGGCAGACCCTCCCAGTCACCGTGCGCGGTGACCGCGAAGGCGCCGAGGGCCACCGCCCGCCGCAGCCGGTCGGGCAGGTCCAGGCCGTCCAGGTGGCCGGAGAGGTAACCGGCGGTGAAGGCGTCACCGGCGCCGACGGTGTCCACCGCGGTCACCGGTACCGCCGCCATCTCCCGCACCCCTTCGGGGGTGTACGCGCGGGCCCCGTCGGAACCGAGCTTGACCAGCACGGTCTGCACCCCCCGGTCCAGCAGGGCGGCGACCATCCCGGCCTCGTCGGTGCCGGGCTCGGCGACCAGGTCCAGTTCGTCCGCGGAGGCGATGACGATCGAGGCGTACCCGGCCAGGGGGGTCAGCACGGCGCGGGCGGCGTCCCGGGACCAGAGCCGGGCCCGGTAGTTGACGTCCAGCGACACCGTCATCCCGGCGACGGCCGCCTGGCGGGCCGCGTACTCCGTGGCCTGTCGGGCGCTGTCGGACAGGGCCGGGGTGATGCCGCTCAGGTGCAGCACCCGGGCACCGGCGGCCAGCGGCCCGGCCAGATCGTCGGGGCGCAGGGCGGAGCCGGCCGAACCGGCCCGGTGGTACCGCACCCGGGTCAGGTCGGCGGTGCGCCGTTCCAGGAACATCACTCCAGCGGGCCGGTCGGGGTCGCGGGCCACCCCCTCGGTGGCCACCCCCTCGGCCCGCAGTTGGCGCAGCACGAACTCGCCGAGTTCGTCGTCGCTGACCCGGCCCACCCAGGCGCTGCGGTGGCCGAGCCGGGCCAGCCCGATCGCCACATTGGTCTCCGCCCCGGCCAGGTGCATGGTCAGCGGACCACCGAGGGCCAGCGGGCCGGCGGAGCGCAGGGACACCAGGGCCTCGCCCAGGGTGAGCACCTCCACGCCGGGTACGGTCACCGGGGCCCCGCTTCGCGGACCGCCACCCGGTAGGCGCGGGCCCGCTCCCGCAGGGCGTCCAGGTCGCCGCCGGAGGCGGCGTCGCCCACCAGCGGACCCCCGACCCCGACCGCGATCGCCCCGGCCGCCAGGTAGCCGGGCAGCTCGGCCAGGCCCACCCCACCGACGGCGACGAAGCCGATGTCCGGGAAGGGGTCCCGCAGCGCCTTCAGGTATCCCGCACCACCCACCGAGGCCGGGAAGAGCTTGACCACGCTGGCCCCCCACCGCACGGCGGTGTACGCCTCGGTCGGGGTGAGGGCCCCGGCGGCTACCGGCAGGCCCCGCCGGACCGCCTCCGGGATGGAGTCGACCACGGCGGGGGTCACCACGAACTGGGCCCCGGCCGCCGCCACGTCGGCCACGGCCGCCGGGGTGAGCACCGTGCCGGCACCCACCAAGGTGCCGGCGGGGGCGTCCGCCCGGATGGCCGCGATGGCGTCCAGGGCCCCCGGGGTGGTCAGGGCCACCTCGACGATGGACACCCCCTCGGCCAGCAGGGCGGTGCCGGCAGCGATCGCGGCGGTGGTGTCCGTACCCCGGATGATCGCCAGCAGCCGCTGGGCGGTGAGTTCGGTGGTGAGCAGGTCGGTCATGATCACCATTCCGCGTACGAGCCGTCGGGGTGCCGGAACATCGGGCTGCGCCAGGCGTGACCCCGCTTGTCCGCCGCGCGCACCGCCTGCTCGTCGATCTCGATGCCCAGCCCCGGTGCGGTGAGGCGCTGGACGTACCCGTCGACGAAGGTCAGCGGCTGCTGGTCGACACAGTAGTCGAGCACCTCGGCACCGAGGTTGTAATGGATGCCGATGCTCTGCTCCTGGATCAGGTAGTTCGGGGTGGCGAACCCGACCTGGAGGCAGGCGGCCAGGGCGATCGGCCCCAGCGGACAGTGCGGGGCCAGTTGCACGTCGAAGGTCTCCGCCAGGGCGGCGATCTTGCGTACCTCGGTGATGCCCCCGGCGTGCGACAGGTCCGGCTGGGCCACCGCGATACCGGCCTGGAGCACCGGCAGGAACTCCTGCCGGTTGTAGAGCCGTTCCCCGGTGGAGACCGGGGTGGTGGTGGAGCGGACGAACTCCCCGATCAGGTGGGAGTTCTCCGGCACCACCGGCTCCTCCAGGAAGAACGGCCGGTACGGCTCCAGCAGCGGGGCCACCCGGCGGGCGTTGGCCAGGGTGAACCGGCCGTGAAAGTCCACGGCCACGTCCCGGTGCTCGCCGAGCACCTCCCGGGCGGCGGCCACCCGCTGGACCACCGCGTCGAGTTCGGCGACGGTGGCCAGCGGGCTCATCCGCCCGGAGGCGTTCATCTTCACCGCGGTCAGTCCGGACTCCACCCGCGCGGCGATCTGGTCGCGCACCTCGCTGGGCTCGTCACCGCCGACCCAGCCGTACACCCGGATCCGGTCTCGGACGGGTCCGCCGAGCAGCTGGTGCACCGGGGCGCCGTACCGCTTGCCGGCGATGTCCCACAGGGCCTGGTCCAGCCCGGCGACGGCGCTGGCCAGGATCGGGCCGCCCCGGTAGAAGGAGCCCTTGGTCATCACCTGCCAGTGGTCCTCGATCCGCAGCGCGTCCTGGCCGATCAGCAGCTCGCTGAGCTGCTCCACGGCGGTGCGTACGGTCTCCGAGCGGCCCTCGCAGGTGGCCTCGCCCCAGCCGACGAGGCCGTCGGTGGTCTCCACCCGGACGAACAGCCAGCGGGGTGCTACCAGGAAGGTCTCGACGCGCGAGATGGTGGTCATGGTGCTCAGCCCTTCGTCGCGCCTGCGGTGAGTCCGGAGACGATGTACTTCTGCACGAACAGCGCGATGAGCATGATGGGCAGGGTGACCACCGTGGTCGCCGCCATCAGACCGCCCCAGTCGATGCTGGCGTAGCCGACGAAGTCGAAGATCGCCACGGGCAGGGTCTTGGTGTCCGCGCCGGAGAGCACCAGGGCGAACATGAAGTTGTTCCAGGAGAAGATGAAGGAGAGGATGCCGGCGGTAGCGATGCCCGGCACCGACAGCGGCAGGGTGACCCGCCGGAAGGCTCCGATCGGGGTCAGCCCGTCGACCTGGGCGGCCTCCTCCAACTCGTCCGGCAGGCCGTCGAAGAAGCCCATCATGATGTAGACGATCAACGGCAGCGAGACGAACATGTGGCTGAGGATCAGCACGGTGAAACCGCCGACCATGCGCATGTTCGAGAAGACGTAGTACCAGGGCACCAGCAGCGAGACACCGGGGATGACCCGGGCCATCAGCACCACCAGCGCCGACTTGCGCATGTTGAACCGGCTCATCGCGTACGCGGCCGGCACCCCGAGCAGCAACGACAGCACGGTGGCGGCGAAGGCCACCCAGAGGCTGTTGCCGATGAACTGGATGTAGTTCGCCTGCTGGAGGACGGTGCTGTAGTTGTCCAGCGTCGGCGAGAAGACCAGGGCCTTGCTGGAGTCGTAGATGTCGACGTTGGTCTTGAAGGAGGCGGCGACCATCCAGACCAGCGGCGCCACCAGGGAGAGCACGACGACGACCAGGGCCACCGCGCGGAAGGCCCGGAACCCGGCGCTTGCCTTCATCGTCCGGCCTCCTTCTTCTTACGGGAGGTGAGGAGCCACATCACACCGATGATGATCAGGAAGAACAGAATCAGCACCGTCGAGGAGAGGCCGTACTCGTTGTAGTCGAAGCTCAGCCCGTAGGCGTACACGTTGAGCGTCTCCACCTCGTTGAAGGAACCGCCGCCGCGGCCCTTGGTCGCGTAGAGGATGTCGAAGGTCTTCAGCGCGTCGATGCCGCGCAGCAGCACCGCGACGATCACGGTGGGCATCAGCAGCGGCAGGGTGACGTGCCGGAACCGCTGCCAGGTGCTCGCGCCGTCGATCATCGCCGCTTCCTGCGGCTCGTCGGAGAGCGAGGTCAGACCGGCCAGCAGGATCAGCACCACCATCGGGGTCCACTGCCAGATGTCGATGAAGATGGTGGTGGCCAGCGCGCTGTTCTGCCCGGCCAGCCAGGGCTGCGGGCCGATGCCGACCCAGCCGAGGATCTGGTTGGCCATACCGATGTTGGGGTCGAAGATGAGCCGCCACATCATGCCGACGGCCACCGGGGTGGCGACCAGCGGCAGCAGGATCGCGACCCGGACCCACTTCTCGCCCTTGAACGGACGCCACAGCAGCAGGGCGATCGCCATGCCGAGCACTACCTCGAAGAAGAGCGCGGCACCGGTGAACGCGGCGGTCCGGCCCACGGCCGGCCAGAACCGGTCGGTGTCGCTGAGCACGTCCAGGTAGTTGCGCAGTCCGATGAACTCCGACTCGGCCCGCACGGACCCCGAGGAGTCGGTGAGGCTGAGGTAGATGGTCCAGGCGAGCGGGAAGATGATCAGCGCGGCGACGAAGGCCATGGCCGGGGCCGCGAAGAGCCACTTGCGATGGTCGTTGGCCCAACGGGCCCAGCCGGGCGTGTCGGGCATGACTCCGGCGCCGCGTGGCGTCCGGCTGGGTGCGGTTACAGCTGGCATCAGATCTCCGTGAGGGGGAGGCCGGACGGGGGTGGCGGGGCGACGCCCCCACCACCCCCGTGCCCGGACTTAGCGGGCCTCGTCGTCCAGGAACTTCTGGAAGGCCTGGTTGGCGGCCTCGGCGGAGGCGGCAGCGTCCTTGCCGGTGATGGCGTCGACGATCGGCTGACCGACGATCTCGCGGGCCTGGGCGACCCGCTCGACCACCGGACGGTCGTGACCGACACCGTTGGCCAGGCTCACGGTGATCGCCTCGGCCATGTCCTTCGGGTAGGTGGCGATGCCCTCGGGGTTCTCCCACACGGAGGTACGGGCACCCGGCACGCCGGCCTTCTGCTGCTCCAGGGTCTGCGCCTTACCGGCCGCCCACTGGATGAACTTCCAGGCGTTGTCCTGGTTCTTCGAGGCGTCGTTGACGGCCAGACCCCAGGAGGGCACGTTGTACGGCTTCGAGCCGGCCGGGCCGGCCGGGAACGGCGCGAACCCGACGTTCTCGGAGACCTTCGACTTGGCCGGGTCGGTGGCGTTCTTGTAGAGGGAGTTCGCCTCGGGGTAGAAGGCGGCCTGGCCCTGGGTGAAGATGGCCATCGCCTCGGACCAGCTCATGTCGGTGCTGATGTTTGCCGGGCCGTGCTCCCGCAGCAGACCGCCGTAGTACGCGTACGCCTGCTTGGCGGCGTCGGTGCTGACCGCGGACTTGCCGGACTCGTCGACGAAGTCGCCGCCGAAGCTGAACAGGAAGCTGGAGAACTGGGTGACCGCGGCGGCCTTGCCGGTACGCGCGACGAAGCCGGCCACACCCGGGTTGTCGGCCTGGATCTTCGCGGCCTGGGTCTTCAGCTCGTCCAGGGTCGCCGGCGGGGCGCTGAAGCCGGACTTCTCCAGCAGGTCCTTGCGGTAGTAGAGCACCTGCTGCTCGGTGATGATCGGCACGCCGACCACCTTGTCCTCGTAGGTGGTGGCGCTCAGCGGGGCGGCCTGGAAGTCGGCTAGGTCGAAGTCGCTGCTGCCCTTGGCCTTGTCGGTCAGATCGGCGAGGTACTTGTTCTTGGCGAACAGCCGGCCTTCCTGCAGCGGGCGGTACATCATCACATCGATGTCGCTGGAACCGGCGTTGAGCTTGACGTTGTACTGGTCGGACAGCTGGTCCTCACCGAGCTGGGTGACCTCGACCTTGAGGCCGGTCTCCCGCTCGAACTCCGGCAACGCCTTCCGGATGTTCTCGGTCCAGACATGGTTGACCAGGGTGACCCGCACGGTGTCCGAGGAGCCGCTGTCGTCACCGCTGCCGCAGGCGGACAGCGTCAGGGCGGACACCATCGCCAGAGATATCCCGATTTTCGACCGACGTCCCACGTCCGTCTCTCCTTCTGTGTTGGTCGCGACCGTGGGGGAACGGACACGACAACGGGGTTTTACATCCGCTTAACGTCCGGATGCTAGGCCGAAAAAGCAGACTTATACAAGGGGTACTCCTAACTGATACGATCCGAGACGTGATTGTGCCCTCATCTGGGGTTGCACCCGCTCAGGCCGCCCCAGTCGAGGCTGGGCTGCACGGACGGGTCCTCGACCACCTCGGCACCGCCATCTGCGGCGGGGAGCTGACCGCCGGCGCGGTGCTCAACATCGATGAACTCGTCGACCGCTACGCGGTCTCCCGATCGGTGGTCCGCGAAGTGTTACGGGTGCTGGCTTCGATGGGGTTCATCGAGACCCGTCGCCGGGTCGGGGTCATGATCCGCTCGGCCGATCATTGGAACGTCTTCGATCCCCAGGTGATCCGGTGGCGGCTGGCCTCGGCCGGGCGCATCGCCCAGATCCGCTCGATCACCGAGCTGCGTACCGCCATCGAGCCGCACGCGGCCTGGCTGGCCGCCCAACGGGTCGACCACGACGACGCCAGCGAGCTGGTCGGGCTCGCCGCGAAGATGTGGGCCGCCGGCAAGGCCGGTGACGAGGAGCGCTTCCTGCGCCTGGACATCGAGTTCCATCAGCGGGTGCTGCGGGCCTCCGGCAACGAGATGTTCGTCAAACTCCAGAACCTGGTCGCCGAGGTGCTCATCGGTCGGCATCACTACCACCTGATGCCGCACTACCCGCACGAGCAGGCCCTCCAACTGCACGCCGAGGTCGCCCAGGGGATCCAGCGACACGACGGCGACAGCGCCCGCCGGGCGATGGTGCAGATCATGGAGCACGCCTTCGAGGAGATGTCCTCGATCTGGGAGCAGGCCCTGCACGCCGAGACCGAACCGGCCTGAGCCCGGGGGTCAACGCAGCCCGGGGGTCAGCGCGGTCGGACCAGCCACTCCCAGGCCCGCCGCAGCCCCAGCCGTACCGGGTCGCCGGCTTCCTCGACCTGTTCGGCCGGCCGGTCCGCGCTCAGCTCGGGCAACTGCCCGGCCGGCACGGACAGCACCACCCCCCGCTCGTGCAGGGCGGCGATCTGGTCGCGGTGGGCGAAGCGGTGCGGGTCCTGGCCCCGGGGCAGCTTGACGATCACCCCGTGGAAGATGTCCTGCCGTTCGTCGGCGACGACATGCTCGACCACTCCGAGGTACGCCGAGTCGGGGGCGTAGACCGCGGTGCCGTCGGCGAGCACCAGGTACGAGACCTGCGCGCCGAGATCCGTCACGGCCCCTCCCCTCGCTTCGCCCTGTGGGAGCCCTCGGTTACCCGCTGACCGTCGCCGCACACACCCTGACCGTCACGGGACCACGCCGGGGCGCCAACAGGCCTACGATGCCCCGCATGGCGCTGCTGCACCGGGCCCACGCCCGCCCCACCAGACTCGAACTCGTGGCCGCCTGGCTGCCCAGCCGCGACTGGTACCAGGGGGACGCCGCCGCCGAGCTGGTGCGGGTGGCCGCGTACCGGTTCGACGACCCGGCCGGTGAGGTCGGCATCGAGACCCTGCTGGTGCGCGCCGGAGCCGGCCCGGTGCACCAGGTGCCGCTGACCTACCGCGGGGCACCGCTGCCGGGCGCCGACGCCTGGCTGCTCGGCACCATGGAGCACTCCGTCCTCGGCACCCGCTGGATCTACGACGCCTGCGCCGACGGGGTGTACGCCGCCGCCCTGGCCGAGGCCGTCCTGGCCGGTAGCGGGCAGGCCGAGGAGTACTACGAGGTCGACGGCCACCGTGAGGTGCGCCCGCCGAGCATGGAGATCACCAGTGACCCGGGCGGGATCCAGGTGCCGGCCGTCGGCGAGGTACGCCGGGTCGAGGACGGGGCGCTGACCCTGATCGTCACCGACACCGTGCAGCTGACCCTGGTCCGCCGACCGGACGCGGCCAGCGGCGAGGCACCGACCGGCACGGCCGCCACCCTCACCGGCGCCTGGGACGGGGCCAGGGTCCCGCTGGCGTACGCCTCGCTGCGCTGACCTGCGCCTCGGTGCGCTGACGCCCGGCGAACCCCGAGGTGCCGCGACCACCGCCCCCGGGCCGCCACGGACCTCGTGCATACCCAGTATGCTCCTGGATCATGCGACCCCACCCCACGCACCGCACCGTCGCGCTCACCGCCGTGCTCGGCGGACTGCTGCTCGGCATCCTCGACTTCATCTGGATCAAGTTCCTGCCCTATCCCGTCGCCGAGCTGGGCAACTCCAGTGCGGTCTGGGCGGTAGCCGCCTTCGGCTTCGGCTACTGGGTGCGTACCGGCTGGGTGCGGGCGGCCCTCGGCGGCGCCGCCGCGCTCGTCATCGCGGTACCCGGCTACTACCTGGCGGCGGCGATCATCCAGGGCGACGACTGGGCGATCCTGTGGGCACCCACCTCCTTGCTCTGGATGAGCTTCGGGGTCCTCGCCGGAGTGATCTTCGGCGTCGGCGGAGTCTGGGCACGCGGCCGAGGCTGGTGGCAGACGGTGGGCCTGGCCCTGCCCGGCGCGGTGCTCCTGGCCGAAGCCCTGATCAACGCCCGCCGCATCAACCACCCCAACTACGGCATCGACCCGCTCTGGGACGCCCTGATCAAGGTCGGGCTGGCCATCCTGGTCGTGGTCCTCGCCGGCCGTACCGCCCGGTCCCGGCTGCTCGCGCTGGCCACCGCCCTCCCCCTGGCCCTGCTCGGCTTCGTGGCCTTCCGGTTGGCCGGCTTCGACGGCGTCTGACCTGCTCTTTCCGTGGCTGCTTGCGAGACAGGTCGGGCCCGGCCGGGAGACCACGGGGGTCTTCCGGTCGGGCCCGGCCGAGTGCGCTACCGGCCTACACGCGGGTCGGCTGCACCGGGAAGGACGGGACGGGAGGCAGTTCGCTGTCGTCGAAGTCGTAATCCAACTCGTTGACCACCTCCACCACACCACTCACCCGGGCCGCCAGCCGACCCGCGATGTGCACCGCCGAGCGGCGGTCCAGCCGTCCGCGCATGGTCACCACACCGTCGCGTACCTCAACCCGGACGGCTCCCGCGCGCACCGCCAGGACCCGACGCAGCACCTCCTGCACCACGTCGTGGCGGATGTCCGCGTCCGGGCGCAGGTGTACGCGCAGCAGGTCGGAACGGGTGACGATGCCGACCACCCGACCCAGGTCGTCCACCACCGGCAGCCGCTTGACCTGCTCGCGGTCCATCAGCTTGGCCGCAGCCACCAGGGAGGTGTGCGGGGAGGTGGTCACCGCCGGCGCGGTCATCAGCTCCCGAGCGATGCCGGCCTCACCCTTACGGCGGGTCCGGCGCAGCCGGGAACCCTCGAAGATCCGCCGCTCGTGCGGCTCCCCCATCCACTCCACCTTGTGCAGCAGATCCGCCTCGGACACCACACCCCGGACGTGCCCGAAGTCGTCCACCACCGGCACCGCACTGATCCGCCGTTCGGCAAGCAGATCGACGATCTTCCGGTACGGCGTCTGCTCCACCACCGTGGCGACGTCCCTCGTCATCACGTCTTCCACCTGCCAGGCCCGCATCACGACCTCCTCTGTAAGTCTTGCGAGTTCACGCTATTCCGGATGCCACCGGCCAGGTCAGTGCTGCCCGACCCGGCCGACCGGGACCTCTGGCCCACCCCGCCCGGGCACCTCGGCACCCGGCCGCGCGGGGCAGCACGCAGCGCGACCGGTTGGTAACGTGACGACGATCTCGCTTCTGGCGGTCGGCGGCGTCCCGGGGAGGCTCGCATGTGGGCGGACGAGGCTGCGTTGGACGCCACGCGACGCCGCCTCGACGAGTGGGAGACGTCATTCGCCGACCGGGCCCAGCGGGCCAGGGCCCTGTCGGCACGGGTGAGCACCCTGACCGGCACCGCCCACAACGCCGACCACAGCGCGCAGGTTGCGCAGGTCGAGCGTTTCATCGCCGATCGCGGTCTTGCTCCGCGTGTCTTTATCGTGGGGAAGTGGAGGCTGGTCTCATCGTGCTCCGGCCCGGGGTGGGCTGGACCGCCACCGGAGGGCTCTTCGACTGGACACTGGAATTCTTGATCTCCCGCCTCTCCGACCGGACCATTGCCGAGCAGCTACAGGAGATCGTGGACAACAACCTGGGGTCGTTGTGGCTGCACGAGCTGCCTGGCTCCGCGCAACAGGAGATCATCGGGCATCTGCGCAACGGCCTGGTCTCGGCGGGCGAGGCACAGCTTCCCGACACCGGGCGGAAGGCAGTCGTCCTCGGTCACCTTCAACAGTTGGTGGATGCCACCCATGCTGCGGGGTTTCCAGAACACCCCGGATCGTGACCACTGGCCTCTCCGGAGGCCTCCGAACACCATCCGCCCGAGATCTTGGACAGTTGGCGTTACGCGCTAGCGGTAACTGTCCAAGATCTCGCGTTAGCCCTGCCCCGTACCGCCCGCAGGTGGGCGATCGCGGGTGCAGCGGGGCGGCACACCGCAGACCTGGCCGACACCGACACCGACACCGACACCGGATCATCGGCCCAGGTGGGTGAAGGCGGCCCAGGCCAGCGGCGCGGCGTTGTCGACGCGGGAACAATGAACGGCCAGCTCCGGCGGCATTCCCTCCGGTGGGGCACGGTGCGGGTCCAGCATCCACAACTGGGCCCGGTGCAACGCCTCGGCCGGTGCACATCCCTGCTGATGCAGGAAGTGGTGGACCTGGTACATCAGCAGAGAGGTGCCCACGTCGGGCACCGACCACAGGGAGCCGAAGACCGTCTGGGCGCCGGCCGCCAGGAAGGCGGTGGACAGGCTGAACGCCTCGTCGGGTAGCCCACCGGCGAGGTTCGTCGTGCAGGCGGCTAGGAACACCTGGCCCAGGTCGAGGGCGGCCACCCGGGAAACCTCCAACAGCTCACGGGCCGGCAGCAGACCACCGGCCAGCACCAGGTGTGAGTCGGCTGGTCGGGCCGGGTCGACGCGCCCGTGGCAGGCGAGGTGCAGCAGGGATGATCCCGCCCCGACGGTGCGTACCCACTCCAGGACGGCCTGCGGGCGTGCCAGGTGCTCCGGGTCGTCGGTTGGTCCGCCGAGATAGCGACCCTCGGGGTGGAACCGTCCGTGGATAGCCTGGGCCTCGATGCCGGCGAATGGCAGGTCACCGAGCGGATCCCCGACCACCAACGCCGAGCGGACCGGCTGTACCGGACGCGCTGCGGCAGAACAGAGCAGCCGGGCGGAGGGACTGTAGGAGACGATCAGGTCGTGTACGGCGTAGCGGCGACCGGACGCAGTCTCGCGGTAGGCGGCATGCCAGGGCACCAACCCGAGTACGCCCATCGGGACGAGGACCACCCGGGCCGGGCTCGCCGAACCCGGCGGCCGCAGGTATTCCACCAGGTGACTCATGGCCGCCCGCCAGGCCCACCGGCACAGGTCGTCGATGGCGGTTCCCACCGACGGTGCACGATGCCCGCCAACCGGACCGGCATCACGGGGCCCGCCGACCGGACCGGCATCTCGGGGTGCTCGGCTCCCCGACTCGGTGAGGTCGGTGCCGAAGGCGGCTCGCAGCAGCCTGCGTACCGGCGCGTTGTCGTCGGCCGCCAGGTCGGGTAGTTCGAGGATCTCGACCTGGCCGACCCTGGGGACCACCACGGCCAGGCCCGGCACCGGGTGCGCGGCCGGCACCAGGTAGACGAGGGCGTCGGCCCCCGATTCGGTGAGGGCGCTGCTGATCTCGTCGGGGCGTACCTGTGCCAGCGGGCCGTGGGTGGTCAGGTCGAGGGCATGCAGTACCCGCAACCGCAGGTCGTCGGGGACCTCCTCGCCGGCGAACACCGCACCGAGGGGGTCGCCGGTGAGCTGGTCGCGGCCCAGTCCTCTGGTCTGTCGCCATTCCCGGGCCAACTCGGCCTGCCCGGCCTCCTCCAGCAGGTCGGCCATGTTGCGGGAGGCGGTGGCGGCGTGCAGGACCAGACCACGCCCCGCGTCGAGGGCGGCGACCAGGTCGTCGTCGGCCTGGTCCTGGAGGCACCACCGGACGACGGTGGTCGCGGTCGCGGCGGCCTGCCGGGCGGTCGCCATGGCGTGATCCGTACCCGCCTGCAGAAGCACCCGCCGGGCGCGGCCGTGCAGGCCGTCGAGCCCGAGCCGCCGGGTCCGCGCCCGGTCCGGGTCACCGGCCAGACGCAGGGCGTACGCGAGGTCGTGCACGAGTTCGACCCGAATCGCCAGGTCGGTCGCCGTCTCCGCCGTCGCCTGCTCCAAGAGGGCGACGGCGGAAACGGCGGCCTGCCGCTGCCCAAGGCGCGCCAGGGGGAGTTGGGCTTTCGCGGCCGTCGCCAGGCTGGCCACCCGCATCACATGGCGTTGCTCGAACCGGCCGGCGAGGTCGGTCAGATGGTCTGCCCACTGGCGCAGCAGCGTGAGGTCGAGACGCCGGATAGCCGCCATCACCTGTACCGCGCCGGCCAGCACCGAGAGGCTGGTGACGTAGGTGAGGGGACCCGGTGGCAGCGGAACCGGCGGTTGCGGCCGGATCTCTCGACCGTCGAGGTTGGCCACCAGGTCCTCAACGAGGTGGACCATTGGATCCAGCAGGGCCGCGTTCAGCCGCGACGGGCCGAGTCGACGCCGCAACGCGACGGCTCGCCGGGTCGCCGTCCGCATGCCCTCCACATCCCCCATACGCCCCGAACCAAGTGCCGCCATCACGGCCGACACCACCTGCGTCTCAACGACGACCGCAGTCGGGGACTCGCCGCGCGCAAGGTCGGCCGCTATGACGCGCGCGGCGCGGTGCGAGCGGTCATCCCTGTATCGTGCTGCTCGGGTATGCAGCAAGTGCGGCAACATCGCCCGGAAGAGTTTTGCGTCGGCCTTGGTCACCGTCTCGTCGGCAGCGGCTCGCAAGAAGGTCCGCAGGCTGTCGCCTGCGGCGCCTCTGCCGACGGTGACCTGGTCGAACTGCTCCAGCATCGCTTCGGACAAGTCCAGCATCACCGTCATGCCCGCAGGCGGGTCGTCACCGACCATTCGCCCCACGGCCAACAGGTGGTGCAACCTCGGCGAGTCGATCTCGACCAGCGCCTCCACGGCATGGCCGAGCTCGGTGCTCAGCAGTACGGTGGCCAGCAGCGCTCGGTCGCGTGTGCTGCTCTCGGTCGCGTCATCCAGTGCGTGGCCCCCCTCATCGAGGATCTCCCGCACCCGGTGCAGGCTGGGTGGAGCGCGGTCGGGGTCCCGGGCAGACTCGTGTTCCAGCAGGGCCTTGGCGACGACCACCCGCGTGGCGTGCACCGACAGCAGTTGGTCCGGCGTTCCCCCCTCGGTGAGGGCGCGATCCAGACAGCGGTCGGCGGTCTCCAGGCTGCCCGGCACCTCGGCGGTCTCCCAGCGCGCCAGGTAGGTCTCACCGAGCTGTCGCCACACCCACATCGGCCGGGGGGCCGAGGGCAGCGCCCGTTCCAACAGGGTGACCGCCTCGGTGAGGCTGTCGAGGTCGCCGAGGGCGTGCAGGAGCTCAGCGAGGGCGACTCCGCAGGCAGGATCGTCATCGTCGGCACACACCGCACGCCAGCAGTCGATCGCCCGGGTCAGGTTCGCCGGATCCGGGTCCAGACGCCACCGGGCGGCGTACGCCTCGGCCTGGTGGCGGCGCAGGTGAAGCCGCATGGCCTGCCCGGGCGGGCAGGCCGCCACTGCCCGGTCGACGAACTGGATCGCCGACTCGAGGCTCATGCGGTCCTCGCGCAGGCCGGCCGCCTCCAGGTAGGCCGCGACCAGTTCCGTGCAGGCTAGGAAGTAGTGGGGGGTGGTGTCCGGGGACAGCCTGGCCAGAGATTCGGCCAGCAGGGCGGTCCCCTGATCCAGGTCCGGTACCTCCTGGCCGGCGTGGTCGTACCGGTTCAGCAGGACCACACCCAGCAGCATTCGGGCGTACGCCGTGGACTCCTCACCCGAGGGGGCAGAGAGCACGACCTCTAGGTCCTGCATGGCTTCGACGCCGTACTCGATCGTGGCCTGCGGCGTCTCGCTCTGCGCGTACCGCCAGAGGTACCGGTTCCAGATCGACTCCAGCAGGCTCTCCGCCACGTCCTCGCGTTCCGTGTCGTCCGGCGGCCACCCCCGGTACGCCTCGATCAGGTGCCGGACCGCGCCCTCGTGGTCGGTGCGGTCGTCGTCCAGCCAGGTCCGTTCCAGGTGGGACATGCCTTTCGCCCAGTGCCAGAGCGGTGCCTGCTCGTGGTCGGGGGCACGGGTCAACGCCCGGTCGAACTCGACGATGGCGGCCCGGAGGGAATCCTCGTCCTGGTCGCGTGCGTAGCGTTCGCCGTACGCCTGCCCGAGCAGCCCGGCCAGTTCGGCGGGGTCCTCCCCGGGGGGTGGGGCGGCCGCAAGCACCCGCAGGTGGGCGATCCAGTCGTCGAGGGGTACCTCCTCGGTCTCCTCGTAGCCGTTCACCGACGCTCACCGGCCAGCTGGGCACCGCGACCGGCGGGCACCTCGGTGACCACCGGCACGGCCAGGGTGATCCAGTCGCTGGCGCCCGCGCCGGCGGCACCGGCGTCCCGGTGCACCGCGGCCAACCCCAGTCGGCCCAGGAGACCGGCGACGGCCAGTGGGGTACGCCTCCGGTCGCGCCAGATGTCCTCGATCGCCGGCAGCTCGAACGGGGCGGAGCTGAACTGTTCCTCGGCGGCGAGCAGCAGCAGCCAGTCCCGGGTGCGCGCTCCCGGTCGCACCGGATCGCCGGCCGGCATGGTGAACTCGACCGCTCGGCCGTACAGCGCCGCCCCGACCTGCCCGGGTGCGACATGTTCCCCGGCGAAGAGGGTGGCGTGGACGCGGTGCCGTTCGGTGATGTTCAGCAGGACGAAGAAGAGTGGCCGGTCGCTGTCGTTGCGCAACCGGATGAAGACCGTCGGGGGTCGCCAGGTCCCCTGCTCCCACCGGTAGCGAAGATGCAGGGTGCCGTCTCCGCCCGGCAGCAGGGGCGGGCGGTGCGCGGGTGCCGCCGGCTCACCCGGGCGGGCCTCGACCAGTTCCAGGCCGACCGCTCCGGTCAGCCGGGAGATCGGGTTCACCAGGGCCTTGACCTGATGCACCCGGGCCAGGTGTTCCAGGGCCAGGACGGCCCGTCGACCGCCGTCGTCGAGGGGCAGCTCCGGGCAGAGCGGGAACCCGTCCGCGTCCCGGATGTGCACCCGGTCCGGCTGGCGTACCTCCAGCAGCAGGTCGGCACCGCCCTCGACCGGTCGTACGTGCGGAGAGGGTCCTCCCCCCGGCCCGGCCGAGGCCAGCGCGGTGAGCACCGGGTCGGTCGCCCCGTCGACCGCCACGGTGACCCTCGGCATCGGGACCCGGCTCAGCACCACCGGGTACTGGGTGTCCTCGTCGGGTTCCCAGCCCAGCGGCGCGACCACGCTGCGTTCCGGATGGACCCGCATGATCCGCGCCTCCCGCAGCAGTGTCCCGGGTACGGCGACCCGGACGTCCTGCTCGGCCGAGGCCAGGGACAACCCGTGGCAGGAGCCGGCATCGATCTCCCATTCTCCCCGGACCCTACGCATCCGGATGCCGATGGCGGGCAGGGTGATCCGTCCACCCAGGAAGGGCTGGTCGGCGATGCCGGGGGTGACCGGTTCCAACTGCGGGACCTGCTGCCGGGACCGGCGTTCCACCTCGCATCGCGCGGCCACCAGCAGGTCGCGGTAGGTCGTCGAGGGAGCCAGCCGGCGCATGGCGCTCAGCAGGGACCAGCTGAACAGGCCGTACGCCCGTCCGTCCGCCCAGGTCTCCCCGGCCGTCTCGGTCGACCGGCAGGCCGCCAGTGCGACATGCTGGGTGGGTGGCCGGGTCAGGACCTGGCGCAACTGCGGCAGCAGTGCTTCCAGCCTCGGCGGGGTGGTCGCGGCGGGGGCGTAGCGGACCAGGTCACGGGTGCCGCTGTGGGAGTGGCAGCTGTCCAGCACGACCGCCAGGTGCGCACCCGTGGCGGCTATCTCGCCGCACAGCAGCAGCAGTTCCTTGTCGTAGAGGTCCGGCACCTGGTCGTGTCGGCTGTCGTGGCAGACCAGGGTCTGCATCTGACCGGAGGGCTCCAGGTGGGACAGTTCCTCCGGCACCGGAGCCCAGGAGCCGTGCCCGCTGAACCAGAACAGGGCGGTGTCGCCCGGCCCGGCCTGGCCCAGGTGCTCGCGTAGGCCCGCGATGACGGCCTCACGGGTGGCATCCTCGTTCGCCAGCAGCCGGATGGCCTGCGGGTCGCTCACCCCGGCGCGTACCCGCAGATAGTCCCGCACCGCGAGCACGTCGTTGTGGCATCCCTGAAGCGGGCCCACGGCCTGGTAGCGGTCGATCCCGACCAGCAGCGCGAAGACCCGCCTGGTCATCATCGGCTCCCCACCGGCACATGCAGCCAGCCGTGTTCGACGAAGCCCTTGTCGGGCAGGTCGATGGTGATCTCGGTGAACTGGTGGGGCAGCGGAGGAACCGCGGAGTGCCGGATGACGTCCTGGTAGAGCAGGTCGGGTACGCCCAGGACGTAGTCGGCGGTCGGGGTGTCCCGGATGGCGGCCCGCAGCGGTGGGCTGTCCAGGATCCGGTGCACCGCGATCGCCGCGGTGCCCACCCAGCCGCTGTCGGCCGGTTTCATCAGGCCACGGTGCAGCGCTACCCGCAGGCGTACCCGTTCCTCGGCGCTCAGGCCGTGGTTGGTGCGGCGCAGGGCTTCGGCCAGACCCTCGACCAGGTCCGGGATCACCCGCGACTCGTCGATGCCCACCGGCAGGACGGCGAACTGCCCGTCGCCCTGGGCCTGCAACACGACCGTGGCCTCGTCCAGGCCGGCGTTGGCGCGGGCCTGGGCCAGGGCCCGTACCAGCCAGGACTGGGTCCGTTCGGCCAAGTGGTTCGGTCGGCGGCTGTAGCCGGTCACGTCGGCGGCCAGGCACAGTCGCACGGCCGCGCCACTCGGTACGGGGTTCTCCGGCAGGGCCTCGCCGAAGGCGATCGAGTCCACCAGGGTGGCGGATCGGCGTACCGGCCGCTGTCGCCAGGTGCCGAGGGTTTCCACCCGCAGCCCGATGCGCCCGGACAGGAACCGGGTCGAGGGGGGCACCTCGATCAGGGCGTGCATCCCGTAGGTCAGCGGCAGGAACATCGCCCCGGAGGGGTCCTCGTAGGTCCAGCCGAACCGGTGCCGGTGCAGGCCGAAGGACCAGGCTCGGGGACGGCCGGAGCGGGGGGCCAGGCGGAGCAGCCAGCCCTGCCGGGTGGTGGCGGCGTGGATCGCCAGGTCGGCGGCCGGGGTCAACGGAGACGGGGAGGCGGCGGTGTAGCTCAGGCCGAGGGTGCCGCCGTCCCGGTCCAGCCGTACCGCCAGGGACTCCTCGTCGTCGAGGGTGACCTCGAACCGGACCGAGGTGTAGCGCCGGGCGTCCGGCGGCTCGGTCAGGTCGAAGGCGACCAGCAGCCCGTAGTAGTGCCGTCCGGAGGCCTGCGCCCGGCGGCGCAGTTCGACCGGCAGATCCTCGACCGGCACCGGGAAGATCAGCGGGCGACCACAGCTGACCGTACCGACGCCGAAGGTGGAATCCGGATCGTCGTCCCCTCGCACCTGGTCCGGTCGAAGCGACAGTCGAGCCAGCACCTCGGAGGGTCGCAGCCGATCCTCCTCCGGCTGTGTCGAATGGTTCCCGGTCATCGCCCCTCCAATCCACCGTTCGTCCATTGGTCGGCAACCGACAACGGCGCACTGCCGGGCCGTTCGAGGCACCTGATGTCACGCTCTTGGGATGCCAGGAGAATTGGCGTCTAGATGCACCCGAACGACGAGTTTCCGGTGCGGGCTCCGATCATCACCGAAACCGCTGGAACGGGAACGGAAGTGTCGCCCAGTCGACAGATTCCGGCCGGCCGCCGGATAACCCGGACATCCCCCACGATGGTCCGACCCCGTCACGGGAATCCCGTAGAAATGCGGGATCCGGCAGGCCAGGGCGTGTCAGGCTCAAGCCTGAGGCAACAAGAGGAACGACTACCCTGGCCCCACTTCGGACGGCGGCAAACGGCCGAGGTGGGGCCAGCCCTCGGCCCGACGGGTCGACGCCACCCCGCCACACCGCCCTGCGGGGCGATCACACCCCAGCCTCCCGGCCGCCGACGATCAGCCGAACGTCAGTCGACCATGAATGATCAGCTTGACCCGGACACAGTTTCCGGCACCCGTTTGGACACTCATTCAGTCCCTTCAGTCGAAGTAGCCGTCAGGACATTTACCAGTACCGTCCGTGGGACCATCAATCACATTTCACTCCGATACCGGGAACGCTCGCCCCTCCCCTCTTTGACACCTGAGCCGGAGAATCATGTCCGAACTGAACGCGATACGAAGCGAAGTCCGTGACGCGAAGCGGATGCTGGTCGACCTCGACCGCACCCTGGGCCTGGTGGGCAACCATGTCGTCCAACTCGGGCAACAGCAGCAGGTCGCCAGGGAGGAACTCCTGGCGCTGCGCGCGGACTTCCTCCGCTTCGTCCAGCAAGCGGAACGGACCGCCAACCTGCAACGCGCCGAGATCGCGATCAACACCCTCAAGGGTGACCTCGAGCATCAGTTCGGCCATCACAAGGTGGTCCGCCGGACCGCGGTCGGCATGCTCCAGTCGTTCGACCTGGGGTTGGTCAGCGAGGAGGCCGTCCGGGCGGTGGGCGACCAGTTGATGGTGCAGACCCCCCGCTACTGGCTGGCCCCCGTGCTGGTCGCGCTCGCCTCCTGGGCCGGCGACGATCCGGAGCTGTGTGTCCGGGCGGTCGAGGAGGCGTACCGCCGCTCCCCGCATCGCACCTCCCTGTTCATGATGCTCGTCCTGCGTCGGCAGGGGCGGCTGACCAGCGCCGCCCGGTGGCTACGGCACTACCTCGACGCGCAGGACCCCAAGGCGCTCAACCGCGAGTTCGCGGTGATCCTGGAGGCCATCGCCCAGGGCGCCTTCGGACCGGCCGGCATGGAGGTGGTCCGGGACCGACTGGAAACCTGGCGTCGCCTGCTGCTCGACGACAAGGAGTCGATGGTCGCCCAGGTCAACCGCTGGCGCCGGGAGATGGAGACCCACGTCCGGGTGGAGGAACTCGCCAAGGACTTTCCCCGCCTGGCGACCGCGTCACCCCAGTGGCCCCAGTTGCAACGGGTCCTGGCCGGTGCGGAGGCCCACCAGTCGATCATCGACCGGTACACCGCGCTGATGGACGCGGAGGCGCCGCCGAACAGCCGCATCGAGGACGCCATCGACGACATCCTCGACCGGCTGGTCGACGAGTACGACCACGAGGAACTGCCACTGCGTCGGGAACTCGCCGCCAACGAGTCGATCGTCCGGGCCGGTGGTGACCTGGCGGCGGCCGAGACCGCCCGCTCCGAGACCACCACCCTGGACGACACCCGCGACTATCTGACCATCCAGACCCAGTCGGCACTAGAACCCGAGGACATCGGGGTGTCTACGCAGACCCAGCGGCTTGCCGTGGCCTTCTGCCATGTCTGGATGGACGAGGCGCACACCGCCTTCACCCGCGACTACCGCCTGGCAATGCCCGCGAAGGTCCAGGTGCAATTCGACCTGAGCGGCAGCGCCGGGCTGGCCGGATTCCGACCACCTGCCTGGACAGGCTCCTTCGACCAGCCGATGGACGCCCTGGAACGGTCGCTTAACCAGCACTGGGACCGGTACGCGCAGGCGTACCTCAACACCCTGGCCTTCCGGTGGGGCCAGAAGCTCATCGTGCCGGCCGTGGTGCTCATTCTCGTCCTGCTGTTCGTCGCCGCCGCCAGCAACGTGGGATTGGGCATCGTGATCGCTGTCTTCGGCGGGGTCGCCTGGCTGGTCTACCTCAAGGGTGAGGCCGACAAGGCCCGCGCCGCCCAGGACAAGGCTCGGAGAAAGGTGGCGGAGGCCAAGAAGGAGTCCGTGCTGTTGCTGCGGGCCGCCGCGGCCGAGTTGACCGACTGGACCAGCCGGTTCAGCGCAGCCGACGGCAAGGAGACGCAGGTGAAAGAGCTGATCGCCAACCTCGCCACGGCGGGCGCACCCCGCAACCCGCACGAGCGACGCGCGGTCGACCCTCTGGAGGAGAACTGACATGTCGTCGACCGACCGCGCCGCCGAGCCGACCCCGGACGGGCCCGTCGAAGCTGAGGTGGTGCCGTGGGCCCGGCAGCCCACACCGCCGCGTCAACGCAAAACCAATCGGGTACGCCGGATCGCCGAGGGGTTGCCTGACTGGGAGCCGATGCCGCCGGGCGAGATGGTGATCCGCCGCCCTCGGCAGGGCTGACCGGTGCTGGTCGGTGACGGCGGCTACCAGCGGTGGGCCGCATTCCTTGAGCAGTGGCGGGCCGGCTCCGCCCACCACCCGCCGGACCTGCCGACCCTGGTCGAGCAGGACTACCCGGCGGAGGTCTGGCTGCGGCTGGTCACCCGACTGACCGATGCCCTGGCGCACCGCTTGCAGACCTGGGCCGATGGGCTGATCGACGCCATGGCCGCGACCCGGGACGAGTTCGAGACGGCCCGTGCCCTGACCCAGGCCCGGCGCGGACTGGCCGCCATCCGGGCCGTCGCGGGTCATCCCGCCCTGCCCGGGAAGCTGACGCGGGCGTTACGCGATCAGGTCGACGAACAGATCCGGCTGGTCCAGCGGGCCCTGGAGGACGGCATCGACGACGCCCGCCGGGCCGGGCTCGACGACCGGCTCGTACAGGCCAGACTGCGCACCCTGCGGGACAACCCACTGACCGTGCCGGACCGCTCGGCCGCCGGGACCGGCTGGGCCGCCGCCCCGGCCCGTCCAGGCCGCCGGATCATCGTCGATCCTCCCGTACGACCGACCTGAGGAGCGCCCGTTGTCCCATTACGACGAGGCCCGCCGGGACCTCGACAGCTACATCGCCGCACGGGTCCCCCTCATCGGCATCCGAACCCCCGAGCAGGTACGCGCCGTGCGGCTGCTGCGCGAGGTGGCCTCCAGCACCCGTCGGGTCAACCTGCCCTTCTCCATCTACACCCGGGCCACCGGCCTGCGGGACCTGCGCACCAACAACTCCCTGCAGGACGACCGGTCGCTGGTGGCCGCGATGGATTTCGCCGCCAGTCAGTTCACCCGGCGGGCACAGGCGACGACCGCCTTCGTGGACCCGGACATGCTCGACTCCGACTCCCCGGTCACCCGTCACCTGGCGGAGTTGGCCCGACTGGCCGACGACCACTCCGGCAGCATCGTCCTGATCACCGACACCCCGTTGTGGAGCGGGCTGCAACGGCTGGGCATGAGCATCACCCTGGAGCCGCCGAACGTCGACGAGATGTACGACATCGTGGTCGGCTTCCTCAAGGAGCAGCAGGGCGCGATCACCATCGACTGGACCGCCGCCGACGCCCGACGCGCCGCCCAGTTCCTGGTCGGGGTGCCCGAGGGCACCGCGGTGAACATCCTCGCCACCATCGCCACGGCCGGACGCCTGCACCGGGAGGATCTCGATCGGCTCACCGAGGTCAAGGACAAGCACTTCTCCGACCTGGCCGGCCTGGAACGGGTCCCGCTGGGAGCGGCCGACCACCTGATCGGCGGTCTGCACCAGCTGCGTACCTGGCTGGACCTCCGCCACAAGGTGATGCTCTCCGACCTGCGGGAGACCTGGCTGCGCCCACCCCGGGGGGTGCTGCTGGTCGGGGTGCCGGGCTGCGGAAAGTCCCTCTCCGCCAAGGCGGTGGCCGCCCAGTGGCGGCTACCGCTGTACCGGCTCGACTTCGCCGCCATACTCGGCATGTACGTCGGGCAGTCCGAGGCCCGGTTGCGGGAGGCCCTGGAGATGGCCGACCGGACCGCGCCCTGTGTGCTCTGGATCGACGAGATCGAGAAGGGCCTGTCCGGGCAGTACGACTCGACCGGGGTTAGCCGGCGCATGGTCGGACAGTTCCTGTACTGGTTGCAGGAGTCACGGTCCCGGGTGTTCGTCGTGGCCACCTCCAACGACGTCCGTTCCCTGCCACCGGAGCTGCTGCGTAAGGGGCGCTTCGACGAACTCTTCTTCGTCGACCTGCCGGACGAGACCGAACGGGCGGAGATCATCCGGCTCTACCACGGCCGCTACCTGCGCACCGAGCCGGACGAGGAACTGGTCGGTCGGCTCGTGGCCGCCTCCGACGGCTTCGCCGGCTCCGACATCGAGGCGGCGCTGCGCGAGCTGGGATACACCGTCCACACCGAGGGCGCCGCCAGCCTGCGGCCCGAGTTCGTCGTGGACACCTTCGTCAACACCAACCCGATGAGCCGTACCCATCCCGAGGAGATCGCCGAGCTGCGGGCCTGGGGCCGGGAGCGGGCGATTCCCGCCGGTGCCTCCGGTGCCGCCGGTACGCCGGCTGCCGGTGGCCGCCGCCGGGTGATCGTCCCGGGAGACACCTGACCAGGAGAATCAGATGAGCAATGATCAACAGCCCGACGGCGGGATCATCTGGAACGTTCGTGCCCTGGTCGGGGACCTGGCCGATGAGCTGCCACCGGAGTCCTCCGCCGGCAGGCCGCAGGAGTCACCCGCCGGCAGGCCGCAGTCGAGCCGCCCGGTCGGCGGCCCGGCTGCGTCGCAGGCGACCGGGCCGGGACGGATCGCTACCCCTCAGCCGCCGGTGCGGGGTGAGTGGGTCAGTTCCGGCCAGGTGGTCCCGCAGTCGAGCGGAATCTCGATGGGCAAGGCGGTCGCGGCGGCCGGTGTCACCCTGCTGGTGATGGTCGTGGCGCTCGTCGTCGCGGTCGGGTCGACCGACGACGACACCTCGACCGGCACCTCCTATCCCGACTTCCCCGCTGGGGGGCCGCACTACCCTCCCCCCGAGGATGCGGGGCTGCCGGAACCGTCGTTCGTCCCGACGACCGAACCCGCTGAGCCGACCTTCGACGATCCGGAGGACCTGGCCCTGGCCCAGTTGGACCAGTTCCGCCAGCAGGACCTGCCGACGGTCTCCCTGGCGGGCCAGTACGTCGCCCAACTGGCCTCCAAGACGGTGGGCATCGTCGACCGCAACCAGATCGCGGCCAACGGCTCACACACCTTCTACGCGCAGGACATCCTGGCCGAGCATCTTGAGCTACGGAACAGGTTCGACGGCGAGACCCGGGTGATTCTGCTGCTGAGCACGGACTACGGGCGGCAGCAACTGTACGGCGGCGAGCCGCTCTGGATCACCCTCGCCCTCCCACCGGGCAGTTCGAAGGAGGCCGTCGCCCGCTGGTGCGCCAACCAGTTCCCCCAACTCACCGGAACCGACCTGGACAACCAGTGCGTGCCGCGCCGGCTGAATCCTGTCGGGTCCTCTTGAGCCGCGCTGCCGTCGGGTGGGGTGGTGATCGACTCCGTTACGCCGAAGTGGCGGCTTCCGACCGCCGCGTACCCCGCCGTTTCGGCGAAGCGGCGACGCGCTCGCCGAGGCTCGAAGCCTGTCGGCTTGTCGACAAGGGGGCGAACCGGAAGCCGGGGATTCGTCAGCGTGCGCGGATTCGACCACGTGGCTGTGGCGAGCGGGGGTCACTTACCGGCGCGGGGCCGTGATCCGCAAATCCCAGCCTGGAGGATCACTCTCGTCGTTGGGTAGAAGGCTTGCGTCGAACCAGGTGGCGCTTGGCCGTCCCGCTTGTTCCCATCGTTGTAGCCAGGTCCGTAGCGCTGCCAGGGACGGGGAGTCTGCGCTGTCGGCGAGGATGGTGCCATCGGTCAGGATCACGGCGGCGGAGGTTGCGGTGGTGTGTCCGATGCCGCGCCTGCCGTCGCCCAGGGCGGTGAGACTGCGTTGTGGCCCGCCGACGATGACCGAGTAGGCCGTCCATGACAGCCAGTCCAAGGGCGCGCGGTGGTAGGTCTCTGTGTGGTCGGGGTCGAGCAGCAGGTTGAGCGCTGTGCGGGCACCGGTGTGCTGCGGGTCGTCATCGTCGCGCCAGCCGATGGACATCCAGGCCAGTTCGGGATGGTCAACGCGGTAGTCCACCCAGCGGGCGGGGATGGTCAGGGCGTCTTCCACGGCAGTAGCGGTGCTCTGGGCGTAGCCGCCGAAGGTCACCGTTTCGACTCGCGGTTGTCCCTTGGTGAGGGTGATGGTCGCGACCAGGGTGGTGGATGGTTGCGCGGCGATGGGAAGGCAGGCCACGATGCGTCCGTCTGGGGCGAGTTGGTCGACCCATGTTCTGGGCAGCCGTGGGGGCGTGCACCAGGCCGCGATTCGCTGGTAGGGAGCGTTTGGCCGGTAGCCGATCATGCCGTCGGCAACGTGGCAGGTGATCGTGGTGACGCCGCGTTGGTGGTGCAGCCGGTTCGCCCATGTGACGAGGTGGTCGCTGATGTCGACGCTGGTCACGCGCCCGGACGTGCCGGCTCGGGCGGCGAGGAGCGCGCCGGAGTATCCCGTGCCGGTGCCGATTTCCAGCACGTGGTCACCTTCGCTGACCTCAAGGGCGATCACGTCCCGCTGGATGGCCTCCGGCGCGGACCGATGCAGGGTTTCACCGCGGTTCTCGTTGTGGACGTAGTAGCGCTCAGGCACACCTCCGAGCAGTGAATCGGCGACGGCCACAGGACTCCCTTCCATCACGGGCGGTGGCTTACCGTCAGCGAGCTCGCCGCTGGGTGCGGCGGCGGTGACGATCCGCCCCGAGACGCCACCGATCACGAACTGGTTTGTGAGATGGATCTGTCATCGAGGCTGGGCGATGGTGCCGCTGAGGGCGGACCGGGAGGCGCTCACGGGTGTTCATGCAGTGTTGTTGGCCGAAGCGTAGTTGTGGCACATCGTGCAGGTCGGACCCTTCGGCGCAGCGCGACGAGGATCCGCTCGGTGAAGTCGTCTTCCTCCAGCGGATGAAGTACCAGCACACCGTCTGCCACGGCGGGAAGTCGACCGGTGGGCCCCATCCTCGGGCGACTGCTGGCAGGGGCGGGCATCACCGATAAGGCCCATTCGGTGCTGGAAATGAGCCTGGCCGCCGCCCAAAAGATCGGACTTGCCGAATACGCCCAGGCCATTGGTGAGCTGCTGGCGAACCTGCCCGAACAGGGTGAGACGACGTAGGACATCGGGTTATCGGTGCTCTCGGATGAGGACCTCGAAGAGGGGGGCGTTTCCCCAGGCGGGGCGTAGGCAGGTGACCCATTGCCAGCCCCAGGACCGGTAGGCCGCCTGGGCGGGGGCATTGTCGGGCCGGGCGAGCAGGGTCATTCGGGACTCAGGGCGGGCACCGACGAGTTCGTCATGTAGCGCCCGTGCGATCCCCTGGCGCTGCCAGGCGGGGCGGACCAGCAGCTCGCTGAGGGCGAAGGTACGCCGCCCGTCCTCCTCGGTGAAGCCCGCCGGATACGGTTCCTCGATGCCGTTCCACCATTTGGTGTCCGGCGCCAGTGGGAATCCGTAGATGTAGCCGACCAGTTCGCCGTCGACCGTTGCCGTCACCATCTGCCACCCGGGTCGCTGGCGGTGCAGCGTGAGTTGGCGTCGGTACCGGTCCTCACCGTAGAACTCCCCGGCGTCCGTGTAGATCTCCACGTAGAGGGCGACGAGATCGTCGGTGCGCTCCTCGGATTCCGCGGCGTTGATGGTCTCCAGGACAAGCTTGTCGATCATGGGGCGATCCGCTCGTCATATGCCTGGGTGAATTCTCGGACCGGCGCTGTTGGTTGCCGCAGTCGACCGAGGTCGGACCTGATCTGGCCCAGATGCTTCGTGACTCGCTGGGAGTTCAGCCGCCGCACGGCGGGCAGCACATCGAGGGCCATTCGCGCAGCTTCGTTGATGTCTCCCTGCCGGCGGGTCGCCTCGGTCAGGTGGACGGCGTAATAGACCTGGTTGCGCCGATGTTGTGGCGAGGGATGCTCGGCGACCGACCGGAACGCCTCGGCCGCGCGGTCGGGTTTGTCGAGGTCTAGGTACGACAGGCCACGGATGCCCTGCACCTCCTGCTCGTTGACGAAGTGCACGAAGCCTTCGTCGTCCTCGTGCGGGCCGCGCTCCAACTCGTGCCGGGCCTTGGCCATGGCGCGTTCGTGAGCGCTGGCGTCACCGAGTTCGGCGAGCGTGTGCGCCCGGCGCAGATGCAGCAGCGTCCGCAGGCGTGGGGTGGCCCAACCGGCGGAGTTGCGCAGGGCGGCCTCGGCGCAGTGCAACGACTCGATCGGCTGCACCGGCCGCAGCAGCAGCGAGAGTTGGGTGAGAGCACGTACCTCGACGTGCGGGTCGTCGGCGATCCGTGCGCGGGTGATCGCCTCGTTGAGGTATGGCCGGGCGGTGGCCCGGTGCTCGGAGTCGATCGCCAGCCAGGCGGTTTCGATGGCGAGGTCAGCCAGGGCACTCTGGAGGGCTTCACCCACATCACGGCTGTAGCGTGCCTTCGCCGCCAACTCCGACAGGCGGGCGTGGACGTGAATCGCCACCTCCCGAAGACCGTTCGCGCCGATGACGGCGTCCGCCCGTCGGAAATCATCCACCACGCTGCGGGCCAGCCGCACATGGTCCATGCCGATGGCGGGTGTGGCGTCGACGGATCGCGTGAGCAGGTCCAGTTGGTCGCTGGAGCCCAGACCGACCAGAGCGGCCAGAGTGGTGAACTGTCGGCGGTTCGTGGTGACCACCTCCCCATAGGGTGATGCGTCCAAAGTACCCGGCTTCTCGTCGGGTGAATGCGGTGCGGAAGAGGCCCAGCCCACCGGAGCCGGGTCCGCACCTTTGCGGAGCAGCCGGAACCAGAGCAGTTTTTCGGGAATGCGCAGCAGGGTGGCCCAGTGGGTGAGGCGGTCCAGGTGGATCGGTGCGGGGCCGTTCTCGATCCGGCTGAGTTGGGCCTGGGTGATGCCGAGCCACCCGGCCACCACGGACTGGGTGAGCGGCAGCCGACCGTGGTACGGGTGGTGCCGGTAGGCCCGGATGAGGTGCCCCAGGTGGCGTCGGGCCAGCGCGGCGCGTACCGGCTGGTGGTCCCAGAAGGGTGGTGGCACGGCCGGGGGTGCGGTGAGCCGGTCGCGTTCGGCGGCCTGGCAGTGGGCGCAGCGTCCGCTGTGGTTGTCGCGCGCCAGGCGTCCCCCGCAGCGGGGGCAGTTGGCAGGTGTCACCGGCAACCTCGCCGTTCGTGGGCGACTGGGTCGAGCCCGTCTATTCAAGCCGTTTCCGGCGATGCCGGTATGCGCGCCACGCATATCGACCCGGCCACATTCTGCCACCGACTGCATACGGTGCGCGAATTCCGCTGACGATCATTCCGGCATATCGGGGTGGGTCGGCCGGGTCCAGGGTGGAGACACGGCCCGGGGCGGGTGCCGGCTCCGGTGGCGGATCGGCCTTCCCCCGTACGATCTGTCACCGCTCCCGCCCGCCTCGGTGCCGTCTCAGAATGTCCATCGCACCGGAGGCTCACATGCGCGACCACCCTGCCGTGACATCCGGCGGCATCGCCGAGGCGGTCTTCGGTCGCGCCGCCGCCCGGTTCTGGGACACCGTGCAGGAGGGCTGCCCGGGGCTGCTGCCGGAGGGGGATGCGCCGCTGATCGTCGCCGGGCTGTTGCGGCTGGTGGGTGGCGGTGACGACCGGCCGGGGCGGTCGGCCCTGCTGACCGTCCTCGGCCGGGTGTACCGGGAGCACCGGCTGCGCCCCGACCATGCGGCCCTGGTCGGGGCGGCGCTGACTGTCGCCGTACCGTCGATGCCGCCCGGGGCCGCGACTTGGCGGCGGGCCTGGCGGTTGGTCGAACGCGCCGCCGCCCGGGTGGGTGACGGGCCGGCCTCCTGGCCGGTCGAGGTCCTCGGCCGGGACCGGGCCGGGGACACCATCACCACCCTGACCGTACGCCCCTGGCGGCGGCTGCCGTTCCGGCCCGGTGACGCGGTGCCGGTTAACGTGCCGCAGCATCCGGGGCGGTGGCGCTGGTACTGCCCGGCCAATGCGCCGCGCGCCGACGGCACCGTGGAGCTGCATGTCCGTGCCGTGCCCGGCGGCGACGTCTCACATCGGCTGGCCCATCAGGTACGCCCCGGCGACCTGCTGCGGCTCGGCCCACCGACCCCCACCGGCCTGGCCCTGCCCGACTCCCCGACTCCCCTGCTGCTGGTGGCCGGTGGCACCGGGCTGGCGCCGCTGCGTGCCCTGGTCGAGCAGATCGCCGCCGCAGCAGCTCAACCGGAGGTCACCCTGGTCGTCGGGGCCCGGACCTTCGCCGACCTGTACGACGCGATCACCCTGGACAGGCTGGCCCAGGCCCATCCCTGGCTGCGGATCGTGGCCGCCCTCTCCCACGACCTGAGCGCCGAGCCCGGTGAGCAGGGTGACGCCCTCACGGTCGCGCTGGACCATCTGCGCCCCGACCAGCAGGTGTACGTCTGCGGGCCACCCGCGATGCTCGCCGGTTCCCGGCTGCGGCTGCTCGCCGCCGGGGTGCCCGCCGACCGCATCCACCTGCCGGAGGGGATCCCGTGGCGCTGACCGACCTCTCCTACCTGGGTAGGAGGTGGCGGCCAGACCTGTGGTCGCGGTTGGGGCCTGCGGTCGGGCGCGCGGCGGCAGCCCGCCGAACAGCATCGGGGTATGACTGCTACCTATCCGCGCCAGGGGACGTCCTGGCACCGTCCACTTATGGTTTTCGTCTGGGCGATGGCGGGCCTCGCCGTCGTCTCCGCCGTCGGCGTCGTGGTCGACGATCGGGTGTCGACCGGTGTGCCGATCTGGCTCAAGCCGTTGAAGTTCGCGGTGTCCTTCGTGTTGTACGGGGTGACCCTGGCCTGGCTGCTCTCCCTGCTGCGCCGACGCAGCCGGGTCGCGGAGTGGACGGCCACCCTCATCGTGGCGCTGGGGGTGGTGGAGATGGCCATCATCGTCGGTCAGGTGTTGCGGGGCACGACCAGCCACTACAACGTGAGCAGCCCGTTGAACGCGGTGCTGTGGATGCTGATGGGTGTAGCGATCATGGTGCTGGCCGTGGCGCACCTGGTCCTCGCGGTGGTGGTGCTGCGGCAGCCGATCGCCGACCGGGCCGGCCGGTATGCGATCGGGTTGGGGATGGGGCTGGCGCTGCTCGGCATGGTGGTGGCGACCCCGATGGTGATGGCCGGTGAGACGTCGACCGTCGAGGGGATCGCCGGGGCGCACAGCGTGGGGGTGGCCGACGGTGGCCCCGGATTGCCGCTGGTGGGGTGGAGCAGCACCGGTGGGGATCTGCGGATCGGCCATTTCGTGGGGCTGCACGCCATGCAGGTGCTGCCGATCCTGGCGATCCTGCTGGGCCGGTTCGGCGGTGGCCGTC
Organism: Micromonospora sp. NPDC048871; assembly: GCF_043198155.1. NCBI lineage: Bacteria > Bacillati > Actinomycetota > Actinomycetes > Micromonosporales > Micromonosporaceae > Micromonospora > Micromonospora sp. NPDC048871. Next base: position 61,474 of record NZ_JBICUM010000014.1, on the reverse strand, counting down.
TCGACGGGGGTACCCGGGCTCGGCTGCTGCTCGTCGCGGGTGGCGCGTACGCCGGGCTGACCCTGCTGTTGACCTGGCAGGCGTTGCGGGGGCAGCCGCTGCTGCGGCCGGACCTGCTGACCCTGGGGGTCGCGGCGGCCCTGCTGGTCGGTACGGTCACCGCCGCCGCGCTGGTGGTGGTCCGGGGCCGCAAACCCGAGGTGGCGTTGGCGGCATGAGGGCGCGCAGCATCAGGTGGGCGGGGCCGGGAGAAGGAGCGCAGAGATGACCGAGGTGCTGTTCACGTTGACCTTCGCGGTGGCCGCGCCCTTCTGGGCGCTGATGATCCTGGCACCGAAGTGGTCGGTGACCGCCCGGGTCATCGCCTCGCCGTGGATCGTGCTCCCCGGTGTGGTGATCTACGCGCTGCTGGTGCTGCCCGCCCTCGGCGAGGTGCTGCCGGCGGTGGCATCCCCGACCCTTCAGGGGGTACGTGGCCTGCTGGGTGAGCAGAACGGCGCGGCGGCGGGCTGGGCGCACATGATCGTGTTCGATCTGTTCGTCGGCCGGTGGGCCTGGCTGGACAGTCGCAAGCGGCAGGTGCCGTCGTTGGTGATGGCGCCGGTGCTGCTGTTGACCATCCTCCTCGGCCCCCTCGGCCTGGGCGCGTACCTGGCCCTACGGGGCAGGTGGACTCCCCGCCGTACCGATCCGGAGGGCTAGGGTGATCTCCGTGGGGTGGGTGGGACGCCTGTTCGACGCGCGGGACAGCTTCGCGCGGATGCTCCTGCTCGACCTCGCGGGCCTCGGCTACCTGATCTTCAACCCGCTCGGTGGCAGCGGGCCGGTGGCCACCCAGTGGACCCTGGCGGTGATCGCCTTCTCCCTCGGCCTGCTGTTGCACCACCGGCCGGTGGTCAACCTGGTGGCGCAGACCGCCCTGCTGGCCGTGGCGATCCGACTCCTGGACGACATCACGATCAACCAGGTGGGGGCCAGTTGGGCGTTGCTCGAACTGACCATGCGCGCCGGGTCCACCCGGACGATCTGGCTGGCCGCGGCCGGGCTGGCGGCGGTGGCCCTGACCGACTCGATCGGCAGGCCCCTGCCCCGGTTCTTCTCCGGGGTGGTCGGGCTGCTGCTGGAGGTCGGGGTTCCGCTGCTGCTCGGCCTGGTCGTCCGGACGACCCGGGAGTTGGCCGCCCAGGCGCAGCAGCGGGCGGCGGAGGAGCAGCGCCGCCGGGAGTCGGAGCAGCGGGCCGCCCGCGCGGACGAACGCAGCGCCATCGCCCGGGAACTGCACGACGTGGTGGCCCATCATGTGGCCTCGATGGTGCTGCGGGTCGGTGTGGCCCGGCATGTCCTCACCGACCTGGATCCCCGGGTGGGCGCGGTCTTCGACGACGTGCACGGCACCGGCACCGCGGCCCTGGCGGACCTGCGCCGGCTGGTCGCGGTGCTGCGCGACCCCGAGGCGGTACGCGGGGACGCGGCGCTGACCGCGATCGAGCCGTCGGCGTTGCCGGCCGCCCTGGGGGCGGCCGTGGACCGGGCCCGCCAGGCCGGGATCACCGTGGAGGCCGACATCGACCCGGCGATCGGTGCAATCGACGCGGTACGGGGTCTGGCGGTGCTGCGGCTGACCCAGGAGGCGCTGACCAATGTGGCCAAGCACGCCGGTGCCGCCGCGGTGGCCCGGCTGACCGTGCGGGTGGTCGAGGGGGCCGTGCACTGGGAGGTGGTCGACGACGGGCCGGGCCGGGTGCCGGCCGGGCTGCCGGACGGCGGTGGCCACGGCATAGCGGGGATGCGGGAACGGGTGGCGGTGCTCGGCGGCCGGTTGGCGGCCGGGCCGGTCGAGCAGCCGGGCAGGGGCTGGCAGGTACGCACCGTGCTGCCCGCCGCCACGGGAGGGGTGTCATGATCCGGGTGCTGCTGGTCGACGATCAGCATCTGATCCGCGCCGGTCTGCGGATGCTGTGTGAGTCCACCCCCGACCTCGAGGTGGTCGGGGAGGCCGACAACGGTCGGGAGGCGGTGTCCCTGGCCGCCCGGCTGCGGCCCGAGGTGGTGGTGATGGATCTGCGGATGCCGGGGGTGGACGGGATCACCGCCACCGGTCGCATCCTCGCCGAGCGGCCGGCCACCCGGGTGCTGGTGCTGACCACCTTCGGCGACGACGACCACCTGTATCCGGCCCTGACCGCCGGGGCCTGCGGGTTCCTGCTCAAGGACGCACCCCCCACCGAGCTGCTCAACGGCATCCGACGGGCGGCATCCGGGGACAGCCCGTTCAGCCCGCAGGTGCTGCGGCGGCTGGTGCAGCGGGCGGTGCACGCCCGCCCGGGCACCCCCCAACGTCTGGACGGGCTGACCGCGCGGGAGCAGGAGGTGCTGGGGCTGGTCGCCGAGGGCCTGTCCAACACGGAGATCGCCCAGCGGCTGCACATCGGTGTCACCACCGTCAAGACCCACATCACCAGCCTGATGACGAAGACCGGCAGCCCCAACCGGGTACGCCTGGCGTTGTTCGCCCACGGGGTCTGAGGGGCCGAGATCTAGCTGCGGTGGGCCTGCTCGGGCCAGAGCACCGTGGTGGGGATGCCCCGCTGCCGGGCCATGTCGATGGTCCGGTCCGTCGAGGCCGCGTGGCGGCCGGCCGACCCGTCCCAGACCGCGATCAGCCACTGCACCCGGCTCAGCAGTTCCTCGTTGGCGGCCAGGTAGGCGGCCGTGCCGGAGTGGCGGTGCCCGGTGTGGATGATGACGCTGGCCCGGCCCAGCAGGTCGTCGAAGTCGGCCCGGTGGGCGGCGGTGATCGTGTCGCGGTAGTCCAGGGCGGGCAGGATCACCTCGTAGGTGCCGCCGGTGGCCAGCACCACCCGGGCGAAGATCTGGTCGGTGCCGTCGGCCAGGCAGGTGACACCCCGCACCGGGTGGTCGCTGAGCCGGCCCAGTTCGGCCCGCAGGGCCGCGGCGATCGGCCCCACACTGCCGCGGGTCAGGTGGATGTGGCCGGTGATGCCGACCCGCAGCGGGCCGGGTTCACGGCCCATCGACCGCTCCCGGCCGTGGGGCGGGCACCGGGCTGGTCAGCCGGATCAACTCGAAGCCGCTGTCGGACAGCACATCCGGCAGCGCCCGGATCTCCTCACGGTTCTGCTCCTGCACGGCCGGGCTCAGCTCGTCCCAGGGGCGTAGTTCGGGATGCCGCTGTCGGAGTTCGTCACGCGGCTCACCGTACGTCCAGCCTTCCGCCCGCCGTTCCTGGCACCATCGTTCATGTTCCAGCCGGGCCAACTGTTCGATGCCGTCGGCGATGGCCTGCCCGGCGGCCGAGGCGTCACCGGTGTTTCCGTGCCGGGGGGCGACCACGCAGCCCAGGTTCAGCAGCTTGGCGGCGATGTCCTGGACGTGACTGCGGTTGGCCCGGCGCAGGGATTCGGGCAGCCCGGACCAGTCGACCATTGCGGGTGCCTCCCCGAAGCTCATCCCGGCCTGTTGTCGGGCGTGCAGGTACCGCTCGTGGATCTGCCGGGCCAACCGTTCGGTGAGATCCTCGGCGATCAGCCCGGCCTCGCAGGCGTGGGTCAGCACCGGGTAGAGACACAGCTTGCCGTGCACCTCGTCGAGCAGGTCGTGTCGGGAGTCGCCGTGGAAGGCGGCCGCCAGAGCGGCCTGCCGGTAGACCGGCACGAAGACACTGCCTCGGGTGCCCTGCCACAAGGCGGGAGTGTCCAGGGCGAACTGCAGTCCGTTGTTCTCGCCGGGCAGGCAGAGGTAGATGCGGTCGTATCCGCCCGTGGTGAACTGCGCCAACCCGGTGAGTTCGGCGATGTCCAGATCGTAGGTGGACACCTCACAAACGGTACGCAGGAAGGGGTAGCGGGCCGCCACGAGGGCCAGTTCGGCCCCGGCGTCCGGGGCCACCAGGTCCACCCGCAGTCGGGTCCCGGCGTCCTGGGCCCGCCAGTGCCGGGCGGTCTCGACCAGCAGGGCACGGCGGAAGCTGCCGTTACCGACGATCAGTACGGTCGTGGCCCGGCCCCGGGCGGGTTGCAGGGGATGGTGTCGGTGCAGCGCGCGGGCGGCGATGTCGTCGACGTGGAAGTAGTCCAGCCGCAGCCGGCTGGAACCGGCGGCCCCCAGCCGCCGGGCCTGCAACGACAGGCACACCTCCGGATCGTGGACCTGGACGTAGACCCTGGGAGGATTGCGCCGGTCCTGGATCAGGCGGCTGGCGGCGTTGGCGATCGCATGGTTCAGGTCGTCGTCATGGGTGCAGGCGTAGATGGTGTGGGCCCGGGGCAGACCGGCCCCCCGCAGCACCTCGGGGCTGCTGGGGTCGCCGATGACCCCCAGGTAGCGGGGCTGGCGGTACTCCAGAGGCCCGAAGGGCTCGGAACGCACCACGACCACCCGCTCCCCGTCGGCGAAGAGACGGTCGGCGAGCATCTGGGCGAACTGGGAGTCCCCGCAGACCAGCACATGCCCGGTGGCCCGCCGGGCCCGCCACCGACGGATCTCGGCGGCCAGCAGCAGGCGGGCCGCCTCGGCGACGGCCAGCAGGGTGAACAGCGGGGCCACGAAGCGGGCCACCTGCAACTGCCACGGGTACGGGCCGGGGTTCTCGAAGGGCTCGGCGCTGAGGACGAACAGTTGCAGCGCGTAGTAGAGCACGTCGTAGGAGTCGTGGATGGCTTCCGGACGACACCTGCCCAGCCGCTCGAAGCCGATCCAGCCCAGCGTCAGGGCGACCGCTCCGATGACGCCGAACACCACCCGCAGCCACCAGGCGGACGGCCGGACGAAGCCGGAGGCCGGGTCGGTCATCGAACGGTGTCCTCCTCCGGAGGGCCGTCGGGGCGGGCCCCGGCCGGGTCGGGCCGCCACGGTCGGCATCCCGGCCACCGGACTGGCCCATGGGCCAATGGTATGGGACGAAGTCGATCACCAGAGCTTTCGGCATACCCGCCGAGCAGCACTTTTTGCAGGTGAGGCCGAATCTGAGCTCGATTGGAGGTCCGCTGGGATGGCTACCGAGGGCTACGATTTGAAGACGGTCCGGTGGCGGGGTACGGGGATTTCACCCTCCGCCGTGAGACTGCCTGGTGCCCAGACCAGAGCTACCGGAGGATCAGGGCAATGGACGCAATCGAAGATCCGCCGGCGGTCGACCCGGTCAATCCGTTCTCCCCGACAGCGGTGGCCCGAGTCACCGACGGCGGTGCGCTCGCCGCCACCACCGTGGTCACGGTGGCCATCCGGGACGCCCTCGCCCACCTGGACAACTACCTGCGCACCGGCAACGGCGGCACGGTCGCCGTGGTGGGTGACTACGGCACCGGCAAGACCCATCTGGCGGCCGAACTGCTGGCCCACGCCCGGCGCGGCAGCGTCGGGGCAGGTCAGGCCGTCTACCTGGACGCACCCGCGGACACCTTCCTGTCGCTTAGCCGCCGGTTCCTGGGCCGACTGTCCCGGGAGGCGGTACGCGCCCTGGTGCAGGGCTACCGGGCGGAGGTGACCGAGACGGCGGCGCAGCGGCCGGCCGGGTCGGATACCCGACTGCTGGCCGAGCGGTTGCGTGCCGAGTTGGCCGAGGTCACCACCGACCCCTCCGTCGGCATGGTGCTGGCGATGCTGGCCGACCCGGCCACGGAGGCCACCGCCTGGGACTGGCTGATGGGTTACCCCCCGGGGCCGGCCTTGACCGCTGCCGGGGTCACCGCCCGGTCGGATGTGGAGTCCGGCGCGGTGGAGACGATCGGGGTGCTGGCCCTGCTGCACGCCCGCCGCCACGAACGGTTCGTGCTGGTGCTGGACGAGTTGGACAAGATCCTGTCCACCGCGGGGCGGCCCGGGGACGAGACCATGGCCCGGTTCGCCCGGATGCTCGGGGTCTTCGCCTCGGCCGGTGCCCTGCTGGTGATCGCCGGGCTGCCGGAGCTGCTACACCTGCTCTCCCCGCAGGTGCGCCAACGGATCGGGCCGATCGTGCGGATGTCCGCGCTCACCGCGCAGGACGTCCGGGACTTCATCCGGCAGAGCCAACTGCGGGCCTTCGGTCAGGCGAGACTGTCCCCGTTCACGGTGGAGACCACGGAATACCTGACCAACCTGACCGACGGGGTGCCCCGCCGACTGATCCGGTTGTGCTATCACCTGTATCAGCGGGCCATGCAGGAGGGCACCCCGGTCACCCATCGCATGGTGCGGGAGGCGGTACGGGTCCAGTTCGACCTGGCCAGCCGCCAGGATGTCGCCGCCGACGTGCGGCGGGTGCTCACCCAGGAGGGCTGGTCGTACCAGCGGGACCACCTGATCGGTTCGCTGCGGGACCTTCCGGTGGACTTCTGGGTGCCCCTGGACGAGCAGGGCGCCGGATGCTGCGTCCTGCTGACCGAGTCGGTGCTCAAGGTCGAGGAGGTCGACGAGCTCAACCGTCGGGTGGTGGCCATCCGCTCGGCCGTGCCGGACAGCGAGGTGATCCTGGTCGTCGTCGGGCATCTGCCGGCGGAGTTCTCCGCGGACCTGACGGAGACCTTCAGTGCGGAGCCGATCGTTCACGATCCGCAGACCTTCGCGGAGGATCTGTCCGGCAGCGTCAAGGCCTCCATGCGGCGGCTGGAGCAGACCCTCGGGGCGGACGCCCTGACCTCCGTACGGCAGCGGGTGGAACGCATCCAGCGGCAGCAGACCAACGCCCAGCGGTCACTGGAACGGCTGTCGTACCAACTGGACGAGATCCGGGGGGACCTGCGCCCGGACGCCCGAGGGCCGGTGCGACGCGAGCCGGCCGCCACCAATCCCCCGGGCGAGAACGGGCTGACCAGTGCCCTACCGGGCCGGGTGACTCGGGTCTTCGTCGAGGCCGTGCAGGCGCTGGACCAGCTAGTCGGCTTCGAACGTCACCTACGGGACGCCTTCACCCCCTCCCGGCCGGAGGCTCGCCGGTCCGGCGAGGCGGCGCCGCTGCTGCGCGCGGGCCTGCGGTCGCGGGACGTCCAGCGGGCCCTGGGCACGGCCCTGGTGCTGCGCCGGCTGATCGAGGCGTTCCGCGACGGGGTCGAGCAGTGGTACGTGAACCACCGGCACGCGCCCCACCCGGCCGACCTGCAACGGCTGGACCGGCTCTGCGAGACCTACGACGGGATCGCCGAGTACCTGCCGCTGTTCCAACTGGACCTGCTCGACGACCTGGCCCTGCCGGAGGGAGGGGCCCCGGCCGAGTCGACGGACCGGTCGCTGAACTGGTCGGAGGCCCGGTCGATGTTCGACGGGCTCAGCGGCCAGGTACGCCGACAGGTCATCCAGGGCTGAGGCCGCGCCCGGGAGCGGGATCCTAGGCCCGGTCCCGGGCCAGTTGGGTGCCCACCCGCCACATGGCCTGGTCGGCGTGGCTGACCCAGTCCTGGTCCAGGCACACCCCGAAGAGGTACTCGTCCGGGGCCAGCAGGTAGTAGTAGACCGCACCGATCTCCAGATCCAGCACCAACCGCTCCACCTCCCCGGTGATCGCCCGGCGGAGGTCCCGGCTGACCTGTAGCGCCAGCAGGGACAGGTCCCGAGCCAGGCGCTTGTAGCCGGTACGCCGGTCGGCCACGGTGGCACCCCGGTTGAAGAACTGTTCCAGATCCGGGTGCCCCAGGATGTCGACCGCGCCGACCTGCTCCCCCAGCCGGTGATGACTGAGATAGTGCAGCCCGGAGGGGCGCAGGGCCTGCACCAGGACGGCCTCGCTGTCACCCACCTCGGTCAGGTAGGGCCGGTTGTCGCCGTCCGAGGAGGATGGGACATATGTCTCGGTCTGCCAGCCGCCCGGATTCTGTGACGGCTGTCGTACCAGCCCCCGCAGGTCGGTGGCGAGCCTGGCGGCCCCCTGGTCGGCCTGGCTGGCCGCGGCCGGGTCGACCACCGGGTCGGTGGCCGGTGCGGTGCTGGCGAAGCCCACCACGTGCTCTCCGCCGGTCGTGGTGTTGCAGAAGACGTAGTCCACCCGGGTCTGTGCGGCCAACCGCACCAGCCCGCCACATTGCAGGTGCCAGACCCGTCGGCTGAGTTCGGCGGCCCGGTAGACCAGCTGGGCGCCCACCCGGCGGTACGCCTCCCGGCGCTGGGTCAGGTCGGTGTGCCCTCGACCGGGCGGCGCCGAGTCGTGGGCCAGCAGGTCGAGCGAGAAGTCGAGCACTCCCCCGGTGTAGTGCGCGAGGTGGTAGACCGACGGATTGTCCAGGAGCAACTGGCGACACAGGTTGCGCTTCTTGCGGAAACCCGGGACGTCCTGCTCGGCGGACTCCTCCACCACGGCACCGATCAGCTGCGGGTCGGTCACCTGGTCACTCCTCAGCTTCTCGGCACGTCGATGTCGGTGTCGGTCAGCGCGGTCACCCCGAGGTCGTCGACCCCGTCGCGGCGGGCGATGATGGCGGCCAGGTTGGCGGCGGCGTCGCCGGTGCAGGGGTGTCCGCGGCCCAGGAACCGCAGACTGGTCAGGTGGGTCTCCTGCTGAAGTCGTACGGCGTCGGCCAGGTCACCGTGGGCGGCCAGGTGACCGGCCTGGGCCGTCGCGGCGGTCAGGGTCCAGGGGTGGGCGTCGCCGAGCCGGGCCCGCAGGGTACGCATCCCCCGCTCCCCGTCGCGGATCGCGTGGTCGTACTCGCCGGTGCCCCGGTGGCAGATGCCCAGGTCCACCGAGCAGACCGCGGTGAAGGGGTGCCCGGTCTCCAGGGTCCGCTCGTAGCCACGCAGGCAGCGCATGGCGTGCTCGACCGCGACCCCGGGGTCCCCGGCCCGGTAGTAGTCGATGGCCATGCTGAGCAGGCTGGACCGGGTCAGGGGGTGGTCCTCCCCGAAGCGGTCCCGGTAGCCGCGGAAGGTCTCGATGCTGCGCTTCTTGGCGGCCAGGGTCAGCCCCAGGCGGCGCTCGGTGACCGCGAGACTGCGGTTGACCTGGAGTTCGTCTAGTTGGGAGGCGGTCCGCAGCTCGTGCACCCGCTCCAGGGTGCCGCGCAGGGTGGTCAGCGACAGCTCGTACTCGCCGACCTCCCGCTCCAGGGTGCCGACCAGGCAGGAGGCCCGCCAGGTCGCCGGCTCCTCCGGGCCGAACAGGGTCATCCACCGGTCGAACAGTTGGTGCGCCAGGCGCAGGGCCTCCCGGGCGTCGCCGGTCAGATGGAAGGAGATGGCCAGGTTGTTGATCGCCATCCGGGTGTTCGGATGGTCTCCCCCGAGCACCTCGAAGTAGCCGTTGAGGGTGGCCTGATCCTCCACCAGGGCGTCCTCGAACCGGCCCAGCCCTCGCAGGTCACCGCCCCGGCCCCGGCCGGCGATGAGGGTCCGGAAGTGCCGCAGCCCGTAGCGGCGACGCTGCTCGCTGAGCACCTGCTCGTCCAGGCGCAGCGCCTCCTGGGGCCGGCCCAGCACCCGGTGCAGGTTCGCGGTCTGCACGAACAGGCGCATGGTCAGCTGGTCGAAGTCGCCGCCGGCCGCCCACCGGTCACAGGCCTGCTGGGCCAGGCGCACCGCGGACTGCCAGGCGTCGCTGTCGCCGAAGTAGAACAGGTAGCGGACCTGCTTGACCACCCAGTGCCGCACCCGGGGGTCGTCGGCGGTCAACGCCCCGGAGGGCACCAGGTGACGTTGCAGCTCCTCGAAGATCGGCAGGTAGCGGCGGTCGTCGGCCTCCGGGTCGGTCGGCGCGTACCCGGCCAGGCCGTGCAGGACCTGGCGGTGTCGTTCACCTCGCTCAGGCTCGGGTATCGACTCGCGGATCAGCACCTGGATGGCCCGGTGCATCCGCAGGGCGGCACCCCGTCCCCAGTCGATGTCGAACAGGGCGAAGCGGGCCCCCACCGCCAGCACCAGGTCGATCTCCCCGGCGGCCAGCAGCATCTCCTCCGGGTCGGCCTCGGCCGCCGCGGCCAACTGCACCAGCATCGAGGTCGAACGCAGCAGCGGCAGACCGATCCCCTCCGGGGAGAGGTACGCGGCGATCTCGGCCACCCGGATCGCCAGCGCCCCGAACTCGGTGTCCCGCAGGGTGGCCAGGGTGTTGTCCAGCACCCGGGCCACCGTGGAGGTACGCGAGCCCGGGATCCGTTCGGTCGGCTCCTCCACACCCGGGCGGCTGACCCCGGACAGCAGTTCCTCCACCGACCGGCTGACCGCCACCAGGTTGGGCACCCCCTCCAGTTCCAGGGTGCGGGTGCGCTCCCGGATCCAGGCCGTGGCCAGCCGCAGCGCCAGGGGCAGGTGGTCGACCGCGGCGGCGATGGTCCGGGCGTCCGCGGCGCTGATGCCGAGCATCCGCCGCAGCATGGTGACGCTCTCGTCGCCGCTGAAGGCGGCCACCTCCAGCGGGGAGGGCAGGTTCGACGATCCGTCGTCGCGGGAGGTGAACAGGATGTGACCGGCACCGGGGCGGGGCAGCAGCCCGGACAGCACCTCGGCGTCGTCGGCGTTGTCGTAGATCAGCAGCCAGCGGGCGATGCTGCCCCTGGGTGCCGACAGGGCGGCCACGGCCGCCTCCGCCGCCCCGACGCTGTCCACCACGTTGATCTCCTGGGCCAGCTCTCCCAGGGCCGTCTGCACGGTCTCCCGGTCCTGGGCCGGTATCCACCAGACCACGTCGTAGTCGTAGGCGAAGCGGTGGGCGAACTCGCGGGCGATCTCACTCTTGCCGACCCCGGCCCCGCCGGTCAGGGTCACCGGCCCACCGGCGTCGGTGAGCTGGTCGCGCAGTCGTTCCAGGTAGTCGCTGCGGCCGACGAAGGAGTCGTTGCGGGCCGGCAGGTTGGAACGCAGCCGCCGATCCGTCTCGGCCGGGTAGCGCGGGACCGAGCGCAGGTCGCCGGTGGGCTGGGTGGGCGCGATCAGGCCCAACTGGCTCAGCAGCAGAGGTTGGGCCCGGGCGGCGTCCACCTCGCGCAGGTCGATGATCCGGCTGGCATCCAGGTGGCTCGGTGGCTGACCGTCGGTCAGCACCCCGAACACCTCGATGTCCGTGCCGGCCGTCAGACCGGCCCCCAGGGCCTTGACCACCCCCGGGGAGAGCAGGGCCAGCACGGTGGCGTCCGACTCGTACGCCGGTGCGGCGCCACCCCGCAGGGCGTGCGGGTGGACCTGGACGTTGGCCCGCCGCAACTGCCCGGCGATCCAGTCGGCGTACGGCCGCTCCGCCGGCTCGTACAGCACATGGATCTCGTCCGCGCTCTCCGCGCGTTCCAGCAGCACCCCCCGCCGGTAGCGGCGGCGGATCCGCTCGGGCACCTCGGCCACCCGGGTCACCGCGCCGCCGCTGATCCAGGAGGCCATCTGCTCGTACGCCGACAACAGGCTGCTCTGCTCGCCCGGGGTGTCGGCCAGCACGGCCAGCACGTCGTCGTAGGTGTCGTAGGTCGGTTCCGGCACCTCCACGATCTCGATGGCGGAGTTCGGTGCCCCGGTGGACTCGTCCAGCAGCTTCGCGAAGGCCTTGCGGGCCGAGTCGCGGGCCTCGCCGTACCAGGGTTGGCTGACATCCCGCAGGGTGGGTGCGGCGAGGATCCGGATGCCACCGGTGGCCTGCCGCTGCAGCTGGTCGGCCAGGTCGGCGGCCTGCTGGAGGGCGGGACGGCGGGGCGGAATGCAGACCACGGCGACGTCGCTGAGCATCGCGGCGTAGCTGACCCCCGGCATGGTGAGATCCACCGGGGTGTCGATCAGGACGTAGTCGTAGCCGGCCTGGCGCAGCAGCAACCGGGCCCGGACCGGGTCGACCTTGGGCAGGCCGTCGACCTCCATGCTCACCCCGACCAGGGCGAACCCGAAGCTGGTGCCGGGGATCGCGTACCGGTAGAGCATCCCCTGCTCCGGGGCGGGCGGCCCGCTCAGCGCGGAGGGGCGGTGCCCGGGGGCGTCCGGATGCGGGCTGGTCAGGGTGGCCAGCTCCGCGCCGTACACCCCGGCGCTGGCGACGGCGTCGACCCGGAAGGAGCGCAGGTAGTCGTAGACCCGGGGGGTCTTGGTGCACCAGTCGACCGCCAGCACCCGCTTGCCGTTGGAGGCCAGGATCCAGGCGATGTTGGCCACCGCGCTGCTGCGCCCGGAGTTGCCGCTGGTCGGCGACACGAAGGACACGATGGTGCAGTGGGCCGCCGGTTCTCCCCCGCCCACGGCGGCCGGGCCGCCCGGCTGGTCAGTCGTCGCCATCGATCGCACTGTTCCAGCCTGCGTACTGGTCACCGGCGGCGGCACTGCGGCGTTGCAGGCGGTGCAGCGCGGCCAGCAGGACCTGACTGGGTACGCCTTCCAGGGTGGCCAGGTCCACTTCGGTCAGATCGATCAGATCGGAGCGCAACACGTCTTCCCCGGTGTCCAACCCGATCACCGCCTGTCTGCGTATCGCATATCGGGTCGCCTCGAAGCCGGACATAGATCGTTGGCCAGATCCGCTGCGTACGCCCATGATAACGGTACGGCGTCGACCTCACGGGGGCCCGACTTACCGTCCGGACTGTAGGAAACGGACCGGTCGAGGGCGTTGCACCTCGGCGTCCTTCGATGTGACAGCCACCCTTTCAATGTCGGTTGTCGATGTATGCTGGTGGGCCCGACGGCGGCCCGCCAGCCGTCGCCAGTTCGTGGAGCCCTGATGCCCGGATCCGATGAGGACCATCGGCCGGCCGCTGATTCAGCCGTCCGCCGCGCCCCGCCGATCGCCCTGCGCCAGTTCGTGCTCAAGCTGCACAGTCGCTGCGACCTGGCCTGCGACCACTGCTACGTCTACACGATGGCCGACCAGCGCTGGCGGGACCTGCCCCGGACGATGTCGCCCCGGGTGCTCGAGGCCACCGCCCGGCGCATCGGCGACCATGCCCGCGCACATCGACTGGACCGGGTCTCCGTCGTCCTGCACGGCGGGGAACCCCTGTTGGTCGGACCGGCCCGGATCGAGCACGCCGTGTCGGCCATCCGACAGGCGATGGCCCCGGTACCGGTGCGGATCACCGTGCAGACCAACGGCCTCCGGCTGACCGAGAGCTACCTGCGGCTGCTCGACCGGCTCGACGTCCGGATCAGCCTGAGCCTCGACGGTGACCGGGACGCCCACGACCGGCATCGACGCGGACCGGACGGGCGCGGCAGCCACGATCGGGTCGCCACGGCGATACACCGGCTGACCACGGGCCACCCGCACCTGTTCAACGGTCTGCTGTGCACGATCGACCTGCGCAACGACCCGGTCGACACGTACCGCAGCCTGCTGACCCACCGGCCCCCGACGGTGGACTTCCTGCTGCCGCACGGCACCTGGCACACTCCCCCGCCCGCGCGGGTGCCCCAGCCCGGATCCACCCCGTACGCGGACTGGCTGATCGCGGTCTTCGCGCAGTGGTACCACCAACCCGGACCACCGGTACGGATCCGCCTCTTCGACGAGATCATCCAGGTGCTGCTCGGCGGCACCTCCCGACTGACCGGGGTGGGCACCAGCGCGGTGACGGTGGCCGTGGTGCAGACCGACGGGGCGATCGAGATGGACGACACCCTGGCCGCCGCGTACGACGGCGCCGCCCACACCGGACTGCATGTGCTGCGGGACCCCTTCGACGCCCTGCTGGACCTGCCGGCGGTCCGGCAACAGCAGGCCGGGCTGGCGGCCCTGAGCGCCACCTGTCGGGCCTGCGACCTGGGTCGGGTGTGCGGGGGCGGGCTGCGTACCCACCGCTGGGCGGCCGACACCGGCTTCGACAATCCGTCCGTCTACTGCCCCGACCTGTACGCCCTGATCAGCCATATCGGGCGCACGGTACGCCGCGACCTGGCCCGGTTGTCCGGGGCGGCCCGGTGATCCCGACCGAGCATCGGCTGCCCCGGGCAGTCCTCGACGAGTTGGCCGCCGGGCGCGGCGGCGCGGAGGGGGTGGCCCTGTTACGGGCCGCCCAACACAGCAAGTCGATGCTGCTGGTCCGCGCGATCGTCCTGCTGCTGCGCCAGCGGGGACACCCCGACCGGGCGGCGGTCGAGGCGGCGTACCGGTTGTTGGCCGGGCTGCGGCCCGAGCTACGGGCCGCGACGCTGGCCCATCCGCCGGCCGCCGCCTGGGCCTTCGGCACGGCGGCCCTGCTGGGTGGGGAGGATCCGACCCGGACCTACCCCGGGCTGCTGGCGGCGGTGGCGGCCACCGCGGCCGTCCGCGCCGGGGTGGCCGCCGACCTCGAGGTGCCCCTGGCGGCCGGGGCGGCCGGCCGGTTGGATCTGCCCGGTCTGGGCACGGCGGAGCTGCCGGCCGCCACCACCCGCGCCCGGGTCCGGGTCGTCCGTGGACACGCCTGGGCGCACGGCGCGGGTGAGCGGATCGCCATCGGCGTCGGCTCCACCGACCCCCGGTGGCAGCCGGTGCCCCGACTGGTGTTGGCCCACCACGGGCTGCGGTTGTCCCTGCTGCTGGACACCCGCAGTTGGCGGCATGTGCCGGGTATCGGCACCGGCCACCGCATCGGCGGGAAGTTGACCCCGGCCTGGCGGTCCCGACTGGAGGAGGCCTGGCGGCTGCTGGTCGAGCACCACCGGCCGGTCGCCGAGGAGATCGCCGGAGCGTTACGGGCGTTGGTGCCGGTCGAGGCACCCCGGTACGGCAGCCGCAGCGGCACCTTCCACCACGCCTTCGGGTCGGTGGCCATGTCCCTGCCGCCGGACGGCCGATCCGCCGCCGTCGTGCTGGCCCACGAGATCCAGCACGCCAAGCTGGCCGCCCTCACCGACATGTTCGCCCTGCTGGAACCGGGCCCACCGGAGCTGTTCTACGCGCCGTGGCGGACCGACCCCCGGCCCCTGGACGGGTTGCTGCACGGGGCGTACGCCCATCTGGGGGTGGCGGGGTTCTGGCGTCGGCAGGTGCGGGCGACGGCCACCGGGGCGGCCCGGTATCGCGCGGAGGTGGAGTTCGCCCGGTGGAGCCGGGCGGCCGAGGACACCGTGCGGGTGCTGGCCGCGCAGCGGCGACTGACCCCGGTGGGTCGGCACCTGGTCGACGGCATGGCCGCAGTCCTCTCCGGTTGGGTCCGGGAACCGGTCAGCGCCCTGGCCGCCGAGCAGGCCGGTCGGCTACTCGCCGAACATCGCGCCCGGTGGGACCGGTCTCGCACGCCGACCGGTTGACAACTCGTATCGCTGAACTCCACTACGCTGGGTCCATGGGGGAGGACAACGATCGATCAATGCGCCGTGAGTGTTTCGTGATCGCACCGATCGGCCCGGAGGGCTCGGAGATCCGCAAACGCAGCGACCAGATTCTCAAGCACGTCATCCGACCGGTGGTCGAGGAGCGGGGCTACGTGGCCGTGCGGGGCGACGAGATCGAACGCGCCGGCATGATCACCTCGCAGGTGCTGGACCGGATCATTCAGAACGACCTGGTCATCGCCGACCTCACCGACCAGAATCCCAATGTCTTCTACGAACTGGCGGTGCGGCACGCCCTGCGCAAGCCCTTCGTGCAGTTGCTGGCGAAGGGTCAGCAACTGCCCTTCGACGTGCAGGGCATGCGGGTGATCCTGGTCGACCACACCGACCTGGACAGCGTGCACCACGCCAAGGATCAGCTGGGTCGGGCCATCGACGCCTTCGGGGAGGGCGCCGACATCGTCACCCCGATGTCGGTCGCCCTCACCCTTCAGGAGCTACGCGGCTCGACCAGCCCTCGGGAGGCCGGTCTGTCGCAGATCATCGAGACCCTGCCGCAGATGATGGACATCCTCCAGGATGTGCAACGTCACCTGGGCACGGGCGGTTTCACCGAGGGGTCGGCCGACGACGACAACCGTCGGCTGCGCACCCTGGTCGACTCCCTGGCCACCCGGGGCGCGGTGACCGCGGACGAGTTGAGCGAGCTGCTGGGCGGCGGCAGCAGCCGGTTCGAACGCTGGGTGGAAAACCTCATCCTGCGGGTGGGCCACACCAACAGTCACCGCCCCGACTGAGTACCCCGACCCCTCAGCCAGCCATGACCCGGGCGTGCAGGTCGGTGACGACCAGACGGGCCGACTCGAAGGCCCCGGCCTGCCAGGCGATGTAGTGACTCAGGTGGTCACCGGCGAAGTACACCCGGCCGTCGGGCTCCAGCAGCCGCCCGTAGTGTCCGCCAGTGGTGCGCGAGGGCCACGACACCCAGCCGCCCTCGGAGTAGCGGGTGCGTTCCCAGGCCACCGAGAAGGAGGACTCCAACTCGGTGCGGTACTTCTCGCCGTGGATGCGTACCCCCTGGGCGACCGCGCGGGCCTCCCGGTCCGCCGGGGACAGGGCGGCGTACGCCCGGGCGTTGGCCCCGTTGTTGTAGTACCCGACCACGACCCCCTTGGCGCCGTGGTAGCCGTAGGAGGGGTACCAGATCGCGGACAGGTCCAGGTTGGTGTTGGTGATGCCGGAGTAGATCTTGTCGTCCTGCTCCCACCACCGCCGACGGTACTGCAACCCGATCTTGCCGGTGGCGTTCGGGGAGGCGTACGCCAGGGCGGTCCGGACCGGCTCGGTGAGATTCGAGGGGATCTTCGCCAGCACCTGCGGCGGGATGGTGCAGACACAGAAGTCCGCGGTCGCGGTGCGTAGTTTTCCACCCGGCCCGGTGTAGACCACGGACACCCCGGAGCCGGTGTTCGTCAGGGAACGGACCTCCGCGTCGTAGCTGATGTGGCGCCGCCCCACGGCCTCCGCCAGGGCGTACGCGATGCGGTCCATCCCCCCGACCGGCTGGAACATCAACATCGCCTGGTCGTAGCCGAACTCGAAGGAGAAGTACCGGCCGACACCGCTGGCCAGCACGTCGGACAGCGGGTAGGGGGTGAGTCTGGGGATGCCCGCCTGGAAGCCGGCGCCCGGTTCCACCTCGTAGCCGCGCCGGTTGGTGCCGGTGTAGCGCCAACTGGCCGCCGGATCACCGGCCACCCGGGGACCGATGGCGCCGAAGGACCGCAGGAACTCCAGCAGCCGCTCCTTGTCCTCGCCGGTGAGGTGGGTGTCCAGGGCACCCTGGTCGGTGGCCTTGGCGAGCAGTTCGGAGACGTACCCGTAGACGTCGGCCTTGGCCTCCCGGTGCCGCACGGGTTGCCCGGAGAGGGCCCCGACGTTGTCGTTGAAGTAGTAGCCGTCCGCGTTCTGGTTGCCGAAGATCTCGACCGGCACCCCCAGTTCCCGGCAGTAGTCCATGGTCACCATGTGCTGGGCGATCCGCGCCGGACCGGCGTTGAGGTACTGGCCACCGGCGAAGCGGGCCCGCTGGGTGTGCCCGTCCAGGTCGGTCTCGACCGTGCCACCCCGCACCGTCCAGTTGCGGCCGCCGGGACGGTTGCGGGCCTCCAGGATCTGCACCCGGTAGCCGGCCTTGCCGAGTTCGTACGCGGCGGCCAGCCCGGCGATGCCGGCACCGAGGACCAGGACGGACTTCGCGGACCGGCCGGTCAGGGTGAAGTCCGATCGGTCCGGCGCCCGAAACGGCGGCGCCGCCTGTGCCGGTGGTGCCAGTCCCAGCGCGCTCATGGTGCTGTAGAGGACACCTGCTCCACCGGACACCCCGACGGCCTGGAGGAACTGCCGTCGTGTCGTCGGAGTTGTCATCGCCGCCTCCCTCACAAGATCGAGGTATGACGATCTCAACGGGGAGTTTCACCGACGTGGCTACGTGGTTACGCTTGATCGACGTGACCCGATGTTCGATGACGACTGGTAGCTCACAACCCCAGGGCCTTGCGGGCTATCTCGCGCCAGTGCGGCACGTCGACGCCGCCGCGATCGTCGGTGATGACAAGCTTTCCCCGCGCACCACCGCCCGACTCGTACGGCAGGACACCGTTGCGGGCGTACCAGTCCTCCTTTTTCGCCCACTTGGCCGCATACCTAGGGTCGGTGAGCATGCCCAGGTGTTCCCAGTAGACCGTTTCGCCGAGGTCGGTGTCGATGGTGAAGTCCGGACGGACCGTACGGCCGTCGTCTCCGGTGAACGGCTCCTCGTACCGGTACACGGCGTTCAGCTGCCGCAGCAGGTTTGCGATGATCACTTCGCTCTTGCTCCGGACCAGCTCCCCGCCGTCGGTACGGTGCACCAGGCCACGGTCGATGACAGTCCCGTCGACCTGGATCGGCTGGGACGGCACGAAGAGGTTCGTCAGCCGACCGGCCGTGTCGGACCATACCGCCGAGCTGTACTTGGCGACCTCGTTCAGGTCGGCCTCGTGCAGCAGGATCACCTTTCTGCTCTGCCGGGTCAGCGCCGTGTAGAGCAACTCGCGGCTCAGTCCCGCGCCGTCTGCGGGTAGCACCACGATGGTGATGCCGAACTCGCTGCCCTGCGCCTTGTGGATGGTGATCGCCCAGGCGAGTTCCAGCATCGCCGCCCGGTCGTTGTCGGCCCAGTCGTAGTAGTCGTACTTGACGCCCGATCGTCCGCTGAATTCGACCTCGATCTTCCAGGGGCGTTTGACCCACTGTGATCGGGTCTGCCCCACCGCCACACCGAGTTCGCCGTTGGCGACGAAAGGCTCCGCTCCCTTCGGGTAGACCCCGTTCTCGCGGAAGGTGTGGTTGCGGATGTTAATCACTTTGTCACCGACGGCGATCCGCTCCGGGCCGATCGGCTTGGCGTTGTAGCGGTTGAGCCCCGTCGACTGAGCCAGCGCCTTGGCACCGAAGGCGTCCTTCAGCGCTCGATTGATCTCGGTGGTGCCCCAGCCGCGACCACGCACCGGCGAGAGGATCTGCCAGGCATCGGCCCGGGCACCGGCACCCTTCGGGAAGTAGAGGTTGCCCTTGCCGGAGACCTGGCCGCCGTAGCTGCGGCCGAAGGCGTTGGCGAGTTCCTCGTCGGATGCGTCGCGGAGTTCCGTGACCTCTTCGCGCAGCACGGCGAGCAGCGTGCGAAACATGGTGGGTTGCTGATAGTGGACGGCTCGCAGGGTGGGTAGGTTCTCTCCGGACCGCAGCCGCTCCCAGATGAGGTCTGCCGCCGGGGACAACTCGCCGTCGGCGAACCAGCTCGCCAGGATCAGATCGTCGCGTTCGTCGCCGGCCTGCCTCCGAGGAATCGTGAGCTCGGCGTAGTTGGGCGCGCAGCGCGGGTGGCGAGTAGCGATGTCCTCGGGCGCAAGCCGCCGGACGATGTCGACGAACGGCCGACCGGCGCCGATCGGCGGCAGCTGCCGCGGGTCGCCGACGAGGACCAGCCGCTGTACGCCGGTCACCGCGTCCAGGAGCGCGGCCAACTGCTCCTCGGTGAGCATCGACGCCTCGTCCACGACGACAGACTTGTAGTTCGTGGCGCGGCTCTGCGGGTCTCCGGTGATCAGGTACCGCTCGCGCTGCGGATCGTACCGTCCCTTCTTGATCAGGAACTGGGCAAGGGTGACGGCCTCCGCCTCCACCCGGTGTGCCAGCTGCACCCGGGCCTTGCCGGTCGGAGCGACCAGCAGGACTCCCCCGGCGGCGACCGCGCCGGTGTGCCGCAGCACCTTCAGCAGGGTGGTCTTGCCGGTGCCGGCCGGGCCGATCAGCACACTGATCCGCGACGAGTACAACGTTTTCAGGGCGGCGACCTTCTCTGCTCGCGCGCGGTCCTCCGCTTCCCGCTCATGGTCGGTCAACCCGTCCTTGACATCACCGAGAGCCGCATCGAGCAGGGCGACGAAATCCGGCTCGCCTCCGATCGGTGCGGCCTTGGCCCGCTGCTCGACCCGGTCCCGGATCAGTGCGCCGACCGTGGCCAACTCGGTGAGCTGTAGCGCGGGAGCGCCGTCGGGCAGCAGCAGCCCGGTCAGTGGCGAGCCCGACGGCAGCGTTCCGGCCGAGAGTTGGTGTGCGTCGAGGACATCGGCGCTGACCGGACACGGCGCACTCAGCCCGTGTTCGGCGCGTTCCCGGATGTGGGTGACCAGGTCGGCCTGGGGACGCAGCGTGTGACCGGTCACCTTCTCCCGTTGCAGTTCGTCGATCAGCAAGGCCTGTACGCGCCGCGCATCGAGCCCGTCGTCCATCGCCGTGGGTTTCGACAGCGGATACGCGGAGGCGATTTTCGCGTCGGGGAAGCATCCTCGGTCGATCACCGAGAAGGACACCGGTTCCTGCTGGTCACGGTCGGCCTCGAACAGCAGGTACGGGTTGGCGATGATGGCTTCGTCGGTCAGCGCGGGATCGCGCTGCTCGACCACGAAGAAGCGTTCGGCCTGCTCTCGGGTGAGGGAGAAGCGGCTGAGAAGTTGCAGCAACTCCCGCCGCTCGGGCTTCAGCGCCTGCCAGGTCTTGCGCAGGCTCGGAGTGAGGTGAGCGGAGGCGCTCATGCCGAGACGCTCGGGATCCACCATCGCCTGCTCTAGGGTCGGCCACGGATCGGCGTCGGGGCCTGCGGTCGCCGCGACCATGTGGGCGAAGGTGACAGATCGACGCACACCGAACGCAGACAGGGCGCTGGCCAGCCCAGGACGCGGGCCGCGCAGCTTCCACAGCCGATTGAGCTGTGCCTCCAGCCAGTCGAACCCGAGCCGCCCAGCGTCGTCGCCGAGGATCCGCTGCGCGTTGTGGCCGGCGGCCTGTAGGGCGAGGAGGGCGTCGATGGCGAGGTCGTGACTGACATGCTCGGTGACGTACGAGAAGGCTACCCAGCCTGCCTCGGGCGCGTAGGCCAGGGCATCACCGACATCGACATTGTCGGTGTCGCGGGCGGCCAGCAGAGCCTGGTACGGCAGCAGGAATCCCTGCTGCTGGTCCGGGCGCAGCGAATGCTCGACGGTGGTCTCCCACATCTGCGCCGGGAACCGCTCACCGCCGCTGCTGTGGTAGGCGCCGGTGGGCGTCACCTTGGCGACCGTCGCCGCGCCGACCAGCAGTCGGCGCGGGTCGTCGGTGAGTGGGCTGTGCTTGGCGTAGAAAAAGACGAGGCTGCGGTCGGGCTGCACGGTGTCGAAGAAGGCGTTCAACAGCGACCGCTGGTTGTCGCCGTGCATCACCCAGTGGATGTCCTTCCAGCCGGTGATTGCGTCGACCTGCTCCTCGAGGTCCGTCTGGAGACCGATCTGGCGTTCCTCGCCGAGTGCCTGAGCCTCCTGCCGCGACATCCACCGGAAGGGCACCGCCTGCGCCGAGTAGGGCGGAAGGGGCTGCGGCGTGGGCAGGAAGGTCGCGAATGCTGGGTTCTTGTCGGTGAACGGGTGGACCCGCTGGAACGGGATCGGCCGCGGCGACATGAAGGTGGCGCGTTCGGCGACACACGGTGGCGTGTCGCCGAACGGCAGATCGGTGAGCGGCCTGCCGGCCAGATTCTGTTCCTGCTGGTCGCGCCGGTTCTTGCCGATGGTCGGCAGGAGTACGCAGGAGCCATTGCCGCGCGGGTCGTGGCATACCGTGCCGTTCCATCCACCGTCGTGCCAGGGGACACGAATGGAGATGTGCTCGATCGGCCCTACCGGCTTGCCCATGGACTCTCCTCGTTGACAACTAGCGTTCAGACCAGCCGGGTCATCGGTCTCGTGACAACCGGTTGAGTGTCCTGCTGGCCTCGTGGCGTCGACCGGCACTGAGTTGCAGCAGAGCGATCTGGCGCTGTAGGTCGGTCATTCGGGCGTCGTCGCCGTCAAGAACCGGTCGCAGTTGGCGCAGCAACTCCTCCAGCGTGCGCAGGGCGCGAGAGTCGTCGCCGATGCGGCTGTAGCAGGCGGCCTCCCGCTTGCGGCAGTGCAGAAGGTGGTCGAGATCCGAACTGGGATCAAGGTCTGCGGCGGTTTGGGCGTACGCCTGAGCCGCATTCCAGTAGTCACCACCGTCGAACCACCTGTCGGCGAGTTCGAAGCCGACGCTCCGGGTGGGTCGTGGTTCGACGGTGCCCGGCGAATCAGCGCCGTTGATGGTGGGCTGTGCCGGCGCGGTGGCTGGTGCGTCAGCGAGGACCCGGCCCAGGATGCCCGCGTACATTCGGACAGAACTGCGCTGCGACGGCGGGCCGAGGGCGCCGGGCAGGTGTCCCAGGTCACGGACGAACGGCAGTAGCCGCTGGTGAACGGTGTGCGCGTCGGTCGGGCGGTCTTCGGGTCTCTTCGCCAGCAGGTCGAGCACGAGCCGTTCCAGGCCGGCCGGTATGTCTGCCCGCACGTCACACAGCGGCGGCGGTGGCTCATGGACGTGCTGGTTCATGAGCAGGTACGTGGTCGATCCGTCGAACGGTCGCTTACCGGCAAGCATTTCGTGCAGGGTGCAGCCCAGGGCGTAGAGGTCGCAGCCGGGGCCGGGCTCGTTGGCGCCGAGAAACTGCTCCGGCGACATGTAGGCCAGTGTTCCTGGGTGCTGATCACTGTGGGTGATCTTCGAGAAGTCGGGAAGCGCGGGAGCCACGGCCAGTCCGAAGTCCAGCACCTTGACCGCGCCGGCCGGGTCCAGCATCAGGTTGCCCGGCTTGAGATCACGATGGACCAATCCGGCCTCGTGCGCGGCGACGAGCACGGCGCAGACCTGCGCGGCGATGGCCGCCGCCCAGGCGATCGGCAGCGGCGCCTGTTCCGCGATCAGGTCGGCGAGGTTGATGCCGCGAATGCGCTGCATGACCAGAAAGGGACGACCATCCTGGTCACCCCAGTCGTAAACCGCCGGCACGCCCGGATGTTCGAGCCGGGCCATGATGCGGGATTCGCGCCGAAACCGGCGTACGAGGGCATCGTCGTTCCGGTCGGCCTGCAAGCGGATGAACTTGACCGCGACCTCTCGGTCGAGGGTGGTGTCGCGGCCGAACCAGACCTGTCCCATCGCCCCGCCGGGAACCGGCAGCGCCTCCAACTCGTAGCGGCCGTTGAGCAGACTCCGCTCCAACACACCCGCCTCCGTCGGTCCGCCACCAGTGGACGCAGCGAGCCAATTTGTGCTCGCTTACGTCGAACCAACGAATCGTAATTCGATCATGCGATCTGCGGAAACCAATGAAGCCGGCAGAACCACATTCACATGTCGGCTTACCGACAATGCAGATTCCCCACTGCGGTACGTGATTCGGCGACATCCACGCGTGACCACTGGCGCTGCTTGCCCTTACGCAGAAATCCGGTCACTCGAAGCGGGACGGGTCGCCGGCACCCGGCGGAGGACCTTTGGCTCGTCCTGCGGGGGCTGGCTACCGTCGACCGCCGGCACTCGGGACGACGGTTTTGGTCGACAGCGGCGGGGCCGGCATCAGTGGGGCGTCGCGGCCGGTGCCGTGCCGCCCGTCGTTGCGGGCCGTCTCCTCGTGGTAGTCCTGCTCCACGTTGACCGACCAGACGTCGTGGCCGGCGTCCCGGACGATGTTCTCGGCGGTCAGCATCGCCGTGAGCATCGAGTGGTCCTGGTTGTTGTAGCGGTGCATGCCGTTGCGCCCGACGGGGTGCACGTTAGGCACCTCGCGCGCCAGCCACTGCCGGATCACCTCGACGTTGCGCTGGTAGCGCTCGTCGTACACCGGGTACGCCTTCGGCATCCGCACCACGTGGCCGGCCTCGACCACCCCGGGGCGGACCAGGCCCAGCGTCTCCAACTCCCGGGTCGCGGCGGCGATCAGCTCCGCATCGGGCGTACGCCAGGTCTCGTCGTCCACCGACACGAAGTACTCCAGCCCGAGGCAGGTACGGCCGTCCTTGACCAGGTACGGCGACCAGGAGCCGAAGTTCTGGATGCGGCCCGCCTTCACGTCCGGATCGTGCACGTAGATCCAGTTGTCGGGGAAGGAGAACTCCGCCGGCACCACCAGCGCCACGGTGAGGAAATCCCGGTGACGCAGATCCTCGGCGGCGGCGAGAACCTGCGGCGGCGGGGCCGGACGCAGCGCGGCCACCAGTTCCGAGATGGGCATCGAGGAGATGACGTGATCGGCCGGCTCGGTGCGTCGGCCGTCGACGCCGTCGACGGTGACCGCTGTCGCCCGACGCTGCTGCGGGTCGCGGTGCACAGTGGTGACCCAGGTGCCGGTCTGCACCGTGCCGCCGCGCCGCCGTACCTGCTCGGCGCAGCGTTCCCACATCATGCCCGGCCCCAGCTTGGGGTACTGAAACTCCTCGATCAGGCTGGTCACGTCCGTGCGGTTGCGTTTCGGCAGCACCGCGTTGCGCACCGCCTTGGCCAGCGACAGGTTCTTGATCCGCTGCGCCGCCCAGTCCGCCTGCAACTGGTCGGCCGGCATCCCCCAGACCTTCTCGGTGTACGTCTTGAAGAAGATCGAGTAGAGCCGCCAGCCGAAGCGGGCCGACACCCACCCCTCGAAGTGCGACTGGTCCGCCGGTGGCCGCAATCGCGCCCGGGCGTACGACGCCATGCACCGGGTGGCTTCCCAGAGGCCGAGGTTCCGTAGCGCGTTACCGGCGTTGAGCGGGTAGTCGTAGAGCGCCCCCCGATAGTAGATCCGGCTCATCCGGGGACGCAGCAGAAAGTCCTCGTTCGGCAGGATCTCGTGCCAGAAGTCCTCGACCCGGGACACCTTCGTGAAGAATCGGTGCCCGCCGATGTCGAACCGCCAGCCATCCCGCTCGACCGTACGGCTGATGCCGCCGACCACCTCGTCGGCCTCGAACACCCGCACCGGGGCACCGTGCCGCAGCAGCTCGTACGCCGCGGTCAGCCCCGCCGGACCCGCACCGATCACCACGGTGCCGTACTCGTCGCCCATGTCCCCGCCACCTAACGTCCCCCGACCGACCCGGCCGGTTACCCGCCATCGCGGCGACATCACCTGCGCGACGCGGGTGTGGTCGCCGCCGGATCGGGTACGCGGCCCCGATTCGTGGCGGGACGGTTCGGGGGACGGATGGTCGGGACGGGCCGGGTGGGCCGGGCGCTCGCACGGGTGCCGGCACCCTGGCCGTACGTGCTCGCGGTCTTCCTCGGCACCAAGATCGTGTTCACCCTGGTCGGGGTACTCACGCTCGCCGCGTTCGACGGCACCGGGTGGGCGCCGCCGCCCGACGAGGCGCAGATGCGCCAGCAGCAGCGGGACATCTCACCGCACGGCTGGCTGTCGCTCTGGTTCGCCTGGGACTCGTTCCTCTACGACCACCTGGCACGGCTGCCCCTCGACGAGCCGTGGCGGGACTTCGGCTTTCCCCTGCTGTACCCCTTCCTGGCCCGCCCTCTCGCCCCGCTGCTGGGCGGCGACACCGCACTGGCGCTGCTGGTCATCGCCAACCTGGCCTTCCTCGGTCTGCTCTACTACGGCGTCCGCCTCGGCGAGCGCCTGCTGGGCGACGGTCGCGGTGCTGCCGCCGGCACCGGCCCGGCGGCCCGACGGTTCGTGCGGTACCTGGTGCTGTTGCCCACCGCCTTCCTGTTCCACGCGGCGCTCACCGAGTCGCTGTTCCTCTGCCTGACGCTGGCCACCTTCTACTACGCGGAGCAGCGACGGTGGCTGCTCGTCGGAGTCATCGGCTTCTTCCTCGCGCTGAGCCGGTCGGCCGGGTTCTTCGTGGCACTGCCGCTGGCCCTGGTGCTGCTCGGGCAGGGCGGCTACCGGCTGCATCCGCGCGCCCTGTGGGGGTACCTACGATCCGGGTGGCCGCTGCTGCTGCTACCTGCGGGATGGCTCACCTTCATGGCCTTCTGCCGGTGGCAGAGCGGCGACTGGTTCGCCTACAAGCACACCCAGGAGCAGGGCTGGGGCATCCGGGTGCAGAATCCGCTCGGTGTGCTCTGGCAGGGTCTGACCGGGGCGGCGCCGGACGCCGTACGGGTCTGGATCGCCGTGCTGTTCCTGGCCGTCCTCGTCGCCGGCGCCCGCCGCCTGGGCCTGCCCTATCTGGTGTACGGGGTGATGATGGTGCTGGTGCCGCTGTCGATGGGTCCACCGGTGTACAAGAGCCTGCTGCGCTATCTGCTCGCCGTGTTCCCGGTGGCCCTGGTGCTGGCCCGCTGGGCGCGGCGACCTCAGCTCGACGTCTGGATGACCGCCACCCTCGCGCTGCTCCAGGGCGCCCTGCTCGTCATCTGGCTCGCCTACTGGACCCACTTCATCATCTGAACGTGATCCCCTCGTCATCCCTCGATCTGTCCGATGGCCTACAGGACGCCGGGCGGTGTGGCTCACCTCGCGCTCGGGGAGGCAGAATCGGGAGGAGACATGCTCGCAGGGCCCATCGGGGAGATCCGGGATGACTGACCTGACCGACGCCGTCCGGCGCGGGA
This sequence comes from Micromonospora sp. NPDC048871, assembly GCF_043198155.1. Classification (NCBI taxonomy): domain Bacteria; kingdom Bacillati; phylum Actinomycetota; class Actinomycetes; order Micromonosporales; family Micromonosporaceae; genus Micromonospora; species Micromonospora sp. NPDC048871. The sequence goes on along the minus strand of NZ_JBICUM010000014.1, from coordinate 35,344 downwards.
GCATACGCAGCGGCACCCGGTCGGCGGACTGAGGCGCGAATGAGCGAGGTGGGTCGCGAGGCGCTTCTGCTCGGTCAGGTCGTGCCGCCGAGTCGCAACGGTGCAACACCCGCCACCTCGTCCGCGTCCGGGCTGCTCACTTATGACGAGAACGCCCACCTGCTGACGATCGCGTCGAACCGGTCGGGCCGGTGCCAGTCCTGCCTGATTCCGAACCTGTTGACCTACCCCGGTCAGGTGGTCGCCGTCGACCTGACCGGTGAGGCGTACGCCGCCACGGCGGCGGCCCGGCGCGCGATGGGCCACACGGTGGTACGGCTGGACCCCTTCGAGGTGGCCGGGCCCGAGTCGGACGCCCTCGACCCGATGACGCTACTCGACGGTCTGCCGTCACCGGCCCTCGAATCCGGCTGTCAGGATCTCGCCGAGCTGCTGGTCCCTGGGAACTCGCCGGGCAGCGGCATCGAGCAGAGCGCGTTCGGGCTGCTCAGCGCGGTGATCGGTTACCTCACGGCGGTCCCGGACCGTCGATCGTTCGACCAGGTCTACGTGACGATGCACTCGGACGACGTGATCTACAACCTGGCCGTGGTGCTGGACACCATCGGCAAGAAGATTCCGAAGATGTCGTACTCGGAGATAGCGGACTTCCTGCAACGCGAGGACGTGACCCGGTCCCGCATCCTCACGCATCTCACGTCGCACCTCAAGACGTTCGCCAATCCGCAGGTGCAGGGCAGCGTGAGCCGATCGAGCTTCTCGTTGTCCGAGATGCGTGCCGGAGCACCCGTGACGGTCTACCTGATGGTTCCTCCGGAGCGGCTGGCCACGCACGCTCCGCTGTTGCGGGTCTGGGTCGGCACCCTGCTGCACAATGCCCTGAAAGCGTCGAGGGCCGGGGTCCCACCCACCCTCTTCCTCCTCGACCACTGTGCGGAACTGGGTCCCTTCCCCCTGCTGGAGGCGGTGCTCCGGCTTCGGTCCGGTTCGGCGGTCCGCGCTTGGACGTTCTGGCACGACCTGCACCAACTCCGCACCACGTACCCGAGTCGCTGGCCGGAGATCGTCGCCGGCTCCGGTGTGGTGCAGGTCTTCGGCAGCAGGGAGACCGCGGCGGCGTCCGAGGCCGAGGCGCTGCTCGGCCTGGCGCCGACGGACGTCTGGTCACTCGGCCCGGGCGAACAGTTCGTCCGGCTCGACGGCACACTGCACCGGGCCCGGAGGTTAGACGCTCAGAATCCGCTCAGCTCGAAGATCGCCCGGTAGAGAATCCGGTCCAGTCGATCGACGAACTCGATCGACATCGGCCGCTCATCGTCGAGATCCCGCATCAGATGGACGGGACGGGCCCGCAGCGAACCGGTTGCCGCGTCCTGAAGTCCGCGCAGGATCCGGCGCCGGTCCACGGTCGTGCTCTCGGCATCGGCGAGGCTGACCAACAGCCGGACCGATGCCGCGGCGACGGCGGTGTTCCGGTCGTCCAGCAGGTCGACCAGTTCCGGAATGATGTCGTCCTTCATCTGGCGGAACTCGGCGACCGACTGGTAGGCGGCCTGCTGGACGAAGGAGATGTCGTTCATGGCCGCACCCAGGGCCGCCGTGATCCGGGTCGTGACCCGGCGGAGCAGACCGAGCAGCCGGACGGCGGACAACCGCACGATCCACCACTCGGCCGTCTCCGCCCACTCGGCGAGCAGCGGCTCCCACTCGTCGGGATCCGCCAGGGCTGCGAACGCGTCGGGCGACTGTCGGGCCAGCGCGTAGGTCGCGGCGAGCAGGTCCCCCAGGTTCTTGTTGTCGGTCTGCCCGAAGCTCAGACGCTGGACCCAGGAGAGCAGCAGCCGCAGCGCCCGCTCGTTCTCCGCCAGCTCGGCTGCGGCCTTGTCCGCCCTGGCCCAGTAGCTGTTCGAGCCGACCGCTACGTAGAACTCGCCGCCGATCTGCTTGAGCCGGTTGACGCAGGCGGTGTCATCGTCCAGGCACCCGTCGTCGAGCCAGACGTAGAAGTCGTCCAGCAGCCCGAGCGCGGTGTCCAGGCGCGCCTCCTCGCCACCGTCGGCCACCACCCGCGTCACGACCTTCAGGTACGTCACCGGCCCTTGGGGAAGGACTGCCACCTCCCGCCGGACCTCGGCCGGCACCGCCCGGATCGCACCTCGCATCGCAGCACGGCTCGGATACAGGGCCTCGCCGCAGTGCGCCAGCCGGGCCAGCGCGGTGAGCAGCGTCCGTTGCAGGCCCTGCGGCGCGGAGGGAAGAGCCTCCAGCAGCGGCATCACCAGCTCATGGTCGACCGACTCGAGGAAACCGAGAATCCAGGACGCGGCTCCGTGGTCCTGCTCGGCCGCCTCCTGCAACCACCTGTCGAGCGCCTCGACGTCGTCGTGGTGGATGTCATGGGCGACCCACCGCAGCGTGCTGCGCACGGACGGCGGATAGTCGTCGCGATGAGCGTGGTCCGCGATCACCTCCACCGTCCTCGCTCCGACCCGTTGCACGGACCAGCGGCGAGTTCGGTTGCGCGACACCGGGTTGCGCCCGTGCAGGGCCAGAGCGGCCCGCAGGCGAAGGCGATCGGTCGACTCACTCGCCAACTCGATGAGGGCTGCGGCACCCTCCGGAGTGAGGTGCCCGGCCTCCGCCTGCACCAGCGCCTTCCAGCCGCTCACCGCCGGGTCGCCACCACCCCAACGGGTGATGATCGCCATCGCCCCGGAGTCGGTGCACTCCAGGTGTGCCCAGAGCGGATCGAGGGCTGCGGCCCGACCCGATCCGATGACGTGGTTGAGCACGGACACCTCCCGGGCGCCGACCCGCAGGGCGTCATCCCGCACCGAGCCGACCAGTCTCTCCACACCCACCGGCAGGTCTGGGCCGAGCAGCAGGGCCCAGTGGTCGCCGTCGCCGGTAGTGGTCGCCCCGAGCGCTTCGGCCTCGGCCGCCGTGACGCTCAGGAAGAGCAGTCCCCAGGCGAGTTGCCCGGTCGGTTGCGCGAGCCGGCAACTGACGTCGCCGTGCGGCCCGCTGTCGGTCGGCAGCCGCCAGAGCAACGCCGGGGTGTCGTAGCGCGACCGGTAGGCCGCGATCAGGCGGGAGGCACGGCCGTGCGCCTTCGCGCGCAGCCAGGGATCCGGCATGGCCTCGGCGACAGCGTCGAGCGGCTGCGCGAGGTTCGAGACGAGGGCGGCGCGTAGGTCGGCGACGACCTCGGCACACCGGTACGGATCGGTGATCTGGCCGACGGATTCGACTGCGGCGTCGCGCAGTTCCGTCAGCCGCTCCGGCACGAGTAGCGCCAGCCGGGTCTGGGCGCGGGCCCGGTTCTCCGGATCGTCTATCGCGGCAAGTGCCTCCACCTGCCCGGCCAGATCGACGATCTCCCCGAGGCCGAGCCAGGCCTGTTTGCCGGGGATCGCCAGCACGACCCACTCGAAGGCACGGGCCCGGTCGTGCGGGTCGGTGATGCTCTCGATGAGGCCGAGGACGTCCAGTCGCAGGGCGAGCATGTGCTCTCGGCCGAGACTGTCGCACAGCCGCCACAGGGCGCGGAACCGCAGGTACGGGTCGGTGACCCGATAGGCGTACCTCAGCATGGTGGAGATCGACGCCAGGCTGACCTCGCCCGGTCTGTCGACCCCCTGGGTACGTTGAAGGAAGACCTCCGTCAGAACGGGCCGCAGGGCGGGCGTGTCCTGCGTATCAGCGATCGGTCGATCCAGCTCGACACGAGCGACGAGCCGGTCCGACCAGGAGCCGAGGTGTTCAGCGGCGGTCGGCGCGCAGGTGGAGTCGAAGACCCGGTCGCCGTTCGCACCGGCGAAGTACCCCAGCCTGAACTCCTCCCCGCGCAGCAGGCCGATCGCCAATGTCTCCCACAGCAGTGCCGGGTTGTCATCCACCATCGACCGGTGCCGTCCCAACAGGTAGCCGGCCAGGTAGTTACGCTCGCTCGGTGCCGTCGCGATTCCATCCAGCATCGCGAGATACCGTTCGGTCGGCGTGTCGCACCGGGGGGCGAGAATCATCTGCGGCCACGGTAGGCGCCGCCGGGACAGGTGGTTACGCGCCCGGGCGAGCATCGACCAGCCACCGCCGGGTGGGTCAGCCGAGTCTGGTTGCGCCTCGGTCGCGGCCCGGAGGTTGGCCCACAGCACCTCGGGCCGCTCGTCGGCAGAGCCGGAGAAGACGTACGCCCAGTACTCGGCCGCCAGTGCCTCCCGTACCTGAGCCGATGTCGCGGCGACGAGACAGTGGGCGGGGATCCGATCGCTGACCTGGAGGGCACCCCCGCCGCTGGCGGTCCGCGCCTCGATGACGATCCGCAGCAGATCCAGTTGGTGGGTCTCCGGTGCCACCTCGGGGATGGTGCGCGCGGCGATCTCCGTCGACCTGACCAGTGGTTCCCGCAGCAGTGCGCGCAGCCAGCCGAACCGGCTGAGCGCCTGCTGAGCGGCAGCCTGGCGGTCACCGACGGCTTCGGTGAGCAGTGGGAGGACATCCTCGCCGAGCGCGGCCAGGCCGATGAGGGCGTCGGCGCGGCCGGCCGGGTTGGTGCCATGCCGCCAGCGGGTGTGGAAGGTCTCGACGAGGTCGCCGGCTGGTCGCCGCTGGCGCAGGTGCCGTAGGAGGAGGCGGCTCAACTCCGCATCGGCAAGGTCGTGCACGATGTCCGCCGGACAGAACTCGATGGGCGCGGTCTCCGCCGCGCGCCCCTCGGTCGCAGCGGTGGCGTCGGGCTGCGGCTCCGGATGGTGCTCGCCCCGCCGTCGCTGCGGCTGAGCCTGACCCAGCCCGCCGTACAGAGCGATCAGCAGCCACAGCCAGTCGCTGTCGGCACGGACGAACGCGATGAGCTCCGGGCTGGTCTCGAGGAGCCGGCGCATCGGCAGGTGGGCCGCGAGCAGCCGCGACATGTTCAGCGTCGGCGTCGGCCCGGTGGCGCTGCCGACGGGCTGGCCGAGGGCGGCGAGCAACGCCCAGTGGATCGGCCAGTCCAGATCCGCCCGATCCCGGTGCACGGCGTGCAGGAGTGCCTCGACCGTGTTCGTGGTGAACCAGTGCAGCTGCGTCAGCACGTCGGCCGCCGCGGCGGCCAGATCGTGGTCGTCGGTGGGGCGCCGGATCGCCTCGGCGATCATCTCGGCGACGAGGTCGGCGCGGGGGCCGTCACGCAACCGTACGAACGCCGCGCAGATCCCCTCCCGCAGCCCTACCGCCTGCGGTTGGTCCTGGCTGAACGCGTAGCGTCCGAGTAGTCGCCGGACCACCTGCCCGACGATCGACTTCGGCACGTCCGTGAGGTCGGGCAGGGCGTTGACCACCAGGATGGCGGCCCGGGGCAGCAGCGGATCCTCGTCGTCGGCGGCGAGCACGTCGGCGAGCAGTCGGGTCCGGGCCTGCGGTCCACCCCACTCCGGGCTGATCATGGCGAAGCCCAGGGCCAGCAGCAGCGGTTCCCGCCACTGCGGGTCGTCGAGCCGCTCGACCATCTTCGCTGCGGCGTTCTCCCGGTCGGAGAGCATGCGCCGGGCGGCCAGGAACTCCTGGAAGGTCCGGTGGAAGAAGGCGTAGTTGCCGGAACTCTGCTCCGCCAGCAGGCCGACCTGTTTCCTGATGGTGGTCAGCAGGGCGTCGAGCACCGGGCGGAACGCGCGGTCGGCCGGGTTCGCCCGCCGCATGAGCGCCAGCGGGCCCTCGATGAGTTCACCGATCCGGTCCAGGGCGACCAGGCCGTTGCTCGCGGGATTGCCCTGCAACTCGGCGGCCAGCGGCTCCAGGGCCGCCAGCAGTTCCTCCCGTCCGAGCGACTGTGCCTCGCACTCTGGCCGTTTCAGCCAGATGCGCAGCAGGTTCTCCACCACCCGGTCGTAGACGCCGGCACGTTGGTCCGGCAGCCGACCATCGGCCCAGTAGACCGTCGCCAGGATGGTGATCAGCAGGGGGTTCGTCGCCAGCTCCCGGATCGCCGGTCGCAGGTCGTCGTAGATCTCCTCGATCAGGGCCTCGGCGACCAGGCCGCGCTGGTCGCCGACGGCAAGCTCGGCGTTGACCGCCGCCGTCCAGGCGCGGGCGAACTGTTCCACCGCCGGGCGTCGCATGGGCTGGATACCGAAGTGGGCGCACCCGCCCCGGACCGGCATCAGCTTGTAGCCGACGTACCGGCTGGTGACGACGACCTGGTTGCCGCCGACCTGCCAGGGCAGCTCTGCGGCCTCCGGTGCGTTGGGCGGAGTGAACCGCTCGATGAAGTCCTGGACCCGCAACAGGACCGTACGGCGGTTGGCCTCGGGAAGCTCGTCGAGACCGTCGAGGATGACCACCGCCCGGCCGGCTTCGAGGAATCGGCGTACCAGGGTGTTGCGAGCGTCGGAGCCGGGGGCACCGGCCCATCCCTGGGTGTCCGGGTCGCGCCCGAGATAGTCGTCCAGGGAGACGGTGGGTCGCCGCGTCCGCTCCCGATCGGCAAGTTCCCGGGCGAAGTGGGCCAGCCGCAGGAAGACCGGCAGCCGCGCCGGCCCGAGATCGACCAGCTGCTCGTCCGCCAGGGCGGGACGCTGATCCGGGTCCACCTGGGAGACCGGCACCTGTACGTGCACCCCCACGTCGATCACGACCGTCGCCGAGGCGAGCAGCCCCGTCTCGTCGTACGCCGAGAAGCCCAGGTGTGCGTAGCCGGTGCCGCATTCGCCGGCGGCGGGGGTGAACGTCAGGCGTTCCACCTGGTCGATCTTGACGATCTGCCCGACGACGACCGGTACCCCGGACAGCGCCAGGGTCCCCCGTGTCGGCAGCACCTCGATGCCGATCGCGCTCACCTGGTCGGCGTTCGCGTCGTCGGTGGCGAACATCGAGGCGACGTGTGCCCTTGAGAACGAGAAGGTCGCGTCAGCACGGACGTGGACGCCCAGGCTGCCCGCCAGGTCCGGCCCCACCTGCGGGGCGACCTCCCGCCCCAGTTGGTCCAGGAGCCCGCGGGCCAGTTGAAGAGCCAGCCAGTGGCTGAGGGTCGTCTTCCCGCTGCCGGGCCCACCAAGCAGGACCATCCGCGTGTGCTGGCGGATCACGTCGGCGATCGTCCGGACCTCGGTCACCTGCGCTCGCCGCGCGTCCTCTCGCCGCGGCTGATGGGTCCGCCGGACGTTCTCGGCGTCCAGCGCCTCCAGGTGGGTCGGCGCGATCGAATCGATCGGCGCGCCGCCCGCCGCCTCACGGATCTCGATCTCGTGCAGCTTCGCGCGATGCCGCAGGTCGTATTCGCTTTCCGGCTCCGCCTTCAGGGCGACGTAGACCTTGTCCAACTCGATGCGCAGCGACCCGGCCTCCCGGATCCCCTGCAACTCCAGCCACCGGTACCACTCCGCGAGCGATTCCAGGTACGCACGCAGGGCGGCGCCGGCGTCGGCCGCCGACTCGGCTGTCTGGCCGCCGGAATAAAAATGGAGGTGTTGGACGCCGTTATCCCCGACCAGCACGCCTTTGGCGCCTGAGGCGTCAACCCGATACATGGATCCACCGGCTGAGTCCGGCGCCGATCTTCTCGAGTCGGTGCCGTCACCCGATCCCACGTCCGGCCCGCGATCCACGATTACTCGAAGGTGTTGGTCTGGGTGTTGCCGTCCCCCACCTGCACCCCTTTGGCCCCGTCCAGACGCACCTGGTATTTCGCCGACCCGGCGCCCTGCTCGTTCAGCAGGGCCATCAGCGCCTGGGCCAGTTCCACGATCCGGGGATCCTGGTCCGCACCCGCCGCACGGACCTGTTTGGCCAGCGGTGCGGCATACACCTCAGGGTCCTGTTCGTGCTCCTGCAGCACCAACTGCCCGGACGGCCGGTCGGCGAAGCGGGCCGCCACCGCCGCCTTGAGAGCCTGGTAGGCGTCCTTGACCGCGCTGGCCGCAGCCTCTCCGGTGCCCTGCAACGCTCCTGCCGCGAGCGCACCGACCACCAAGGTCACCGGATCCATCAGCGCTCCCGTCGACGATGCCCAATCGCGTCTCCATGGTCCACTATGGCAAGTCGCTCGTCACGGCCGAAGGCGGAAAGACGACTCACCGTTTCGCCGAAACGGCGGTATCAGGCCGCTACGGACCCCACCGTTGCGGCGAAACGGAGTCGATCAGCGTACGGCGAAGGACGGGAACGGGCCGGGAGGGCCGCTCCACGAGAGGTGGAGGCCCTCCCTGGCCCGACCCGCTCCCCTACCTGGGCGCCGGGCGGTAGCGTACGTCGAGTTCGGCGGTCGGGTCGTCGGCGCCGACCCGGTGCAGGTAGATCGGACGGCCGCCGAGGTGCTCGTAGAGGCGGATGCCGTCACCCAGCAGCACCGGCGCGATGTGCAGGTCGATCTCGTCGAGCAGGCCGCGGTGGAGGAGTTGGCGGCCGATGTCCGCCGAGAGCACCTCGACATTCTTGCCATTGGCTGCCGCCAGCGCGATCCGCACCGCCTCCGCCAGGTCGCAGTCGAGGAAGGTCACCCCGTCGGCGGGCTTCGCGTCCTCGGGATGGTGGGTCAGCACGAAGAGCGGCCCGCTCCAGCCGCCGCCGTAGACGTTGCCGGCGTCGGGGAAGGCGTCCCAGCCGCGCCGGCCGCCGAGAATGGCGCCGGTCGTCTCGACGTACTGCTGGATGAAGCCGGGTCGTTCGGAGATGCCGGTCTCCATCCAGGTCATGTCGTGGTCCGGCCCGGCCACGAAGCCGTCCAGTGACATGGTGAAATGCCACAGGACCTTGCCGTTCGCGGTCTGCGGTGCGAAGTCGCTCATGCCGTCCTCCTGGTGCGCTGATGTGCTCGTACCGAAGTAGAGACGGCGACCGCGACGAGAACTCATCGGTCGAGCGTCGGCGGGAGCCCGAACGCCGGGAAGAGCGTCGGCTCGTGGAACGCGACGATCTCCGTGATCAGGCCGTCGCGTACCCGCAGCACTCCGATCCCGAACGGCTCGAAGACCTGCCGGCCCGGCGGGCGCCGGTAGCTCGCGGCGGCTAGCTGCCCGTTGGCGCTGGTGGGCACCGCGCGCAACGCGCCGATGTAGTCCGGGGAACTCGCATCCCAGGTCGCCGCCAACGCCGCGAGGATCGACTCCCGGTCGGCGAACCACTCCGCCAGCGGCGGCATCGTCGCCCGTACGTCCTTGGCCAACAGTTCGGCCACCTCGTCGAGGTCGCCGCGCTCGACCGCGTCCAGGTATCGTCGCAACACCTGCCGGTCCGCCTCGGTCGGTGGCGCGGCCGGCGCCCAGTCCGACCGGCCCGGGGGAAGCTGCTCCCGCAGTGTCGCGCGGGCCCGTTGCAGGGCGCTGTTGACCGATGCGACGCTGCCGTCGAGCACCTCGGCGGTCTGCCGCGTCGGCCAGCCGAGCACGTCGCAGAGGATCACCGCGGCGCGCTGCCGGGGCGGCAGGTGCTGCATCGCCGCCAGGAAGGCCAGCTCCAGGGTCTCCCGCGCCACGACCGCCGCCTCCGGCTCGTCCTGGCGCGGCGCGACCGGCTCCCACCGCCCGTCCGGTGCCCGCAAGGCGTCCGGGAACGGCTGTAGCCACGGGCCGGTGATCAGGGTCGTCGTCGGCTGCCCGGGAAGGTAGTCCGGGTTGGCCTGGTCGGGCAGCAGCCGCCGTTTGCGTCCGTCGAGCGCGTCGAGGCAGACGTTGGTGGCGATGCGGTAGAGCCAGCTGCGCAGCGAGGACCGGCCCTCGAAGCCGGCCCGCCCTCGCCACGCCTTCAGGAAGACCTCCTGCACGAGGTCTTCCGCCTCGTCGTAGGAGCCGAGCATCCGGTAGCAGTGCACGCGCAGCTCACGCCGGTGCTGCTCGATCCCCCGGACGAAGTCGTCGTCGCTCACCGGGTGACCGTACGTGCCACCCCTGACGGGTTATGCGCCGCTGACCAGTGGGTCGTGGACCCGGCCGAGGAAGAACGGTACGCCGGTGTACCAGTCGTGGATGACGTACAGGAAGGGCCGGTTGACGAAGAACTGCGGCCCCTGCGGGATGGACGGCGGCGGGATGATGATGGCCGTCGCGCCTGCCGCCTCGGCGCCCTTCTCGTTCACCGCGATGAAGGTCTCGTGCAGCACGTCGTCGATGTACAGGGACGAATCGGTGGTCATGCCGCTCAGGTCGGCCTGCGGGGTGAACGCCGTGGACATGCCGAGGTTGCTCAGCGCGGCAGCCACCCGTCGCCCACCTGGTAGCCCATCCCGGCGAACGGCCCCCGCATCATCGGTACGCCGACCACGCTGCCGTCATCCCGGGTGAACGGCTCGGTCGCGGTCAACGCCGGAACGAACTGGTACCGCCACGCCGCCTTGAGGTAGGTCGTGTTGGTGAGAATCAACTTGGTGCCGGGGCTGACCGCACCGAACGGCAACAGCTCGGGGATCTTCGCGTTGGTCCGGTCCGAGACCCAGGTGTTGATCTCCTGGCGGGCCGCTTCCGGCGCACCACCGAAGTCGACCGGGTGCGGCGCGGCACCGTAGTAGCCGGCCAGGGTGTCCTGAAACCCGGGCCGCAGGCCCAGACCGAGCCGGATCCACAGGGCGTTGGCCGTGGTCAGCAGCGGCCGGGCCACCCCGTCGCCGTCCTGGTAGCGGGTGGCCAGGGTCTGTTCGACCGTGTTGAGGCCGCTGTCGAGCGCGCCCGGTCGGGGATGCGGTGCGTGCAGCACGGCGTCCATCTCCGCCGCCGTGGTCGAACCGGCACCCGCCCTGGCCATCGCCAGCGCCAGCCCCACGGAGTAGGGCGAACACACCACGTTGCCACCGGGACGGGTGGCGGCCAACTCGCGGTAGAGGTCGGCCGAAAAGCCACACACCGCGGTCGCGGCGGCGGCCATCGTGGCAGGATCGGGGGGTACGCGAGCGGGATGGGTCGATGTGGACGGCTCGTCGAGCCAGCGGAACTGACCTGGGGTGGCGGTGAGTGCGGCGGCCGCTAGCGGCACGGTCCGCAGCACCGATCGACGCGAGACCATGTTTCGACCGCAGTGCAGTCCTTCAAAAAACCAGGCCAACGACTCAAATTCATTGAAGTTCCACTATGGAGCGCACCCCGTCGGCCGAGATCGGAGCGCACCGTGGCACCCCCGGCTGGGGCTCTGCCGGTTGTCCGGAGTTGTACGACTAACTCGTAAAAGGTGGCTGACCAGGGCGGCTTCGGTTTCGCTGGATGAAAGACCGTCCGCCAGGGATCGGCCTAGCTCAAGATCATGGTCGGTCCCGTCACGAGGGGACAGCCCATGACCGATCTGTTACTGCCCACCCCGGGACAATGGATCCACGCCGCGTTGACCCAGCGGAAGATGACCGTACGCGCGTTGAGTAAGGCCGTCGGCTATCCCCGGCCCGCCGTGCACCGGTGGGTGTCCGGACACACCCCGATTCCCCGGAGGGTGATCGGTGACCTGGCTGCGGAGATCGGCCGCCCCGGCGATCTGGAACACCTGCTGACGCTGAAGTCGGCTGAGGAGAATCTCCACCAGCTTCGCCGGACGATGACCGCCCTGGCACATCTGGCGCACTGCCCCGCCGAGGAGCTCACCACCACGGTGCTCGACTTCGTCGCCGCCCGGGCAGCCGACGAGATCATCGCCTCCGACCGCGACCGGGCCGGGGCCGTCAACCGCCACCTGATCGACGCCTCGTACGTCTTCCGCCAGTGGACCAGGGCCGCCAGCACCGGCGACTTCCGGGCCCTGCTGACACCGAGCACCATCCACCGGCACCTGCGCTATCCGGTCAATCACTACCTGGGCCTGGCGCTTGCCCTCGGCGAGACCGGCGGTGACCAACTGGCGGAGCACCGCAGGCTCGCACTGACGGCCCTGCGGGCGGTCGCGGTGCCGAAGCCGCACGGCCGGTGGGACCTTCTCCAGCATCACGCGCTGCACGTGCTGGCCCGCAACGGTACGGCCGAGAACCGGGCGACCGTGTCGGAGGTGATCAGCAACGCCGCACCCGGCAAGGGCTCGCTGTGCCGTCAACTCGGGTACGTCGGACTGATCCTCAGCTCCGGCGGGGAGGAGGCCCTCCACCGCTACCTGTTCCTGCTCCGCCGATGCAGCAAGTTGACCCGGGCCGACCTGCACTTCGACGCGGTGCACTACGGCGACGCGCGGTTGGACGCCCGGCAACGGCTGCCGCAGTCGATCAATCAGTTCGACCGCTCCGTCGGCAACCTCCTCCGGCACCTGGAACAACCCGACCGGTACGCCTCGATCTCCGAACTCGACAGCCTGCGGCTGCTCACCCTGCTCGACCGGTTGGGGCCCACCCTGTTCCAGCGGCCCGAGATCGGGTTCCGGCTTCGCCGGGTCTTCCAGTCATCGCCCGCTCCCCCACCGAACTCGTACCGCAGCAGGCTGGAGAACCGGCTGTTCGGAATCCTGCGGCACACCCGCACCCAGCCGACCGCGACCCCGGCCCGGGTGACCCCGAACCCCGCCCAGTACGACGTCTTCATCGGCTACCACAGTGCGGACGCGGCCTCCGTACGGCTGGTGGTCGACGCTTTGCGCTCCGCCAACGTCCAGACCTGGTTCGATCTCGACGACCTGCCGCCCGGCACCCCCTTCCAGGTCGCGCTTGAGCAGGCCCTTCGCACCTGCCGCAGCGTGGCCCTGTTCATCGGGCCGACCGGCATCGGGCCCTGGGAGGCGATGGAGGTCCGAGCCGCGATCAGTCAGTTCGTCGACCGTGGTCTGCCGGTCATCCCGGTGGTGCTCGGCGAACTCGACTGGAAACCGGAACTTCCGCTGTTCCTCCGCGAGTTCCGGGCGGTGCAACTCCGCTCCCACACCGACATCGACGATCTGGTCTGGGGGATCACCGGCCAGCGGCGACCGGCCGGCGCACGGTCCATCGCCGCGGCGCCGCACTGGGCTGCCCGACCGCCGAAGCGGCGCTCCCGGGGTGGCCGACGTGCCGCCCTCCCGCATGACCCCGCCGAGCAGCTTGACCTCGCTTCGTAGCCTGAAACTCGCATCGAGTTACCACCGCTTCCGGTCTCCTCCGACGACGGAGTTGCGATGCCAGACGAGCGATGGACGGCTGACGAGCACTTCGATCCCCGCACGATCCGCACCCGCGCCGAGTTCGGACAGGCGCTGACCACACTGCGGATGGGGGCGGGCCTGACCGTTCGACAGGTGGCCTCCAGAGCCGGCGCCAACGGCGCACACAGCACCATCGGCGAATGGTTCGCAGGCCGTGGTCTCCCCTCGACCTCCTCCCGTGGGTTGCTGATCCGGGTGTTGTCCGCCTGCGGGGTGGGCGCGGCTGAGATCGAGGGCTGGCTGTGGGCCTGGCAGCGGCTACGACGCTCACCGGGTCCCCGACCGGTCGGGGAGGCGCCGTACCCGGGTCTGGCTAGCTTCCAGCCGGAGGACGCCGCCTGGTTCCACGGGCGGGGCGCACTGACCGAGCAGCTCATCCACAGGGTCACCGAATTGGCCGACGAAGGCGGCGGCCTCCAGTTCGTCGTCGGCGCGTCCGGCTCCGGCAAGTCGTCGCTGGTCCGAGCCGGTCTGGTCGCGGCGCTCCGGGCCGAGGAACCCGACTCGTCCGCCTGGTCGGTGACGTTGACCGAGCCGGGGTACCAACCCACCGTCACCCTCGCCCAGCAGTTCGCCTCCACCCGGCCCGCCCACCGACCGGTCGGGCGTCGACTCGTCGTGGTCGACCAGTTCGAGGAGGTCTTCGCCGCACGGGTGTCGGAGGACGAGCGCCAGCGCTTCATTCAGATGATCGCCGATCTGGCCGCCCGCCCCGGCGGAGCGGTCGTCGTCGTGACCCTGCGCGCCGACTTCTACGGCCACGCCCTGCGTTATCTGCCGCTGATTCCGGCGCTGCTGAGCGGGCAATTGACCGTCGGGCCGATGACCGAGGACGAGCTTCGCGTCGCGATCGTCGAGCCGGCCAGGAAGGCCCGCGTGGAGGTGGAGGACGGGTTCGTCGAACTGCTGCTCCGGACGGTGCTGCCGCGCGGCGCCACGGCCGCACCGGAGGCCGGGGTGTTGCCGCTGCTGTCGCACGCCCTGTACGCCACCTGGCAGCACGGTCAGGGAGCCCGGCTCACCATCGCCGGCTACCTGGCCGTCGGCGGGATCGCGGGTGCGGTCGCGGCCAGCGCCGAGCAGATCTACCAGGGCCTGAGCACCGAACAGCGCGACCTCACTCGCCGGCTGTTCCTGACCCTGGTGCAGGTCAATCCCGACGCGGCGGACACTCGACGGCGGGTCGGCATGGCGGAACTACGCGAGGGGTTTCCCCGTAGGCACTCCGCCGAACTGGAGTACGTCCTCGGACGGTACGTCGAAAAGCGGCTCCTCACCGCCGACACCGACACCGTCGAGATCAGTCACGAGGCGTTGATCACCGCCTGGCCGAGTCTGCGCGAATGGTTGAAGGCGGACCGCGACGGGCTGGTGATCGGCCAACAGTTGACCGCGGCCGCCGCGGCCTGGCGGCGCGAGAACCGCGACCCGGGGTTGCTGTATCGCGGTAACCGGCTCGCCGCCGCCCAGGGCTGGGTCGCGGGCCGACACCACGACCTGTCGCCGGCAGCCGTCGAGTTCCTCCGTGCCAGCGCCCGCCACACCCGTCGGCGTACCCGTCGACTCCACCAGCTCGTCGGGGTGCTGACCGCCCTGTCCCTGCTGACCTTCGGCCTGGCCGGGTACGCCTTCCAACAACGCACCGCCGCCAACGCCCAGCGTCAGGAGGCGGTCGAGGAACGCAACCAGGCGCTCTCACGTCTCACCGCCGGACGGGCGGACCGGCTACGGGACTCCGACGTCCCGCTGGCCATGCAACTGAGCCTGGCCGCCTACCGGATGGCACCGACGGTCGAGGCCAGATCCAGCCTGCTGGACGCCTACGTCACGCCCGCCGCGACCCGGCTGCCCGGCTTCCGGACCGGGGCGCAGGCGGTGGCGCACAGCAGCAACGGTCGGCTGCTCGCCGCCGGTGGCCTGGACCAGTCGCTGCGACTGTGGCGCACCGACGACCCGGACTCTCCGGCGGTGGCGGTCGGAGAACCACTGCGAGGGCCCGCCGGTCCGGTCTACTCGGTCGCCTTCAGTCCGGACAGCTCCTATCTCGCCGCAGGCAGCGCGGACGGTGCGGTGTGGATCTGGGACATCCGGGATCCCGCCAAACCCGTCCGCCTCGATCCGCTGCGGGGCGCCACCTCGACCGTCTACTCCGTGGCCTTCTCCCCGGACGGGCGACTGATCGCCGCCGGCAGCGCCGACCAGAGCATCCGGGTGTGGGACATCTCCGCGCCGGGCGAGGTCACCCCTCGACCCGCCGGGCACGGACACACCGGGCCGGTGCAGTCGGTGGCGTTCGGCCGGGATGGCACCCTGCTCGCCTCCGGCGGCGCCGACAGCACCGTACGGCTGTGGGACGTGGCCGCGCCGGGGCGACCGAAGCCCCTGGGTCCGGCGCTGACCGGGCACACCGGGGTGGTGACGACGGTCGGCTTCAGCCCCGACGGTACGACGTTGGCCAGCGGTAGCCGGGACCACAGTGTCCGGCTCTGGGAGGTGTCCGACCCCCGGCGGACCCGACCCGTGCGGGAGCCGCTGACCGGTCCGACGAGTTGGGTCAACTCCGTCGCGTTCAGCCCGGACGGGCAGCAGGTGGCCGGCGCCGGTTCGGACAAGGCGATCACGGTGTGGGCCCGCGACGACGGACGGGTGCTTCTGCGCATGCCGCACCCGGACACGGTGACCTCGGTCAGTTTCGGAGTCGACGGACGGACCGTGGCCAGTGCCGCCCTCGACGGGGTCGTCCGGGTCTGGCGGCCACCCGGCCCACTGCTCAGCGGCTCCCCCGCGGCGGTGTTCAACCTGGCCTTCCTCGGCGACGGCGGCGAGTTGCTGGCGACAGCCGGCCGCGACGAGACCGTACGTTTCTGGCAGGTCGCCGACCCACGGCAACCCGGCCAGGTGGGCGTACCCCTGGTCAGTCCGGCCGGGCTGGCGCCCTTCGCCGCCACCGCCGCCCTCGGCCCGGACGGCACGACCCTGGCCGTGGGCACCCGGGCCGGGACGGTGCTTCTCTGGTCGGTGGCCGACCCGGCCCGACCGGTCCGGCTCGGTGCCCCGTTGACCGGGCCGACCGACCTGCTCCAGGCGGTGACCTTCAGCCCGGACGGGCGCCTGCTGGCCGCCGCCGGTGACGACGGCCAGGTGTACCTGTGGGACGTGCGCGACCCGCAGCGGCCCACCGCCCTGGCCACCGTCGCCGGCACCGGGGCCATCATCTTCGCCCTGAGCTTCAGCGTCGACAGCAGCACCCTGGCGGTCGGCAGCACGGACACCTTCGTCCGACTGATCGACCTCACCGAGCCGACCAGGCCGGTTTCGCTGGACACCGCCCTGGGCGGGTTCAGCAGCTACACCTACGGTGTCGCGTTCAGCCCGGACGGGCGAACCCTGGCTGTCGGCAGCGCGGACAAGACCATCCGGCTGTGGGACGTCACCGACCTGACCCGACCCCAGCCCCTGGGACCCGCGCTGACCGGCCCGATCGGCGGCATCTACTGGGTCACCTTCGACGCGGACAGTTCCCGGTTGGCCGCCGCGGCGACCGACGGGTCCGTCTGGCTCTGGGACGTCCGGGACACCCGGCGACCGGCCGTGGAGGTGACCTTGACCCGGTCGGTAGGCGCCGCCTACACGGTGGCCTTCGCCCCGAACGGGAACACCCTCGCTGCCGCTGACTCCCACGGCGGTATCCGACTGTGGGAACTGGACCCCGAACGGGTGGCCGGGTGGATCTGCGCCACGGCCGGGGCCGGAATCACCCCGGACGAGTGGCACCAGTACGTCCCCGGAGCGCCGTTCACCCCACCCTGTCAGTGACCGATGCACCCAGCCAACGCTACGGTGCGTTGATCTCGCGGCAACCCTCCGATATCGTGCCATCGATGGCCGACCATGGGGGCGATCCGCTGCGAGCGGACCGGGTTTCGTCGGCACGCACCGCTGTGGCGGAGGCCGTGCGGCGTGGTGGCTCCGCCCTGCGCCGGGCTTCGGCACCCGCGCTGGTCGGGCTGTTGGTCGCCGGGGCGGCGGTGCCGGTGGCGGCGGCCGGGACGGTGACCGGCCCGATGCTGCTGGCCGGGGCCGGGGTGCTGGGCTCGGTCGGGGCCAACGTCCTGACCGAGGTGCTGACCCGGCTGACCGATCGACTGCGCCCCGATGGCGGGCCACCCGATCCTGTGCGCCTCCAGCAGGCGCTGGCGGAACGGATCGAGGCCGCCTTCGCCAGCCAGGACGAGGAGTCCCGGCAACTGCGTACCGAGGCCGCCGAGCTGCTGGGCCGGGTGGGCGCGATCGAGGTGGCGCTACGTACCGCAATCGAGCTGGGCGACCGCGAACTCCAGCACACCCTCGCGGTGTCGTTGTCCCGGTTGAGCGGCGAGTTCGGCGAGTTCGGCTTCGTCCTGGCCGCCGTACGCGACTCGATGTGGCAGATCGAGCAGGAGTTGCGGGGCATCCGGGAACACGGGCGGGCCGAGCAGGAACGCTCCCGTGAGCTGGCCCTGTCGGTGCGGCGGATCCTGGACACCGTTGAGCGGGTGGAGGCACGTACCCGGGACGCGGGTGCCTCCGACACCGGCCCGGCCGCCCGGTGGAGCGGCAATCCGTACCTCGGGTTGTCCCCGTTCGATGAACGGCACGCCGAGGTCTTCTACGGCCGCCGCGAGCTGGTGGCCCGGCTGCTGCAACGGCTGGGTGAGCAGTTGGAGGTGGGCGGCCCGCTGCTGGTCATCGGCGCCTCCGGGGCGGGCAAGTCGTCGCTGCTGCGGGCCGGGCTGCTCCCCCAGCTCGCCGCCGGACGGCTGGTGGCCGGCTCGGCGGCCTGGCCCCGGCGGGTGTTCACCCCGACGGCGTCCCCGCTGCGTGAACTCGCCCTGCACCTGGCCGACCTCGCCGGCCTCGACGCGGGGTCGGTGCTTGTCTCCCTGCGCGACGACCCCGATCGGGCCGCGCTGATCGCCACCCAGGCCCTGCGCGCCGTCGGGGTGGACCAGGGCCGCCTGGTGCTGGTGGTGGACCAGTTCGAGGAGTTGTTCACGCTGGCCGCAGCAGGCCCGGAACCCGATCGGCGGGCCTTCGTGCAGGCCCTGGAGGCGATGGCCCGGCCCGCGCCCGACTCGACGCAGGCGTCGGCGCTGGTGGTGCTGGCCGTCCGGGCCGACTTCCTCGACCCGCTGATGACTCTCGCCGGGTTACGCGAGGCGGTGCAGCAGGGCCCCTTCACGGTCGGCCCGATGAGCGAGTCCGAGCTGACCGCGGCGATCGCCGGCCCGGCCGCCGAGGCCGGGGTCCTGGTGGCCCCGGAACTGCTGGAGGCGGTCCTGCACGACCTGCGCGGGGCCGGCGGCTTCGACGTCGGGGTCCTGCCGCTGCTGTCCGAGGCGATGCGGGTCACCTGGGAGCATCGCGAGGGTGACCGGCTGACCGTGCTCGGCTACCGCCGCGCCGGTGGTGTCTCCGGGGCGGTGCAGACCAGCGCGGAGGCGGTGTACGGACGCCTCGACGAGGACCTGCGCGCCACCGCCCGGTCGGTGTTCACCTGCCTGACCGTGCCCACCCGGGACGGCCGCCTGGTCCGCCGCAGGATGGACCGGGCGGATCTGCACCGACTCTGCGGCGAGACCGATCGGGTCGACCGGGTCGTCGACGCGTTCACCGGGCAACGGTTGCTGATAGCGGCCGACCAGGGCATCGAGATCAGCCATGACGCCCTGCTGGCCACCTGGTCGAGACTGCGCACCTGGCTCGAATCCGACCGCGCCGACCGTACCCGGCAGCATGAACTCCTCGCCGCGGCCGACGCCTGGGAGCAGCACGACCGCAACGCCTCCTACCTGTATGTCGGGGACCAGCTCATCACCGTCGTACGCGCGGTGGCCCGGTGGCAGGCCGACCCGGAGCGGCATCCGGCGCTGACGGCCACCGCGACGGAATTCCTCGACCGCAGCCTCCGCGCCCAGCAACGAAGCCGACGGGCCCGCCAGGTCACCGTCGGCGCGTTGGTGCTCCTCCTGCTCGCCTCGCTGACCGCGGCGGGCCTGGCGGTACGCGGTCAACGCGAGGCCCGACAGCAGCAGCGGGCCGCCACCGCCGGGGCCCTGCTCGACCAGGCGGAGAAACTGCGGGACAACGCGCCGCAGCTAGCCCTCATGCTCGCGCTGGCCGCCGACCGGCTGCACCATGACCGCTCCAGCACCGCCAGCCTGGTCGCCTCCCTGCTGGCGCCGTACGCCGGCACCCTGACCGGACACCGGGGCGCGGTCACCGCCCTGAGCTTCCGTCCCGACGGCCGACTGCTGGCGACCAGCGGCGCGGACGGCCGGGTGCTGCTCTGGGACCCCGAGTCGATGCGCAAGATCGGCGAGTTCGACGGGACCCCCCGGGTGGACGCGGTGACCTTCAGCCCGGACGGGCGCACCCTGGCCGCCGGCAACGGCAACGGCACGATCGCCCTCTGGGATGTCGCGGACCCCGCTGAGCCCCGCCGGATCGCCACGGCCACCGGCCAACCGGCCGTGGTGTCCAGCGTCGCGTACAGCCCCGACGGGGGCCGGTTGGCCGTCGGCGACAGCGGCGGCGGATTGACCCTCTGGGAGGTGACCGATCCGACCCGACCACGACGGGCCGCCGATCTGAGCGGCCACTCCGGCTGGTGGGTTAGCGCGGTCGCCTTCAGTCCGGACGGGCGGACCCTGGTCAGCGGCGACCTCGGCGGCCAGGCGTTCGTCTGGGACGCCGTACGGGCCCGCCGGGTAGGACAACTGACCGGTCACCGTGACGGCGTCGGCGCCTTCGGTTTCGGTCCGGACGGCCGTCGGCTGGCCAGCGGCGGCGGGGACGGCATCCTGCTGTGGGACCTGACCGACCCGGCCCGGCCGAAGCGGATCGGTGAGCTCACCGGACCCACCGGCAGCGTACGCGCCCTGCGGGTGTCCGGCCCCGACGGGCAGTACGTGATCGGCGTCGGGGCGGACCGCTCCGTACGGCGCTGGGACGTCACCGATCCGGCCCGTCAGATCCGCACTACCCTGGTGTCGGCCACCCGGACGACCTGGGTCAACGCGGTAGCGGTGAGTCCCGACGGGCAGACCGTGGCCACCGCGAGCGCGGACAGCACGGTGGTCCTCTGGCGCGGGGGCGCCGGTGCCGGGCTCAGCGTCCAGTACCGACTGGGCGGTCACGACGGGGAGGTCCATGCGGTCCGGTTCCGCAGCGACGGGCGGTTGCTGGCCACGGGCGGCGCGGACGGTCGGACGAACCTGTGGGACCTGGCCGAAGGGGTGCAGCCACGCCGACGCGGCCCGTTGGCCGCACACCCCGGGGGCGTGCACGCGGTGGACTTCAGCCCGGACGGGCGGATCCTCGCCACCGGCGGCCAGGACGGCGCCGCCCTCTGGGACCTCGTCACCGACGCCGCCCGGGAGGTGGCCCGGCTGCCCGGCCATCCCGGACCGGTGACCTCGGTGGCGTTCCGCCCGGATCGGGACACCGGGCGGTTGCTCGCCGTCGGCGGCGGGGACGGCATGACCGCCCTCTGGGATGTCACCGACCCGGCGGCGGCCCGCCGGCTCGGCGCGTTCGGCGGCCACCTGGCCGGGGTGTCCACGGTGGCGTTCAGCCCGGACGGCGAGACCCTGGCGGTGGGCAGCTTCGACGGCACGGCGACCCTCTGGGCGGTGGGCGACCCCAGCCAGCCCCGCCAGTTGAGCCGACTCACCTCGCACACCAATCAGGTCACCACGCTGGCCTTCGCCCCGACCGGGGACACCCTGGCCACCGGCAGCCTGGACACCAGCGTGATGCTCTGGGACGTACGCGACCCGACCCGGCCCACCGTGATCGGCGCGCCGCTGCCCAACCACACCAGTTGGGTACGCGCCCTCGCGTTCAGCCCCGACGGACGCCATCTGGCCACCGGCAGCAACGACCAGTCGACCGCCCTGGTGGAGGTCAGCGACCCGGCCCGGCCGCAGGGGCTGATCGGCGCCCGCAGCCAACGCGCCGTCATCCTCGGTGTCGCCTTCAGCCCGGACAGCCGCACCCTGGCCACCGGCGGGGCGGACAACCTCGTCTACCTGTGGTCCCTCGCCGAGGTCGCCGAGGCCCAGGCCGACCCGGTGACGCAGGCCTGCACCCGGGCCGGGCGGGGACTCGACCACCGGGAGTGGGCACGCCATGTGCCCAACCTGCCGTACGAGCAGACCTGCCCGTGACGTAGCAGCAGGCGGGAGTGCGCCACGGGCGGCCCCATGGATCTGTTCGGCGGCGCCGCTGGAACCGATGCGCCGCTACGCCCACCTGTGGGAGCGGCACATCTGGCCCGCCATCATCACCGACCTGGACACCATGGTCCAGCAGCACGGCGGCACCGTCGCCGCCCGCGCACTCGAAGGACAGCCCGCATGACCGCCCCCACGACCGTACGGACCTGCCCGGCCCCGCCGCCACGGCCCTCACCCCGCCCGGGTGGGGGCCGTACTGCGTGGTGGGTGACTGGGCCGGCACCTTGGGGGTATCCTGCCCGTATGGCCCAGCAGAGCCCCGACACCGGCACCGACACCACGGCGGTCCTCGCTGCGGTGGGCATCACGGTGACCGACGAAGGTCGGAAACGGGCCCGCCGCCGGCTGCAAGCGGCCCGGGAGCGGTGGACGCCGGAGCTGGACGCCGCCGCGCGTGAGCAGCTGGGCCTGACCGACCGCACCGCCGCCTGACCGCCGCCGCGTGGAACACGTCACCGTCAGGGTCATCCTCGACACCTCCGCCATCGTGGCGTTCGCCCGCGAGTCCATCGACGTGGGCGAGGTCATCGCCGAAGTCGCGGACGAACCCGACGCCGTGTTCGGGCTGCCGGTGCTGTGCCTGGCCGAAGCCGCCCGGATCGTGGCCGACTCCACCCGCCTGGATCTCCTGACCGGTTTGCCGGCCGCCCTGATCCTCACCCCGGACCCGGAATCGTGGCGGGCACTGGCCATCACCCACGACACCGTGGGACGGCTCGACGCCGCGAGCGCCGTCCTGGCCGCGATCGACCTCGGCTGCGACGTGCTGACCGGGCAGCCCGGCCTGTACGGCGGGCTCGCCGGTGGGGGACCAGTAATCCCGATCTGACATGTGGCGTTGCTGCCCCATACTGTCTGACGACAGCTCGAAAGGGTGGTGGCATGTCCAGGCGCAAACTGATAGGTCAGGACCAGCCACGCCATCGTGCGGAGGTGCGGAGTGCCGACATTGGCTTTCGCATTCGCACCCAACTTGCATTCTTTCTGGCAACCGGGGCGATGCTCGTGCTCGCGCTGACCGCAGTCTTCGCGAGTGGCCGTTCCACCCCCGATCCCAACCCCGGACCCGGTCCCACTGGTCCTGGCGCTCCTGCTGACGACCAGTTCGCTTACCAAGCGGAAGTGTTGGACGCCCGGCGCAGCCTGTTCGAGGGTGACCTCTTCGTCCAGACGGACCGCCAGGAGATGGTTGCTACCTGGTTTCCGGTTACCCTGATCATTTGCGGGCAGGCGAACACCGACGATCCTTGTGTATATCCGCAGGAGGAGCCTGGCCCGGTGACTCCCACGGGGTCGCGTATTCCTTCGACGCCCGCGAAGACCGTGAAAATCGGAGGTCTCGTAGGTGTCAGCCTGTCGAGCACTGAGCTGGATATAAGGAGCGGAAGCACAGATTCGGCTGCCTATATGCCTTTGGTCAGCCCAACGGACCGGGCGACGTGGCTATGGGATGTCCGCGCTGATGAGCCGGGGATCTATCTCCTCCGGTTCGTGATATCGCTGGTGGCCGTCGACAAGGAGACCCACTTAGTCCCAACGGAGACCGTCACCGTGCGCGTGACGGTGAAGCAGTCCTCGTCCGACGCTGCCCGTGTGTTCGGCGCGACCGCCGCCAAGGCGGTTAACTGGTCACTGGAAATGGTGATAGCCCTCGGGGGTGCGGGGCTGATCACCGCAGCAGGGCTTGCTGGTGGATACCGGTGGCTGCGTCGGCGTCGGCCTGACGGTGCAGATGAAGGGTCATCGCCTGCCAAGGCCCGCAGGCGACCACCGCATCGAGGCCGTAGGCGCGACCGGTAGCCCTCAGCAGAGCCGCCCAGTTCTGGTTGACCGACCCATCCGGGGTGGCCACCAGCGGCAGCGCTCCGCTCGCCCCGGCCGGGATCGTCGCCAAGCCGGTCGTTCCCGGCACGCCGTCGGTCACCAGCCGCCCGATCGCCGACCAGATCTCCGTCGGCTGGACCGAGCTGGACGGGGCGAACTGGTACGAGGTCGAGCGCGACGGCAAGCTCATCGCCTCGCCCTGGACCCTGACCGCGTACGCCCCTGCCGGTGGAGGCCGACACCTGCGGCTACCTGATCCCGGCCGAGCAGTACGACACGCAGCTGGCGGAACTGCTGCGCCTGCACCAGATCGACGCCCGGGTCCGCCCGGACGGGGTCGGGGTGTCCATGGCGCAGGCACACCGCCGGATGATCCCGCTGCTGCTCGACGCCCGAGCGGAGACCGCGGTCGCCGATGCGCAGCGGCGCTCGTACTGTGCGGCCGGTGACCCCCGGCTGGCTCCGGCCCGCGAACTCCTCGCCGAGCTGATCGACGCCGAACGTCTGTCGCAGCAGACGGCTTCGCAGGTGAGGTCCCGACTCGAGGTGATCGAGAACCTGCTCGGCAAGGACGGTGCGGCGCACGCCGCCCGGCCGGTGCTCACCGCGTTGATCAGTCAGGTGGAGAACGCCAGGCGCGACGACCGACCCGGCGGCGCGCACGGCACTGGTCGCCGAGCTGCAACGTCTGCTCGACACCCTCCACGGCTGACCAGCCCAGCCACCCCGCGACCCCGCCCGGCACCCTGCGGTGCCCGGGCGGGATCGTGTTGTCGAGGCGGCTACGCGCTGACCAGTGGGTCGTGGACCCGGCCGAGGAAGAACGGTACGCCGGTGTACCAGTCGTGGATGACGTACAGGAAGGGCCGGTTGACGAAGAACTGCGGCCCCTGCGGGATGGACGGCGGCGGGATGATGATGGCCGTCGCGCCTGCCGCCTCGGCGCCCTTCTCGTTCACCGCGATGAACGTCTCGTGCAGCACGTCGTCGATGTACAGGGACGAATCGGTGGTCATGCCGCTCAGGTCGGCCTGCGGGGTGAACGCCGTGGACATGCCGAGGTTGCTCAGCGCGGCAGCCAACTGCACCGGCAGCCGGAAGGTCCACCGGGGCATCCGCAGTTGGACGGTGGCACCGCCGAACCCGGTCAGCAGCGCGCTCAGCCAGGCCCCGTCGAGGTTCGCCTCGATCGCGGCGAGATCGTCCCCGGTCGGCATGACGATGGCCATGCCCAGCCGGTCCCCCGCGAACGGCACATCGACCGCCCGCCACCCGTCGCCGACCTGGTAGCCCATCCCGGCGAACGGCCCCCGCATCATCGGTACGCCGACCACGCTGCCGTCATCCCGGGTGAACGACTCGGTCGCGGTCAACGCCGGAACGAACTGGTACCGCCACGCCGCCTTGAGATAGGTCGTGTTGGTGAGAATCAACTTGGTGCCGGGGCTGACCGCACCGATCGGCAACAGCTCGGGGATCTTCGCGTTGGTCCGGTCCGAGACCCAGGTGTTGATCTCCTGGCGGGCCGCTTCCGGCGCGCCACCAAAGTCGACCGGGTGCGGCGCGGCACCGTAGTAGCCGGCCAGGGTGTCCTGAAACCCGGGCCGCAGGCCCAAACCGAGCCGGGTCCACAGGGCGTTGGCCGTGGTCAGCAGCGGCCGGGCGACTCCGTCGCCGTCCTGGTAGCGGGTGGCCAGGGTCTGTTCGACCGTGTTGAGCCCGCTGTCGAGCGCGCCCGGTCGGGGATGCGGTGCGTGCAGCACGGCGTCCATCTCCGCCGCCGTGGTCGAGCCGGCCCCCGCCCTGGCCATCGCCAGCGCGAGCCCGACCGAGTACGGCGAACAGACCATGTTGCCGCCGGGACGGCTCGACGCCAACTCGCGGTAGAGGTCGGCCGAGAAGCCGCGTACGGCGGTCGCGGCGGCGGCCATCGTGGCAGGATCGGGAGGTACGCGTACCGGATCCGTCGAGGTGGAGGAACGGGCGTGGGCTGGGGTGGCGGTGAGTGCGGCGGCCGCGAGCGGCACGGTCCGCAGTATCGATCGACGCGAGACCATGTCCTGACGGTAGTTCAGCCCTTACGGAACAGACCAGACCAAGACCCAAATTAATCGAAGTTTGACAATGTCGACCGACGCGGCGGCGAGACCTGGGGAACGGCTCACTCCGGCTGAATGCGAGTGCTCGATGTCGCACTCTGGATGCACTCCATCAGCCTCGGTGAACAAGAGCGGTCGTTACCGGACGGTCGAGACAGATGACAGGAACGGGCTGGGTTGTCCGCTCCAGGAGACGTGCAGGGCTTCGCGGGCTCGGGTGCTGGCCACGAAGAGGAGGCAGCGCTCGCGTAGCAGATCGTTGTCGTGCTGCACCGGGTCCACCTCGGGTGGCGTGACCTCCTTGGCGAAGGGGATCGCCTTCGCCGTGACACCGACCATCGCGACGCAGCGGAACTCCAGGCCCTTCATCGCATGCATGGTGGCCAGCCGTACGCCGTCGACTTCCGCGCCGGGCTGGTCGCGGACCCGGACCGACGGAATTCCGGCAGCGTCCAGTTCGCTTTGCACGCTGCTCAGGGTGGTGTTGAACCGGGCGCACACGGCGATCTCGCTCGGCCCGATGCCCTGGTCGAGCCACTCCCCCACCCGCTTGATCAGCGCGGCGATCTCGGCCTGCGACGAGGGGTGACCCTGCGCGGTGGGTCGCTTGCCGTGCAGCAGCGACCGGTAGCCGGTAAGGCTGTCCTCGCCCTCGCCACCGAGGTCCTCGACCCGCGACCCAACGAGCACCGTTGTGGACCAGGAGAGGATCTCCTCGGTGCTGCGGTAGTTGATCCGCAGTCGGCTGCTGCGGCCGGTGACCGAGATGCCGAGGGCGGCGAGTGAGACCCGGGAGTCGTAGATCCGCTGATGCGGATCGCCGGTGATGAACAGGTCGTCCGGGCCGGGTGACACGACGGCACGCAGCACCCGCCACTGCGCCGGGTGCAGGTCCTGCGCCTCGTCGACCACCACATGCCGGTAGCCGTACTCGGTCAGGTCGGTCTCGCCGAGCAGATCCGCCGCCCGCGCGCAGACCTGCAGGTGGGTGGCGCTGCCGGCGGCCGACAGTTCCTTCTGGAACAGCTCCACCGCGTCCCACACCCGGTCGCGCTGCCGGGTGCCCAGCGCGGTCCCCCGGCCGCGCCGGCTGGCCGCCCGGTACGCCTCCCGGTCACGCACGTCCTGGGCGAGGATGACGTGCCGGAACTCCTGGGCCAGGAACTGCTCGGTGAAGGGCAGCGTCAGCTTGCGGCACACCCGCCGCCAGACCTGCCGCTCGTCGAGATCGCCGATCGGCGTCGGCACCCGGCCGGCGAGGGCGCGTACGGTCCGGTTGGCGACGGCGTTGACCGTGGTCACCTCCACCCGCGACAGCTGCTGCTCGTCGCCGAGCAGCAACGCCAGGTTCTCCCGCAGGTTCGCCGCCAGAGCATTGGTGTAGGTGGTGAGCAGCACCCGCCCCTCGGGCGTACGGGAAAGCAGATGCTTGACTCGGTGCAGCGCCGCCACCGTCTTTCCGGTGCCCGGCCCCCCGGTCACCTGCGCCGGCCCGGTGTACGAAACCCGGTAGGCGACCCGCCGCTGCGAGGGGTGCAGGAACACCCGCCAGGCGGCGAACGGCTTGTCGAGGATCTCGGCGAGCTCGTCCGGGCTGGTGACCAGGGTGATCCGGCTGGCGGTGTTCGCGATGGCGAGTTCCAGGCTCTCGCTCGGCTCCGGCGTTGCGTCGGCCGGCCGGCGCGCGGTCACCAGGTCGCGGTAGACCTCGTCCGGGCTGAACCCCTCGGCGAGGTACTGCAACACCTCGAACTGGTCCTCCGGCAGCAGCGTGCCGAACGCCTCCAGTTGCGACTTGTCGACGATCGTGCGTACCGCCCGCAGCACCTGATCGTCGATGCCGAGATCGCGCAACACCGTGTCGGAATGCTTGGCGAACAGCAGGCGCGGTGCCTGCGCGGCGGCCTGCTCCAACGCCGGGGTGAGCTGCTCGATGGCCACGACGTTGCGGACCTCCAACGCCCGCGTCGCGCTGTTGACCGTGTAGAGCCGCTTCGCGGCCCAGGTGTACGCGTCGTCGTGCGGCACCACCTTGATCAGCAGGAAGGTGTCGCTACCGTCGTCGGGCGCGAGCACCACCCCGCGCCAGAAGTCGGTGATCCGGATGGTCCGCATCCGTGGGTCGCGGGCATTGTTCACCGACTCCAGGTGCAGCCCCTTGTCGGCGTGCAACCCGGCGACGGTGAGCTGCTGAAACTTCTCCATCGCCTTGCGTACGCCGGCCTTTACCGGCTTTTCCAGCACGTCGTAGCTCTGCCAGAAACTGCTGGCGAAGGCGAGCTGCGGCACGAACGAGACCTCCGGGGCAGTTGATCGAGAAAGGCGGATCGGCTAAACCAGGGCTGCATCGTCGGAGGTGCTGATCTGCGCCTGGTCGTAGAACCAGCGCAGGTGGTCGAGCAGTGCGTACCGGGCCTCGGCGTCGGCGAGGACCGTCATCGGGAAGCCCGGCCGCAGGGCAAGCCTGGCAGCGGCGATCTGGACATCCGGCAACTGGTTCAACCGCTGCCGCAGTTCCTCCCGCAGGGCCAGGTCGTCGAACGGCGTACGGATACTGAGGTGCTGAAAAACGACCTCGCACTTCCCATTGGGGTAGAACGTCACCGGCCAGATGTTGCCGTACTCGTGATCCTTGCTTCGGGCCATGAGGAAGCAGGAGGTCTCGTTGCCGATCCCGTAGGAAAGGGTGCCGCCCATCGTGGTCCACGCGTCGAGCACGACGGCGGTGGCCGTGGCGACCGCCGCCCCCTGGGACGCGGTGAGCTGCTCGATGAACCGCGAGGCGTAGTCGACGTCGCCGTGAGAGCGGGCTCGCGGCTCGGGCAGATCGGGTGGCGTCACCCCGGCGAGCTGCGCCAACTCCTCGACTGTGATGCGCTGGGCCGGGTCGGCGCGGCCGTGCTGGTCGAACGTCACGCCCTCGAGGCGCAACACGTCACGAGGGTCGTCGTTACGGCCGGGTTCGAGCCACCGGAAGTTACCCGCGACGATCCCGCCGGCCTGGAGCACCCGATGGGCGTTGAGGGTCGGATGGTTTGCCAGCCGGTTCCCCACCGGTTGCGGCGCCGTACCAATCAGGGCCGCCAGATCGCCGTAGGTGGTCCACGAGCCGGCCGGTAGCTCGGCGAGTGCCTTCGCCAGCACATCCCAGGGCACGTCGGACTGGTTGCCAGTCTCGCCGAAGGGACCCGGCCAGATGGCAATGATCCGTTCGGCGAGGGCGTCGGCCCGTGTCAGGATTTCCGAGCGGCCCCACCGCTGCCGATCGGCGACGTCCCGGCTCAGCTGAACACCGCTCTTGGCCAGAGCGATCCGCTTGGCGGCGAACGGCTTGTTACTCAGCTCCGTGTTGTAGCCGGTGAGGGTCAGGTTCCCCAGGGTGTGCACGAGCGCCTCGTGCGCCTCGTCGGTGGTCTCGTCGGTGTCGAGGTCAGCGGCGAGCATCTGCGCCCACTCGTCGCTGAGGGTCTGCGGCAGCACGTGTTCGATGGTCAGCTTCTCCAGCGCCACCGGTTCCTTGCTGCCGTAGGACTCCTCCAGCCAGCGCAGCACCAGGCTGCGCTGGCTGGCCCGACCGTTGAGGTAGAACGGCATGGTCCGCACCATGGCTCGCAGGCTCGCGTCGGTAGCCCAGTGTTTGCGGCCCGTCGAAAGGTACCTGCGCACTGCCTCGTCGACCGGCAGTTCCCGGTCCATCTCGGTGACCACGGCGAGCAGAATGCGATTGATGTTCATAGTGCTGCGGCCGATCAGCAGCCGCCGGACAAAGAAGCTCTCCAGGTACAACATCGCGGAGGCGATCTGCTCGGAGGTCGCCGTGCCCCGGTCCCGACGGTCGAGCAGGTGCAGCAGCACCGGGTAGACGGTGGTGGTGCCCCACGCGCTGAGACGCCCCAGCCGCTGCCGTACGCCCGAGTCCTGTTCCTCAGCCGGGTGCAGGATCACCCGCAGGAGCGCACCGAGCCGGCTGAACCGCTTCACCTCCGCTTCGACGTCCGCTTCGGTGCGCAGCTTGTCGAGGCGGGCCTGCTGGATCGCGTACGTGTCGGTCTGCTTGGCCTTCGGGTCGCGGTGGACCAGGTCGAGCCAGAAGAGCAGGACCAGCTCGGTCGGGGTGAGCCGCTGCTGCAGTGGCCGCCAGAGTGAGTCGTAGACGGCCTGCCCCCGGTTGGGCAGCCGCATGAAGATGTAGTTGCGCAGCAGGTCGGCCTGGGTGAGCGCCAGCCCGGTGTTGTTCAGCGACTCGAAGATCCGGTAGACGTTGTCACCGGGCTTGGCGGTGATCGCGACCAACGCCAGTCCGGTGATCACCGCACTCTCGACCTGCTCGACGGTGATCGGCTCCTCGCCGTCACCGAGGGTCTTCAAGGCGTTGGCAAAGAACCGGTACGCCCGGCCCACCGCGTTGTCCGGGCCGTTAGACGGCGTCGACCTCACGCAGGCCACGTACGCGTCCCGGTCGGCCTGGGTGGGGACCAGCTTCAACCAGCGCTGCTCCTCGAACGGGTTGGTCAGATACTGCTGGTCGAGCCGGAGCCGGTGTTTCGGGCTCTCGTGCTCGGCCCGGTGGTCACGGATGGCGCAGAGCAGGATGGTCAGCGTGGTGAGCCGCTGCTGACCATCCACGACCAGGTACTCGGCGACGCCGACCGCGCCTGTGGCCGGGCTGGGCGCGAGCACCAGCGAGCCGATGAAGTGGGTGGCGGCCGGGTGGTCGGCCCGGTCCCTGGCGAGTTGGCAGACGTCGTCCCAGATCCGCTTCAGCTGAAGCTCGGTCCACGAATATGTCCGTTGATAGAGCGGCACCAGGTACTGCCTGGTGCCTTCCAGCAGACCCTGCAGCGTGGTCTCCGCAGCCGCGACCATCCCCGCCTCCGTCCTTTATGGTCCTGCCCGTTGAGTCCGACAAGCCAAACAAATCTTGGTACGCCGGGCAACACACGAACAGCGAGCATCAGTCCCCAAACCGGTTGAAAGTGTCGATCCCAGCGGATCGAACTCGCGTCGGCTTCCCGACATCGCTCCTGCGGTTCGGCGCCGACTCTTCGCATCGTCCGGCGTGACTCGTTCGAGGGGACGTCCTACCATCCTGGCCGTCTGGGCCGATCTCGATGCCTTCGAGCCACACCCACTGCCTGTCGTACCACTGGCTGATGTCCAACCGGACCCGGACCACCGGCAACCGCAACGGACCAACCCCGTAACGATAATCGGATTCGGCGAGCCGGACCACGTCGCCGACGCGGATGGCAGGCTGGCGGCCCGCGCGGCCTGCCGCACCCGCTACGTCAGCCGGTTACGGATCTGCGGGCGACAGGTCAAAGACGTTCCTCGCCGGTACGCCCGCAGACACCGCGCAATGATCGAATCGGCCCAGGTCGCCCGCGGACAGGTGCCGTCACCCCGACAGTCCGGGCACTTCCTGGTACGCGGACCCGCACATCCAGGGAGCAGGTACGAAGATCTCCGCCCCGATCAGCGCACAGCCGAACACGACTGCCACTGCCCAGGTGGAGGCGCTTACGGTTCCGGAAAGCGGCGAGGCAGCGCGCAGACCCGGGCCAGCACCGGCCGCCACGCGCCGTCCTGGCCATCCGGCGTGATCTCGACGCCTTCGAGCCACACCCACTGCCCCTCGTACCACTGGCTGATGTCCAGCCGGACCCGGACGATCCGCAGCCGCATCGGACCCGTGGGGTACCGGTAGTCGGAGCTGTGCAGCCGGACCACGTCGCCGGGCGCGACGCAGACCTGCGGCACCACCGGTACGCGGACCGCCGCCACCCCGACCGGGCATTCCTCGGCGCACGGCGGGCCGGTCCGGTTGGCCAGCGCCGCTTGGCGCGCCCGCAGGATCAGCCGGTTGCGGATCTGCGCGGGCGACAGGTCGAAGGCGTTCACGGCAGGTACGTCTGCAGAATGCGGGTGACGGTAGCCTCGGCCCAGGCCGCCCGGGGACACGTGCCGTCCGCGCGACAGTCCGCGCATTTGCGGGTACGCGGATCCTCGCCGGGTCGCCGCCAGTGCTGATTCACCACCCGGTTCGCCCGCGCAAGCTGACCCGAAGTGATCTCGTCGCCCGACTCCACCCGATCGGGTTCGGTCGACGCAGGCCCCGCGCACTTCGGCGTCGGGAAACTCCCCCGGTTCCGCCGCCCGGCCTCGGGGTGGCCTACCCGCTGGTTCCGCGCCACCGCCGGACGCTCCTCGGGCCGCTCGTAGACCTCCGCGCCGTCGCAGCGCGAGGTCACCCGCAGCTCTGGTACGACATGCTCCACCGGTATTCGCCGGAACCGCCCCGGCACATCCCCGTCCGGCACAGCCTGCCCGGTCAGGTCCAACGCCACCGGCCCCGCCCGCAAGAACCACTTCCACCGCCTACCCATGTTCCACCACGCCTCCCCTGTTGATCGCTTCAGCCATCCCCACGAAGTGAACAGATGCACAGCCTACACGCTTCCTAAGCGCATGAAGAGAGCATCTGCTCAGGGAACATGTGTTCAGTTCGCCTGCTCTTACCGTGGCGGGGTGGGAGAGCTGCGACTGGTGGCGAGCCAGGAAATTCAGGACATGCTCGGTGTGTCCCGCACGCGCGCATACCAGATCACGAACTCGAAGACTTTCCCTGATCCCGTGGCGGTCCTCTCCGTCGGCCGTATCTGGCGGGCCGAGGACGTGGAACGGTGGATCAGAACCCACCGGCGGGACCTGCAAGACACCGAGGCGTAGCCGACAGGGCAGTTCATCGGGTCGCCTAGATCGACGTAAGCTGTCGCGGTGTCCCGTGCATATCTGGTGATCCTGGGCGATCGTGACGCCATCTCGTGGGTACTGCACGAAGAGCGCATGGCGTTTCCGGCGACACCGCGTGCGGAGGTGGCGGCGCTCGCCGCCGACGACCGCCTGTTCCTCTATGCCACCCGAGGTGCGTGGCGAAACCCCACCCGCGACCGTGGCCGGATCATCGGTACGGCAGTGGCCCGCTCCTCCGTCCGGAAGCTGGACGAGCCGGTCGAGATCGCGAGCCGCACCTTCGTCTCCGGCTGCGACCTGCGGATCGACGGCCTGGTGCCGTACCCGGGCGGGTTGGAGTTGCAGCCGCTCGTAGAGCAGTTGGCCGCCTTTCCCAAGCCGCAGACGTGGAGCATCTACCTGCGCCGGGCGTTGCTGACCCTGCCAGCCCAGGACGCACAGCTCCTCGACTCGCTCCTCACGCCCATGACCATGGCCAGGACCCAGGCGCTGGGAACCTACAAGCCACCGGCGACGGCGAGTAAGTAGCAACAAGCACGCGGAGCGGCAGATCGTCATGTCGCTGCCCTTCCATGCTGGACGCAGAGATTCGATCGGAACGCGGCGGCCGTCCGGGGGGAATCGGCCAGCCGCCGCGCTGTGAGCATCCTGGAACACTCCGCAGTGGAGTTGCAACGTTCCAGCGCCAAATTTCGCGGATATGCATTGACTTTCTTTCCTGTAACGGCTAGGTGTAACAACGACAGGTCACACAGCGTTGCGTGTTGGAACCAGGGAGTGTGCCAATGGCCGAGGACATCGGATCGACAGTGCCCCGCCGACAGCTCGGTCGGCTGCTACGCCAGTTCCGCAACGAGGCCGGGGTGACGCTCGACGCCGCCGCCGAGGCCCTGGAATACAGCCGCCAGAAGATCTGGCGCCTCGAATGCGGCATGGGCTCCGTCCGGGTGCTCGACGTCAAGGCGATGTGCGAGCTGTACGGCGTGTCGCCCGAGATGACCGAGGCGATGCGCGGCCTGGCCGCCGAGACCAAGTCCAAAGGCTGGTGGCACGCCTACGGCGACGCCGTACCAAGCTGGTTCGAGCTGTACGTCGGCCTGGAATCCGCCGCTTCGCGGCTGCGGGGATACGACGAGTCACTGATCCCCGGCATCCTCCAGACAAAGGACTACGCAGACACGCTGATCCGCCTCGGGCGGATGATGAATGATGAGGAGCGAGAGCGAACCGTTGAGGTGCGGTTGCAACGCCAAGCGCTGCTCACTCGTCGACTCCCCGCCGCGCCTCGATTGGATTCAGTGCTTTCGGAGGCGGTACTCCGGCGCAGGGTCGGCGGTCCGACGGTCATGAGCCGTCAACTCGACCACATCATCCGGCTGTCCGATCTGCCGAACGTGTCGGTCAGAGTGTTGCCGCTGGCAGCAGGACCGCAACCCGGCGCGGTGGCGGGCACGTTCATGATTCTCGACTTCCCCGCCACCAAAGGTGGTCGGGCTGCACCAGAGCCGTCGATCGTCTACAGCGAGTCGTTGACCGGAGCGCTCTACCTCGACAAACCCGATGAACTGGCGGCCTACGAAAGGGTCTGGCGAGGACTGGATGCGCTCGCCCTCTGCGAGGCAGAATCAAAGGACATGATCAAAAGGCTCATCGGGGAGATCCGGCATGACTGACCTGACCGGCGCCATCTGGCGCAAGAGCACCCGAAGCGGCGACAACGGCGGCGCGTGCATCGAGGTAGCCGCCAACCTCCCCGGCCTCGTCGCCGTACGCGACTCCAAAGATCCGGCCGGACCAGCTCTGACCTTCTCCCCCACCGCCTGGGTCGCCTTCGTCACTGTGACCCGATCGGCCGACTGAACACGGCGAGCGCCCAACGACCCCGCTGCAAACGCTCGGCCGATCCGGCCGGGTCAGCCCTAAGATCCGTCGATCGACAGCCCTGGGCAGTTTCGACGACGATGCTTGCCCTGGTGACGCATCCAGAAGACGACATCGAAGATTCGGATGTCTGATACGTGGGCTGGCACATTGGCCCTGGCCCGCAGGTTGTGCAACCTGCGGGCCAGGCGGCAATTGTCGGCTCGGAGCTGTTCGGAACCTGTCAAGTCAAGTGAGACGTTTTCGTGGTCAGGTGTTCTGTAGTTCGGTGGGTTGAGCTGCTGGTTTGTTGATCCACACCGTGGTCGGTAGGGCGGGTGGTCGGGGTCGGCGGGTGAACCGGTCGGGGTGGGCCTGCCAGGCGGCGTCGAGGGTGGCCTGCCGTTGGGTGTGGACGTCTCCGGCGGTGTCGTAGTGCACTGAGGCGGGGGTGTGCAGGCCGATGCCGGAGTGGCGGTGTTCGTGGTTGTAGTAGGTGAAGAACTCGGCGGCGAACTCGCGGGCGTGGTGCAGGGAGTCGAAGCGGTCGGGGAACGCGGGGCAGTACTTCAGGGTCTTGAACTGCGCTTCGGAGTACGGGTTGTCGTTGGATACGCGGGGTCGGGAGTAGGAGCGGGTGACGTCGAGGTCGGCGAGGAGTTCGGCGACGGGTTTCGAGGTCATCGACGAGCCGCGGTCGGCGTGCAGGATCTCGGGGCGCACGCCGTTGCGGGCGATGGCGTCGTCGATCAGCTCCCGGGCCAGCAGCGAGTCCTCGCCGCCTGCGACGTGCCAGCCGACGATGTACCGGGAGTACACGTCGATGATCACGTAGAGGTGGTAGAACACGCCCCGCTGCCCGGTCTTGAGGCGGGTGATGTCCCACGACCACACCTGCGACGGGCCCCTCGCCACCAGCTGCGGGATGGCGCGGGCCGGGTGGGTGGCCTGCCGGCGGCGTTCCCGACTCTCACCTGCCTCACGCAGGATCCGGTACATCGTGGACTGCGAGCACCAGTAGCGGCCCTGGTCGAGTTCACGGGCCCACACCTGCGCCACGGACATCTCCGCGTACTCGTCCCGGTGCAACAGGTCCAGCACCGCGCGGCGCTCACCGGTGGACAGGGTCGACGGTGGGGGTGTCTTCGGCCGCAGCGGATGTGACACCACGGGCGGCTGCTGGAGCCGGTAGTGCGTGGCGCGGGACCGGCCCGTCAGCCGGCACGCCCCGGCCACCCCGACCAGCGGCATCAGCTTGTCGAAGGCCGTGGTCAGCGCCTCCTGACCGGCCGTGGCGTGTCGTCCGCGCTCTCGGACAGCGTCTCCAAGAGCGCGTGCGCTTTTCCCATGATCTCCAGGGCGGTCTTCGTCCGCGCCAGATCCGCTTCTAGTACGGCAGCCGCCGTTCGGGATCATGGCTGAAGTTCGAGGTTGAGGCGGCGTGTGTAGTGGGATCGTCGGGCTCGGGCTTGGTGCTGCCGC
>NZ_JBICUM010000013.1:139460-165931 GCF_043198155.1 Micromonospora sp. NPDC048871 | reverse complement strand
CACGCTCACGCAGCTCATCGTTGTACTTCTTCGGTGCGGGCATCGCTGATGTTCCTCCCAGATTTCGATGTCTCCATCAAACCCGGTGCGGGACAGTGTTCCCGCATCGAACATCGTTGGCGCGAACGCTGCGAAGTCCTCCCCACGCACGTGGGGGTGTTCCGGATTTGGCGGCGGACGCACGACAGGCACTTTCGTCCTCCCCACGCACGTGGGGGTGTTCCGTACCCGACGGCCACACCGACGGCCAGCGGTAGGTCCTCCCCACGCACGTGGGGGTGTTCCCTCAGCGATCGGGTCGAAGCGGGTGTGATCGGCGTCCTCCCCACGCACGTGGGGGTGTTCCACTCGCTCTGGCGGCGATCACCTTGCAGGGTGAGTCCTCCCCACGCACGTGGGGGTGTTCCGTTACTACACCGCCCTGTGGTCGTTCGCGTCGTGTCCTCCCCACGCACGTGGGGGTGTTCCCCCAGAGTCGCGCCAGAGGAATCAAGCGCCAACGTCCTCCCCACGCACGTGGGGGTGTTCCCTGGCGGGTGCCTATCGCCACCGGCATAGCCGCGTCCTCCCCACGCACGTGGGGGTGTTCCGGCGTAGCCGTTCTTCTGGGTCTGGTCCACGCCGTCCTCCCCACGCACGTGGGGGTGTTCCTCCACACCGGACCGCGCCGACGCGCCCTCTGGTGTCCTCCCCACGCACGTGGGGGTGTTCCGCGGGCCGGCGTAGTCGGCCACCGCCCACCATAGGTCCTCCCCACGCACGTGGGGGTGTTCCGAAAATCGCCGAGCGGATGGCCGAGCAGGCGCAGTCCTCCCCACGCACGTGGGGGTGTTCCGTTCTTCAACAAGGCGCCTGACGGGTCTCCGCTGTCCTCCCCACGCACGTGGGGGTGTTCCGGTCGGCATGACCCTGCCGCGTACGGCGGCGGAGTCCTCCCCACGCACGTGGGGGTGTTCCGGCAATCTGGGCCGGCATCATCGCCGGCGTCGCGTCCTCCCCACGCACGTGGGGGTGTTCCGATGTCGTTCCACATGCTGCGGTACTGCGCCACGTCCTCCCCACGCACGTGGGGGTGTTCCGGCGGGCGACGCCCAGCATCCCGAGACCACGCCGTCCTCCCCACGCACGTGGGGGTGTTCCGCGCCCATCACCCAGGTAGAGGCCGACATGGGTGTCCTCCCCACGCACGTGGGGGTGTTCCCTCACCCCTCACCCGATCGCCATGTCAACAAAGGTCCTCCCCACGCACGTGGGGGTGTTCCGGTGAGCGTGAACGTGCCGCCGGTCGGGCCGCCGTCCTCCCCACGCACGTGGGGGTGTTCCGTCGAGTTGTTTCATGTCGGCGCCGACCGCCTTGTCCTCCCCACGCACGTGGGGGTGTTCCGGATCGGCACGCCCTCGTCCATGTTCGTCTGTCGTCCTCCCCACGCACGTGGGGGTGTTCCCAAAACGGAGACGCTGCGGGTGGATTGGTCAGAGTCCTCTCCACGCACGTGGGGGTGTTCCGCAGATTTTCGAGGCACGTGGCGACTTCACCGAGTCCTCCCCACGCACGTGGGGTGCTCCGGAGGTCGCGGAGCGGCTGCGGGTGCAGCAGGAGTCCTCCCCACGCACGTGGGGGTGCGCCGTGCGCCGCCGCTTTCCGCGCACCCTGCCCGCGTCCTCCCTACACACGTGGGGGTGCGCCGGTGGCCGTGGCCTATGCCGCTGTTCGGCCGGTCCTGCCCGCTACGGGAAGGTCAGCTCCACCTCGTCGCCGGGGAAGCTCTCCGTGCTGCCGTCCGGGTAGCGCACCTCAAGCACCGGGACGCCCTCGTCCAGGTCGAACGACCGCCGCTCCGCACCGCTCGGCATTCGAGCGACCACGGCGGCACCTGCCGGAAGCTGGACCGTTCTGCGCTGGGGAGTCTCCCGAACCCGGGTGCCGAGCGGGCGGCTCGTGGTGACGAGTCCCTCCGAGCGAAGCAGAGAGATGGCCATCCGAACCGCGTCGCGTCCGATCCCGTGCTCCTGACTCAACCGGGCCTCGCTGCCGATGCTCGATCCGGGAGCCAGGGCACCGGTCTCGATCTGCCCGCGAATCAGGTCTGCGAGCTGGACGTATACCGGCGTGTGTGAGCGCGGATCGATGCGCATGGGTAGCCGCAAGCTCAATCCGTTGTGGGACGAGTGAGTTTGATCTCGTCGCCGGGAAGAACTTCCGTCTTGCCCTTGGCGTCGCGGATCTCCAGGACGGGCACTCCCTCGTCGAGTCCGAGGTCACGTCGCTCCGCGCCGGTCGGCATTCGGGCGATCGCCGAACTGCCAGCGGTGAGCTCGATGGTCCTGCGTTCGGTGAGTTCGCGTACGTAGCTGCCGTGTCCGCGTTGGGTACGAACGAGTCCCTCGGAGCGTAGGAGCGCGACAGCCATACGGACCGCCTCTCGGCCGATTCCGTACTCCTGCGTCAGCCGCGCCTCGCTCGGGATGAGGCTGCCCGGCCTCAGCTCGCCTGACTCAATCCGTTGCCTCAGTAGGTCGGCCAGCTGCACATAGACCGGCGTGTGCAGGCGCGGATCGATGCTCATACCACATCAGCCTTGTCCCCATATGGCCACAAGTTAGGATGCGCCCCCGTGGGGTTGTGCCCCTGAGTGGACGTCCGTATAGTCCCAGTCACGGTCGGTGTGCGGATGAGGAACTCGGCGCTATCCGCCTCCGGTGAGCTGCTCTGTTGTCGTACTGCCGGTGAGGGCTGCGGTGGCAGGGCCGTGGGCACCCGCCTGCCCGGGTTGGCGGGTGCCCACTTCCAAGAAGATCCACAACGGGAGGGGGCAGGGCGTGGGAATCCTCCGGCGTATCGGACGGTGGGTGTGGGCCGGTCGGGGTGAGTCGGTTCGGCAGACGCACGAGCCGGGCTACTACCGGTCGGCGGCGTACTCACCGTTGCGGCCGTGGCAGGTGCGGGGTCGGCAGTTCCGGTCCACCCGGCGTTGGCGGCGTGGGCTCGATCCGGAGGAGGTGCGTGAGTTCCTGGATCAGGTGGCCGACGACCTGGCCAGCGTCTACGCCGCCCTCGGCGTCAGCAGGCAGGAGGCCGACCGGATCAAGGATGCGTTGCGTTGCTGGCAGTCCGAGCAGGCCGAGCGGGCCCACGCGGGGCAGCGCTGATGGGTCAGCGGTTCGTCATCCACCTGCCGGTGGTCGCCGGGGACCTGACCGCCGCCGTACGCCTGGGTCGGGTGGTGGCGCGGTGGGCTAGCCTGCTCGCCCGGACCGACCCGGGGGAGACCACCGTCTCGGCCGAGGACTCCCAGGGCGTACGCCATCGGGTCTTCTGTGACCTGCGGGTGGTCGGTGGTCGGCGGTGTGTGCTGCGCGCCGACCACGACGGCCCGTGTTCCCGGCGGCTGTGGCCTGGTCAGCTGATGTAGTGCAGGATCACGTTGTGCACGTGGTGGCTCTTCTGGTCGCCCCGGAATTCCACCTCGTAGGTGTGCGTGCCGACGTGGATGGCGATGGCGCCGGTGGAGAAGAACGAGCCACCCCAGGACTTGTTGCTGACCACGCTGACGCTGGTGATCTTCGAGTACGGGATGCTGGTGATCGCGTACCGCTTGCCGATGAACGAGCGGTCCTGAATGATCACCCGCCGGTCGGTCAGCCCGATGAACCCGGTGCCGGTGCCGACGGCGTCGTACACGGCGATGATCTGTTCTTGGTCGAGCAGGCCGCTCTGGATCTGCTGGAACTGTTCCTTGCGGTCGTACGTGGGGTTGGCCATGGGCCCACGGTAGGCGGCCGACGCCAGTCCACCTGCCGGTCCATTTCCGGTCAGCCGGGGGGCGTTTCCGGTCAGCCGGGCAGGCCCTCGCCCGGTTCGGCCACGGCCCGGTACGCGTCCTCGATGCGGGCGGCCAACAGGACCTCACCCTCGGTGAGGGGACAGTTGTCGTGACCGACCCGAATCTGGGTGGTGTGGTCGGCGCGGCGGCTGATCTCCGGCCGGATGTGAAGTGCGTCCGCGACCACCTTGACTCGCTCCGTCAATGCGGCATGCTGACTGTCGTCGATCACCAACGTACGCCGGATCTGTTCG
The DNA here is from genome assembly GCF_043198155.1 of Micromonospora sp. NPDC048871. Classification (NCBI taxonomy): domain Bacteria; kingdom Bacillati; phylum Actinomycetota; class Actinomycetes; order Micromonosporales; family Micromonosporaceae; genus Micromonospora; species Micromonospora sp. NPDC048871. The sequence continues at coordinate 161,853 of NZ_JBICUM010000013.1, read as the reverse complement.
CCCTCGCGTGTCCACCCGTTCAGCAGGGTCAGGGCGTCGCTGAGGTAGTCGTGCTTCGTACGACCGCCGAACAGCGCACGCATCACCGCGCCTCCCAGGCTTCGTTGCCGGCTTGTGGCCAAATCGTCGCCGCCCCGTGTCATTGTCGGTGTCCCTAGTCTTACGTTGCACGGAGGGTGTGTCCACGCCCACACTTCCGGGGATTCCTGGCCTGACGGACGACCAAGCTACCCAAACCGCCGATTGATCTGGCACGCTGGACGCCCGTGTGGACCGAACGGGCGAACGGTGACGGACAGGCCGCCCCACGCGAGCCGAAGGTGATCGTCGGCGCGGCGATCATCGATGGCGGCCGGGTACTGGCCTGTGCCCGCTCCGCGCCACCAGAGGTGGCGGGCATGTGGGAGTTTCCCGGCGGCAAGGTGGAGCCGGGGGAGACCGAAACCGCAGCGCTCGCCCGCGAATGCGCCGAGGAACTAGGCGTACGCGTGGAGATCGGCGAGCGGGTAGGCCGCGACGTCCGGATGGCCCACGGCCGCAGCGTCCTCAAGGTGTACGCCGCCCGCCTCCTCCACGGCGACCGCCCACGCGCGCTGGAACACTCCGAACTCCGCTGGCTCTCCGCCACCGAACTGAACACCGTAACCTGGCTCCCCGCCGACACCCCCATAGTCGCCGCCCTCCACCCCCTCCTTCGTTGACCCCGTTGATCATGAGGTTGACGGCAGTTTTTGATCTCCGCCGTGCCGTCAACCTCATGATCAACGGGGTTCTTTGGGTGGGTGCGGCGCGGGTTGGGGAGGGGTGGGGGTTAGGGGGTGGAGAGGGCTTGGCGGACTGTCCAGGGGATGTAGGCCGGGTCTAGGGTGTCCTGCCAGGTGAATCGGAGGACGGACCAGCCGGCGTTGGCCAGGCGGTTCTGGCGGCGGCGGTCGGAGAAGATCGCCTCCGGGATGTCGTGCGCGCCTCGGCCGTCCGCCTCGGCGATGACTTTCCGCCTTCGCCAGCCCAGATCCCCGATGCCGAGCAGGTAGCCGTCGTCATCGCGTACCTCCAGTTGCAACACCTCTGGTGGCACCCGGCCGTCTACGCAGCGCAGCCTGGCCCGGGTTTCCAGCGGGGACTGTGCCCGCCCGTCGGCCTCTGCCAGGTAGCCGCGCGCGGCGACCGCGCCCCGCCTGCGCCTGATCCGGCGGGCGATCGACCCGAGATCCTCCTTGGTCAGCAATCCACGGTTGAGCGCCGAGTCGAGCACCGAGACGGCCGGGTACCGCTGGACGCGGAGGATGACGTCGCTGACCGTGCTGATGGGGTCGGTGGCCAGCAGACCGCTCAGGCTGACCAGCGATTTCACCGGCTGGTCCAGCTGGTGCAGCACGATGTGGGGTTCTCTGATCCGGGCATGCTTGGCGGCCGCCGAGGGCAGGCCGATGTGAATCTCGTCGGACGCCGGTAGGCCGCCGATCCGGTGCAATTCGGCGGCGGTGCCGAAAACCGCGAACGCGGCCGGCCCCAGCGACAGCAGCGCTGCCCGGACCTGCTGACGCCGGGACGGCTGCACCGCCCAGATCGGGCGCGGAAGGTAAACCGCCCGAGCCAACGCCTGCCACCGCCCGAAGGTCACCAGGTTGTCGACCTCATGTCGGGTGAAACCGGCCTCCAGCGCCTGCCCCCGACCCACCAGCCCGTCTTGCCGGGCCGCCACCCACGAAATCCGTCCCTCTCGATCCACCCCACCACCCTGACCCGCCCCCACCCCCCACCGCAGCCCCTGTGGATAACCCAATCCCCGCCCTGTGGATAACTCCCACCCCAGCCTCGTTGATCATGAGGTTGGCGGCACCGTGGAGATCGACTACTGCCGCCAACCTCATGATCAACGGGGCCAAGGAGGCGGGGCGGGGAGGGAAAAGGGGGAGGGGACTGCGGCCGATGCCGCAGTCCCCTCCCCCTTTCGCGGTGGTTAGTGCTTTTCGTCCTGTTGGGGGTGGGCGAAGTTGAGGTGCTCGGGTGGGAGCGGGAAGGTCACGTCGTCGCCGAAGGGGCTGGGGGCGGCGGCGCGGTCGAAGGTGAGCTCCGTCAGGGGGAGCTTGCCGTTCGCGTCGACTGCCGGGGCGGTCGGGTGCGGCACCTCGCGGTGCCAGTTGACGCCCTGCTGCGCCTGCACCTCGGCGGCGGAGTCGTGCGAGCCGCCCGCGTGCGAGTGCACACCGTGGCCGGTGGCGCTGGAGCGCACCGCGCCCGGGGAATGTTCACTGGTCACGCTGGTCTGAGGCACTTGACCCCTCCGGAAGATCTTGCTGCCGAGCCACACAAGAGGATCGTACCTGCGGTCGACGACCCGTTCCTTCATGGGGATGATCCCGTTGTCGGTGATCTTGATGTGCTCGGGGCAGACCTCGGTGCAGCACTTGGTGATGTTGCAGTATCCGAGGCCCTGATCCGACTGCGCGTACTCCTTGCGGTCGGTCCGGGTGTCCAGGGGGTGCATGTCCAGTTCGGCGGCCCGGATGAAGTACCGCGGCCCGGAGAAGGCCGGCTTGTTGTCGTCGTGGTCACGGATGACGTGGCAGACCGTCTGGCACAGGAAGCACTCGATGCACTTGCGGAACTCCTGTGAGCGTTCCACGTCGACCTGCTGCATCCGGTAGTCACCGGGGGCCAGGTCGGCCGGAGGCGCGAAGGCGGGGGTCTCCCGCGCCTTCTCGTAGTTGAACGACACGTCCGTGACCAGGTCCCGGATGACCGGGAAGGTACGCAGCGGGGTGACCGTGACGGTCTCGTTCTCCTCGAAGGTCGACATCCGGGTCATGCAGCCCAGCTTGGGCATCCCGTTGATCTCCATCGAGCAGGAACCACACTTGCCCGCCTTGCAGTTCCACCGGCAGGCCAGGTCCGGCGCGTCCGTGGCCTGCAACCGGTGGATCACGTCGAGGACCACCTCGCCCTCGTTCACCTCGACGGTGTAGTCCTGCAACTCGCCACCGTCGGCGTCACCCCGCCAGATCCGGAACTGACGCTTCGTACCCATCAGCTGTTCTCCTTCTCGACGGCGTCGGTGGCCGCGGCGTCTGCGGCGGCGAGGGCGTCGAACTCGGCGAGTTCCTCGTCGGTGAGGTACTTGGCCAGCTCCGCGCGGTCGAACAGGCTGATCAGTTCGGCGCGCATCTTCGGCAGCGGCTTGCGGCCCAGCCGGACGGTGTCCCCGTCGAGCGAGCAGACCAGGTTGACCCGCCGCCACTGCGGATCCATGGTCGGGTAGTCCTCGCGGGTGTGTCCGCCCCGCGACTCGCGGCGCTCCAGGGCCGCCTTGGCGGTGCACTCGGAGACGACGAGCATGTTGCGCAGGTCCAACGCCAGGTGCCAGCCCGGGTTGTAGCGGCGACCCCCGGCCGCGCTGACCTTCGCCACCCGCTCGCGCAGCTCCGCCAGCCGGGCCAGGGCGTCCTCCAGCTCGGCCTCCCGCCGGATGATGCCGACCAGGTCGCCCATCACCGCCTGAAGATCCTGCTGGAGGGTGTACGGGTTCTCCCCGGTGTCCCGCTGCAGCGGAGCCAGGGCGGTCTCCACGGCGGTCTCCACCGCGGTCACCGCCACCCGGGGACGGGCGGCCAACTGGTCGATGTAACCGGCCGCGTGGCCACCGGCCCGCTTGCCGAAGACCAGCAGGTCGGACAGGGAGTTGCCGCCGAGCCGGTTGGAGCCGTGCATACCCCCGGAGACCTCACCGGCGGCGAACAGCCCGCGCACCGAGCCGTACGCCGCACCGGTGTCCGGGTCGACCTCCACCCCACCCATCACGTAGTGGCAGGTGGGGCCGACCTCCATCGGTTCCTTGGTGATGTCGACGTCCGCCAGGCCCTTGAACTGGTGGTGCATCGAGGGCAGGCGGCGGCGGATCTCCTCGGCCGGCAACCGGGAGGCGATGTCCAGGTAGACCCCGCCGGCCGGCGTACCCCGGCCTGCCTTGACCTCGCTGTTGATCGCGCGGGCGACCTCGTCGCGGGGCAGCAGCTCCGGCGGGCGCCGGTTGTTGTCCGGGTCGGTGTACCAGCGGTCCGCCTCCTCGGGCGTCTCCGCGTACTGCTTGCGGAAGACGTCCGGGACGTAGTCGAACATGAACCGCTTGCCCTCGGAGTTCTTCAGGATCCCGCCGTCACCGCGCACCGACTCGGTGACCAGGATGCCCTTCACCGAGACCGGCCAGACCATGCCGGTGGGGTGGAACTGGAGGAACTCCATGTTGATCAGGGTCGCCCCGGCGCGCAGGGCCAGGGCGTGCCCGTCCCCGGTGTACTCCCAGGAGTTCGAGGTGACCTTGTAGGAGCGGCCGACACCGCCGGTGGCCAGCACCACGGCCGGCGCCTCGAACAGGACGAACTCCCCGGACTCCCGGTAGTAGCCGAAGGCCCCGGCGATCCGGTCACCGTCGAGCAGCAGCTCGGTGATGGTGGTCTCGGAGAAGACCTTGATCCGGGCGTCGTACGAGCCGAACTCCTGCTTGTCCTCCTGCTGCAAGGAGACGATCTTCTGCTGGAGGGTACGGATCAGCTCCAGGCCGGTCCGGTCGCCGACGTGGGCCAGTCGGGGGTACTCGTGGCCGCCGAAGTTGCGCTGCGAGATCTTGCCGTCCTTCGTACGGTCGAACAGCGCGCCGTACGTCTCCAGCTCCCAGATCCGCTGCGGTGCCTCCTTGGCGTGCAGCTCGGCCATCCGGAAGTTGTTGAGGAACTTGCCCCCGCGCATGGTGTCCCGGAAGTGCACCTGCCAGTTGTCCCGGCTGTTCACGTTCCCCATGGCGGCGGCGGCGCCACCCTCGGCCATCACGGTGTGGGCCTTGCCGAACAGCGACTTGGAGATGATGGCGGTCTTCTTGCCGGCCAGCCGGGCCTCGATCGCCGCGCGCAGACCGGCGCCACCGGCCCCGATCACGACCACGTCGTAGTGGTGTCGTTCGATGCGGGTGGTGGTGCTCGGGTCGTGCTGAGAATTGGTCGTCATGGTGTGGGGCCCCTAGTTGATGAACCGCAGGTCGGAGATCCACCCGGCGGCGACGGACATGACGTAGAAGTCGGTCAGCGCCAACGTGCCGAGGGTGATCCAGGCGAGCTGCATGTGCCGGACGTTCAGCCAGGAGACGTAGCCCCAGGCCCGGTACCGGACCGGATGCTTGGAGAAGTGCTTCAACCGGCCACCGATGATGTGCCGGCAGGAGTGGCAGGAGATGGTGTACGCCCACAGCATGATCACGTTGCCGAGCAGGATCAGGTTGCCCAGGCCGAACCCGAAGCCCTCCGGGCTGTGGAAGGCGGCGATGGCGTCCCAGGTGTTGATCAGCGAGATGATCGCGGCGAAGTAGAAGAAGTACCGGTGCGAGTTCTGCACGATCAGCGGGAAACGGGTCTCACCGCCGTAGGAGGCGTGGCCGTCCGGCACCGCGCAGGCCGGCGGCGAGAGCCAGAACGACCGGTAGTACGCCTTGCGGTAGTAGTAGCAGGTCAGCCGGAACAGCAGCAGGAACGGCAGGGTGAAGGCGGCGTCCGGGATGATCCACCAGCCGGGTAGGTACTGCCCGAAGTGGGAGGCCTCCGGAATGCACCGGTCGGTCACGCAGGGGGAGTAGAACGGGGTCAGGTAGTGGTATTGCTCGACCCAGTACCACTTGTGCATGAAGACCCGGACGGTTGCGTACGCCACCCATGCGCTCAGGCCGATGACCGTGATCAGCGGGGCGATCCACCAACGGTCCGTACGCAACGTCTTCGCCGCGATGGCGGCGCGGGCGCGCGCCCCCCGCAGCTTCGTTGCCGATGATGTCATTCGTGTCGTCTCCCTGACGGGGCCCTCTCACGGGCGGCGGAACACTTCCCGGTCGGCACCCGGATCGGCGTTGCCGACTCCGTTTGCCACGTCATGCGCACACCAACGACCGCGCCGGGCGTACCGGAGCAGCTAAGTGACACACGTTACGCCGATCTAGGCGGGCCGTCCGCGCAAGGCAGTGTCCCGTGTGTCCCGCTCTTTGGAAACCCTCTCGCCATGATCAATATGCGAGCGTCCGAAAAAGATCGACCAGTGGCCGATGGCTGGTCAGCCGGACGCTCCTCCGGTGAAGTTCCATGCGGCCAGCCGCAGGGCGGGCGCCTCCCACCAGACCCCGTCCCACCGACCCGGCTGCCGGACCGCCCGCCGCCCCAGCTCCAGCACCCCACCCGGCCCCAGAGCCCGGGGGTACGACTCGGTGAACCGCAGATCGCGCACCGCGCGGGTGACCTGCCCATCCTCGACCAGCCACACCCCGTTGCGGGTCAGTCCCGTGATCACCAGACTCTTCGGGTCGAGTACCCGGGTGTACCACAGGTCGCTGACCAGCAGCCCGCGTGACATCCGGGAGACCAGGGCGGCAGTGTCCGCATCGGCCACCGCCCCGGCTGTTCCTGCGGCGGTTGTCGGGACGCCTGGGGTGTCCGTGGTCGTCGTGGCTGGAGCGAGGCGCAGGTTACGCGGGACCGGGCCGATCGTGCTGCTGCCGGTCCAGGCGTGCCCGGTGGACTCGCCGCCCACCTCGGCGGCGCTGCGCCGGTCGTGCACCACCGCCCGGGTGACGCCCGCCTCCACCAGGGGCAGGGTGTACGTCGGCGTACCCTCCAGATCGAACGGCAGCCCGGCGGCACCGAGCGGATCGTCGACCAGGGTCACCGCCGAATCGAACTGGGCCACCCCGGGCTCGGCGAAGGACTGCCCCTCGGCGTACTGCCTGCCGTTGAAGCCGTACCAGGAGAAATTCTGCAGCAGGTCGGCCACGGCGGCCGGTTCCAGCACCACCGGATACCGTCCGGGCGGCAACTCGATCGGGTCGGTTCCGGCACGGGCCTTGGCGGCGGCTCGGCGCCCCAACTCGGCGGCGTCCAGGTCGGTCAGCCGCTGGGCACAGTCGCGGGCCGTGCCGTCGGCGCCGTCGGCCCGGGCGATCCCGTCCATCGCCGCCTCGACCGTGCGGCCCTGCACCGCCTGACCGGCCGAGTTCGCGAACGCCACCGTCCGTACCGCCGTCCGGCAGTAGCCGGCGGTCTCCAGGCCACCGGCCGCGTCGACGAAGGCCCGGACCAGCGCCGCCCGGTCATCTGGCCCGGCCTGCGCGGTGGCCGCGTCCCACGGCAGCGGGGCCGCCACCGGCTGCGGTGCGGTCAGCCCCGGCCAGGCCGGATCCCGGGGGGCGAACCGGGCCGCCGCCAGCACCCGTTCCACCAGAGCGCGCAGGTTCTCCGGGGTGGCCGTGGTGCCGCTACCGGCGACGGTACGACCATCCAGGTGGACCCGCAGCCGGACCTCCACGGCGGACTCGGCGACGTTCTGGTGGATCGCCGAGTTGGCGAACCGGGTCAACGCCAGCTCACCCCGGCTGACCGTCACCTCGGCCTGCGCACCCACACCCCCGAGCCGGCCGACCAACTCCACCACCTGCCCGGCCAGCCCCAACTCACTGCTCACGCGTGAACTCCTACCCGGACGTTGCGGAAGCGGGCCGGGGCGGCCGGGTGACCGGTGTGCCCGATCTGACCGGGCTGGCCCTTGCCGCAGTTGGGGGTGCCCCAGGAGACGATCTCGGAGGAGAGCATGTCCATCGAGCGCCAGAACAGCGGCCCGATGCCGGTGTAGGTGGGGTTACGCAGCATCCGCCCGCGCCGGCCCTTGCGGATCTCCCACCCGATCTCGCAGCCGAACTGGAAGTTCAGCCGTTTGTCGTCGATCGACCAGGACCGGTTGATGTCCATCAGCACCCCCTCCTCCGTGGCGGCGATGATCTCCTCCAGGGTGTGCGGGCCCGGCTCCAGGCCGACATTAGTCATCCGGACCATCGGCAGCCGGGCCCAGCCGTCGGCGCGTACGCTGCCGCCGTAGTCCAGGCCCGCGACGGCGGCCGAATCCCGCCCGGCCAGCACCCCCACCCACCGCCCGGCGCGTACCGCGTCGCGTCTGACCGCCGGGGAGCCCTCGTCGTCGTAGCCGAAGCTGCCCAGCGCGCCCGGGATGGTCGGGTCGATGGTGATGTTCATCAGCTCCGAGCCGTAGCGCAGCGAGCCGAGCTGGGCCAGGTCCAGCCAGGAGGTACCGGCGAAGGCGGCCTCCCAGCCGAGGATGCGGTCCAGTTCGATGGCGTGTCCGACGGACTCGTGGATCTGCAACGCAAGCTGCTCGCCGCCGAGGATCAGGTCGGTCTCCCCGGCCGGGCACAGCGGCGCGGTCAACAACTCCCGCGACTCCTCCGCGATGCGCGCCGCGTGGGCGGTCAGGTCCAGCGAGTCGACCAGCTCCCAGCCGGTGGTGCCGTACTGCCCTCGGTAGCTGGGCCAGGATCGGCGTTGGGTCTCGCGGTCGCCGATGGCGGTGGCCGAGATGCCGCCGCCGCATTCCCGGATGTGCTGGTCGATGCGGTGGCCCTCGCTGGAGACGAACCACTTCGTGGTGTCCCAGATCTGGTAGAGCCCCTCGGCGAGGTCGGCCCCGTGGTCGACCGCCGTGGCGGTGGCGGCCACCAGCAGGTCACCCTTGGTGGCCAGGGAGACCGCTAGCGGGTCCACATCGTACGGTGACGACCAGCTGGCGGTGGTGGGTGTGACCGGGACCAGGTCGACCGGGGGGCCGGGGACCAGGCCGCTGGCGGCGGCGGTCCGGGCGGCCCGGTGGCCGGCCTCGCGGGCGGCCCGGTCGGACAACTCCGGTACGGCGTGGAAGCCCCAGCTCGCCCCGACGAGCGCCCGTACGCCCAACCCGAGGCTCTCGTCCTGGGTCAGCGCCTCGATCTCGCCGTTGCGAGCGGACATCGACTCGTAGCGCCGGTGCATCACCCGGGCGTCGGCGTACCTGGCGCCCGCGTCCAGGGCGGCCTGCACGGCCGCGGTCGCCACCTCGAACTCGCTCATGGGCCGACCCTAGGCGAGCCCACCGACGACCGCTGACCGGTTTGTTAACCGGGGACCCCTGCTCTACCGCAGGCGTTAATAGGGTGCCCTTCCTTACATCAGGTGGGTGCGGAGGAAGTCGAGTTCCAGGCGGAGGAGGCGTTCGGAGAGGCCACCGGCGGCCATGTGGGTCGCGCCGGTCAGGGGGATCACCGAGTGCGGCCGGCCGGCGGCCAGCAGCGCCGCCGACAGGCGCAGGGTGTGGGCGGCCACCACGTTGTCGTCGACCATGCCGTGCACCAGCAGCAAGGGGCGGGCCTGCGCCGGGTCGGTGACCGGCTCGGCGGCCAGGTCGACCAGCGAGTGGTGGGCGTACACGTCCAGGCCGTCGTCCGGCATCCCCAGGTAGCGCTCGCTGTACGCGGTGTCGTAGAGGGCCCAGTCGGTGACCGGGGCACCGGCGATCCCGCACTTGAACAGCTCCGGGTGGCGCAGCACCGCCAGCCCGGCCAGCCACCCGCCGAAGGACCAGCCGCGTACCGCCACCCGATCCAGGTCCAGGTCGGGATGCTTGTCGGCCAGGGCGTGCAGCGCATCCACCTGGTCGGCGAGGATCACGTCCGCGACCCGCCGGTGGATGGCCTTCTCGTAGGAGGGCGCGATGCCCGGGGTGCCCCGGTTGTCGATCACGACTACCGCGAAGCCGGCGTCGGCCCACCACTGTCGTTCCAGCCAGGCCGATCGCGCGGCCACCACCTCCTGGTGGCCCGGCCCGCCGTAGATGTCCAGCAGCACCGGCAGCCGTCGGCCGGTGACGTAGTTCTCCGGGTAGAGCACCGCCGAGGGCAGCCGCCGGTCGGTCACCCGCTCCAGCAGGGGCAGCGGGGCGTACGACGGGGTGGCGGCCAGCGACCGCAGGGTGGCCACCTCCCGGTCGCCCTGGCGTACGGTCCAGCGGATGCCGGGATGGTCCAGCGAGGCGGTGCCGATGACCAGTACCTCCCCGCCGACCGCGGCGGTGTGCCAGCCCGAGTCGGCGGTCAACCGGCGGGCGTCCACCCCGCCGCCGATGCTGGTACGCACCCGGAACAGGTGCTGCTCGCTCGGCTCCCCGTCACTGGCCTCCACCAGCAGGTCCGCCGGGCCGCTGACCGTGGCCAGCCGACCGACCACCCGGCGTACGTACAGCGAGGGTGGGGTCAGCAGGGTGCCGTCGGCGAAGAGGCAGCGGGCGTCGTACCCGTCGTGGGCCAGTTCGCCGCCGACCAGCACCCGCCCGTCGGGCAGGTGGGCCGGGGTGCCCGCGATCGGCTCCACCCAGCGGGGGTCGGCCAACTCGGCGTGCACCTGGGTCTCCCCGGTACGCGGGTCGATGGCCAGCACCAGCCCGTGCTGTTGGGAACGGCGCAGCACGGTGATCAGCGGAGCGCCCTCGGCCCAGTGCACCGCGGTCAGGTACGGGTAGGTCTCCCGGTCCCAGTGCACATCCACCCAACCCCCGTCGAGGTCGAGCAGGTGCAGGCTGACCTCGGCGTTCGGGCCACCCGCCACCGGGTACGCGACACTCTCCGGTGGGCTGGCCGGCTGGGCGGGGTCGTGCAGGTGCCAGCGGGGCAGTCGGGTCTCGTCGACCCGGGCCGCCAGCACGGAACGACCGTCCGGCGCCCACCAGTAGCCCCGGTACCGGTGGAACTCCTCCGCGGCGATGTGCTCGGCCAGTCCCCAGACCACCCCGGAGTCCTCACCGGCGAGGATGCTGTCGGTGCCGTCGCCGTCGACCACCCGCAACTGCCCCCGGCGTACCCCCTCGGCCGTGTCGGTGACGTACGCCAGCCGTTGGCCGGTCGGATCGGGCCGGGGGTCGAGGACCGGCCCGGCCACCGGCACCTCGATCACGTCGCCGTGCACCAGGTCGGCCCGGAACAGCCGACCGGCCAGCGCGAACACCGCCACCCGACCGGCGGAATCCAGGGCGTACGACCCGATGCCGGAGGCGGACAGCCGCATCCGTTCGCGGCGGGCCCGTTCCCCGGGGCTCAGCGCGGCGGGGTCGGCGTCCGCCCCGAGCAGGGTGAGCGGGCAGGCGACCAACCACTCCTCGCCGCTGGCGACGTCCAGTTGCCACAGCGCGTCGGCCGGATCCTGTGGGCCGCTGGAGCGCAGGAAGACCACCCGGGCTCCGTCGCCGGCCACGGTGACCGCGCGCGGCGCCCCGTGGCTGAACCTGCGGGTGCGGGCGGCCAGCTCGGGAAAGTCCACAGGCCAGATGGTAGGCCCGCGGCCAGTGCAATGTGAGCGACCTGCGGGGACGCGTACGGACCGGCGCGGACAAACCGCCGGTTAGAGTGACCGTCGTGACGACGCTGCCCGACCGCCGCCTGTTGCTGGTCCACGCGCATCCCGACGACGAGACCATCGGCACCGGTTCGACGATGGCCTACTACGCCGCCGAGGGTGCCCACGTCACCCTGGTCACCTGCACCCTGGGTGAGGAGGGTGAGATCCACGTCCCGGAACTGGCCGGGCTGGCCGCCGCCGAGGCGGATCAACTCGGCGGGTACCGGATCGCCGAACTGGCCGCCGCCTGCGCCGAACTCGGCGTCACCGACCACCGGTTCCTCGGCGGGGCGGGTCGCTACCGGGACTCCGGCATGATGGGCCTGCCCACCAACGCCAACCCGCGCGCCTTCTGGCAGGCCGACCTCGACGAGGCCGCCGGCTATCTGCTGGAGGTCATCCGGGAGATCCGCCCGCAGGTGGTCATCACCTACGACGACAATGGGTTCTACGGCCACCCGGACCACATCCAGGCGCACCGGGTGACGATCCGGGCGGTCGAGCTGGCCGCGGGGGAGGGCATCGGCCCGGCGAAGGTCTACTGGACGGCGATGCCGCAGAGTGTCCTGGAGGCGGGGATGACGCACTTCGAGGAGGCCTCGGACAACCCCTTCGCCGGCATCACGGACGCCACGGAGCTGCCCTTCTGCACCCCGGACCCGCAGATCGCGGCGCGGATCGACGCCACCGAGCAGCACGCGGCCAAGGAGGCCGCGATGCGGGCGCACGCCACCCAGATCCCGGCCAACTCCTGGCTCTACTCGATCGCCGGCAACTTCGGTGCCGAGTTCATGGGAGTGGAGTACTTCACCCTCGCGGTCGGCACCAAGGGGCCGGGCAGCGGCCCGTACGGTTGGGAGTCGGACCTGTTCGCCGGGCTGGACCTGGGTGGGAGTCCGCAGCCGTCGGCGGTCCTCTCGGCCGGTCAACGGTGAGCTCGTCCGCCGCGATGTCGGTCGCCCCGCAGGAGCAGCTCCCGCCGCCGCCCAGGGCGGCCGGGGTGCGGCGTGTCCTCGACATGGGGCTGCGGGTGACCGGCGGGCTGGTGGCCGTGGTCGCCGGTGCGGTGACCGCGGTGCTGGAGCTGCTGCTGGCGCCGTTGCGGGTCGGTGGCTACCTGATCGGGGTGGCGGCGCTGGTGGCCGTGGTGGTGAACATCGCGCTGAGCTGGTTCGCCATCGAGACGGTCGGCCGGCGCTGGGCGGTGGCCCTGCCGGCCCTGCCCTGGGTGGTGATCATGATCGCTGCCGCCGACCGGACCGCTGAGGGTGACGTGCTGCTGATCGGCAACTGGGTGGGGCTGGCCCTGGTGGTGGTCGGGGCGATGGCCTTCGCGGTGACGGCCTTCCGGTCGATCGTCGCCGGGCCCCCCAGACCCGGTCGCTACTGACGGCGGCACCGCCGGAGTGGTAGATATTCCTGCCAAGAGTCCGCCACGAGGCGGACGGTACGGCGGGAGGCGTGCGATGGGTCAGCGGTGGCGCGCGGTCGGAGTACTCACGATCGCGCTGTTCGCAGTCAACGTGGTCGCCCGGTTGATCATCCGGTTCGGCTTCGACGGTGACGAGGCGGCCGCCGACCGGGTGACCCTCGGGATGTTCGTGGTGATCGGCTTGATCCTGGCCGGAACCGCCATCGCCTGGGGGCAGTCCCGCCCACCGGCGCAGTGGGGCGCCGAGGTCGCCGCCGCGATCGGCATGGCGCTTGCCCTGACCATGCTGGTGGGACCCCTGCTGGTCGGCCAGAACCCCTTCGGCAGCGGCAGCGCCACCTTCTTCTGGCAGGTCCTGCTCTACCTGCTGGCCACGAGCATCGGTGCCATCCTCGGCCACCTGCTCCTCACCACCCTGGGCCGCGACTACCGCTCCCAGCGCCTACAACGCCTGGCCCAATCCGCCCCCACCAAACCCCGCCGCTAACCCCCACCCCCACCCCCTCTCACCCACCCCCACTCCCTGATTCGCCCCGTTGATCATGAGGTTGGCGGCAGTCGTCGATCTCCACGGTGCCGCCAACCTCATGATCAACGAGGGCGAAGGGGGCAGGGGGTTAGGGGGTGGGTGGGGTGCGGGTTCGGTAGGTGTGGTGGGTGGTGAAGCCTAGTTTGCGGTAGAGGGTTACTGCGGGGGTGTTGTGCTGCTCTACCTGGAGGAAGGCTTGGGTTGCGCCTGCGGCTTGGGCCCAGCGGCCCAGGGCTCGGGTCAGGGCGGTGGCGTGGCCTTGGCCGCGGGCGGGGGGTAGTACCTCGATCAACGAGAGGCCCAGCCAGCGGCCCTGCCCGGTCACGGTGCCTCGGCCGACGGCCACCAGGGCTCCGTCGACGTACGCGTGGGCGAAGCGGACCTGGTCCACGGCGGTGAGTACGTGCCGGCCGGCCTCCGGTAGGCCGCCCTTGCGGCTGGCCGCCACCGCCAGCCACTGCTCGGAGGGCTCGTCGGCAAGCTCGATCACGGCCGCCGACACCGCCCCACCCGGCTTCGACGACGCCGCGCCCAGGCCGGCCCCGCGCGACGCCGCGCCCAGCTCGGCCTCAGGTGGCATCGCGTCCAGGTCGGTCTCGGGGGGTGTGGTCAGGAGGGGTAGGGCTACGGTCTGCACCAGGACGGTCGGGCGGCTGCCCCAGCCGCGTAGGTCTAGTTCGGCGCCGACCGGGGCGGCCAGGGGCAGGGGAGTGGTGACCAGCGGCTGCTGCCCCCGGGCGGCGTACCAGCGCTCTACCTCGTCCAGCGCGGCCGGCAGGGGGCGGTCCGGGTCGCCCACCGGCAGGGCGGAGTTGGCGCGGCCGGTCCAGCCGTCGGCGGCCCGTAGCAGCCAGTCACCGAGTCGTACGCGGACCGGTGCGGGCCAGGCCTCGTCGGCGGCGAGTTCTAGTTCGATCACGGCGTCGGCGGCCGGACGTCGGGCCGGGGGTACCCGCTTGGCCCGGTGCACTTCGGTGATCGGAACCCGGACCTGTCCGGTACGGGTGGTGAGGGTGAGGTGGGAATCGGACACCTCGACCAGTTCGCCGAGCGCATCGGAGTAAACCGGACGACCGGCGCGGGTGCCGACGACACGCCGGACCACGATCCGGTGTCCTAAATCCTGCTCTCCGAGCACGATCGACCTCCTCCCCGACGAGATACTAGGCTCTTAGCGTCGCGGGTGATCGCGGCGTGTCTTGCGGAGGAGAAGACCGGTGACCTACATCATCGCCGAGCCGTGCGTGGATGTGCTCGACAAGGCATGCATCGAGGAATGCCCGGTCGACTGCATTTACGAGGGCAACCGGATGCTCTACATCCACCCCGACGAGTGCGTCGACTGTGGTGCCTGTGAGCCTGTCTGCCCGGTAGAGGCGATCTTCTACGAGGACGACGTTCCGGAGCAGTGGAAGGACTACACCGGCGCCAACTACGAGTTCTTCGAGGACCTGGGTTCCCCCGGGGGCGCCTCGAAGATCGGCAAGGTGGAGAAGGACGCCACCTTCGTCGCCGCGCAGCCGCCGCGCGGCGAGGGGCACTGAGCCGGCCCGCGCCGGTCTCGTCACGGCTTCCCGACTTCACCTGGGACACCCTGGACGCCGCGGCCGTGCTGGCCGCGGCGCACCCGGACGGGTTGATCAACCTGTCCATGGGTACGCCGGTCGACCCGGTACCAGAGGTGATCCAGCGGGCGCTGGCCGACGCGGCCGACGCTCCGGGTTACCCGTTGACGGCCGGCACGGTCGTGCTGCGGGAGGCGATCGCCGCCTGGGTCGCCCGGTCCTGCGGGGCCGGGGTGGACGGGCTCGGTGTGCTGCCCACGGTCGGCTCCAAGGAGCTGGTGGCCTGGTTGCCCACCCTGCTGGGGCTGGGGCCGGGCGACGTCGTGGTGGTGCCCTCGGTCGCCTACCCCACCTACGAGGACGGGGCGCGGCTGGCGGGGGCCACCACGGTACGCGCGGATTCCCTGACCGCGGTCGGGCCGACCTCCCGGGTGGGCCTGGTCTGGGTGAACTCGCCGAGTAACCCGACCGGCCGGGTGCTGCCCGCCAGCCACCTGCGCAAGGTGGTGGACTGGGCGCGGGAGCGTGGCGCGGTGGTTGCCAGCGACGAGTGCTACCTGCCCCTGGGGTGGACGGCGCAACCGGTGTCGGTGCTGTCCCCGGAGGTCTGCGGCGGCTCGTACGACTCGGTCCTGGCGGTGCACTCGCTGTCCAAGCGGTCCAACCTCGCGGGCTACCGGGCGGGCTTCGTGGCGGGTGACCCGGCCCTGGTGGCGGAGCTGCTGAAGGTCCGCAAGCACGCGGGCATGATCGTGCCGGCGCCGGTGCAGGCGGCGATGGTGGCCGCCCTGGGTGACGAGCAGCACGCCGACGAGCAGCGGGAGCGTTACCGGGCCCGCCGCGACATCCTGTGGGCGGCCTTCACGAAGGCCGGGTTCCGGGTGGAGCACTCCGAGGCGGGGCTCTATCTCTGGCTGACCCGGGACGAGGACTGCTGGGAGACGGTCGACTGGCTGGCCCGTCGGGGCATCCTGGTCGCCGCCGGTGTCTTCTACGGCCCGGGTGCCCGCCGGTACGTCCGGGCGGCTCTGACGGAGTCCGACGAGCGGATCGCTGCGGTGGCCGCCCGTCTCGCCGAGGTCTGACCCGGGACGCCGAGGTACGCGATGGTGGTCGGCAGACAGGCGCGGCCCCGGGTGGCCGTGCTCGGCACCGGTCTGATCGGCGGTTCGGTGCTGCTGCGCCTGCACGCCGCCGGGCTGGAGGTGATCGGCTGGGATCCGGACGAGGGCACCCGCCGAAAGGCCCGGGCTCTCGGCGTACCCACTGCTGACCTGTTGGTCGAGGCGGTGGCCGACCGGGAGGTGGTCTTTCTCGGCGGGCCGCTGCCCACCCTGCCGGCGACCCTGGTCGAGGTCGTCGCGGCGACCGGCGAGGACTGCCTGCTCACCGATGTCGGCAGCACCAAGGGGCAGGTGGCCGCGTTCGCCACGGCGCAGGGGCTGACGCACCGGTTCGTACCCGGTCATCCGATGGCCGGCAGCGACCGGGCCGGTCTGTCGGCCGCCGTGCCGGACCTGTTCGCCGGTGCGGCCTGGGTGCTCTGCCCGGCCGCCGAGGGGCTTGCCGGGTTCCGTCGGCTGGTGGCCCTGATCACGGAGGTCTTCGCCGCCCGGGTGGTGCCGATGGCGGCGGATCGGCACGACGCCGTGGTCGCGCTCGCCTCCCACGTGCCCCATCTGCTCGCCGGGGCGTTGGCGGGAGCGGCCGAGCGGTCCCCGCTGCGCGACGCGGTGCTCGCCCTGGCGGCGGGTAGTTTCCGGGACGGTACCCGGGTGGCCGGCACCCCGCCGCAGCGGACGACGAACATGTTGCGCGGCAACCGCGACGAGGTGTTGGCGGCGCTGACCGGGGTGCGGGGATATCTCGACGAGCTGGCCGAGGCCCTGCGCGCGGACGATCCCGACCTGCTCACCGCCCGGTACGCCGAGGCCGCAACGGCCCGTGGGAGTTTGGCCGATCGGCCGTACGCCGAGCAGGACCGGTCGTTTCCGATGGCGGGCGACCCCGCCGAGGAGGTGGCCTGGTTGTGTGCCCTGGGTGCGGCCGGTGGGCATCTCAGCGGCTGCCGGGTGGACGACGAGGTGGTGACCTACCGGACCCACCGCCCCGCCTCCGCCTGAGCATCGGTGGGCGTGCGGCCCGCCCCGCCGTTAGGGTGAGGTCATGGTGGACGGACCGGTGGTGACGGTACGCGGCGAGGCCTACCGCGAGGTCGACCCGGAGATCGCCCGATTCGCGGTCACCGCCCTGGCCCGGGACCGCGACCGGGAGGTCGTGCTGACCCGGCTGGCCGAGCGGGCCGCCGCGATCCGGGTGCTGCTGGATGCGGCCGAGTCGTCGATCGACCGCCGGGAGACCGGTGACCTGCGGGTCCGGCCGGAGACCCGACGCTCCGGCGAGCGGGTGGTGGCCTGGCACGGTTCCGTGGTGACCACGGTGACGGTCACCGACTTCACCGCCCTCGGTGAGCTGATGCTGCGCCTGGCCGACCAGGATCAGGTCGAGGTGGCCGGCCCCTGGTGGTCGCTGCGCCCGGACAGCCCGACCTACCGCCAGGCCCGCCACGACGCCATCACCGACGCCCTGCAACGGGCCCGGGAGTACGCGCAGGCCCTCGGTGCCCAGGTCACCGACCTGATCGAACTGGCCGACGAGGGTGGCAGCGTGCAGCCCCAGATGATGCGGATGGCCTTCGACACCGGGGAGTCCGCCGGTGGCACCCCGCAACTGGACTTCGACCCCCAGCCCCAGGGGGTGCACGCCGCCGTACGGGCGCAGTTCCACATCACCCGGCCGGTCCTGTCCTGATGCCCCCCGCCGAGGTGTTGGCCGTCGAGGATCTGGTGGCGCGGGCCGGCAGGCTGGCCGACGCCGGTCCTCGGCAACTGCTCGGCATCACCGGTGCCCCCGGGGTCGGCAAGTCCACCCTGGCCGCTCAGGTGGTCGCGGCCCTCGGCCCGGTGGCCCGGCTGGTGCCGATGGACGGCTTCCACCTGGCCCAGGCCGAGCTCGACCGGCTGGGCCGGGCCTCGCGCAAGGGTGCCATCGACACCTTCGACGCCAACGGGTACGTCTCCCTGCTGCGTCGGCTAAGACGCAAGGAGCCGACCTCCGTCTGGGCGCCCGAGTTTCGCCGTGAGCTGGAGGAACCGGTAGCCGGGGCGATCGAGGTGCCGCCGGAGGTCCGGCTGGTGGTGACCGAGGGCAACTATCTGCTGGTGCCGCAGCCGCCCTGGGACGAGCTGCGTTCGTTGCTGCACGAGGCGTGGTTCCTCGATCTGGACACCGAGTTGCGGCACCGCCGACTGATCGCCCGGCATGCCGCGTACGGACGCTCGCCGGAGCAGGCCCAGGACTGGGCGCTGGGCAGCGACGAGGTCAACGCCGCCCTGGTGGCCGGCACCGCCGACCGGGCCGACCTGGTGGTACGCCTGGCCGAGCCACCACCGGAATGAGGTAAGCCCCGGGCGGTCAGCCGATCTGGCGTATCGGCCGGGCGGGATTTCCGACGGCCACCACGTTCGCCGGCAGGTCCCGGGTCACCACGGCACCGGCACCGATGACCGTGTTCTCACCGATGGTCACTCCGGCCAGGACGATCGCCCCGCCCCCCAGCCACACGTTGTCCCCGATGGTGATCGGCTGGGCCGCCTCCCACTTGGCCCGGCGCTGCTCCGGCTCGACCGGATGGGTCGGGGTGAGCAGTTGGACGTTCGGGCCCACCTGCACGTCGGCCCCGAGGGTGATCGGTGCGGGGTCCAGGAAGACCGACTGGAAGTTGACGAAGCTGCGCGGCCCGATCCGGATGTTGTAGCCGTAGTCGCAGTGGAACGGTGGGCGGATCGAGGTCTGGTCGCCGAGGTCGCCGAGCAGGTCGCGGAGCACGGCTAGGCGGGCTTCGCGCTGGTCGGCGGGGGCGGAGTTGAACCGTTCCAGTAGCCGTAGGGCGTGCAGGTGCTCGGCGATGAGTTCCGGGTCGTCGGCGAGGTACGCCTCACCGGCCAGCATCCGCTCCTTCATGGATCTCATCTGCTGATCGTGACCCTCCCGGAGACCCTGAGTACTCAACTTCGTCGAATTCTTGACTCCCCATTGCATACTCAGTATGCAACCCTAGTGGTGTCGATGTACTCACATCGATAGACGCTCACAGAAGGAGGATCAGTTGCAACAAAGGAGCAAACTGACCGCCATCGGCCTGGGGATGGTCCTGGTGCTCGGCGTGCCGGGCGCCGCCTCGGCCACCCCCTCCGGGCCGGCCGCATCGCAGTCCCCCCAGGTCACCGCCCGTCCGGCCGTGCCCGGCCAGTCGACCGTCACCCTGATCACCGGTGACCGGGTGACCGTCACCGAGGCCGGGGCGACGAGCGTACGCCCGGCCGAGGGCCGGTCCGGCATCCGCTTCATCACCCAGCGTCAGCGGGACCACCTCTGGGTGATCCCGCAGGACGCCCTGCCGTTGGTTCGCGAGGGCCGGGTCGACCGGCGGCTGTTCGACGTGACCGGGCTGATCGCGGCCGGCTACGACGACGCCCGGCGGGACAACCTGCCCCTGCTGATGACTCACCAGCAAGGGGCGGCCCGGCGGAGCGCGGCACCCGAGGGGGTGACCGTCACCCGCGACCTGGCCGCCATCGGCGGGGTCGCGGCCACCGCCGACAAGCGGGAGATCAGCGCGCTCTGGACGAGTCTCGCCGGTGGCCCGGCCGCTCGGCTCGACAATGCGGGGGGTGTCGAGCGGATCTGGCTCGACGGCAAGCGGCAGCTGACCCTGGAGCACAGCGTGCCGCAGATCGGTGCCCCCGCCGCCCACCAGGCCGGTTACACCGGCCAGGGGGTCCGGGTGGCCGTGCTGGACACCGGTGTCGACGCCGCCCACCCGGACCTGGTCGGGCGGGTCGCCGAGGCGCAGAACTTCAGCGAGGAGGAGAACCCGGGCGACATCGTGGGGCACGGCACCCATGTGGCGGCGACCATCGCCGGCAGCGGGGCGGCCTCCGGTGGACGCAACCGGGGGGTGGCCCCGGACGCCACCCTGCTGTCCGGCAAGGTCTGTGAGGAGTACGGCTGCACGGATTCGGCCATCCTGGCCGGCATGCACTGGGCGGCGGTCGACCAGCAGGCCGATGTGATCAACATCAGCCTGGGTGGGTCGGACACCCCCGAGATCGACCCCCTGGAGGAGGCGGTCAACACCCTGACCGAGCAGACCGGCGCCCTCTTCGTGATTTCGGCCGGTAACAGTGGCCGGGCCGGCACCGTGGGCTCGCCGGCCAGCGCGGAGGCCGCACTGGCCGTCGGCGCGGTGGACCGCGACGACGAACTCGCCTACTTCTCCAGCCAGGGCCCGCGCGTCGGCGACGACGGGCTGAAGCCGGAGATCACCGCACCCGGGGTGGACATCGTCGCCGCCCGGGGCGCGGGCACCGAGCTCGGCGATCCGGTCGGGGAGCACTACGTCACGCTCTCCGGCACCTCGATGTCCGCACCGCACGTCGCCGGGGCGGCGGCCCTGCTGGCCCAGCAGCGCGGCGACGCGACCGCGGCACAGCTCAAGGCCCTGCTGATGGCCTCGGCCCAGCCGCACCCGGATCTGACCGCGTACCAGCAGGGGGCCGGCCGGGTCGACGTGGCGCGGGCGATCAACCAGCAGGTGGTCAGCGAACCGAGCAGCGTCTCGCTCGGTCGTACCATCTGGCCGCACGACGACGACGAGCCGGTCACCCGCGAGCTGAGCTGGCGAAACACCGGCGGTACGGCGATCACCCTGGACCTCACCGTGCAGGCCACCGGCCCCGGCGGCGAGTCGGCCCCGGACGGCATGTTCTCGCTCAGCACCCAGCAGGTCGTGGTGCCGGCCGGCGGTACGGCCTCGGCCACCGTCACGGCCGACACCAGCATCGACAGCCCGGACGGCCACTACACCGGCCGGGTGCTCGCCCGCTCCGGCGACACGGTGGTGACCACCCCGCTGGCGATCAACAAGGAGGTGGAGAGCTACGACGTGACCCTGCGGCACCTGGGTCGCGACGGTGCCGTGGCAAGCGATCACTTCACCTTCCTGCTCGGGCTGGCGAACTTCGACGAGTTCGTCGTGTACGACCCGTCGGGTACCGCCGAGGTTCGGGTGCCCAAGGGCCGGTACGGACTCGCCAGCTACCTGTTCGACGAGGCGAACGA
The DNA here is from genome assembly GCF_043198155.1 of Micromonospora sp. NPDC048871. NCBI lineage: Bacteria > Bacillati > Actinomycetota > Actinomycetes > Micromonosporales > Micromonosporaceae > Micromonospora > Micromonospora sp. NPDC048871. Next base: position 140,904 of record NZ_JBICUM010000013.1, on the reverse strand, counting down.
GCAGGTGACGATGATGGCCGGGCCGGAGTTGGAGGTGAAGCGGGACACCTCGGTGACCATCGACGGACGCAAGGCGGGCGCGGTACGACTCACCGTGCCGGACCGTTCGGCTAAATCGGCGCTGGCCGTGGCCGACGCGACCTTCCTGCTCGGCGACCTCGGCGCAGCCGGCTTCGGCGCGCTCGGCGAAAACTTCGACGGTATCGCCATCGGGCAGCTCGGCCGACCGGTACCGGCGGACCGTTTCGTCAGTTCGGTGTCGAGTCAGTTCACCGACTGGGAGGCGGCCAACAGCACCTACTTCTACGGGCTGGGCGAGTCCTTCCCGGGCCGGCTGCCCAACGGGGTGACCAAGCACTACCGCTACAGCGACCTGGCCAAGGTCACCCATCGGTTCCAGGGTGGCTATTCCGGGGCGCTGGCCGAGCGGGCCGTTTACCCGGTGTTCGAGCCCGACCTGGGCGGCTGGGCTGCCGTGGCGAGGGTCGCGGTGCCGGGTCAGCGGGTCGAGTACTACAACACCAAGAAGGTCCGCTGGTTCGGCGAGGTGGCGTTCGGTACTCCGGTGGAGGACCAGCCGTGGCTGGACCTGGTGGCCGCCTTCTGGTCGGAGCCGACGGCGTACCGGGCCGGTCGGCACTACCAGGAGACCTGGAACGCGGCACCCTACGGGCCCTCGTTCTCGACCCCGCGGTGGCCGGATGACGGCGTGACCCGCCAGGGTGACGTGATCGGGTTGGCGCTGGGGTTGCACAACGATGCGGCGGGTCACGTCGGTGGCACGCTGATCGATGCCGGGCACACCGCGCTGTATCGCAACGGCAAGCTGGTCGGGGAGAGCGAGGAGCCCGGCTGGGGGCAGTTCGAGGTGCCACCCGGTACGGCGAACTACCGGCTGGAGACCTCGGCCAAGCGCAGCTTCACCGACCTGAGCACCGAGGTCGGCGCGGTGTGGACCTTCCGGTCCGGACATGTCCGGGGCGACAAGTACGCGCGGCTGCCGGTCAGTGTGGTCCGGTTCGCGCCCCCGCTGGACGCGCACAACTCCGCACCGGCCAACCGGGCCTTCGTCATCCCGGTCCAGGTGCAGCGTCAGCCCGGGGCACCGGCCGGGCGGACCACCTCGCTGACCGTCGAGGTCTCCTACAACGGTGGGAAGACCTGGCAGAAGGCGAAGGTGGTCAAGACCGGCAGTAGCTGGCAGGCCATGGTGAAGCACCCCCGGGGTGCCGACCACGTCTCCCTGCGGGCCACCGCCCAGGACAGCACCGGCAGTACGGTGACCCAGCGGATCATCCAGGCGTACCGCCTGCGGTGAACCGCGCGGTGGGGGGGGGGGGGCCCCCCCCGGCCCCCCCCCCCCGGGGGGGGGTGGGGGGGGGCGGGGCGGGGGGGGGGGGGGGGGGGGTGGGGGGCGCCCGCAAACCACCACAGGGTGGGGGCG
>NZ_JBICUM010000013.1:0-139451 GCF_043198155.1 Micromonospora sp. NPDC048871 | reverse complement strand
CTCCCGGGGGGCCACCGCCCTGGACCCCACGGGCTTTAGGGTGACCCTGCGTATCATCCTGGCGTACCGCCTGGGGTGACCCGCGGGGGGGGCCCGGCGCCACCGCGCCGGGCCCACCGGGCAGGCGTTCGTTAAGAGGGGCCCCTTCCTATACGCGAGGCGTTAGGAAGGGGCCCCTCCTTACACCTCAGTCGTTGGCGTGCAGGGCGGCGTTGAGTTCGATGCCCCGGCCGGAACGCGGGTGGGCCTCCAGGGCGCCGGTGACGGAGTTGCGCCAGAACCGCAGCCCGTCGACCCCGGAGAGTTCGCGGGCCTTGACCACCCGGCCGTCCGGCAGGGCGATCTTCGAGGCGGCGGTGATGTAGCAGCCGGCCTCGACCACGCAGTCGTCACCCAGGGAGATGCCGACCCCGGCGTTCGCCCCGATCAGGCTGCGCTCGCCGATGCTCACCCGGTCGGTGCCACCACCGGAGAGGGTGCCCATGATGGAGGCCCCGCCGCCGATGTCCGAACCGTCGCCGACCACCACGCCCTGCACGATCCGGCCCTCGACCATCGAGGTGCCGAGGGTGCCGGCGTTGAAGTTGACGAAGCCCTCGTGCATGACGGTGGTGCCGGAGGCCAGGTGCGCGCCGAGGCGGACCCGGTCGGCGTCGGCGATGCGTACCCCGGCAGGCACCACGTAGTCCGTCATCCGGGGGAACTTGTCCACCCCGTACACGGCCAGGTGGCGGCCGGCGGCCCGCTCGATCACCCGCAGCTCGTCTACCCGCTCCGGGGGGCAGGGCCCGGCGGAGGTCCAGGCCACGTTGGCCAGCTTGCCGAAGATGCCGTCGAGGTTGAGCTGGTTGGGCTGCACCAGGCGGTGGGAGAGCAGGTGCAGCCGCAGGTACGCGTCGGCGGTGTCCTTGATCGGGTCGGCCAGCGAGCCGATCACGGTGACCACCTGCACGGTACGCAGACCGGGCAGGGCCCGGTCGCCGAGCGCACCCGGCGGCAGGTCCAGTACGTCGGACTCGTCCTCGCCGGGCACCAGCGGCAGCTCACCCAGGCCCAGCTTGCCGGTCGGGTACCAGGTGTCGAGCACCTGGTCATCGGCGGTAACGGTGGACAGGCCGATGCCCCACGCGGAATCTGTCGACGTCACGTACTCACCTCTCGTTGCCTGCTGTGCTGGCTGCTGTTCGCGACTGCGGACCGGCAAGCTCACTTTTCCGCGCTCGGTCGCAGGTCTGCCGGGCTCGCGTCTCCCCGTCGCCAGTTGTGACGGTACCGTGCGGACCATGGAGAACCCGCTCACCCCCGAGGTCCTCGCCGATCCGGTGGCGCTGACCCGTGCCCTGGTCGACATCGAGTCCGTGTCCCTCAACGAGAAGGCCATCGCCGACTGTGTCGAGCAGGTGCTGCGGGGGGTGCCGCACCTGGCCACCTACCGGCACGGCAACACCGTGATGGCCCGTACCGACCTGGGGCGCAGCTCCCGGGTGGTGTTGGCCGGGCACCTGGACACCGTCCCGCTGAACAACAACTTCCCGTCGACCACGCGTGGGGACCTGATGTACGGCTGCGGTACCTCGGACATGAAGTCCGGGGTGGCCTTCGCCCTGCACCTGGCGGTGACCCTGGCCGAGCCCCGATACGACGTGACCTACTTCTTCTACGAGGCGGAGGAGATCGAGTCCCGGTACAACGGGCTGCACCTGGTGGCCGAGGCGCACCCGGAGTGGCTGGCGGCCGATTTCGCCCTGCTGCTGGAGCCGACCCACGGGGTGGTGGAGGCCGGTTGCCAGGGCACCATGCGGGCCACCGTGGTCACCACCGGGGTCCGGGCCCACTCGGCCCGCTCCTGGCACGGGGTGAACGCGGTGCACGGCGCCGGTGAGGTGCTCCGCCGGCTCGCCGAGTACCAGGCCCGGCGGGTGACCATCGACGGGTGTGAGTACCGCGAGGGGATGAACGCGGTGCGGATCCACGGTGGGGTGGCCGGCAATGTGGTGCCGGACCGGTGCGAGATCGAGGTGAACTACCGCTTCGCTCCGGACCGTACCCCGGCCGAGGCCGAGGCCCACCTGCGTGAGGTGCTGGCCGGGTACGAGCTTCAGGTGACCGACTGCGCCCAGGGTGCCCTGCCGGGGCTGGAGGCCCCGCCCGCGCGGGAGTTCCTGGCGGCGGTGGGTGCGGCTCCGATCGGCAAGCTGGGCTGGACCGACGTGGCCCGCTTCGCGGCGCTGGGCATCCCGGCCCTCAACTTCGGTCCCGGTGACCCGAATCTGGCCCACCACCCGGACGAGCACGTCGAGATCAGCAAGATCCGCGAGGGCGCGGTGACTCTGCGTCGCTGGCTGGCCACCACCTGAGCGCCCTGACGCAGACGGCGGGTGGCCGTCTGCGTCAGGCGACGGTGAGTCGGGAATCGGCGGTGGGCTCGGCGACCGGCTCGGGAGCCTTTTCGAGCAGGCGGGCGCGGCGGCGCTCGGCCACCACGTCGCGGATGCGCCGCTGCATCTGTCGCCGGAGTCGCAGTCGTTCGTTGCTCATGATCACGCGTTGTCTCCTCTCCGGAAGCCGCGCGCCGGGGCATACCCGGTATGTGAATAGTAAGACGTCTGGCAACGCGATTTGGTTGCACAAGATCACGAAGTGTTTGCCGGGTTCAGCGGCGCTGCTCCACTACGGTTGCTCCCATGGAGCAGAGCAACATGCGCGACCCGGGACGGGAGCGGCATCGCGGCGCCGTGACGATGCGCCGGCAGGCGATTCCCAACAGCACCGCCGACCAGGGGCTGCTGGATTCGCGGGCCCGGGCCGACTGGCGGACCAGGGACTCCTGGCGGGCGCTGCGCATCCTCTCCGAGTTCGTCGAGGGCTTCGACACGCTCGCCGACCTGCCGCCGGCGGTCAGCGTCTTCGGCTCGGCTCGCAGCAAGCAGGACAGCCCGGAGTGCCAGATGGCGGAGGCGCTCGGCGCCGCACTGGCCCGGGCCGGGTACGCGGTGATCACCGGTGGTGGTCCGGGAGTGATGGAGGCGGCAAACCGGGGGGCCAGCGAGGCCGGTGGACGCTCCGTGGGCCTCGGCATCGAGTTGCCCTTCGAGCAGGGCCTCAACGAGTGGGTCGACCTGGCGATCGACTTCCGCTACTTTTTCGCCCGCAAGACCATGTTCGTCAAGTACGCCCAGGCGTTCGTGGTGCTGCCCGGCGGCTTCGGCACCCTGGACGAACTGTTCGAGGCCCTCACCCTGGTGCAGACCGGCAAGGTCACCCGATTCCCGGTGGTGCTGATGGGCACCGCGTACTGGCAGGGGCTGCTGGACTGGCTGCGCGACACCATGGCCGCGGAGGGCAAGATCGGCCCGGTCGACCTCGACCTGATCTGTGTCACCGACGATGTGGCCGCGGCGGTGCGGCACATCGTGGAGGCCGAGGCCGCGCTCAGCACGGAGCAGGAGGCCGTACGCGAGGAAGCGGTGGCTCGTGCCGCCGCCGACCAGCACGCGGCCGCCACCGGGTCGGAGCACTGAACGAGTGGCCGCCATCTGCGTTTTCTGTGCCTCCTCCCGTACCCTCGACCAACGCTGGCTGGACCTGGCCACCGCCACCGGGGCGGAGATCGCCCGACGTGGGCACACCCTGGTCAGCGGCGGCGGCTGCGTGGGGATGATGGGCGCCCTCGTCGACGGCGCCCGGTCGGCCGGTGGTCGGACGATCGGGGTGATCCCCCAGGCGCTGGTCGACCTGGAGGTCGCCGACCTGGACTCCGACGAGCTGGTGGTCACCGACTCGATGGCCAGCCGGAAGATCGTGATGATCGAGAAGTCGGACGCCTTCCTCACCCTGCCGGGCGGGCTGGGCACCCTCGACGAGCTCTTCGAGGTCTGGACCACGGCCACCCTGGCCCTGCACCAGAAGCCGATGGTGCTGGTCGACACGGACGGCTTCTACAGCCCACTGCTGGGGTGGCTGCGGGACCTGACCGCCCAGAGCTTCCTCAAACCCGGCGGCCTCAACCTGCTGCACTTCGTCGACACCATCCCCGCCGCCCTGGACGCCCTCGAATCCCGCCTGACCTGACCCACCCCTAGTGCTACCCCACCCGAGTGCTGCTGCTCGCCGAGAGTTGCGGAGCAAGATCGGACAGAGCGATCGACGAGCGCCCTGTGCGGTGGTGGGACGGGGGCGAGGTTGGGCGTGGGCGGGCGTCCCGAGGCGTCTGCGGTCCTGGGGGTGGCGGCCGCTGTCGGGGTTCGGCATCGGCAACTCTCGCGGGCGGCGTGGGCGAGGGCTCTCGGAGGGTGTGGCGCGGTTAGGGGTGTCGCAGGCCCGTGATGGGATGTCGGGATGCAGGCGTACCGGCTGGTGCGTCGGCCCGCCGGGCCGACCGAGGGAGACGGGCCGACGCACGGGCACTCCCCGGCGCAGGCCCCGGCGGTCGCCGACTCGAACCCGTCAGCGCCCGCCGACCCGGAAGGGCCGGCACCCGAAAGCCCGGGGCGGGTGCGGGATGCCGGGCAGGCGGAGGTGGTGGCGCACACCGACGGGCCGCTGCTGGTGCTCGGGGGGCCGGGCACCGGGAAGACCAGCACCCTGGTCGAGGCGGTCGCCGGTCGGGTCGCCGAGGGGGTGGATCCGGAGCGGATCCTGGTGCTCACCTTCAGCCGGCGGGGCGCCGCCGATCTGCGGCACCGCATCGAGGCGCGGATCGCCGCCGACGGGCAGCGGGTGCTGCGCGAGCCGCTGGTGCGGACCTTTCCGGCGTACGCCTTCGGGTTGTTGCACCGGGCGGCGGCCGAGCGGGGTGAGCCCTCGCCTCGGTTGCTGACCGGGCCGGAGCAGGATCTGATCATCCGGGAGTTGCTGGACGTGGTCGGGGAGGAGCCCGGCGACGATCCGGTCGGCTGGCCGGAGGATCTGCGTCCGGCTCTGCGTACCCGGGCCTTCGCGGCCCAACTGCGTGACCTGCTGATGCGCGCGGCCGAGCGGGGAGTGGGCCCGGTGGAGCTGGCCCGGCTCGGCGAGAAGCTGGGGCGGGCGGACTGGCCGGCCGCCGCCCGGTTCCTCCGCGAGTATGTCGCCGTGCTGGCCCTGCGGGACGTGGCCAACCGGGGCTCGGTCGCGTACGACCCGGCCGAGCTGGTCCGGGCGGCCACCGGAATGCTGCGGGACGACCCGGAGCTGCTGACCGCCGAGCGGCGTCGCCTGGCGTACGTCTATGTCGATGAGTTGGCCGACACCGACCCCGCCCAGCTCGACCTGCTGGAGACGGTGGCCGGAGGCGGCCTGCCACTGGTCGCCTTCGCCGACCCGGACTCCTCCACGTACGCCTTCCGGGGTGCCGACCCGGCCGGGGTGACGAGGTTCGCGCACCGGTTCCGGACCGCCTCCGGTGCCCCGGCCGGGCAGGTGCTGCTGACCACCAACTACCGCAGCGGGCAGCGACTGCTGGCCGCCTCCGCCCGACTGGCCCGGCGGCTACGGGGTCCGGCGGCGCATCGCCGGATGCAGCCGGTGCCGGGTACCCCGCCGGGCCGGGTGGAGATCCGTACCTTCCGGTCGGCCACCAGTGAGGCGGCCTGGTTGGCGCATGCGCTGCGCGAGGCGCACCTGCTCGGCGGGCTGCCCTGGGCGCGGATGGCGGTTCTGGTGCGGTCCACCGGCCGACAGTTGCCCACCCTGCGCCGGGCCCTGCACGCGGCCGGGGTGCCGACCGTGGTGCACGGCGAGGACCTGCCCCTGCACCTGCAACCGGCGGTGGCCCCGTTGTTGCTGCTGCTGCGGTGCGCGTTGGAGCCGGAACGGCTCGACGAGGAGGCCGCGATCGCGCTGCTGCACTCGCCGTTGGGGGGTGCCGATCCGCTGGCGGAGCGGCGGTTGCGGCAGGGCCTGCGGGCCTTGGCCCTGGCCGCCGGTGACCGTCGACCCTCCGGGGAGTTGATCGTCGAGGCGTTGCGTGATCCGGCCGAGTTGGCCGGGGTCGAGCGGCGCTGGGCCGAGCCGGCGCAGACGGTGGCCGGGCTGCTGGCGGTGGCCCGGGAGACGGCCGCGCGGCCGGGGGCCACCGTCGAGGAGGTGCTCTGGGCGGTGTGGCGGGCCAGTGGACTGGCCGAGTTGTGGTCGGCGGCGTTGACCCGGGGGCCGGCGGTCAGCGGTGAAGGGGATCTGGCCCGGCGTCGTCGGGCCGAGGCGGCCGACCGGGACCTGGACGCGGTGATGGTCCTCTTCGACGCCGCGGCCCGGTTCACCGACCGGCTGCCCGGCGCGCGTACCGAGGTCTTCCTCGACCATGTACTCGGGCAGGAGCTACCCGCCGACACCCTGGCGCCGACCGCCGACCGGGGCGACGCGGTACGGCTGCTGACCGCGCACGCCGCCAAGGGGCTGGAGTGGGACCTGGTGGCCGTCGCCGGGGTGCAGGAAGGGGTCTGGCCGGACCTGCGGCTGCGCGGCAGCCTGCTCGGCTCGGAACGACTGGTGGACGTGCTGGCCGGCCGGGCCGACGGCGCGGGCACGGTGGCCACCCTGGTCGGGCAGACCTCCGCCCTGCTCGACGAGGAGCGGCGGCTGTTCCATGTCGCGGTGACCCGGGCCCGACGCCGCCTGCTGGTCAGCGCGGTCGCCTCGGCCTCGGTCGGCGGCGACGACCATGACGAACAACCCAGCCGCTTCCTCTACGAACTCGGCCCCGGCGATACCCCCACCGACGAGGCGTCCAACAGCGAGGCGGGCGACAACGGGACGTCCGACAGCGAGGCGGGCGGGCCGCGGACCTTGCCGGTCAGCCGGCCGCCCCGGGCGCTCACCCTGCCCGCCCTGGTGGCGGAGTTGCGTACCGCGCTGGTCGATCCGGTCGCGCCGCTGGCCCGGCGGCGGGCGGCGGCGGCCGAGTTGGCTCGGCTGGGTGCCGCCGGGGTGTCCGGGGCGCATCCCGACGACTGGTGGGGGCTGCGGTCCCTCTCCGACGACCGGCCGTTGGTCGAGGAGGGGGAGCCGGTCCGGGTCACGCCCTCGGGGATGGAGAGCGCGCTGCGGTGCAGCCTGCGGTGGCTGCTGGAGCGGCACGGCGGCAGCAGCCCGGCCAGTGCCGCGCAGGGGGTGGGCAACCTGGTGCACGCGGCGGCGATGCTCGCCGAGGATGCCCGGGCCGACCGCAGTGCCCTGCTGGACTATGTCGCCGCCCGGTTCGACGCGATCGAGTTGGCGGCCCGCTGGATGGTGGGGCCGGAGCGGGCCCGCGCCGAGGCGATGGTCGACAAGTTGCTGCGGTGGCTGGCCGCCAACCCGCGTCGGCTGCTCGCCATCGAGCACGAGTTCGCGGTCCGCCTGGACGATCCGCAGCGGCCGGTCGATCTGGTCGGCCGGGTAGATCGGCTGGAGGTGGACGAGGCCGGACGGCTGGTGGTGATCGACCTAAAGACCGGCAAGTCGACCACCGTCACCGAACGCGAGGTGAGCGAGCATCCGCAGCTCGGCGCGTACCAGGCGGCGGTGGAGGCCGGGGCCTTCGCCGAGTTCGGCGACGAGCCGGGCGGGGCGGCCCTGGTGCAACTGGGCACCGGTACCCGGGATGCCCGGGAGCAGGCCCAACCGCCGGCCACGGACGGCCCGGAGGCCGGTTGGGCCACCGCCCTGGTCCGCCGTACCGCCGATACGATGGCCGCGTCCACCTTCGCCGCGGTCGCCAACTCGAAGTGTCGGGTCTGCCCGGTGCGCACCAGTTGCCCGGTCTCCGGGCAGGGGCGGCAGGTGGTCGAGCCGCCGACCGTGCGTCGTCCCGAGGGCGAGGAGTGAGCGTGCCAGCCGGCGAAGCAGGCAGCCTGGTCCAGCCCGCCCTGTTCGGTCCCGGGGCACCGGCCCCCCGGGCGGCCGACTCCGGCCCCCGGTACACCCCGGTGGAGTTGGCCAAGCTGCTCCGGCTGCCGGCACCCACCCGGGAACAGGCGGCGATCATCGCCGCGCCGGTGGAGCCGCTGCTGGTGGTGGCGGGCGCCGGCTCGGGCAAGACCGAGACCATGGCCGCCCGGGTGGTGTGGCTGGTGGCCAACTCGTACGTGCGGCCGGAGCAGGTGCTCGGTCTCACCTTCACCCGCAAGGCCGCCGGTGAGCTGGCCCACCGGGTGCGTACCCGGCTGGACCAGTTGGTCCGTCGACTAGGTCGGCGCGGACGGGACCCCCTCGACGACCCCCTGGCCGGGGAGCCGACCGTGGCCACCTACCACTCGTACGCCGGTCGGATCGTCACCGAGCACGGCCTGCGGGCCGGGTACGAGCCCTCCACCCGGCTGCTCACCGAGGCCTCGCGGTGGCAGTTGGTGGATCTCATCGTGCGCAACTACGACGGCGACATGTCCGAGGTGGACCGGATGCCGAGCACGGTGACCGACGCCGTGCTGGCCCTGGCCGGTGAGTTGGACGAGCACCTGGTCGAGCCGGAGGACCTGGCCGCCTGGACGGGCCGGTTCTTCGCCGAGGTGCAGTCGCGTCCCGGCCGGGTCTACGCCGACGTGCGTAAGGCGCTGACCCTGCAGCAGACCCGGCTGAAGCTGCTGCCGCTGGTGCGGGCCTACGCCCGGCGCAAGGCCGACTTCGAGGCGATGGACTTCGCCGACCAGTTGGCCCGGGCCGCCCGGGTAGCCCGGGACCATCCGGGTGTCGGCGAGATCGAACGGGATCGCTACCGGGTGGTGCTGCTCGACGAGTACCAGGACACCAGCCACGCCCAGGTGGTGCTGCTGCGGGCGCTGTTCGGCGGCGGGCACCCGGTGACCGCCGTGGGAGACCCCTGCCAGTCCATCTACGGCTGGCGGGGAGCCAGCGCCGGCACCCTGGACCGCTTCCCGGCCGACTTCGCGCTCGGCGACGGCAGCCCGGCCCGGGTGCTCGGGTTGACCACCAGTTGGCGTAACCGTCCGGAGATCCTGGCGGTGGCCAACGCCCTGGCCACTCCGTTGCGGGCCGCCGGTGCCCGGGTGCCCGAACTGCACGCCGCGCTCAGTGTCGACGACCCCATCGCCCACCGCAGCCCGCGCGGGGCCGCCGCCGGCACGGTGCACTGCGCGCTGCTGTCGACGTACGCCGAGGAGGCCGACTGGATCGCGGACAGTCTGCTGGCGGCGTGGCAGGGGGCCGCCCGGATGCCGCGGGCGTTGCCCGAGCAGATCCCGGTGACGGCCCGCCCGACCACGGCGGTGCTGGTCCGGTTGCGCAGCCAGATCCCGGCGATCGCCGCCGCCTTGCGCGAGCGCGGCCTGCCGGTCGAGGTGGTCGGGCTCGGCGGCCTGCTGGACACCCCCGAGGTTCGTGACGTGGTCTGCACGCTGCGCGTGCTGGCCGACCCGACCGACGGTGCCGCCCTGCTGCGCCTGTTGACCGGGGCCCGGTGGCGGATCGGGCCCCGGGATCTGGTCGCCCTGCACCGTCGGGCCAAGGCCATCGCCGCCGCCCGTCGGCAACTGGCCGACGACGGTGATCCCGAGATCGTTGTGGATCGCCTGGACGAGGCGACCCTGGTGGAGGCGCTGGCCGACCTGGGCCCGGCGCAGGCGTACTCGGCCGAGGGATATGCCCGGCTGCGCGCGTACGCCCGGGAGTTGGGGTTGCTCCGTTACCGGCTGGACCAGTCCCTGCCGGAGTTGATCGCGGACATCGAGCGGACCACCGGCCTGGACGTGGAGGTGGCGGTACGGGCCGGCGGGGAGGGTGCCGGTGACGCCGGGCTGGCCCGCGCCCACCTGGACGCCCTGGGCGATGTGGCCGCCCGGTTCAGTGGGGAGACCCCGGGGGCCACCCTGGCCGGTTTCCTGGCCTACCTGGCCGCCGCCGAGGACGAGGAGCGCGGGCTGGCTCCCGGTGAGGTGGAGGTGGTCGAGGGGGCGGTGCAGATCCTCACCGCCCACGCGGCCAAGGGGCTGGAGTGGGACGTCGTGGCGGTGGCCGGGCTGAGCAGGGGAGTGTGGCCGGGGCCGGTACGCAGTTCCGATCACTGGCTGGGTGGTCTGGGAGTGCTGCCCTTTCCGCTGCGGGGCGATGCGGAGGGGCTGCCCGCCCTGGCCCTGGCCGAGGCCGCCGACCAGCGCGCGGTGGCCCGCACGATGGCGGAGTTCACGGACGCCTGGCGGGCCCACGACGAGCGAGAGGAACGGCGACTGGCGTACGTGGCGGTGACCCGCCCCCGTCGACTGCTGCTCTGCGCGGGCCACTGGTGGGGGGAGGGCACCAAGCGCCCCCGCGGCCCCTCGGCCCTGCTGCGCGAGATTCACGACGCCTGCCTGGCGGGCGGGGCCGGTCACCTGGTCGACGAGTGGACCCCCGAGCCGACCCCGGACGCGGTCAACCCGACCACGGAGGTGGTGTTGCGCGCCGAGTGGCCGGCGGACCCCCTGGGAGTACGCCGCCCGGCGTTGACCGAGGCGGCCGCCCTGGTGCGTCGCTTCCTCACCGAGGGGGGGGACCCGGACGGGCCGGACGATCCCGCCGCCTCGGATCCGGAGGTGGCCCGGTGGCGGCGGGAGGCCGACCTGCTGCTGGCCGAGCGGGCGGAGCTGAGTCGACTGTCCGGCCCGATCGAGGTGGCGTTGCCCGCTCACCTGTCGGTGACCCAGCTGGTCGGTCTGCGCCGGGATCCGGCGGCCCTGGCCCGTACGCTGCGCCGCCCGTTGCCGGCCGAGCCCAACCCGTACGCCCGCCGGGGCACCGCCTTCCACGCCTGGTTGGAGCAGCGGTTCGGGGCGGACCGGCTGCTGGACACCGACGAGTTGCCCGGGGCGGCCGACGAGGACGCCGCGCCGGACGAGGCCCTGACGGAGCTTCAGCGTCGGTTCCTGGCCAGCGAGTGGGCCGACCGGACCCCGGTGGAGGTCGAGGTGCCCTTCGCCACGGTGATCGGCGGGGTGGTGGTGCGGGGCCGGATGGATGCGGTGTTCCGTCGGCCGGGGGACCGCTTCGACGTGGTCGACTGGAAGACCGGGGCCCGCCCGAGCGGCGTGGCCGCCGAGGTGGCCGCCGTGCAACTGGCGGTCTACCGACTGGCCTGGGCGGAGCTGGCCGGGATCGCCCTGGACCGGGTCGGTGCGGCCTTCCACTACGTGCGGGAGGGGGTCACCGTCCGGCCGACGGACCTGCTCGATCTCGACGGCCTCACCGAGTTGATCACCTCGGTGCCGCAGTCGCCCGGAGCCGACACTGGCGCTGAGCCGGATCAGTGAGTAGAGTGTCTGGCGTTGCAGCTTTGGTTACCAGCTCTGTGTGCGCCTGGCGGATATGTGACCCCAGGCGCACTTTGTTGTGTCCGGAGTTCTCCGGGCGGGGCGACCAGAAGCGACAGGTGTTCCGAGCAGGTCCGCTCGGGGCACTCCTCTCTCCGATCCCGCAACTGGTGTGGGGTCGACGTTCCGTCAAGGAGACGTAACAAGCATGGCTATTGGCACCGTCAAGTGGTTCAACGCTGACAAGGGCTTCGGTTTCATCACCCCGGACGGCGGCGGCGCTGACGTCTTCGCCCACTTCTCGGCGATCCAGTCCTCCGGCTACCGGAGCCTGGACGAGAACCAGCGGGTCGAGTTCGAGGTCGTCCAGGGCCAGAAGGGCCCGCAGGCGGAGAACATCCGTCCGCTCTGATCCAGGGCGACACTGCCTGACCGCAACGGTCGGGTCACTTCCGGTTGATGTCTGCCGGCGGTGACCCGACCGTTCGCACATTCAGCCCACCGCACCGTTTTCTGAGTCGGGAATCATTCGTTGCGGGGTCGGGTGGATGACTGCCAGCATCAACGGGCCGGGTGACGCTGGCCGGGGGGCAGGCGTCACAGCGTCAGGCGGTATGGGGAGGCAGGACCATGGGGGGCTCGGCGACGGCGCGCGAGTTGCTGCTGGTGGTGGCGATGGCGGTGATCGGACTGCTGCTCGCCATGGCGGCGGCCTTCACCCCCTGGCCGGTCATGCCGGGCGGGTCCGCGCCCTCCAGCCTGGTGGACCTGCACGGGCCGCCGACGGTCACCGAGCCGGTCGGCAGCACGGCCGGCTGACCCACGGTCGCATCAGCGGCCCACGGATGTTCACGCATCGGGGCGTCGAGACGTTAGGGTCGGATCCGTGCCGACGCGCAAAGCTAAAATTCCAGCGACGAGGTATCCGGTCGAGCGCTTCACCCTCGACAACGGCCTGCGGGTGGTCCTGACCCCGGATCGCAGTGCCCCGGTCATCGGGGTGGCGGTCGTCTACGACGTGGGCATCCGGTCCGAGCCCGAGGGGCGCACCGGGTTCGCCCACCTCTTCGAACACCTGATGTTCCAGGGTTCGGAGAATCTGGAGAAGCTGGCGCACTTCCGGCATGTGCAGGGCGCCGGTGGCATGTTCAACGGCTCCACCCACCTGGACTACACCGACTACTACGAGACCCTGCCCAGCAACGCCCTGGCACGGGCCCTCTTCCTGGAGGCCGACCGGATGCGGGGCCCTCGGCTCACCGAGGAGAACCTGCGCAACCAGGTCGACGTGGTCAAGGAGGAGATCCGGGTCAACGTGCTCAACCGGCCCTACGGCGGGTTCCCCTGGTTGACCCTGCCGCCGGTCATGTTCGACACCTTCCCCAACGCGCACGACGGCTACGGCTCCTTCGTCGACCTGGAGTCGGCCACGGTCGACGACGCCGCCGACTTCTTCCGGCGCTACTACGCCAGCGGCAACGCGGTGCTGGCGGTCAGCGGTGACATCGACGTGGCCGAGGCGACCACCCTCATCGAGCGGCACTTCGGTGACGTGCCGGCCCGCCCGGCACCGGATCGCCCGGACTTCGCCGAGCCGGACCTGACCGCGGAGCGGCGCACCGCCCACACCGACCGGTTGGCGCCCCTGCCGGCGGTGGCCTCGGGGTGGCGGGTGCCCGACCCGATCGGTGACTTCGCCGCCTACCTGCCGTACGTGGTGCTGGCCGAGGTGCTCACCGACGGCGACGCCTCCCGGCTGGTCGAGCGGCTGGTCCAGCGCGACCGCACGGTGACCAGCGTCGGCGGCTACGTGGGTTTCATGGGAGACCCCTTCGACGTACGCGACCCCACCGCCCTGCTGTTGCAGGCGCACCTGCCGCCCGGCGGGGACGTGGACAAGGTGCTGCGTACGGTCGACGAGGAGCTGGACCGGCTGGCCACGGACGGGCTGACCGAGGGGGAGCTGACCCGTACCCAGGCCAGGATGGCCACCCACCTGCTGCGCGACACCGACGCCGTGCTCGGCCGCGCCCTGCGGATGGCGGTGCTGGAACAGCAACGCGGCGAGCCGGGACTGCTCAACGAGCTGCCCCGACTGGTCGGGGCGGTCACCGAGGAGCAGGTCCGTGCCGCCGCCGCCACCCTGCGGCCGGAGCGCCGCGCCTCCGTCGAGGTCATTCCCGGCGGTACCCAGACGAAGGAGACAACCCGTTGAGTGTGAGGGCCCTGCCGCCGCTCGGTCCGACCCGTCGGCTCAAGCTGCCGAGCCAGGCCGAGCGGACGCTCGACAACGGGCTGACCGTGATCGCCGTACGCCGGGCGGCCGTGCCGCTGGTCGAACTGCGGCTGTGGATGCCCTTCAGCCGGGCCCACCTGGCCCGGGGGCAGATGCTTGCCGCGACGCTGCTGTCCGGCACGGAGACGATGAGCAGCGTGCAGATCGCCGCCGAGCTGCAGAAGATCGGAGGCGGTCTCTCCGCCGGGCTGGACCCGGATCGGCTGATGCTCTCCGGCAACGGCCTGGCCACCGGCCTGGATCGGCTGTTGGAGATCCTGGCCGAGGTGCTCACCGGCGCCGACTACCCGGCCGAGTGGGTGGCCACCGAACGGGACCGTCTGGTCGACGGCATTCAGGTCGCCCGCAGTCAGCCGGGTCACCTGGTCCACACCGCCCTGCTCAAGCGGATCTACGGCCGGCATCCGTACGCCGTGCAGACGCCGGAGCCGGAGCAGGTCCGGGCGGTGCGGCCGGCAGCGCTGCGTACGCTGCACGCCCAGCGGGTGCGTCCAGCCGGTGCGGTACTCGTGCTGGTCGGCGACGTCCGGCCGGAACGGGCCCTGGACGCGGCCGAGAAGGCCCTCGGGGGCTGGTCCGGTGAGGGGCACTCCGCCGCGCCGCCACCTGCCCCGCCGCTGGCGCCCGGTCCGCTGCTGCTGGTCGACCGGCCGGGCTCGGTGCAGTCCTCCCTGCGGATGGCCTTGCCGGCGGTGCCCCGTACCCACCCCGACCATGCCGCACTTCAGCTGGCCAACCTGATCTTCGGTGGCTACTTCTCCTCCCGCTGGGTGGAGAACATCCGGGAGGACAAGGGCTACACCTACGGGCCGCACTCGTCCGTGGAGCATTCCGTGGCCGGCTCGCTGCTGGTGGCCGCCGCCGAGGTGGCCACCGAGGTGACCGCCCCGGCGCTGCTGGAGACCCACTACGAGCTGGGCCGACTCGCCACCGTGCCGCCCGGCGCCGAGGAGCTGGAACAGGCCCGGCAGTACGCCCTGGGCACCCTGCAACTGGGGGTCGCCACCCAGGCCGGGCTGGCCTCCATCATCAGCGCCTACGCGGGCAGCGGGCTGCGGCTGGACTTCCTGGCCGAGCACGCGGCCCGACTGGCCAAGGCCAGCGCCGAGGACGTCGCTGCCGCGGCGGCCCGTTACCTGGCTCCGGCGCGGGCGGTGACCGTGGTGCTCGGCGACGCCGAGCGGATCGCGGATTCGCTGGGCACCCTGACCCCGGTCGAGACCGCACCGGTGCCGGTATGACCCTGCGGGAGTCCCGCGGCTCGGACGGCAGCGCCGGTTGGGGTGGCGCGGTGCTGGGTCTGATGGCGGACGGCACCCTGGCCCCGCCGTTGTCCCGTTCCACCCTGGATCGGGCCGCCCACCGGCGGGCCGACCCCGACTGGCTGGCCCGAGCCTGGTCCGGGGCCCGGGTGCTGAGGCTGGACGTCCAGGCCGGGGGCCGGGCCCTGGTACGCACCGACACCCCCCAGCCGACCCTGGTCCTGACCGAGGCCGACGAGTTGGTCCCGGAACTGGCCGCCGAGGCGATGTTCCTCGGGGTGGAGCCGGACGGGGTGCCGGTGTTCTGCGTGCACACCGAGTTGCCGACCGTACCGAACACCCGGGCGGCCAACCTGCGGCAGATCGGCCACCTGCTCGGCGACCGGGACGCCGGCCTGTTCACCACCGCCCTGGCGCTGACCAACTGGCATCTGCGCCACCTGTACCACCCGGTCACCGGCGAGCCCACCCGCACGGCCGAGGGGGGTTGGTCCCGGGTGGACAGCCGGGGCGAGCGGGTGTGGCCCCGTACCGACCCGGCGATGATCGTGCTGGTGCACGACGGGGTGCAGGGTGCCGAGGGGCGGTGCCTGCTCGGCAACAATGTCAGCTGGCCGAGCACCCCGGGGCAGCGCCGCTTCTCCTGCCTGGCCGGTTATGTGGAGCCCGGTGAGTCCGCCGAGGCGACCGTGCTGCGGGAGGTCCACGAGGAGGTCGGGGTCCCGGTCACCGACGTCAAATACGTGACCAGTCAGGCGTGGCCGTTCCCGGGCTCGTTGATGCTCGGCTTCCTGGCGGCCGCGGACCCGGCGCACCCGGTACGGGTCGACCCCACCGAAATCGCCCAGGCCCGCTGGTTCTCCCGGCAGGAGATCGGTGCGGCCCTGGCCGGTCGGCCGGTCGATGTGGGCGGCGCCGAGCTGCGCCTGCCGCCCCCCTCCTCGATCGCCCTGTTCCTGATCCATCGCTGGTTCGACGGCCAGTGCTGAGGCGGCGGTACACCCCAGGGCGACCGGCGTAGGTGAGCTGGATGCGGCCGTGCGGCCCCGACCCGGGACCGTCGTTGCCGCGGCGGCCCACGGGTCGGGGGCACGGGCCGTCGTGGTCGGCTGGTGAGGAACACGGCGGGGGAGCCGGTCGACCACGACGGACGGGTGTGGGTGTCAGGTGCCGTGGCCCTGTGGCCGGGCTCGCTGGGGCCCCGGATCGTCCAGGGGCAGCACCTTGATCCGTTGTTTGCCGGCGCGTACCGCACCGACCGTGGCGAAGGCGCGGGCCAGGATGAAGGCGGCGTCCCGGTCTTCGGCGTGGACGACCTGACGGCGGGGCTCGGGTCGGATGGTCTCGTCCCGCAGCCGGCGTCCTCCGGCCCAGGCGGCCGTGATGTCGGCGTCGGCGGCGGCGCGAATGCTGGTGCGAACGATCAGGAACCGCATAGGGGTCTCCGGATGTGTCGCGACGGGTGGTGGAATTTCCACGTCACTACATCGGTCATCGTACGCCCGTGTGGTGTCTCAGCAAGTGAAACGCTCGAATTGACTGCGGTCTCGTCCGATCATCCGATCCCTGCTCAGCGGGGGTGTCGGACCCGGATGACGAACGGGACCACCGGCACCGTGCCGATGGTCCCGCCAGGGCGTGCCCGGTCAGTCCAGATCGAACTGCCCGTTCTTGGTGCCGGAGATGAAGCCCAACCAGCCGGCCCGGTTGAACAACAGCACCGGGCCCTCGGGGTCCTTGCTGTCCCGCAGTGCCACCGCGGCGGGACCGTGGCCCAGCGGCGCGACCTCTACGCAGTTGGAGGTCTGGCTTCGGGTGCTGGTGCGCCAGGGGGCGTCGGCGAGTTGGGCGAGGACGGAGGTCTTGCGGATTTCGTTCATCGTTGTGCTCCTGAGCTGAATCGACACCGACGAGTGGCCTGGCGCCTGCCGGCGGTGTCCGGTGTCGGTCATCGTTCCGTCAGGCGCCCGGTGGAGCTGCGGCGCTGGGCCGGCGCCATTGCCGAACCACCCGCCGCGGTGGACGGGGCGGCCGCTCCGGACAGCCGTTCCGCCGACTCGGTCAGCCAGGAAAGAGTGTCCGGTGCGGAGAGCGCCGCCGCGCATAACCACTTGAACACCACTTTATAGCGATTTAGGGCGATTACCTCGGTCGACATGACATCGGTGAAGCCACCTTCGATGGCCAGGGTCTCCGGATCCTGCGGGTCGGCGAAGCGGTAGAGGGAGAAGGCCGTCGGCGGCAGGTACCACTGGCCGATCGGCGTGTCCCGCAGCAGCACGTGCAGGGTGACGTTCGGTCGGGCGGCCAACTCGCACAACTGCCCCAACTGCTCCCGCAGCACCTCGGGCGGGCCGGCCCGGTGGCCCAGCGCGGACTCCTCCAGCACGGCCGTGTAGCGGGGGGCATCGAACTCCCGGGTGAGCAGGGACTGGCGGGCCTGCCGTGCCTTGATCTCGGTGTCGATGTCCTCACCGGCCTCCGGATCGCCGGCCTCCTGGTCAACCTCCCAGGCCGAGGAGATGCGCATCCGGGCGTACCCGGTGGTCTGCAACAACCCCGGCACCAGGACCGGGTTGTACTCGGAGATCTCGGCGCAGCCCGCCTCCAACTCGGCGAAGCTGCGCTGTTGCTGCGTCATTGCCGGAAAATTCTTCAACCAGCCCCGGATGTCACCGGCTTCCTGGGTGATGCCGAGCAGTTCCGCCCGTAGCGTCTCATCGACGCGGTAGAGGTCGAGCAGGTCACGAACATCCTGCGGATCCGGCCGGCTGCGTCCGTTCTCCAGGCGGGACAACTTCGACGCGGAGGCCCAACCGACGTGCTCGATGACCTGGTCTCCGGTCAGGCCGGCGGCCTCGCGCAGTCGGCGCAGCTCAAGACCGAGCCGACGGCGGCGCAGGATCGGGCCAGGTGAGGCAGGAGGCACTGTGTCCTCTTTTCCGTCGACCGCCGCAGACGCGACGGTAACTGTATGAAATTCGCGCCCCACGGTCAGTATGGACGTCGCGGCCGGCGCCGGAGGTTCCGGCGGAGGGCGTGTCTCCAGAATTGCGCAGACCCGACACCGGAGGGGCCCACCGCGACCTGCGGGTGGGTGGGCCGCTGTCGCGCCCGTCACCTGACCTGCGGAGGGATCCATGCGTACCGTCCTGAGCCGACCGGACTTCCGCCTGCTCTTCGGCGGCCTGCTGGCCAGTCTGACCGCCGAGTCGATGCTGCTGCTGGCACTCGCCATCTGGGTCAAGGATCTGACCGGTTCGGACGCCCTGGCCGGCGCCACCCTCTTCGTGCTCATCGCCCCGCGGATTCTGGCGCCGCTGGTGGGCTGGCTCGTCGACAGATACCCCCGGCGGCGGGTCTTCGTGGTCACCAACCTGGTCACCGCCCTGCTGCTGACCCCACTGCTGGCGGTACGCGACGCGGGGGACATGTGGATCATCTACGGGGTGGCCGCGTTCTACGGCCTGTCCAACCTCACCGTCGGGGCGGTGCTCAGTCGACTGGTCTGCGAACTCGTCCCGGCCGACCTGCTCGGCGAGGCCAACGGGGTGCTCCAGACCGTACGCCAGGGCCTGCGGCTGATCGGCCCGTTGGCCGGTGCCGGGCTCTACGCCCTGCTGGGTGGTGGCGTGCTGGCCGCCATCGGCATGGCCGGGTTCCTGATCGCCGCCGCGGTGGTGGCCGGATTGCGCCCGGCCCAGTCGACCACCCGGCCCACCGAGGAGGATGCGCCGTCGCGGCGTTGGCGGGTGCAGCTCGTCGCCGGTCTGCGTCACCTGGTCGAGGAGCTGGCGATCCGGCGGGCGCTGCTCGGCTACGGGCTCGCCTCGCTGGTGATGGGCTTCACCGAGTCCCTCATCTTCGCGTACGTCGATCAAGGGTTGGGCCGGGACGCGGCGTTCGTCGGGGTGCTGGTCACCGTGCAGGGCATCGGCGGTCTGGTCGGCGGCCTGGTCTCGGCCGCCGTGCTGCGTCGGGTCGGCGAGCTGGGCACCCTGGCCGCCGGTGTCGCCTTCTTCGGGCCGGCCGCGTTGGCGTTGGGGTACCCGAATCTCTGGCTCGGCTTCGCCGCCGTGCTGCTGGCCGGAGTGTCCCTGCCGCTGACCCTGGTCGGCCTGCACACCCTCGTCCAGCGACGCACCCCGGCCGAGGTGCTCGGCCGGGTGGCCGCCGCCGCGGAGGCGGTGGTCAGGGTCCCGCAGGCGCTCTCCATCGGCGCCGGGGCCCTGCTCGTCGGGGTGCTCGACTACCGGTTGGTGTTCGTCGCGGTCGGACTGGCCACCCTGCTGGCCGCCGGCTACCTCTGGGGTGGGCGCCGACTCAGTCCACCGGCCGGGCCGTCGACGCGACCCCGGATCCCGTCGCCCCGCTCCGCCCCGGACGGCACGGCTTCCCTTCCGGCGGTACGGCGCTGACCACGACCATCGGACCCCGTCATTGCGCCGCAACCCCGACCCAACCCGGTGATCTGATCATTTCTCCGTCTTCCAGCGGGTCTACCGGGAAGCCTGTCCGCCAGTCGCCGAACTTCCGTGGAGTGCTCCCCGTCACAACCTGCACATTCGACGGAACTTTACATCGGCTCTTGACCTGCGAAAATGCCCCCCGTTCAATGATCACACCGCACCGCCTTCCGGTGAGGAAGGTCGCAGCCGAGGCCAGCACGGAGCGCGTACGGCGCACGGGGGCCGCAACGATGTCTGGCTGGCGCTGCCGCACCACATCTCAGAAGGGATGTCACAACTGTGACAAGACCACGCCGCCGCCATGTGGCCCTGATCGCCGCACTCCTCCTCGCCCCCATGGTGGCGCCCGGGGTGGCCAACGCGAACGGACCGTTCGTCCCGCCGGGCCAGGAGACCGTCAACCGCTCCTCGCAGCTCAGCGCCGCTGAGGTATCCGCTGAAATGCACGCCCTGGCGGCCCGCAGCAAGGGTGCCCTCCGGATCGAGGAGATCGGCCGCAGCGGCCGGAACCGTCCGCTGGAGATCGCCTTCATCGGCACCGGTGAGACCCGGGTCTGGATCCAGGGCCGCATCCACGGCAACGAGCCCTACGGCGCCGAAGCCTCGCTGGACTTCCTGAAGACCCTGGTCAACGGTGGGAAGCACGCCCGCGAGGTGCTGGAGAACATCAGCTTCGCGATCATCCCGATCTACAACCCGGATGGTTTCGAGGAGTACCGCCGCCAGGACAGCGTCCACCGCATCGACCTCAACCGTGACTGGGGCGTCGACCGGCAGATCTTCGACCAGATCAACAGCGTCCGGGCCGGCCGTGGCGAGGCACCGCTGCCCGAGCGCACCTTCACCAACTACACCCAGTACCGCGCCGTCGAGTCGCAGCAGTTCTGGTACGCCTGGGCCGACTTCAAGCCGCACCACATGATCGACCTGCACCACCAGGGCACGTACTACGTCGGCGACAGCACCGACGAGATGACCACCTTCTCGGTGGGCATCTCGCTCGACCCCGGCATGCTCAGCCAGAGCCAGTGGGACACCGTCCGCCGGATGGGCGTCGCGGCCGCGGACGCCGCCGACAAGAGCGGTGTGGTCACCACCACCCTCTACCCGTACATCAACATCCCGGAGGGCGTCGTCTCGGCCGCCATGCTCAACGGCCCCGGCCCGCGTGGTGAGTACGCCAACTGGCGCAGCAACGCGATGTTCTTCGAGTCGCGTGGCGGCATCGGCCACAAGAGCAGCGGCTACATCATCAAGCAGAACGTCAACGCCCTCTGGGGCATCATCGACAAGATGAGCGACGGCACGCTGGAGAACGTGGACGCCGACCGGTACGGCCAGATCCCGAACCGTGGCGCCACCATCACCACCTGCATCGCCTTCCCGAACCAGTGTGACTTCTGATCCTTCGCACTGACCGCAGTGGCGGTCCACCCCGCTGGGGTGGACCGCCACTGGCGTTGTCAGGCGGTGATGCTCGCCAGATGCTGCTTGACCTGAACGATCGTCGGGTTGGTCAGCGCGCTGCCGTCGGCGAAGCGCAGGGTGGGGACGGTCTGGTTACCCCCGTTGACGCTCATCACGAAGTCGGCCGCGGCCGGATCCTGCTCGATGTCGATCACCTCGTAGGCGATTCCCTCCCGGTCGAGCTGCGACTTCAGCCGGTGGCAGTAGCCGCACCAGGGCGTCGAGTACATCGTGAGCATGATCAGATCCTTCCAATCGGGCCCGACTCGGGCTATCCGCAGTAACGTCCGGGGCGGCTGAGACAATTCCCCGTTGTGGTGGTCAACTCCCCGTCCGAACGTGTGCTCGCCGGCCTGGACCCGGAGCAACGCTCGGCGGTGACCGCCCTCGCCGGGCCGGTCTGCGTACTCGCCGGGGCCGGCACCGGCAAGACCCGGGCGGTGACCTCGCGGATCGCGTACCGGGCGTTGACCGGTGAGATATCCGCCCGGCACGTGCTCGCGGTCACCTTCACCGCCCGGGCCGCCGCCGAGTTGCGGCACCGGCTGGCCCAGTTGGGGGTGGCCGGGGTGCAGGCCCGCACCTTCCACGCCGCCGCGCTGCGCCAGGTGCGCTACTTCGCGCCCCGACTGCTGGACGGGCGGGCCATGCCGGAACTGCTGGACAGCAAGGTCCGGCTGGTCACCCTGGCCGCCGCCCGGGCCGGTCTGCGGACCGACCGCACGGCCGCCCGCGACCTGGCCGGCGAGATCGAGTGGGCCAAGTCCTGCCTGGTAGAGCCGGGGGAGTACGTGGTGGCCGCGGCCAAGGCGCTGCGCGAGACCCCGCACGACCCGGCCAAGGTGGCCGAGGTCTTCGCCGCGTACGAGAAGGTCAAGCGGACCACCGGGGTGATCGACTTCGAGGACGTGCTGCGGGCCGCGGTCTGGGGGATCGAGGAGCACCCGGACGTCGCCGAGCAGGTCCGCAACCAGTACCGGCACTTCGTGGTCGACGAGTACCAGGACGTCAACCCCTTGCAACAGCGGCTGCTGGAGGCCTGGCTGGGCGGTCGGGAGGACCTGACCGTGGTCGGCGATGCCAGCCAGACGATCTACTCCTTCACCGGGGCCACCTCGTCGTACCTGGTCGACTTCCCGCGTCGGCACCGCGGCGCGACAGTGGTCCGGCTGGTCCGCGACTACCGTTCCACCCCCCAGGTGGTCGGCCTGGCCAACGCGGTCATCTCGCAGGCCCGGGGCACGGAGGCGCGGCTGCGGCTGGAACTGGTCGGTCAGCGTCCCGCCGGCCCCGCACCGGAGCTGCGGATCTTCACCGACGAGGCGGCGGAGGCCAACGCGGTCGCGGCCCGCTGCCGGGCCCTGGTCGAGGCCGGTACGGCGGCCCGCGAGATCGCCGTGCTGTTCCGCACCAACGCCCAGTCCGAGGCGTACGAGAAGGCGCTCGCCGAGGCGGGGGTGCCCTACGTGGTGCAGGGGGCCGAGCGGTTCTTCGAGCGGCCCGAGGTGCGTCAGGCCATGGTGGCGATGCGGGCGGCCACCCGGTCGATTGCGGGGGAGACCCCGCTGGTCACCGCCGTGGTCGAGGCGCTGGCCGCGGTCGGCTGGGCGCCGGACTCACCTCCGCCCGGCGGGGCCGCCCGGGAACGGTGGGAGGCGCTGGCCGCCCTGGTAGCGCTGGCCGAGGAGTACGCGGCCAGCCCGCAACTGCTGCCGCTGGGTGCGGCGGCCACCGTGGAGCGTCCGGTCACCCTGGCCGATTTCACCGACGAGTTGCACCGGCGGGCGGCACAGCAGCACGCGCCGACCGTGGAGGGGGTCACCCTGGCCTCCCTGCACTCCGCGAAGGGGCTGGAATGGGAGGCGGTGTTCCTGGTCGGTCTGGCCGAGGGCACCCTGCCCACCACGTACGCCCGCACCCCCGAGCAGGTCGAGGAGGAACGCCGACTGCTCTACGTCGGCATCACCCGGGCCCGGCAGTGGCTCTGGCTGTCGTACGCCTCCGCTCGCTCGCCGGGTGGTCGCGCCCGGCGGCCGTGCCGCTTCCTGCCCCAGCTGGCCCCCTCCGGTACGGCGGAGCGGGCCGGCGGCACCCGCCCGGCCCCCGGTACCCCGCGGCGGGCGGCCACCCGGATCGTCTCCTGTCGGATCTGCGGTACGACCCTGCTGGCCGGGCCGGACCGCAAACTCGGCCGCTGCGCGACCTGTCCCTCCGACATCGACGATGAGCTGCACGAGCGGCTGCGCGAGTGGCGGTCCCGGGTGGCGGACACCCAGAAGGTGCCGGCCTATGTCGTCTTCACCGACGCCACCCTGGTAGCGCTCGCCGAACGGCGTCCGGGCCGGGCCGAGGAACTGGTCGCCATCGCCGGCATCGGCCCCCGCAAGTTGGGCCTGTACGGAGAGGCTGTGCTGGCCCTGGTCAAGGGCGCGACGGTGGACGAAATCTGCCCGCAGAAAACTTTTTGAATCTGGCCGTTAATTCGTTTGCCCTCGCCCGGTCGGCGGGCATAGCCTCAGAACACACCTCGCGGGGGGCCCTGTTCGGGCTGCTCAACAGGGGATTGTCCGAGTCGACCACGAGTGAACGTCAAGGAGGTGGCACCGATGGAGAGCTACATCTACACGCGTCCGACGGCGCTGCCCGTTGCCGTCGCTCCGTTGTCTGCTGCCCTGACCGTCGCCGTGGCTCCGATGTCGGCCGATCGGGCTGCCGTCGCCGCTGCGCGACCGTGGGCTCCGCAGGCGCACCGGGTCGAGGTTCAGGCCGAGCTGATCCTCGCACCAGAAGCGAATGCGATCCAGGGGACCAGTGGCTTCACGGGCAAGGGCGTCGATGGCGCCGTCAAGCGGATGGACGTCCGCGGTGTTCCACCTCGAGGTAGACCGGTCTGACCACCAGACCACCGGCTCACCTCGAGGCCGCGGAACCCGCATACCGGGATCCGCGGCCTCAGTTCTTTTTGCACCGCCGAAGTACGTCGGACCAGCGATCCACGAGATCGAGATGAGAGAGAGGTGACCGGGAGATGACTCTGGCGTTAGCCCCGCTCGACCTGAACGTCGAGACCGAGGCGAATCTGCCCTGCCGGAAGTTCGACCCCGACCTGTGGTTCTCCGACTCACCCACCGACCTGGACGTGGCCAAGACCCTCTGCGGGGACTGCCCGCTGCGGGTCGAGTGCCTCGCCGGCGCGGTCGAGCGCGCCGAGCCCTGGGGGGTCTGGGGTGGCGAGATCTTCGAGCGTGGCGCGGTCGTTCCGCGCAAGCGGCCCCGGGGCCGCCCGCGCAAGGAGGACCTCGCCCGCGACGCCGCACTGCGGGTCGAGGCCGAGGCGCGACTGGCGGCCAACGGCCTTGCCACCTCGCGCAGCGCCGTCCGGCTGGCTGCCTGAGATGTTCCCGATCCGAACCCGTCCCGCCGGTGTCGCACCGGCCGAGAGAAAGCCGAATCCCATGCTGCCCCTGATGACCGGAGTCGCCGAGATGCAACTACTTCATGAAGCGCTGTCGAGGGCTCGAATGCTCCGGCCTCAGGCCGGTCGCACAACCACGAGCACTGAGGCAACCCGATCCGCCCGTACCGTCGCCATGGCCAGCCGTACCCGGTCGGCCCGCGAACTGGGCCTCCTGTAGTACCAGACACCGAACGGCGGGCGAGGACCTTGTCCTCGCCCGCCGAAGTCTGTGCGGGGCGGCGGTCAGTCGGCCTCGGCGAAGCCGGGCAGCCAGCGTTCCAGGATGCCCCGGTAGGGGGCCTCGGCCTCCAGTTGGCACAGCACCCCGATCGACCCGAGGGTCACCCGGTGGATCAGCAGGTACGACGGCGGCAGGTTGAGCTGCCGACTGAACTGGTACGCCGGGGAGCGCGGGTTCGCCAGCCGGGCGGCCTCGGCCCGCAACCAGGCCCGGGTGAACCGGAACTCCTCGACCGCGATCGGTTCCAGCATCGGACGTAGGAAGTCCAGCAGGGCCTGGCCGTCGACCGGCGCCTCGGAGCTGACGAAACCCTCATCCCGCAGGCCGGCCACCACCTCGTCGGCGTCGCCCCGCAGGGCCAGCCCCGCGATGCGGCCGATCGGCTCCGGAGTCCCCTCCGGCATCCGCGCCACCGCGCCGAAGTCGATCACCGCGAGCCGGCCGTCCGGCAACAGCCGGAAGTTGCCGGGATGGGGATCGGCGTGCAGCAGCCCGGCCCGCATCGGGGCCGACAGGTGCAGGACGGCCATCAGCCGACCGGCCTCGTCGCGTTGCTGCTCACTGCCCTCCCGGATGATGTCGGCCAGCGGGGTGCCCTCCACCCACTCGGTGACCAGGACCCGGGGTGAGGCGGAGAACACCGTCGGCACGTAGATCTCGGGGTCGTCCGCGTACGCGGTGGCGAAGGCCCGCTGCGACTCCGCCTCCAACTCGTAGTCGAGTTCCTCGGTGATCCGCTCCCGCAGCTCGGTCAGCAGCGGTTTGATGTCCAGCCCCGGCTGGATGGCCCGGAACATCCCCCCGAGCCGGGAGAGCTGCTTGAGGTCGGCGAGCAGGGCGTCACCGGCCCCCGGGTACTGGATCTTGACCGCGACCTGCCGGGTCGTGCCGTCCGGCATCCGCCACACCGCCCGGTGCACCTGACCGATGCTCGCCGCGGCGGCCGGCGAGTCGTCGAAGCTCTCGAACCGCTCCCGCCAGGCCGGGCCGAGCTGCTCGGCCAGCACCCGGTGCACGCTGGCGGCCGGCAGCGGTGGCGCGGCCTCCTGGAGTTTGGTCAGGGCCTGCCGGTACGGCGCGGCGACCTCCTCCGGCAGGGCGGCTTCGAAGACCGACAGGGCCTGACCGAACTTCATCGCCCCACCCTTGAGCTGGCCGAGCACGCTGAACAGCTGCTCGGCCGTACGCTGCTGGATCTCCGCCGAGATCACGTCGGAGGCCAGCCCGGTGACCCGCTTTCCCATGCCGAGGACGGTCCGACCGGCGAAGCCGAGCGGCAGAGCGGCGAGCTTGGCGGTCCGGGAGACGGCGCGGCGCGGGATGTCGGTCACCTGGCCATTGTTACTGACTCGGCACCCCGACTGCTGCCGTGCGGCCGGGCTGGCTGCCCGTCGGGCGGGCACGCCAGCATCCGCAGCGGGGATGCGGCGGCCACTGGCGGCGCCGGAGATTGCCCGGGGAGGTGAGTTCGACCGCGGCCCCCAGGGTCTCCGGGGTACCCCCGTCCAGGTGCAGCAGGGCCTCACCCACCGCGAGGGCGGTGGCCGCCAACAGGCTGCCCACGGTGCCGCTGGGAGTGGCCGGGCGGCTGGCCAGTTGGGCGGCCAGCGCCGGCCAGTCGGGGTCCCGGTCGGTGCGGTGCAGGTCCAGGCAGCCCAGGCAGGGCCCGTCCGGGGGCCGGACCAAGGGCCCGATCACCGGTACGGCCTCCCGCAGGTCCACCAGCAGGTGCGGTTGGCGACGTTGGGCGTGCCCGGCGGCCAGCAGCGCGGCGGGCCGGTCGGCGCCCAACTGGATCACCAGGTCGGGCCGGGGCCGTCGTTGTGGACCGGTGCTGGTGCCGGGTGCCGATCGGGCGACCGCGGCCCGCACCGCCCGGCCCAACGGTCGCCCCATCTCAGCGGCCGCGATGCCGGTGCCGACCAGGTCGATCGGTCGGACCACACCGGGCAGGTCGGGATGAACGTGACCGACGCCGGCCTGGGCCAGGGCGACGGCGATGGCGGCGCCGAGCGGGCCGGTGCCGGTGACCGTGACCCGGCTGGCCAGTCGGCGGCGGAGGACCTGGGCGGGAGTTCCCGGCAGCCGGGCGGCGGCCAGGGCCAGGGCGGCGGCCTCCGTGGCCAGCCGGGCCCGGTGGGGGCCGGTCAGCTCGCGGGGCAGGAGGGTGTGCATCGGCACCACCAGCCCGGCGGCCCGCAGGGCGTCCAGCAGGGTACGGGCGTGCTCCGTCCGGCTCCTGGTGCCGGTGACCACCTGCCGTTCGCTGTGCCGGCCGTCGAGCAGGTCCAGCAGCTCGGCGGCCCGGGGGTCCGCGATCTCCACCAGGACGGCTCGGTCCTGGTCGAGCCCGAGTTGCAGGGTGTGCCGGTCGCGCCAGAGGCGACTGAGCCCGGGGAGCAGGGTGGGACGGGGGGAAGGCGGAGAAGGCGGCATGGGTACGAACAGTGACCGAATCCCTGCGTTGCGTCGATCGTTGTCCACAGGTGGCCAGGGTCAGATCCAGGGCTGTCCACAGGATTTGCCGAGATATCCACAACCGGCGGGTAGCTACAGTCGGTCCTCCGACAGTCACCCACACAGACGAACGGGGGGTGGCCGCTCGGCCACCCCCCGTTCGTCGGGTGCGTACGTCAGACCTTGGCCTTGCCCAGGATGCGGTTCACTGTTGTGCCGCACACCGGACACTTGCCCTTGGCCATGTTCATGCCGGTCTTCGAGACCTCCACGCGGCCCTCGAAATCCCGCTTCTCCTTGCACTTGACGCAGTAACCGTTGTAGCTCTGGGCCTGGTCGGCCACGGTGCCCTCCTCGTCTCGTCCGCCGGTCGATACCGGTCCGGCGGGTTTCCGGCGGCGGTCGCGTACGGCGTCCGGCGCTGGTCTTTGCCGCGGTCACCCACGTGACCGCTGGTTGGCGGACCCTACCCAGGTGTGGGCGGTTCCATGTCAGCTGCGCTTTGCCACTGTGAGCAAGGCGACGTCGAGAGTGTGCACGCCAAATCGGGCCAGATCAGCCAGTTTCGCGGGGACACGCCGACTGGGAGCCCGCAATTGCGCTGGTGGTGCCAGTTGTGGCGGACCCGGGTACCCCCGCTGGGCCGGGACCATGCGATGATCACTCAGCCTGGGCGGGCGGCGACATTACCGCTCAGTCCACCACGAAGCGTGATCGCGACACATGCCCCCGAGTCCGGGCAATTTTTTTTCGGGACTCCTGCCGACCAATCACCATTTTTCGGACGCGTGTCGCGGGTTGACCCTTGCGGACCCCTGGTCACAACGCATTAGCTTGCCTTCGTGACAGCAAACCGAGGCTGCGCGGTCCACTGATGGCTGGGCCGCGGAAGCCGGTCGTCGAGGTACGGCGCAGCCAGCGCCGGCGACGCACGGTGTCCGCCTACCGCGACGGTGAGCGCGTCGTCGTCCTCATCCCGGACCAGTTCTCCCGGGCCGAGGAGAGCGAGTGGGTCGACCGGATGCTCGCCCGGCTCGCCGCCCGGGAGGGCCGCCTGGCCCGCTCCGACGGGGAACTGCTGGCCCGAGCCGACCGGCTGATCAATCTCTATCTGACGGAGTACGGCAGCCAGGCCCTGCCGGCCAGTGTCCGGTGGGTGAGCAACCAGAACGGCCGTTGGGGCTCCTGCACCCCGGCGGACCGGTCCATCCGGTTGTCCCACCGACTCCAGGACATGCCGGACTGGGTCCTCGACTACGTGCTGCTGCACGAACTCGTGCACCTCATCGTGCCCAGCCACAACGCTGACTTCTGGGCCCTGGTCGGCAGGTACGCCAAGACCGAACGCGCCCGAGGCTATCTGGAGGGCGTGGCGGCCGTCTCCGGCGTTCCCTGACACCGGCGGGCACCCCGTTCGGCCCTCGGCGTAGGGTCGGGGAATGCCCCGACGTGTGGTGGTGGCCCTGCTGGCGCCGGTCACCTGGGCGCCGCCCGGCCTCGACCCGACCCAGTGGCGTACGGCCCTCGCCGAGGACGTGGTGGACCTGCTGGCCACCCTCAACGAGGTGGACACCGCAGTGGCGGTCACCCCGGCGGACCGCTGGCTCGCCGACGCGGTGATCTGGCCGGGTACCCGCGTCTACGAGGTCCCCGAACCCACCCCGAACGCAGTCTTCGCCGCCCTGACCGGCACAACCGCGCCACCCGACCCCGCCGACCCGGTCGAGGGTGCTGGGCGGGTCGGTGATGCTGGAGCGGGGGAGGGTTACGAGCGGTCGACGGGCCGGTACGAACAGGTGGCCGTGATCGCCGGGGACGCTCCCGACCTGCCGGGGTTGACCATCGGCAAGCTGTTGCGTCCACTGACCAGCCGACCGGTCGCGGTAGCCCCGGCCGAGGGTGGCGCCGGGCTGCTGGGCGTGGCGGCCCGGCTACCCGTACCGCCCTGGTTGCCGCCGTTGGACCTGGACGCCACCGTGCCCGCGGCCGTGCGCGCGGCGGCGCCCCGCCCAGGCGACCTGGCGGTCACCCCCTCCTGGCACCGGCTGCGCGGTCCGGCGGACCTGGCCCGCCTCGACCCCGCCCTCAGCGGTTGGGAGAACACCCGCGCTCTCCTGGCCGACGCTGGCAAACCCTGACCAACTCGCGCAGCAAGGCGTCCGCCTGACGCGGTGTGAATCCACTCGATGTGGGATCGCGTGGCCTCAGAGTCACGCGAAGCCACTCGATCCCAGATCGAGCGTGATCTTGCCCAGCGGCGGGGAGCGGGAGCGGGACAGCCCACGAGATCCCGTGCAGGGTCAGTGGGGCGGGGGTGGTGCCTGTGGTCAGGAGGGGGTGTCGCCGCCCTTGGGGTCGTCGTCTCGGCGGTTCTGCTCGCCGGGGGCCTTCTCCTCCGGGCCGCCGGGGGCGGTGAAGTCGAAGCTCTCCAGCTCGGCCATCAGGTCGACATCGGCCATGGCGAAGGCCACCGGGTCGGCGAAGTCGTCGTCGGAGGGCAGCAGGTCCGGGTGCCCCCACAGGGCGTCCCGGCCGCCGATGCCCCGGTGCTCGGTGAGCGCCGCCCACAGCGCCGCGGCCTCCCGCAGTCGGCGGGGTCGCAGCTCCAGCCCGACCAGGGCGGCGAAGGTCTGCTCGGCCGGCCCACCGGCGGCCCGGCGCCGACGGAAGGCCTCGCCCAGCGCCACCACGTTCGGCAACCGGCCGGCGGCCGCGCCGTCGACCACGTGGCAGACCCAGCCCTCGACCAGGGCCAGGGCGGTCTCCAGCCGGGCCAGTGACGCCTTCTGAGTGGGACTGTCCTCCGGGGTGAAGATGCCTTCCAACGCGATGGCCTGCATCGACTCCGGATCGGTCGGGTCGACCCGGCCCATCGCCTCTTCGATCGCCTCCCGGTTGACCCGGATGCCGGCGGCGTACGTCTCGACGGCGTTGAGGACATGCCCGCGCAGCCACGGCACATGCTCGAACAGCCGCTGGTGTGCCGCCTCGCGTAGAGCCACGTAGAGGCGTACCTCGTCCTCGGGTAGCTCCAGGCCCTCGCCGTAGCTGCGGATGTTGGCCGGGATCAGGGCGGCCGTGCCGGCCGGGCCGAGGGGCAGGCCGATGTCACCGACGGAGAGCACCTCCGCGGCGAGCGAGCCGAGGGCCTGGCCCAGCTGGCCGCCGAAGAGGGCGCCGCCCAGGGTGGCGACCATCGACTGCATCGGGCCCAGTTGGGCGCGGGCCTCCGGCGGCACCAGGTCACCCATCGCGCCGACCATGCGGCTGGCCACCGGGTCGCACAGCTTGCGCCAGACATCGAGGGTCTTGAAGATCCATTCGTTGCGGTTCCAGGCCACCACGGTCCGGATGCCCGAGGGCAGCGCGGAGGCCGGCTCCAGCCAGAGGTCGGCGATGCGCAGCGCCTCCTCTACGGCGTTGCGTTCGTACGGCGAGACCGCCGGGTCGCCCGACGCGGCCAGTTGGCTGGCCGCGACCTGGCGGGCCAGGTCCCAGTTGACCGGCCCGCTTCCCGGCGCGGAGAGCAGGTGCTGCAACTGCGACATGAACTGCTGCATCTGCGCGGGGTCGTTGGGGTCGGGCGGCTGCCCACCTGGTAGCGCGAAACCGAACGGAATATCAGGCACGACGTCTACGGTACGCGTGCCGCGCCCCAGGTGACCCGCGCCGCTGTTGCGCTGAGGGCGAAGTCGCCCTCATGCCGCCGGACGCCATGGCCCGGATCGGTACGCTCTGCCGCATGAGACGTCGAGGCGTGACCGTCCTGCTCGGTGCTCTGCTCACCGCTCTACTCAGCATCGGGGTGCTCGGTGCGCCCGTCCCGTACGTGGTGCTCGGTCCCGGTCCGACCGTGGACACCCTCGGGCAGGAGGACGGCAAGGAGGTCATCCAGGTTTCCGGACGGGAGACCTCCACCTCGACCGGTCAACTCCGGCTGACCACGGTGGGGGTGCAGCCCAGCGTCAAGCTGCGGACCGCCATCCAGGGGTGGCTGGACGACGATCAGGCGGTGGTGCCGCGCGAGCTGGTCTACCCGCCGGGGGAGAGCCGGGAGCAGGTCGAGCAGCGCAACGCCGAGGACTTCCAGGTCTCCCAGACCAGTGCGGAGACCGCCGCGCTGCGCAAGCTCGGCTACGAGGTCCAGGTCGTCGTCCGGGGGGTCTCCGCCGACGGTCCGGCGGTCGGGTTGCTCCAGGAGGGTGACGTGATCACCTCCGTGGACGGCGAGGCGGTGCCGCTGGCCTCCCGGCTGACCGAACTGATCAGGGCCAAGCCGGCCGGCACCCCGCTGCGGATCGGCTTCACCCGCGAGGGGGTGGCCGACACCGCCACGATCGCCACCCGGGAGATCGACGGTCGCCCCCGCATCGGGGTGGACATCGGGCAGCAGCAGCCGCATCCGTTCACCCTCTCCTTCGACCTCAAGGACATCGGGGGTCCCAGCGCGGGCCTGATGTTCGCCCTGGGGATCATCGACAAGTTGACCCCGGAGGATCTGACCGGCGGCCGGATCATCGCCGGCACCGGCACCATCGACGACTCCGGGCGGGTCGGTCCGATCGGCGGCATCCCGCAGAAGCTGGTCGGGGCCAAGGAGGCCGGTGCCACCGCCTTCCTGGTGCCGGCGGCCAACTGTGCCGAGGCGGTACGCAACCGGCAGCCCGACCTGCCGTTGGTCAAAGTGGGTTCGCTCGATGAGGCCCTGGCGGCGCTGGAGACCCTGCGGGCCGGCGGCGAGCCGACCCACTGCTGAATCCTGCGCTGACCGCACCGCCCGCCTCCGGCCGGTCATCCCGCCTCTGAGCAGGGCGAACGCGCGGGAGGTGGCGATCCGCGAGGGCCGCCGCAGGCGGCTGCCCCGCGACCTTGCTCGGATGCTTCCAGCCACACCCCGTACTCTGGGTGCCTGGTCGGTGCCGATCATATCGAGCGTGCGGAGCCAACAGTGGTCATGCGTAGCAGCAGCCCCCTGCCGAGGATGAGCCGACGTGGACGCGTCACGGTCGGCGTATTGATCGGGGTGTTCGTCCTGTTCACCCTGCTGGGCTGGGGGGTGCAGGCCTGGACAGACTGGCTCTGGTTCTCCGAGGTCGACTACACCCAGGTCTTCACCGGGGTCCTGCTCACCCGGCTGGTGCTCTTCCTGGCCGGCGCGGCAGCGATGGCGGCCATCGTCGGGGGGAACCTCTGGCTGGCCCAACGGCTGCGGCCCCGCAACCGGCCGCATTCGCCGGAACAGGCCACCCTTGAGCGTTACCGGATGCTGCTCGGCCCCCGGCTGGGGATGTGGATCGCGCTGGCCGCGGCGATCGTGGGTCTGTTCGCCGGGCTGTCCGCGCAGAGCCGCTGGAACCAGTGGCTGCTCTTCCGCAACGGCGGCGACTTCGGCGTCAACGATCCCGAGTTCGGTACGGACATCGGCTTCTACATCTTCCAGTTGCCGTTCTGGCGCTTCCTGCTCGGCCTGGGCTTCACCGCCGTGGTGCTGGCCCTGATCGGCTCGCTGGCGGTGCACTACCTGTTCGGCGGGGTGCGGCTGCAGGGCGTGGGCGACCGGATGACCAACGCCGCCCGGGCTCACCTGAGTTCCCTGGTGGCGGTCTTCGTCCTGCTCAAGGCGGTCGCCTACGTGCTGGACCGGCGTTCCATGCTGCTGGAGTACAACGACGGGGTGGGGGTCTACGGCGCCGGGTACGCCGACATCAACGCCCTGCTGCCGGCCAAGGAGATCCTCGCCTACATCTCCGTGGTGGTGGCGATCGCGATCATCGTGTTCTCCAACGCCTGGATGCGCAACCTGGTCTGGCCGGGCATCTCCCTGGCCCTGCTCGGGGTCTCCGCGGTGGCGATCGGCGGCATCTACCCCTGGGCGGTGCAGACCTTCGAGGTCAAGCCGAGCGCCCGGGACAAGGAGGCGCCCTACATCGAGCGCAGCATCCAGGCCACCCGGGCCTCCTTCGGGTTGGACATCGCCCAGCACACCCCGTACGCGGCCAGCAATTTGACCCCACCGGAGAGCCTGGCCACCGACACCTCGGTGGTGTCGAACGTCCGGTTGCTCGACCCGCAACTGGTCAGCGAGACCTACACCCAGTTGCAGCAGGTCCGTGGCTTCTACGACTTCGGCCCGAAGCTGGACATCGACCGGTACACCGTCGAGAACCAGACCCAGGACTACGTGGTCGGCGTACGCGAGATCAACTACGGCGAGCTGACCGCCCAGCAGAGCAACTGGATCAACCGGCACACGGTCTACACCCACGGGTACGGGGTGGTGGCCGCTCCCGCCAACCGGGTGGTCTGCGGTGGTCAGCCGTACTTCGTCTCCGGCTTCCTCGGCGACCGGGCGCAGGAGTCCTGCTCCTCGCCCACCGACCTGATCCCGGCCAGCCAGCCCCGGATCTACTACGGCGAGCGGATGCAGGGCAGCGACTACGCCATCGTCGGCAAGCCCAACCCGGACGCCAACCCGGCCGAGTTCGACCGGCCGGCCGGCGAGACCGGTGAGGGTCGCGAGTCGTACTACACCTACACCGGTTCCGGCGGCGTCGAGATCGGTTCGTTCACCCGGCGCCTGCTCTACGCCATCAAGGAGCAGGAGGCGAACTTCCTGCTCTCCGAGGCGGTCAACGAGAACTCCAAGCTGCTCTACGTGCGTAACGCCCGGGACCGGGTGGAGAAGGTAGCCCCCTTCCTGACCCTGGACGGCGACCCCTACCCGGCGATCGTCGACGGCCGGGTGCAGTGGATCGTGGACGGTTACACCACCGCGGCCACCTACCCGTACGCGGAGCGGGTCAACCTCCAGCAGGAGACCACGGACGAGTTGACCGGCCGGGGCACCATCCAGCTGGCCCGGGAGAACGTCAACTACATCCGCAACTCCGTGAAGGCGACCGTCGACGCGTACGACGGCACGGTCACCCTCTACGAGTTCGACGAGAACGACCCCGTGCTCAAGGCGTGGAACAAGGCCTTCGGCGGTGACCTGATCAAGCCGCGCGCCGAGATCCCGGAGTCCCTGGCGGCCCACTTCCGCTACCCCGCGGACCTGTTCAAGGTGCAGCGCAACCTGCTCACCCGGTTCCATGTCACCACCCCGGGCGACTTCTACTCCGGGCAGGACTTCTGGCAGGTGCCGAACGTGCCGGACGCGCCGGACAGCGAGGTCAAGCAGCCGCCGTACTACCTCTACACCCAGTTCCCCGAGCAGGACGCGCCGACCTTCCAGCTGACCAGCGCGGTCACTCCGAACGGCCGGCAGAACCTGGCGGCGTTGATCTCCGGGTCGTACCAGGACGGGAAGCCCAGGTTGCAGGTGCTGGAGTTGCCCGACCAGACCCGGGTCTCCGGCCCGGTGCAGGTGCACCAGCAGATGACCAACAACGCCAACATCCGGCAGCAGTTGAACCTGCTCTCCTCCAACCAGGCCCAGGTGCAGTACGGCAACCTGCTCTCCCTGCCCTTCGGCAACGGGATGCTGTACGTCGAGCCGGTGTACGTCAAGAGCAACCAGACCGACGCGTACCCGCTGCTGCAGAAGGTGTTGATGTCCTACGGTGACGGCGGTTCCTTCGTGGTCCTGGCCGACAACCCGAGCGACGGCATCAAGCAGTTGGTCGAGCAGGGCAAGCGGGCCGCCGCCGGTAACCCGCCACCGGCCACCGAGCCGCCGGCCGGGGACGAGGAGCCTGGGGCCACCCCGTCGCCGACTCCCTCGGCCACCCCGCCGGCCGGTGACGCGCCGCCGATGACCGGCGACCTGGCGACGGCCGCCAACCGGGTGCAGGCCGCGATCACGGAGGTGCGGGCCGCGCAGACCTCGGGCGACTTCGAGCGGTACGGCCGCGCGTTGAAGGAGTTGGACGAGGCCCTCACCGCCTTCCAGCAGGCCCAACAGACGGCCAATGGGGGCGGGGCCCCCGCGAGCACCCCGTCACCGACCGGCTGATCTGAGTCGAAAAGGGGCCTGCCGTCGGTGATCCGGCGGCAGGCCCCTTTCTGCTGGTGCCGTGCCTACGGCCCGGCGGTTACGGGGTCGTTTTGCGGCGGCCGGGGGTGGTGCGCTACGGTGGATCTAGCGACGCGGGGTGGAGCAGCTCGGTAGCTCGCTGGGCTCATAACCCAGAGGTCGCAGGTTCAAATCCTGTCCCCGCTACTGCCCGACCACGGCCCCGGACTTCAGTCCGGGGCCGTAGTCCTTTTCCGCGCTGCGTCAGGCCCGCTCTGCCGGCTCGTCGGGATTGTGGCGGTGTTCGCGCCGATGGCGGGGGTGGGTGATCGGTGCGGTCACGGGTGCGGTAGGCTGAATCTACCGACGCGGGGTGGAGCAGCTCGGTAGCTCGCTGGGCTCATAACCCAGAGGTCGCAGGTTCAAATCCTGTCCCCGCTACTACCTGGCAACGGCCCCGGACTTCAGTCCGGGGCCGTTGTCGTTGTCCGGGACATCCTCCGGGCCGCTGTGCCGCTCGGCGTCGAGGTCGACACGCAGGTATTGGTCGACGGTGGTTGCGCCCGTCAACGAGGATGACGACATGTCTTCGTTGAGCAAATGGTGGGGCCGGCTCGGCACCCTCGTGAGCGTGGTCGTGCTGTCGGTGTTCGTCCCGGTCGCCGCCTGGGCCTCTACCGGGACCGGGGAACTGGTCGTCGAGGCCGCCCGGCGGCGGCGGGGTGGCGGCTTCATCGGCTTCCTGGGTCTGCTCTGCTGCCTGGTCGTGGTGGTCGTGATCGTGCTGCTGGTGCTCCGGATGACCCGCCGACGGCGCTGACCCGGCCCCGGCCGCACCCCGGCCCGACCCTCCTCGGGGCCCTTGCCTGTCGGCGGCGTGCCCGGCACATGGTCTACTTGTCGCCGTGGAACTTCTGCATTCGGGCAAGGTGAGGGACGTCTACGCCGACGGCGACGACCTGATTCTGGTCGCCTCGGACCGCATCTCCGTCTATGACGTGGTGCTGCCGACCCCCATTCCGGACAAGGGCAAGCTGCTCACCGCACTGTCGCTGTGGTGGTTCGAGCAACTGGCCGACCTGGTGCCCAACCACGTCATCTCGGCCACCGAGGTACCGGCGGAGTTCGCCGGCCGGGCGATCCGGTGTCGTCGGCTGGAGATGGTGCCCATCGAGTGCGTGGCCCGAGGCTTCCTGACCGGTGGGGGTCTGAAGGAGTACGAGCGCACCGGCGCGGTCTCCGGTGTCGAGTTGCCGCGCGGGCTGGTCGAGGCATCCGTCCTGCCCGAGCCGATCTTCACCCCGTCGACGAAGGCGCCGGTGGGTGAGCACGACCAGCCGATGACCTTCGCCGAGGTGGTCGACAAGGTAGGGGCCCAGACCGCCGAACGGTTGCGTCAGTTGACCATCGACGTCTACTGCCGAGGCACCGAGCTGGCCGCGGAGCGGGGCATCCTGGTCGCCGACACCAAGATCGAGCTGGGTTGGGCGGCGGACGGCACCCTGGTCCTCGGCGACGAGGTGCTCACCCCGGATTCCTCCCGGTTCTGGCCGGCCGAGTCGTACCAGCCCGGCCGGACCCAGTTCTCCTACGACAAGCAGTACGTCCGGGACTGGGCCGCCGGTAGCGGTTGGAACAAGCAGGCCCCGGCGCCGGAGGTGCCGCCCGAGGTGGTCGAGGCCACCCGTGCCCGCTATGTGGACGTCTACGAGACCCTCACCGGCAAGCGCTGGGAGTAGCTCACTCCAGCCGGTGCCGTCCGGTGTGCTGCTCGGTGACCGCAGTGGCGGTGATGATGCGTACCGTGGTGCCGGCCGGGCCGGTAGCGACCTCCATGGCGTCGGTCAGCTCGCGGGCCAGCCACAGGCCCCAGCCCCCGGCGGTGTCGGGAGCCGGCCGGTTGCGGTTGTCCAGCCGCTGAACGCTGATGCCCTGGCCGTGGTCGGAGACCTCGCAGAGGATCAGCCCGGGCTCCGCCCACATCCGCAGCCAGCCCCGGCCTCCGCCGTGCCGCACGGCGTTGGTGATCAGCTCGTTGACGGCGAGCACGAAGTCGTCCAGGCGCTCCTCGCGCAGGCCGGCGGCGTGCGCACAGGAGGCGACCGAGTGTCGAAGCTCGGTCACCTGCGCCTGGTCGAAGGCATCGGCGATCAGGAGGGCATGTTCGATGGGCACCACCGTACGCGGTGTAGGCGGTTCTGCGTTTGTCATGGCCCTGTCCCGACAGAAGATCGCGGAGCTTTACGCGGCATTTACCACCGTACGTCAGGGTTCATTCGGTCGCAGCGGCCGAAGTGGGAACCGATCACCTGTGGCATGGTGACCCACGTGCCCACGCCCGGTGGTTTCGAGATCCCACTCTGGCGTGCCGTCGCGGTCTTCCGGGTGGCATCGCTGGCGTACGTCTGTGTGATCGTTGCCCGCGACGCGGACCGGTACGCCCACCCGTTCGCCGCCGGTGCGCTGGTGCTGGCGATGGCGGCCTGGACCCTCGCCACCGCGATCGGCTACGCGGCGCCCAGCCGGCGCGGCTGGCCGTTGCTCCTCGCCGACCTGGGCGTCATCGTGGCCATTCTGCTGGTCACCCCCTGGGTGATGGGCCGGGAGGCGATTGAGGCCGGGCTGCCGACCCTGGCGGTCGCCTGGTTGAGCGGGCCGGTGTTGGCCTGGGCGGTCTCCGGTGGACGGCGTCGTGGGGTGACCGCCGCCCTGGTCATCGGCGGCACCGACCTGCTGACCCGGGGCATGGTCACCCCTACCGCGATCAACGGCGCCATCCTGATGCTGCTGGCCGGGGTGGTGGTCGGGTATGTCGCCCGGCTGGCGGTCCGGGCCGAGCAGCGGTTGCAACAGGCCGTGGAACTGGAGGCGGCCACCCGGGAACGGGAGCGACTGGCCCGCGACATCCACGACTCCGTGCTCCAGGTGCTGGCCCTGGTGTCCCGCCGAGGGGAGCGACTCGACGGGGAGGCCGGTGAGCTCGCCCGGTTGGCCGGCGAGCAGGAGGCGGCCCTGCGGGCGTTGATCTCCGATGCGGGTCCGCGCGTCACCGACGGGCCGATGGACCTGCGGGAACTGCTCGGCCGGTACGCCTCGGCCAGCGTTTCGCTGTCCACCCCGGCCACCCCGGTGCTGCTTGCCCCGCCGGTGGCGCGGGAACTGGCCGCCGCCACCGGGGCCGCTCTGGACAATGTGGCCCGGCACGGCGGGGGACGGGCCTGGGTGCTGGTCGAGGATGAGGGTGCGACCGTGACCGTGTCGATCCGGGACGAGGGGCCGGGTTTCCCTCCGCAGCGGCTCACCGAGGCCGCCGCCCAGGGCCGGCTGGGGGTGGCTCAGGCCATCCGGGGTCGACTGGCCGACCTGGGTGGGACCGCCACGATCAGTTCCGTGCCGGGCAGTGGTACCGAGGTCGAACTCACCGTGTCGAGGAGGAGACCGTGAGCGGAGTACGGGTGATGGTGGTCGACGACCACCCGATGTGGCGCGAAGGGGTGGCCCGGGATCTGGCCGAGGCAGGCCACGAGGTGGTGGCCAGTTGCGGCGAGGGACGCCAGGCGGTCCGGGTGGTGGCCGCCGCCCGCCCCGACGTGGTGGTGCTGGATCTGCAACTGCCGGACATCTCCGGGGTGGAGGTGATCCGTGGGGTCCGTGCGGCCTGGCCGTCGGCCCGGGTGCTGATGCTCTCCGCCAGCGGCGAGCAGCAGGGGGTGCTGGACGCGGTGAAGGCCGGGGCCACCGGCTATCTGCTGAAGTCCGCCGGGCACGCCGAGTTCCTCGACGCGGTACGGCGCACCGCCGCGGGGGAGCCGGTCTTCACCCCCGGTCTGGCCGGGCTGGTGCTCGGCGAGTACCGCCGGTTGGCGGTTGCCGGTGGGCCTCAGTCGCAGCAGGACGACGGCACCCCCCGGCTCACCGAACGGGAGACCGAGGTGCTCCGGCTGGTGGCCAAGGGGATGTCCTACAAGCAGATCGCCGGCCGGCTGGGCCTGTCCCACCGCACAGTCCAGAACCACGTGCAGAACACCCTGGGCAAGTTGCAACTGCACAACCGGGTGGAGCTGACCCGCTACGCGATCGAGCGGGGCCTGGACGACTAGGCGTGCGCCGTTTCGCCGAAACGGCGGGGTCCGGCTCGACGGGATATCGCCACTTCGGCGAAGCGGCGCCAGCCACCGGACGGAGTCAGACCGCCCGGGGCGGCCGGGTCTCGTTGACGGCCAACTCCTCGGCGCTGGCGCCGCCGCCGGCGGCTCCCGCGTCGTACGCGATCGAGTCGGCTTCCTGATCGGTGTGGGTGCCCTCGTCCGGCTGGACCAAGCGGCCCACGTCGTCCTCCGTGGTGCCCAGTTGCCCGTGGTCGTAGAGGGAGACCGGGGAGTTCGGGTCGGAGGTCGGACCGGGCTCCATCACGTCGGCGTCGAGCTGCGCCTGCGCGGCCTGCTCCCGACTGTCCGCCTCGGCCGCGATGTCCGGGTCCACCGGGGCGGCCAGGGGGTCGTCCACCGGCAGCTCGAACTGCTCCCGGCTCAGCTTGTAGTCCAGCGACTCACCGTCGAGCTGCTCGTCGGCGGTGACCCCGAACTCGTCGACGGCCACCGGTACGCGGTCACCGGGCAACTGGGCGGGCGCCGGGCCGTCCGCTTCCCGTCCGGTCAAGACGTCGTCCCCGGCCGTCGAGTCGTCATCGGCGGTGTCGGGCAGACCGTCGGCCTCGGGGTCGGACAGCGGGGCGGGGTACTCGTCTTCGCGCATACCTGCTCCACTACCCGCTGCCGGCGGTGCCGTAACCGGCCGGGCCGGTGCCGATCGGCGGATGGTCCAGGCCCTCAGCGCACCTCACGACGCTGGCGGGCGAACGCCGCCACGGTGTCGACCGCGCTGCGGGCGGCGGCCAGGCCCAGGGCGGCGGTCATCCGGATCAGCTGACGGCGGCGGCCCTGCCAACCACCGACCGGGATGCCCTCCCCGGCCGGGCGGAAGACATTGCCCGCGCTGGGTGGGCGGACGGCCAGGCCCAACTGGGTGCGCCCGGCGTACCAGGCTAGGGCGCGTTCGGCCAACGCCGGGGCCAGCCGCCACTGGAGGCCGATCAACCGGGCCGCGCCCCCGGCGTACGCCTCCCGGCGCGGACGGCGCAGCAGCCGCACGATCGTCTCCGCGACCAGCTCCGGAGGGTAGACCGGTGGCGGCGGGGCCAGGATCCGGCCGGTGTGGTTGGCGGCGTGCCGGAAGAAGGGGGTGTCGATGGCGGCCGGCAGCACCGTGCAGATCGAGATGGCACCCCGACCGGTCAGCCGCAGTTCCTGGCGTACCGTGTCGGTCAGGCCCCGGATGCCGTGTTTGGCGGCGTTGTAGGCGGACTGGTACGGCATGGCCACCTCGGCCAGCACAGAGGCGTTGTTGACCACCACACCCCCGCCGGCCGCGGCCAGGTGCGGCAGGGCGGCCCGCATACCGTAGGCGGTGCCGAGCAGATCCACCTCCAGCACCCGGCGGAACTCCGTCACCGGGATCTCGTCGAAGAGTCCGACCACCCCTACCGCCGCGTTGTTGACCCAGGCGTCGATGCGGCCGAACCGGGCCACCGCGCTGGCGGCCAACCGCTCGACCGCCGCCGGGTCGGTGATGTCCGTCGGTACGACCAGGGCCTGCGCGCCCAGCTCGGCGCAGCCCTGGGCCACCCGCTGCAACGCCGGCTCGGTGCGGGCGGCCAGCACCACCCGGCACCCGCTGCGCGCCAGGGCGTACGCGGTTGCCGTGCCGATGCCGCTGGAGGCGCCGGTGATCACCACCGTGCTGTCGCGGAGCGGTCGGGCCAGAGGCATTTGACACCGATACCCCACCCGGGGACCGGTCATGCCGCCGCTCACATCCCGATCTGCCAGGTTTCGGCTCGTAGAAGGCCGGTTAATGGGACGCTCTGACCGGAGGACCACCGCCTAATCCGCATGGAGGTGACCCATGCGCGTCGGCCTTGTCTGTGCCCACGCCGCTGCGCCGACCTCCGGCGACGGAACCGTCGTCGGCACCTACCAGCACATCGCACGGGTGGCCGCTGAACTTGCCGGTCGAGGGCACGACGTGCGGGTCTACACCCGCCGGGACGATCCGGACCTGGCCGACAGCGACAGCGTGGACGGTTACCGCATCGAACGGGCCCCCATCGGACCGGTGACCCCGATTCCCACCGCCGAACTGGTGCCGTACGTGTCGGAGTTCGGCAGGTGGCTGGCCGACCGGTGGGCGGCCGACTGGGCCCCGGAGGTGGTGCACGGTCACTACTGGATCGGTGGGCTGGCCGCCGCGCACGCGGTCCGGGAGACCGACATCCCGGTGGTGCAGACCTTCCACTCGCTCGGCATGGAGCAACTGCGTCACCTGGGCCCGCAGTACGACGGCCCGGGCACCCGCATCCCCCTGGAGCGGGCGTTGACCCGGGCGGTGGACATCGCGGTGGCCCAGTGCAACGACGAGGTGGAGGAACTGACCCGGATGGGTCTGCAACGGATGTCCGTGGCGATGGTGCCGACCGGAGTGGACACCGGCCGGTTCCACCCCGACGGGGAGGCCGCCCCCCGCGACCAGCGTCCCCGGATCCTCTCGGTGGGCGGACTGGCCCCCGGTCACGGTCAGGAGGACCTGATCCGGGCCATGCGGCTGGTCGGGGAGGCGGAACTGGTGATCGCCGGTGGCCCGCCGGCCAGTCAGTTGGCCGGGCACGCCGAGGCCCGTCGGCTGCGTGAGATGGCCGAGCGGGTGGGGGTGGGGGACCAGGTGCACCTGGTGGGTGCGGTGCCGCACGAGCAGATGCCCACCTGGTACCGCTCGGCCGACGTGGTGGCCTGTACCCCGCACTACTCCTCCGCCGGCCGGGTGTCCCTGGAGGCGATGGCCTGCGGTGTCCCGGTGGTCGGGTACGCCATGGGGGGCATCGCCGACGCCGTGGTCGACGAGGTCACCGGCAAGCTGGTGCCGCCGGGGGACGTCCGCACCCTGGGCATGACCCTGCGCCGGCTGCTCACCGACAACGCGGGCCGGTTCGCGTACGGGCACGCCGCCGTGGACCGGGTCCGGTGCAGCTACACCTGGGAACGGACCGCCACCGCCCTGGAACGGCTCTACGAGCGGGTGATCGGGCGACGTAGACCGGTCGAGGCGGCCTGAGTCGACAGTGGACCCTCCGCCACCCTGGGCGACAGCCTGGGGGTCTGCCGGGGGGCCGGGGCGGGATCCCGTACGGCCCGCGCGGTCTCCTGGGCCACCGCGTGATGATGTTGCGGCTCGGCGTACCGGGTCAGCCCGATGACAGCCGCCAGGGTGACCAGGAAACCCAGACCGGCCAGCCATTCCCGGCCCGGCCAGATCTTGTCGTTGAGCAGCACCAGCCCGATGATCGCGGCGGGCACCGCACCGGCGGCGTCCATCGCGGCCACCGCGGCCGTGGTGGAGCCCCGCTGCATCGCCAGCCCCAGCAGCAGTTGGCCGACGATGGAGTGGCCGATCAGCAGGTAGAGCAGGGGGTCGGCGAGGAAGGCGCTCCAGGTAGAGGCGGAGGCGAGCGGCCGGGCGGCCACCGCGGCGGCGGAGAAGCCCAGGCCGGCCAGGGCACCCAGGGCCACCGAGCCGGGTACGCCCTGCAACCGGGCTGCGGGAACGCCCAGCACCGCGATCGCCCCCAGCGCCCCCAGCAGGGCGATCACCCCCGCCATGCCCAGGGGCTTGGAGGGGGCCGGCTGCGCGGAGAGCACCAGCGCGGTGATCCCGCCGACCAGCAGGAACAGCAGGACCACCTCGGCCACCGGCAGCCGCCACTTCAACAGGATCACCCCGAGTACGGCGGTGACCCCCAGCCCGGCGGCCACACTGGCCTGCACCAGGAACAGGGGCAGGTCCCGGCGGGCCAGGAAGGCCAGCACGAATCCGGCTACCTGACAGCCCAGACCGATCAGGTAGGTGCGGTGTCCGGCCAGGCGCCACAGCAGCCCGGGATCGAAGGTGTGCTGCACGGTGGTGCGAGCGGCGGCGACCGATTGCAACAGGTTGGCGATGCCGTACGCGACGATCATCGCCGCCAGAAAACACCAACTAGCGGTAGCCACCTGGCGAGGATAGAGGCATCCCGGCGTCAGCGCGCGGTCGGCCGACCCAGCCTCCGCAGGATGTTCGAGTGCAGCATGTTGTTGCTGGCCACGGCGCTGGTCTCGGTCCCGGCGGGGGCCGCAGCACCCTCCAGATCGGTCATGATCCCCCCGGCCTCGGTGACGATGGGCACCAATGCGGCCACGTCCCACAGCGACAACTCGGGCTCGATCATGACGTCGAGTGCACCCTCGGCCAACAGCATGTATCCGTAGAAGTCGCCGTAGGCCCGGCTGCGCCAGGTGTCCCGCATCAACTGGAGCACCGGCTCCAGTCGACCGGACTCTTCCCAACCACTCAGCGAGGAGTAGCAGAGGCTGGCGTCGGCCAGTTCGCGTACCTGGGAGACCCGGATGGGCTCGCCACTGTCGACGTCCGGGCCGGCGTACGCCCCGGCACCCTGCGCCGCCCACCAGCGGCGACCCAGCGCCGGTGCG
The DNA here is from genome assembly GCF_043198155.1 of Micromonospora sp. NPDC048871. Classification (NCBI taxonomy): domain Bacteria; kingdom Bacillati; phylum Actinomycetota; class Actinomycetes; order Micromonosporales; family Micromonosporaceae; genus Micromonospora; species Micromonospora sp. NPDC048871. Next base: position 96,071 of record NZ_JBICUM010000013.1, on the reverse strand, counting down.
GAGACCACCCCGACGACCGGGCGGCCGTCCTCCAGCAGCGCGATCAGGGTGGCCCAGATGGGTACCCCTCGAACGAAGTTCTTGGTGCCGTCGATCGGGTCCACCACCCACTGTCGGGCCCCGACGGCGGGGGTGACGCCGTACTCCTCGCCGAGCAGGCCGTCCTCGGGTCGCTGCTGCGCCAGCAGGGCGCGGATCTCGCGTTCCACCGCGGTGTCCGCGTCAGAGACCGGGGTCAGGTCCGGCTTGGACTCCACCCGCAGGTCCAGGGCGCGGAACCGGGCCATGGAGATGGCGTCGGCGGCGTCGGCGAGACGGTGGGCCAGAGCTAGGTCCTCGGCGTACCCGGTCATGGGTTGCACCGTAGCGAGGCTCCCGGTGGCCTGCTGGAGCGGGGCCGACCTGGGCTCATTCCGGGCGTCCACGCGGATCGTGCTCGACCTCGTCGCGGGGATTGGTGGCCCCGCGCGGGTCGGTCTCACCGGCCCGGGAGGCCAGCAACCGGTGGTACGAGGCCAGCCGGCGCGGGTCGGCCCGGCCCTCGGCCACCCAGGCGGCCAGGGCGCAGTCGGCCTCCTCGGCGGTGTGGGTGCAGTTCACCGGGCAGTCGACCGTGGCCTCCACCAGATCCGAGAAGCCGTGCAGCAGGCTCTCGGCGGACACATGGGCCAACCCGAAGCTGCGTACCCCCGGGGTGTCCACGATCCACCCCGGGTCCTCCGGTGCCCCGGGGACATGGGGTAGCCGCAGGGCCACCGCACTGGTCGAGGTGTGTCGGCCCCGGCCGATCGCGCTGACCGTGCCGACCGCCCGGGCCGCCTCCGGTACGAGGCGGTTCACCAGGGTCGACTTGCCGACCCCGGAGTGCCCGACCAGGACGGAGACCCGGCCGGCCAGCAGGCTGCGCAGCGCGTCAAGTGTGGAGTCCGGCCGGATCAGCACGTACGGCAGTTCCAGCTCGGTGTAGTAGTCGAGCACGGTCTCCGGGCCGGCCAGGTCGGCCTTGGTCAGGCAGAGCAGCGGCTCGATGTCGGCGTCGTACGCGGCCACCAGGCACCGGTCGATGAAGCCGGTACGCGGTGGCGGATCGGCCAACGCGCTGACGATCACGAGTTGGTCGGCGTTGGCCACCACCACCCGTTCCAGCCGCCCCTCCGCGGTGCTGGCGTCGTCCTCGGCGGTCCGGCGCAGCACCGACCGGCGTGGCTCGATCCGGACGATGCGGGCCAGCGCCCCCGGGGCCCCGGAGGTGTCGCCGACCAGGCCCACCCGGTCACCGACGACGACCGACTTGCGACCCAGTTCACGGGCCCGCATCGCGGTGACCGTGGGGGCCTCCGGGGCGGCTGCGGCCAGCACACAGGTGTACCGCCCCCGGTCCACCGCGATCACGAACCCGTTCAGCGCGTCCGTGTGCTGGGGTCGGGTGCGGGTACGCGGACGGGAGGACTTGCCGGGCCGGACCCGTACGTCGTCCTCGTCGTACTCGCGTCGCTTGGTCGCCAGGACCGCTCCTGTCTGTCCGCTCAGCTCTTGCCGGTCACCATCGCCGACCACAGGGCCGGGAACTCCGGCATGGTCTTGGAGGTGCACGCCACATCGTCCAGCACGATGCCGGGCACGGCCAGGCCGGCCACCGCGGCGGCGTGTGCCATCCGATGGTCATCGTAGGTGCGGAACACCCCACCCCGCAGCGGCCGGGGTCGGATCTCCAGCCCCTCGGCCGACTCGGTGATGTCCGCGCCCAGGGCGGCGAACTCCCGGGCCAGGGCGGCCAGCCGGTCGGTTTCGTGGCCCCGGATGTGGCCCACCCCGGTGAACACCGAGGGGGAGTCCGCCAGCATGGCCAGCCCGGTGAAGGCGGGGGTCAACTCGCTGACGTCGGACAGGTCGGCGTGCAGTCCGCGTACCGTCCCGGTGCCCCGCACGGTGAGTCCCTCCGTGGTCAGGGCCACCTCCGCACCCATCTGGGTCAACAGGGAGCGCAGCCGCTCGACCGGCTGGGCGCTGCTGCGTGGCCAGCCCTGGAGGGTCACCTCGCCGCCGGTGACCAGGGCGGCGGCGAAGAAGGGCACCGCCCCGGACAGGTCGGGCTCGATCTCCCAGCCCCGGCCGGTCAGCGGACCGGGCTCGACCACCCAGACGTCCGGGGTGCTGTCGTCGACGGCCGCTCCGGCGGCCCGCAGCATCCGTACGGTCATCCGCAGGTGGGGTGCCGAGGGCACGGGCGGGCCGACATGCCGGACCACCAGCCCACGGTCGAACCGGGGGGCGGCCAGCAGCAGCCCGGAGACCAGTTGGCTGGAGGCGGAGGCGTCGATCACGACCTCCCCGCCGGTGACCTGGCCGGTGCCCTGCACGGCCAGAGGCAGGCTGCCGGTCGGCGGGGTGTCCACCCGTACCCCCAGCGAGCGCAGCGCCTCGATGAGGGGCCCGAGCGGGCGGGTACGGGCGGCCGGGTCGCCGTCGAAGGTGACCCGCCCCACGGCCAGCCCGGCCACCGGGGGCACGAAACGCATGATCGTGCCGGCCAGCCCGACATCGACATGCGCCGGGCCGACCAGCCGGTGCGGCCGGACCAGCCAGCGCTCGTCGTCGGTGATCGACACATGGGCGCCCAGGGCCCGCAGCCCACCGGCCATCAACTCGGTGTCCCTGGCCCGCAGCGGCTTGGCCAGGGTCGAGGGGCCGGTGGCCAGCGCGCTGAGCACCAGGGCGCGGTTGGTCATGGATTTGGATCCGGGCAGCCGTAGCGAGGCCGTGACCGGATCGGTGGCGGTCGGGGCGGTCCACGGCTGTAGCGGCCGGGTCGCGGTCGGGTTCCCCACGGTTACATTCTGCCGTGTCTCGGGCGGGGGGTCCGTCGGCCGTCGCGGTCGCTCCCGGTGGACGGGACGTCGTAACCGCCGCCGACGCGCTAGCGTGTGCGGCATGTGCGGGAGGTACGCCACGACCCGGAGCTCCGGTGACCTGAGCGGAATCTTCGAGGCCGTCGACGAGACCGCAGGTGACCTGGTGGCCGACTACAACGTCGCGCCGACCGACCGGGTGCCCCTGGTCCGGCTAGACCCGCAGGGGCATCGGGCGCTCTCGGCGGGGCGCTGGGGGTTTCTGCCCGCCTGGTCCCGGTCGCCCGCCAACGCCGCCCGCATGATCAACGCCAGGGCCGAGACGGTGGCCACCAGCCGGGCGTACGCCCCGGCCTTCGCCCGCCGCCGGTGTCTGGTCCCGGCCGACGGCTGGTACGAGTGGGTCCGCCGGCCGGGTGGAGCCAAGCAGCCCTACTACATGACCTCGGTCCAGGAGCCCGTGCTGGCCTTCGCCGGCATCTGGTCGACCTGGGAGGCCCCGAGTGGTCCCCTGCTGACCTTCAGCGTGCTCACCACGGCCGCCCTGGGCGAGCTGGCCGAGGTGCACGACCGGATGCCCCTGTTGCTGCCGCCGCAGCGGTGGGCCACCTGGCTGGGCTCCTCCGAGGAGCCGACCAGCCTGCTGGCCCCACCGCCGCTGGACTGGCTCGCCGGCATCGAGATCCGACCGGTGGGGACGGCCGTGGGCAATGTGCGAAACGACGGCCCGGAGCTGATCGCCCGGGTGCCGTCGGCAAGGGTCGATGACTCCGCCGAGGTCAGGTTGTTCTGAGCGGAGCCCCCGCGCATTGTCGGGTGTGATTTGCCGCGATTACGGGTGAAAGGTCAGCCGATCGTTTAGGCAACTTTCCGGCGAACTCTTGTCTCGATGTCCACAAATGCGATACAACACAGCGCCGGTGATGGCTATCGCTCCCGTCCAGGTGAGTGGTATTCATCGATGTTGCTGGTCCCACGGGGGAGGTGGGTGGATGACCAGGGCGCGTATGCCCCGTCCACATGAGGTAGCCGCTGCGCGGCGTGATCCGCGACTGTTGCGGGCCCTGCGCGAGCGTCGACAGGATGAAGCCTGGCGCACCAGGGGCACCTGTCAGAGTGTTGATCCGGAAACGTTCTTCCCGGCGCCGAACGAGCCGGCGGACGCCGCGGTGGCCCTGTGCCGCTCCTGCGACGTGCAGGGCTCCTGCCTGGCCTGGGCCCTGGAGGTCGGCGACTGCCACGGGGTGTGGGGTGGCACCACCCCGCGGGAGCGGCGGGCGATGCTGGTGGCCTGGCGCGACGAGGTGCAGCCGGATCCCGATGTCGCCAGCGAGGCGGGGCCTCCCGTCCGCGATCGACTACTCACACTCGTCACCTCCCGCTGAGGTGACCGTGGCCGGCGGCGCAGGAGTCTGCTCCGCTTGACGGCGGCGGCCCGCAGAATGAGGCCGTGCCGCAGGAAGACATCATCCAGACACCACGAGGCCCGGCCCGGGTGGACATCGACATCCCCGAGAGGGCGCCCCGGGCGCTGCTGGCCCTGGGCCACGGTGCCGGCGGCGGGGTGGACGCCCCGGATCTGCTGGGGCTGCGCGAGGCCCTGGTGACCGCCGGGGTGATCGTCGCTCGGGTGACCCAGCCGTACCGGGTGGCCGGTCGGCGTGCGCCCGCACCGGCCGGGCACCTCGACGAGGCCTGGCGGGTGGTGCTGGCCGCGCTGCGGGACCGCTGGCCGGGGGTACCCCTGCTGGTGGGTGGCCGGTCCAGCGGAGCCCGGGTGGCCTGTCGTACGGCCGGTGAGGTCGGGGCCGTGGGGGTGGTGGCCCTCGCCTTCCCGCTGCATCCGCCCGGACGGCCGGAGCGCAGCCGGGCGGGGGAGTTGGCGACCGGCCTGCCCACCCTGGTGGTCAACGGCGACCGGGACCCCTTCGGGGTGCCCGAACCCGGTCCGGGGGTGCAGGTGGTGGTGCGGCCAGGGCAGCGGCACGACCTGCGGGTCGATCCCGCCGGAACGGCCGCGGTGGTGCTCGACTGGCTGCGCGGACAGGGCTGGGCCCAGGGCTGACCGGGCCCGGAGCCGATTCGGGTCGGCGGGGCGACGCCGGTCGGGAGGTCTGGCCCGCCGTTTCCGGCTGCCGCGCCGGGTCGTTGCACCCGATGGTGTCGCCTGGATCACGGGCGGTGCCGGGCTCCCAGGCCCTTCCTGGTCCCGGCCGTGGTGCCTGCAGCCACGGTCGGGACCAGGATCGGGAGGAGTCGAGGCGGAATGCCCGGACCTGCGACGGATGTTGCACCCCACGGACGAACACCGTGCGGAGGGGGTGAGTGGTGCCGATCCAGTGCCGGGACCGGGAGCGTGACGAGCGGGAGGCCAAGCAGCTCAGGCAGCTGTTGGCCGGTCCGCAGTGGCCCGCGGCGATGCCGCCGGCTGAGGTGGCGACGGGCACACCCGTCGGAACCCGAACTCCCGGTAGGTCTGGGCGCGTATTCTCGGCGGGGAAGCATCCGACCCGAGGGGATGTGCGGTTGACCACCGAGAAGACGGACGAGCGCAGGGCCCGGTTCGAACGGGACGCGATGCCATTCGTCGACCAGTTGTACGCGGCGGGCCTGCGGATGACCCGCAACCCGGCGGATGCCGAGGATCTGGTCCAGGAGACCTACCTGAAGGCGTACGCGGCTTTCCACCAGTTCGAGCAGGGCACGAACCTGAAGGCCTGGCTGTACCGGATCCTGACCAACACCTACATCAACACCTACCGCAAGCGGCAGCGGCAGCCGGTGCAGGCGCCGACCGACGAGATCACCGACTGGCAGCTGGCCGAGGCGGAGTCGCACACCTCCAGTGGTCTGCGGTCCGCGGAGACCGAGGCGCTGGACCGGTTGCCGGACACCGACGTCAAGGAGGCCCTCCAGCAGTTGCCGGAGGAGTTCCGGCTGGCGGTCTACCTCACCGATGTCGAGGGGTTCTCCTACAAGGAGGTCGCCGACATCATGGGCACCCCGATCGGTACCGTGATGTCACGGTTGCACCGCGGTCGTCGTAATCTGCGCAAGCTGCTTGAGGGCTACGCCGCGGAGCGCGGCTTCTCCGCCGCGCCGTCGGCCCGGAGTTCGGCCGCTGCCAGTGGCCGGGAGGTGTGACGTGAGCTGTGGAGATCCGCACGAGACGGATTGCCGTGAGGTGCTCGCCGAGGTCTACCTCTACCTCGATCTGGAGTGCGCGCAGGAACGCCGGGCGCTGATCCGGCACCACCTGGACGAGTGCGGCCCCTGCCTGCGGGAGTACGGCATCGAGCAGGAGGTCAAGGCGCTGGTGGCCCGTTGCTGCGGCAACGAGTCCGCGCCGGACGAACTGCGCGAGCGGCTGCGGATCCGACTGAGCGAGCTGGTCATCTTCGAGACCACGGAATCGCGCGAACTGGCCGACTGAAGTTTTCGCCCGACACGCCGACGCCGGTGGCCCGACCTGGGCCACCGGCGTTCGTGTGTCCGATCCGCGGTGCGGACCAGCTCAGGAGTTGGGGCGCTTGCCGTGGTTGGCGGCGCTCTTCTTACGGGCCTTCTTCTTACGGGCCTTCTTCGCCATGCTGACCTCCTAGTGATGGTCGGATCGCCTGCGTACGACTTCGGCGCCGATGCACGCACCGGTCCGCGCCGGCGTCCGGGTCCGACCCGTTGATGTTAGAGCCCGTCTCCGAGGGAGGTGGGCGGGGCTGCTGCGGCCCGGGGAAACCGGGCACATGATTGGATACGTCACAGGCAGCCGCGAGGAAGGGGCCCGAACATGGCCGAGGAGATCCGCGCCGAGATGGTGGCGAACGTCTGGAAGGTGGTCGCGTCTACCGGGGACACCGTCTCCGAGGGCGACACCCTGGTGATCCTGGAGTCGATGAAGATGGAGATTCCGGTGGTCGCCGAGTCCGACGGTGTGGTGCAGCAGCTCGCGGTGAACGAGGGCGACGTGGTGCAGGACGGTGACCTGATCGCGGTGATCGGTTGACCGGCACTTCGATCCGTACGGCCGAGCCGGCGGAGTTCCCGGCCGTGGCCCGGCTCACCGTGGCGGCGTACGAGGCGGACGGTCAGCTCAAGGGCGAGACCGGGTACGCCGAGGTGCTGGCCGATGTGGCCGGCCGGGCCGCCCACGGTGAGGTCCTGGTCGCCGTGGACCCGGCCACCGGTCAGCTGCTCGGCTCGGTCACCTTCGTCCTGCCCGGCAGCCCGTACGCCGAGGTGTCCGGCCCGGGGGAGGCCGAGTTCCGGATGCTGGCGGTGGACCCGGCGGCGCAGGGCCGCCGGGTGGGTGCCGCACTGGTCCAGGCCTGCGTCGACCGGGCCACCGGGCGGGGCTGCACCGCCCTGGCCATCTGCGTACGCGAGGGCTACGCCGAATCCGCCCAGCGGCTCTACCGCCGCCGGGGCTTCATCCGCACCCCCGAGCTGGACTGGTCCCCCCTGCCCGGGGTCCACCTGTTGGCCCTGCGCCTGTCCCTGACCCCACCCGCCTAGGCGGGCGGGGAGGGCAGGCGGGGGCGGAAGGGGCGCAGCAGCCGGGCCAGCAGCCCGCGCAGCGGGCCCCGACCGGGCTGGGCGGGGACGCCGGCCAACATGCGGGCCAGGGCGGCGCACTCCGGGTCGAGGTCCGGGGTGGCCAGCGCCAGATGGGCCAGGGAGACGGTCACCGGTAACGGAGCCCTCTGATCACCGGTCGCCGCCGCCAGCCGCTGGGTGACCAGTCGTGCCACATCCGGCCGGACCGAGGGGTCCACCCAGGCGGCCGTCATCAGCGCGAACAGGGCCGCCTCGGTGACCTCGGCCGCCTGCGCCAACTCGACCAGCACCTGGCGTCGGGTGGAGGTGGCCCAGGGTTCGTCGGTGCGGTGGTGCAGCAGACCCAGGCAGGTCCACACCTGCACGCACCGGACCCACAGCGCCGGGTCCTGACCCGAGAGCACCCGTCCCAGCGCGTTGTCCGGGGTCTGGGGAGGATGGGCCAGCAGGCCGAGCAGATCGGTCAGGTCGAGGGTGGCCAGGGCCACCGCGGTGTCGTACGCCGCGGGCGGGTGGGGCCAGGCCAGGTGGGCAACCTGGCGCAGCCGTCGGGCCGCCTCCGTCGAGGGGGGCGGGGTCGACTCGGGCCCGGTCAGGGGCAACGGCGCAGGGCGTACCGTCAGGCTGGTCGTCGGTGGGGTCAACTGCCCCAGCCAGGGACGGCCCCGACAGCACTCGGCCAGATCGGAGTGCTCGTGCGAGTCGTCCGGGTTGTCGCGGATGTAGTCGGCCAGCGCCACCAGGTGGCGTACGTCGCCGTCGCGTTGGAACCGCAGCCGGTGGGCGGTGTGCACCGCGCAGTCGAAGGAGGGGTTGCGCACCAGGGCCTGCTCGATCCAGCTCAGCGCCTCGTCCAGCCGTCCGTGGTCGGCCAGGGTGCCGGCGATGTCGGCGTACACCGCCAGGTCCTCCGGGTCGTGGTCGACCGCCCGTCGGAGCGCGGCCAGGCCCTCCCGGGTCCGGCCGGCGCTGCGCAGGGCGTACCCCAGCCACACCTCGCCCATCTTTGAGGGGGCGGCACGTACCCCCCGGCTGGCCCAGCGGACCGCCAGCGGCACCTCACCGGCCCGCCGGGCCAGCGCGGACGCCGTGCCCAGCAGCAGCGCGTGCTCGGGGTGGACGGTGATGGCGTTGCGGGCCAGGGTCAGGTACGGCGCCAGGGCGGCCCGGTCGGGTCGGGGCACCGGATCGGGGGCGGCGGCGCAGACCTGCATCAGCACCCGAGCCACCCGGTCCGGCCCCAGCTGTTCGACCAACTCGGGTGAGGTGACCCAGGGCACCCCCGCCCAGTCTGTGCGGGGGGCGTGCGCGGCGGCGGCGACCAGCAGGTCCAGACCCTCGGCCGGGCGGCCGGCCGCAGCCAACAGGTGTGCCCGGGCGACCACCGCCCCGACGAAGGTGTGATGGTGCAGCGGGAAGAGGTCCAGTCCGCCGGAACCGCTGGCCGCGGCCAGTCGGGCCAGGGTCTCGTGCACCTCCGGCAGGGTGGGTGCCCGGGCCAGGGCACCCGCGACATGGTCGGCGGCGTGCGTCAGGTCGCCGGCGGCCAGGGCTTCCCGGGCCAGAGCCAGTTCCTCCGTCGCCGGCAACGCCCGATCGTCGGTTCCCTCGGCCACGTCGTCCTCTCACTGGTCGGTACCGGTTGGCGGTGCGGCCGGGTCAGCGTAGGCGACGGCATCGACTTTTGGTGATCGACTGCGCAAACCTGCTCACTAAATTGCCTGTGAGCGTCCAAAGGTGCAAGACTGAACAGGAATCGCGCGGGGATCGCGCACGGGAGGAGTTTTCGTGACACGTCCAGGAAGCGGCATGGCGGCCGACATCGACGAGCAGCCGGCGGGTTACGAACGACTGCTGAGCGCCGAGTACGCCACCCCCATCGCCCGGGTCGCGGCAGCCATCGCCGAACGCCGCCCGCGGCACGTGGTCTTCACCGCCCGGGGCACCTCCGACCACGCCGCCCTGTACGGCGCCTACCTGGCCGAGATCCGGCTGGGCCTGCCGGCCGGTCTGGCCTCCCCGAGCGCGATCACCCTCTTCGGGGCCCGGCCGGACCTGTCCGACGCCCTGGTCGTCGGGGTCAGCCAGAGCGGGGGTTCCCCCGACCTGGCCGAGGTGCTGCGGGTGGCCCGCGAGGCCGGTGCCCTGACCCTGGCGGTCACCAACGCCCCGGACTCCCCGCTGGCCGGCATCGCCGACCTGGGGGTGGACATCGCGGCCGGGCACGAGCGGGCGGTGGCGGCCACCAAGACCTACACGGCCGAACTGCTCGCCCTGCTGATGCTGGTGGAGGGCATCCGGGCCGGTGACGGGGTGCTGCCCGAGGAGGAACGCCGCGCCCTGGCCGACCTGCCCGAGCTGGCCGCCCGTACCCTGGCCGACCCCACCGCCACCCAGTTGGCGCCGCGCTACCGGTTCGCCGGGCAGTTGGTCACCACCGGCCGGGGGTACGCCTACCCGACCGCCCGGGAGGCGGCCCTGAAGCTGATGGAGACCTCCTACCTGCCGGCCCTGGCCTTCTCCGGCGCCGACCTGCTGCACGGCCCCCTGGCCATGACCGACCCGGACGTGCCCGTGCTGGCCGTGGTCGGCTCCGGCCCCGGCGGTCGGGCGATGGGTGAGGTGCTGCCCCGGCTGGGGGAGCGGCGGGCCGACGTGGTCGTGGTCGGTTCCGCCGAGGTCGCCGGGGCCACCCGGGTGGCGGTACCGGAGGTCGACGAGCGGTACGCCCCCCTGCTGGACATCCTGCCCCTGCAACGGTTGGCCCTGGCCCTGGCCCTGGCCCGGGGTGAGGACCCGGACGCGCCACGGGGGTTGAAGAAGGTCACCGCGACGATGTGACCGCCCGCATGGCACGCTGGTCGGCGTGTCCACGCTGCGTGACCTCGCCGAAGAGCACACCCGTCTGCGCCCGGCCGACATCGACCACCTGCACCGCATCGCCGGTGACTGGCAACTGCTGTCCGACCTCTCCTTCGCCGACCTGCTGCTGTGGGTGCCGGTGGACGGGGAGGGCAGCTTCCTCTGCGTGGCCCAGGTCCGGCCGACGACCGCCCCCACCGCCTACCAGGACGACCAGGTGGGGCGGATCGTCGGCGGGCCGGAGGTGGCGCACCTGGAGGTCGCCTACGGGCAGGGGCGGATCTGGCGGGAGGGCGACCCGGTCTGGTACGGCGACGTGCCCGCCCGGCACGAGGCGATCCCGGTCCGGCTGCGGGCCGCCGACGGGGAATCCGGCGAGGTGATCGCCGTGGTGGGCCGGGACACCAACCTGTCCACCGCGCGTACCCCCAGCCAGTTGGAGCTGAACTACCTGACCACGGCGGACGACCTGGCTCAGATGATCGCCGACGGGACCTTCCCGCCGCCCCGGCACCCGGGGGAGACCACCTCGGCGCCCCGGGTCGGCGACGGCCTGGTCCGGCTGGACGCCGGTGGCAAGGTCACCTACGCCAGCCCGAACGCCCAGTCCGCGTACCGGCGGCTGGGCTACGCCTCCCACCTGGTGGGCGAGGATCTGGCGGCGCTGCACCGCCGACTGGCCAACGACCCCCTGGAGGGCACCGAGGCCGCCAACGGCATCCTCGCCGCCCTGCGGGGTGAGGCACCACCCCGGCGGGAGATCGACGCCCGGGGCGCGACCATGCTCACCCGGGCCCTGCCCCTGATGCCCGCCGGAGTGCCGATCGGCGCGCTGGTCCTGGTCCGCGACATCACCGAGGTACGCCGTCGCGACCGCGCCCTGATCACCAAGGACGCCACCATCCGGGAGATCCATCACCGGGTGAAGAACAACCTCCAGACCGTCGCGGCCCTGCTGCGCCTGCAGGCCCGCCGGGTGGCCATGCCGGAGGCGCGGGTGGCGCTGGAGGAGTCCGTACGCCGGGTGGCCTCGATCGCGCTGGTGCACGAGACCCTCTCCATGTCCAGCGACGAGGCGGTGGAGTTCGACGGGATCGTGGACCGGGTGGCCAGCGCGGCGACCGAGGTGGCCGCGACCGAGGTGACCGTCGGGATGCGCCGCGCGGGCAGTTTCGGGGTGCTGCCCGCGGAGATCGCCACCTCCTTGGTGATGGTCCTCAACGAACTGCTGCTCAACGCCGTCGAGCACGGCTTCCCGCCCGCCGAGGAGGCCGACGAGCGGCAGCCGCAGCCGCAGGAGCCGCAGGTGGCGGTCACCGTGCACCGGTCGCGCAAGACCCTGCATGTCACGGTCGCGGACAACGGTCGAGGACTACCGTCCGGGTTCGACTCCGAAGGCGGGGCCAAGCTGGGGCTTCAGATCGTCCGCGCGCTGGTCACCGGGGAACTGCGGGGCAGCATCGAGTTGCGCCCCGGCGCCGCAGGCGGCACCGAGGCCGTCCTCACCGTGCCCCTGGCCCGCGGCGGCGCGGAGCGTCCGGGAGGCTGACCCGCCGGAACAACGTCCGGTTCTGATCGGGATGGGGTGGATCGGTGTCTGCTCTATCACGATCGGTGGCATTGATGCCGGGCCGTGTTGACACCCGCCGGGCTTTCTTGAAAACGTTTCGGGCGACCATCGACGGGCACGGTCGTCCGCCGTGCCCGACTTCCTTGACACCGGCGCACCGATCGCCCACCACCTTTCGGCAAGATCGTGGCTGTCTGGAGAACGGGGATACGGGGATGAGTTCACCGCCGGTTGCGGACCGGCCACCGACCGTGGCTGATCCGACCGCCGAGTTGCGGGTACCACGGCAGCTGACCAGCAGGTGGACCCCGCGCTCGAACGACGAACTTCGCCAGCAGCGGCCGGCGTACGCGCCGGTGCCGTTGCCGCCGACGGACGAGGAGCTCTACTCCTACCGCAAGCGTCGGCTGGCCAGCCTGATGGTGCCGTCGCTGATCAGCTTCGCCTGTCTGATCACCAGCCAGATGCTGTTCGTCCGGCTGACCCCGTGGCTGTGGCTGCTGGCCCCGCTGCTGTTCTTCACGGTCGTCTACTACGTCATCTCGCTGTGGGTGAACGCCTTCACCCCCGGCTTCGACATGGAGCGGCACAAGCGGCTGGTGCGCGAGTGGCGGCCCCAGCGCTATCCGACCGTGGACGTCTTCCTGCCGGTCTGCGGTGAACCGCCGCACGTGCTGCGCAACACCTGGGAGCACGTGCGCGCCATGCAGCGGCACTACCAGGGCAATGTGGTCGTGTACGTGCTGGACGACTCGCCCACCGAGGCCATGGAGCGGATGTCCCTGGCCTTCGGCTTCGTCTACCAGCGGCGGCCCAACCGGGGCTGGTTCAAGAAGGCCGGCAACATGCGGTACGCCTTCGAGCGCACCCTGGGCGACTTCATCCTGGTCCTGGACGCCGACTTCGTCCCGCGCAAGGACATGCTCAACCAGATGCTGCCCTGGTTCGACGCCGAACCGCGCGCCGGCATCGTGCAGTCCCCGCAGTACTTCCGGGTGCACAAGGGGCAGAGCTGGGTGGAACGGGGGGCCGGGGCGGTCCAGGAACTCTTCTACCGCTCCGTCCAGGTCTCCCGGCAGGCACACGACTCGGCGATCTGTGTCGGTAGCTGCGCCATCTACCGTCGGGCGGCCCTCAACTCGATCGGCGGCTCCACCCTGATCGAGCACTCCGAGGACGTACACACCGGTTTCGACCTGCGGATGCAGGGCTGGAACCTGCGTTACATCCCGGTGGTGCTGGCGGCCGGGCTCTGCCCGTCGGATGTCGACTCCTTCTTCACCCAGCAGTACCGCTGGTGCGCCGGCTCGATGAGCCTGATGGGGTCGCGCAAGTTCTGGCGCACCAAGCTGCGCTGGCGGGCCCGGCTCAGCTACATCTCGGGCTTCTGCTACTACCTGCACACCGGGCTGTTCACCTTCGTCGCGCCGATCATCCCGATCCTCATGCTGACCGTCTTCGCCGAGCAGATCGCCCTGGCGAACTACCTGTTGATCCTGCCCAGCGTGATCTACAACCTCATCATCTTCCCGCTGTGGCATCGGGCCTCGTACCGACTGGAAAGCTGGACCGTGAAGATGATCTACGGCTGGGCGCACGCCTACGCCATCATCGACATCATCCGGGGTCGACGGATGGGCTGGCAGCCCACCGGGGGTACCGCCAAGAAGAGCAAGACCAAGCGGCTCTGGACCGGGATGAAGGTCTGGACCGCCGGCAGCGGCCTGATCTGGGTCGGGCTCGCCGGGTGGCGGCTAGTCTCCGGAGCGGACCCGCTGATCTTCCTGCCGGCCTTCCTCAGCGGTGTCTTCTTCCTGCTGGTTGTGGCGCAGGCGCTCATGGTGGAGCCCGAGAAGGACGTTGAGGTGATCAGGTGAAGACCCGCCACCTGATCATTGGAGCTGTGCTGATCGCGCTGGCCGCGATCGAGTACGCCGTGGTGGCGAACCTGAACGTCACCCGCATGCTCGCGGGCGATGCCGCTGTTCGACAGCAGGCCCAGGCGGCGACCAGCGCCGGGCCCTCCGTACTGCCGGTGTACGACCCCACGCACCTGCTCCGCCCCGAGGGCGGCAAATACCTGGGTGTGGCCATCGACGGGGCGCCCCCGAAGATGAAACTGATCGAGACGTTCGCCAAGAAGACCGGCAAGAAGCCCAACGTGGTGACGCTCTACCTGAGCTTCGACGATGGATTCGCGGCCGACGAGGTCAGGCAGATCTACGAGTACGGCGCGCTGCCGGCGGTGCGCTGGGAGCCGTTCGACGCGAATCTGTCGGACATCGCCGCCGGCAGGCACGACGACTACATCAAGGAGTTCGCGGCGGGCGTCCGGAAGGTGAACCTGCCGATCATGCTCACCTTCGCGCACGAGATGAACGGCAACTGGTACTCGTGGGGCATGCGCCGCGCGGGAAACAAGGCCGCCCACTTCGTGGCCGCGTGGAAGCATATCCACGGGCTGTTCGCCGAGGCCGACGCGACAAACGTCATCTGGGCCTGGACGCCGAACGTCATCAATCCCATGCCGGAGGTCAAGCTCAAGCCGCTCTACCCGGGCGACCGGTACGTCGACTGGATCGGCATCGACGGCTACTACACCCACCACGGGGCGAACACCTATGCGGCACTGTTCGGGCCGACGATGAAGCAGGTCCGAGGTTTCACCGACAAGCCCTTCCTGATCGTGGAGACCGCGGCCGAGCCGGGCAACCTACGACCCAGCTGGATTGCCGACCTGTTCACCGGGGCGGCCAAGGACCCTGAAGTCATCGGGTTCGTCTTCTTCAACAACGACGGCTCGGCCAAGTGGAACATCGACCGTGACGAGGCGGCGATCCGGGCGTTCCGGCAGCAGGCGAAGAATGCCACCTACGGCTTCCCGGTCAGGTGAGCGGATGATGTCGAACCAGATTCTCCTCTCCGGCAGACCGACCAGGGACGCTGCCGCCGACAGCCCGGCGCAGGCGCGTGCGGAAAAGGTCTCCCCGGGCCGCCACACCGGATGGCTGGCGCTGCTGCCGGCGCTCGCTGCGCTTACCGTCGGCTATCAAGGTGCCGCCGATCGGCAGATGTGGAACAACGAGTACGCCACCTGGCACGCCGCCGTGCTGGGTACCGCGGACCTGCGGCACCTGCTCTCCAACACCGACCTGGTGCACGTCAGCTACCTCATGATCGTGCGGGGCTGGATCCAACTGGTCGGCGACGAGCCGCTGGCGATGCGGCTGCCCTCGTTGGCGGCGATGGCGATCGCTGCCGCGGCCACCACACTTATCGGTCGCCGGTTGGCGGGCGCCGGTCCGGGGCTGGTGGCCGGTCTGATCTTCGT
The DNA here is from genome assembly GCF_043198155.1 of Micromonospora sp. NPDC048871. Taxonomy (NCBI): domain Bacteria; kingdom Bacillati; phylum Actinomycetota; class Actinomycetes; order Micromonosporales; family Micromonosporaceae; genus Micromonospora; species Micromonospora sp. NPDC048871. The sequence continues at coordinate 80,905 of NZ_JBICUM010000013.1, read as the reverse complement.
CCTCATCCCCTCGGTGAGCCGGTACGCGCAGGAGGCCAGGTCGTACGCGCTGGTGACCATGGCGGCCACCGTCGCGACCCTGCTGCTGTTGCGGGCGCTGGAGAAGCCGGTACGCGGTCGCTGGGTGCTCTACCTGTTGGCCGTCGCTCTGATGGGCTGGCTGCACTTCGTGTCGTTCCTGGTGCTCGCCGCCCATCTGCTGATGATGCTGCGCGGCACTGTCGACCGCGACGACAATCGCCGGTACCAGTGGTTCGGTTATGTCGGCGGTGCCGGCCTCCTGGTCCTGCCGTTGCTGACGGTCGCCTCCGGTCAGTCCGCCTCGATCTCGTGGATCAAGGCCGATCTCGACGCGGTGCTGCGCTTTCCGGGCGACCTGTTCCTGTCCACCCGGGGCATGGCGGCGGTGGTCGGGCTCGGCGCGATCGGCGCGCTGGTGGCCTGGCGTACCGGCAACCGCATGCTTCCCGCACTGCTCACCTGGGCGTTGCTGCCGCCGATCTTCGCTTATGTGACCTTCGACGTGCTGCACCTCTTCCTGCCCCGGTACGTGCTGTTCACCCTGCCGGCCTGGGCGATCCTGGCCGCGATCGGCGTCTGTTCCGTGGCGCGGTTGTTGCCCCGGTCCACCAGCGCCTGGAGTTGGCTGCTGCCCGCGATGCTGGTGCTGCCGGGCCTGGCCTACCTGGTCCTACCCGACCATCGGGTGGTGCGGGCGAGTCCGGTCGTCGGCCAGCCGGACTACCAGGGCGCCATCGATGCGATGCGGCGGGGCATGCAGCCGGGTGACGGACTGGCCTACAACGATGTCTTCGGCAAGCTCTCCGACCTCGCCCGGGAGGCGGTCGACTACGAGATGCGTAACGATGTGAAGCCCCGGGATGTCTTCCTCGCCGTCACCTCCGTCGACCGGGGGTCGTACTCCGCCTCGGAGTGTGAGGACAAGGATTCGGCCGCCTGCCTGCGCGACACGGACCGGATCTGGCTGATCAGCACGACCTACTCGTCGGATCCGTTGGAAGGACTTCCGCCGCAGCGCGCCGGACTGCTGCGCAGGTTCGAGGTGATCCAGGACGATCAGTTCGAGGGCGTACGCCTTGTCCTGCTCAGTCGGAAGGACTGAGTAGGGCGACCGTGAGGCCGGAGCGGGACCAGAGCCGCTGGACCGTATAGGCGGTGCGCAGCGCCTCCCCCTTGGCGCCGGTGACGGTGGCCAGCGGGTGGTCGCTGTGCCCGGCGACCACCAGCCAGACCCGGTCCGCCTCGGCCAGGCAGGCGGCCGGGTGGTCGCACTCGGTGGCCCACAGGTCCCCCCGGTCCTGCTGTCCCTGCGCCAGCAGCGCGTCGCGGGGCGCCTGCCCGCGCAGGTGGTAGCGCATGCCCAGGTCGAGGAAGAGCCAGCCGTCGCGGGGGTGGTAGACCACGGCGTCACCGTCCTGTCGACCGGCGGCGATGATCTGGGCCGCCCCCTGGTAGTCGACCGTGGCGGTGCGGGGCCACTCGTGGGTACGCCGCAGGGCCACATGGTCCGGCAGCCCCAGCAGCCCGGCCAGGCCCACCACGACGAGGGCGACCCGAAAACGCGCCGAGGCCAACGCGGCGCCGGCCAGCAGACAACCGAAGGGCACCACGAAGATCAGGTAGCGGGGCACCCACAGCGGGACCATCAACCCGGCGGTGAACAGCAGCAGCACCGGCAACAGCAGGCAGGTCATCGGGATCGAGGCCCGTCGGCCCAGTCGTCCGGCGCCGAGGGCCGCCAGGGCCACCAGCAGGCCGCCCACCGCTGCGGTCTGCGCCAGCCCGCCGGGCAAGGCGGCCAGGTCCCCGAGTCGGGCGGTGTCCACCCAGTTCAGTTGACGCTCCCGCTGTTCCCGGGCGCGCAGGGCCAGCGGGGCGACCAGCAGGACGGTCGGCACCAGGGCCACCGGGAAGGGCCGGAGCTGCGCGAACCAACCTGCCCGACTCCTGCCTTGGCGGGCGGGTTCGGCCCGGCCCGGAGGGTGCTCGGCCTGGCTCGGGGGGTGCTCGGCCCCGGCCGGGGCGGGTTCGGTCCGGGCCGGGGTGGCGGTTCGCGTCCGGTAGGTGAGCACCACGACGGCGTGCGCGGCGATGAGGGTCACGGCGATCAGGTGGGTCAGCCCGAGTGCGGCCGTCACCAGGGCGTACCCCACCCATCGACCCCGGCTGGGCCGGCGCAGGGCGTCGACCAGCAGCAGGGTGCTCCAGACGGCCAGGAAGGTGGCCAGGGCGTACGGCCGGGCCTCCTGGCCGTACCGGGCGGTGGCCGGCAGCACCGCGAACAGCAGGCCGGCCAGGAGGCCGACCCGGGTGTTCCACAGCCGTTGACCGAGTACGGCGGTCAGTCCCGCGGCTGCCGTCATCGCCAACGCGGACGGCAGCCGCAGGGCGGCCACGGTGTCCCCGGCGACCAGCAGCCAGAAGTGCATGAGCAGGTAGTACGGAACGGTGGCGGCGTCGATGCTGGCGGCCAGCCGGAGCAGACCGGGCACCGACCGGGTGGCGGCACTCCAGGTGGCCAACTCGTCCCGCCACAGCTGGGCGGCGTCCAGCCCGGCCAGGGTGACGATCATGGTGAGGGCCGCCGGTAGCAGCCAGACCGGCAGGGAGCGCGGATACCACCCGGTGAGTCCTACGCCCGCCCTGGTGGCCGGGATCGACCTATCGGACAAATCCCCCATGATGTGAGCCTGCCACACCTTGGTGTCTGTCGGTGGCGGCAGCGAACGCCCGTGATGTGGGAACCCGCGCGAGCTCATTGGCCGGCCTGTCGCAGGTGTGGCAGCATGACACTCATGACTGCCGCCGTGGTACGCCGCTTCGTGGCTCGCCGCCACGTCGATTACGGCCGCGTGCGCAGCGCCATCTGTCCGGCCCACTGACGACGCCCGACCATTCTGCCTCGGGTACGCAGCGAGCCGGCCGCCCAAGACACCGTTGTCCACGGCCCTGATGAGAGCCGGGCGTTCCGTTTGCGTACCCGATCGAGGCACCGCAAACAACGGAGGACGCCGCGATGGCGGTCAGCGACATTCCGGCCCGCACGGGGAACCTATCGGCGCGTCCGCCCCGGGCACCGCGCCGTGCCCGCGGTGAGGGCCAGTGGGCACTCGGACACCGCGAGCCGCTCAACCCCAACGAGCGGATCAAAAAGGACGACGACCCGCTGAACGTGCGGGACCGGATCGAGAACATCTACGCCCATCGTGGTTTCGCCTCCATCGATCCGCAGGACCTTCGTGGCCGGTTCCGCTGGTGGGGTCTCTACACCCAGCGTAAGGCAGGAATCGACGGAGGTCGTACCGCTGTCTTGGAACCGCACGAGCTGGAAGACGAATACTTCATGCTCAGGGTGCGTGTCGACGGTGGTCAACTCGACCTGGCCCAGCTGCGGACCATCGCCGAGATCTCCCGGGAATTCGCCCGGGACACCGCCGACATCACCGACCGGCAGAACATCCAGTACCACTGGATCCGGGTCGAGGACATGCCGGAGATCTGGCGGCGGCTGGAGGCCGTGGGCCTGCAGACCACGGAGGCCTGCGGGGACTGCCCCCGCATCGTGCTCGGCAGCCCGGTCGCCGGAGTGGCCGAGGCGGAGCTGGTCGACCCCACCCCCGCTATCGACGAGATCGTCCGGCGGTACGTGGGGGACAAGCAGTACTCCAACCTGCCGCGCAAGTTCAAGTCCTCGATCTCCTGGCTGGTGGACACCCCGTACGAGGCCAACGACATCGCCTTCCTCGGGGTCGACCACCCCGAGCACGGCCCCGGCTTCGACGTGTGGGTCGGCGGAGGACTGTCCACCAACCCGATGCTGGCCCAACGACTCGGGGTGTGGGTGCCGCTCGGCGAGGTGCCGGACGTCTGGGCCGGAGTGGTCGGCATCTTCCGCGACTACGGCTATCGCCGACTGCGCCACCGGGCCCGGTTGAAGTTCCTCGTCGCCGACTGGGGGGTGGCTAAGTTCCGCGAGGTGCTGGAGAAGGAGTACCTGGGCCGGACCCTGCTGGACGGGCCCGCCCCGGTGCTGCCGGACAGGCCGATCGACCACATCGGCGTACACCCCCAGCGGGACGGCCGACACTACGTCGGTGCCGCCCCGGTGGTCGGACGGGTCTCCGGCACCCAGCTGGCCCAACTGGCGGACGTGGTGCAGGCCCACGGCAGCGACCGGGTCCGGCTGACGCCGTACCAGAAGCTGCTGGTGCTCGACGTGCCGCCGGAGCGGACGGAGTCACTGGTCGCGGGCCTGCGGGAGATCGGCCTGGAGGCCCGACCCTCGGCCTGGCGGCGCGGCACCATGGCCTGCACCGGCATCGAATACTGCAAGCTGGCCATCGTCGAGACCAAGGCGCGGGGCGAGGAACTGGTGGCCCGCCTGGAACAGCGACTGCGCGACTTCGACGCGGACATCTCCATCCACATCAACGGCTGCCCGAACGCCTGCGCCCGCACCCAGGTAGCCGACATCGGCCTCAAGGGGCAGTTGGTCACCGGGCCGGACGGCCGCCAGGTGGAGGGCTTCCAGGTGCACCTGGGCGGTGGGCTGGGCATGGCCGAGGGGCAGACCGCCGGCTTCGGACGCAAGCTGCGCGGCCTGAAGACCACCGCGGACGAACTTCCCGAGTACGTCGAGCGACTGGCCCGGCGCTATCTGGCCAGCCGTATCGAGGGCGAAACCTTCGCCAACTGGGTGATCAGGGTCGACGAGGAACAACTGCGATGAGCGAGGTGACGCGATGAGCAGCGAGACCCGTGCCGCACCGTTGTACTGCCCGTACTGCGGGGAGGAGGACCTGCGGCCCAGCGAGACCGGGCACGGCGCCTGGGAGTGCCACGCCTGCGCCCGGGTGTTCACGGTCCGGTTCACCGGCCTGCTCTCCCAGGCGGTGCAACGATGAGCGCCCTGGTCTCCGCCACCGGCCTGGGACTGGTCAACACCGCGCCCACCCCGACCGGTGGCGGGCGACATACTCCCGACCAACTGCGCACCCTGGCCGAGCGTGCCGGGCGAGAGTTGGAGGGCGCGCCCGCCCTGGAGATCGCCCGCTGGGCCGCGGAAACCTTCGGGGACCGGTTCTGCGTGACCAGTTCGATGGCCGACGCGGTGCTGGCCCACCTGGTGTCCCGGGTGGCACCCGGGGTGGATGTGGTCTTCCTCGACACCGGCCTGCACTTCCCGGAGACCCTGGCCGTCCGGGACGCGGTGGCCCGCCGGCTGCCGGTCACCGTCCGCTCCATCCGTCCCCGGCTCACCGTGGGGCAGCAGGACGGCGAGTACGGCCCACGCCTGTTCAACAAGTCGCCGGACGAGTGCTGCCGGTTGCGCAAGGTGGAGCCGTTGGAGCGGGCCCTGGCCGGCTACGACGCCTGGGCCGCCGGGCTGCGGCGGGACGAGTCCCCGACCCGGGCCAACACTCCGGTGGTGACCTTCGACGCCCGCCGGGGGAAGGTCAAGGTCAACCCGATCGCGGCCTGGAGCCAGGCGGACGTCGACGCGTACATCGCCCGATGGAACGTACCGGTCAACGAGCTGTTCCGGCGCGGCTACGGCTCCATCGGCTGCTGGCCGTGCACCCGGCGGACGAAGGCCGGTGAGGATCCGCGAGCCGGCCGCTGGGCGATGTTCGAGAAGACCGAGTGCGGGCTGCACCTCTGACCCGCAAGCCGGAGCCCGCCGACCCGGCGGGTCCTGTCGAGGGGCACCGGTCGGGCGGAGAGCCGGTGCTCCTGGTCGCCCACGGTAGTCGTGACCCCCGGGCTGCCGAGGCGACCCGGGCGCTGGCCCGGGCGGTCTCGGTAGCCCGGCCCGGCGCGCCGGTGCTGGCCAGTTGGCTGGACCACACCCAGCCCGATCCCACCGAGGCGTTACGTGGGTTGGCCGCCGCCGGGCACCCCCGGGCGATCCTGGTACCGCTGCTGCTCACCGCCGCCTACCACCGGCGAGTGGACATCCCCGCCGCGGTGGCGGCCGCCCAGCGCTCCGGGCCGCCGATCCGGGTAGCCATCACCGATGTCCTCGGCCCAGTGGGTGACCAGGTGGATCAGGCGCTGCTGGCCGCGCTGCGACGGCGACTGGAGGAGGCCGATCCGGGCCGGTTCGACGCACTGGTGCTGGCGGCCGCAGGCACCCGAGATCCAGCAGCCCGAGCCTCCGTGGGCCGAGTGGCCCAGGCCCTAGGTGCCTCGCTAGGCACCCCCACCCGAGTCTCGTACGCCTCCGCAGCACCCCCGACCGTCACCACGGCGGTACGGCGACTCCAAGCGCGCGGCGCCCGACGGGTAGCCGTAGCTTCGTACTTCCTGGCCCCCGGCCTGTTCCACGACGCAGTGACAACCGCCGCCCAAGCCGCAGGCGCCGTAGCCACCTCCGCCCCCCTGACCAACACCCCCGACCTGGTCAACCTGATCCTCCACCGCCTAACCCACCCACCCCAAAGCCCGCGCTGAGGCCCCCGTCGAGGCCCGGGTTGATCATGAGGTTGGCGGCAGTCCGGAGATCAACGACTGCCGTCAACCTCATGATCAACGCGGAGATGGGCGGGAGCGCGAGGGGGTGGGTGCAGGACGCCCCGGCGGGCGTGGGCCGGCCGGGGCGTACTGTGTGTGTAGGTCAGGCGGAGTGAGCGCGCAGCACCCGGAGACCACCGCGACGCTTGACGGCGCGACGCTCCTCCTCGCTCATCCCGCCCCAGACGCCAGCGTCCTGACCGGACTCCAGCGCCCACTGCAGGCACTGGTCGGTCACGGAGCAGCGCCGGCAGACGGCCTTGGCCTGCTCGACCTGCAGGAGAGCCGGACCGGACGTCCCGATCGGGAAGAACAGCTCCGGGTCCTCGTCGCGGCAGACAGCATGGTGACGCCAGTCCATGGCGGCAACACTCCTCATTCTGGATGGGTGGCAGATGTTGCTGTTGGTGCTTTTCCTATATGCATCCGCAATGCCAATGGTGACGGTTTGCAACCGTCAATTCGGCATTGCGTGAGCAGGCTGCTAGCCCCAGGACCTGCTGGAACGCTCAGGCTCGCCGAGCGCCTCCAGGCAATGTCCCGGTAACTCAAGTTCGCTTGTGAATACTTTCACGAACTTACGCAATGTCAAGGGTGACGCTCAGAAAAACTCCGCGCGGTGAGCAAGCCCACAACCCTTTTGTCCGAGTTCTGGATCACTCCAGTCACCCGGCTTACCACAGTCAAGAATCAATATAGTACAGTCCGCCGGACAATGCAGGCATTTCCGGCATCGGTTCGGGGTGTCGCGGTCGTCACGCCCTGGTCCGCGCCGGCCAACGTCGCCCGCTGGTGCCGGAGACCTAACAGATTACTCTGAGTGCGGCGGGAACGGAGGTGAATCTGACTTTTTCCCGCTCACCAAGATAGTCGCCATCGAGCTGAAATGCCTGCGGACGGCTCGCGACCAGCGTGAACTCCGCTACATCGTGGCGACGCAAAACTTGGCGGCCACGTGGATTGGGCGTGGCGGACAGCAGCTGCGTCACTGTCCGTGTCGTACTGGCAACGCCAAGCTGACGAAGTGCCAGCACGTCCAGCCCCAGATCGAACGACGCCTCCGGGTTCGGATTGGCCTCCCGGTCCCCGACGTACGTCCAGGGGGCGGTGTTCTGCACGATGATGCTCGCCAGATCACCCTCCGTCACCTCGCCGGGCTGCTCCAGCCGGATCGCCGGGTGGCGCCGCTCGGTGCCGAAGAGGAACTGTGCGGTGAAGGCGCGGAAGTAGAGCCCCGGGGAGGAGACCCGACCCCGGCGGCGGGCCTCCTCGACCCGGTGGATGACCGAGGCGTCTAGCCCGAAACCGGCGCAGAAGGTGAAGTAGCGGTCGTCGGCGCGGCCCAGACCGACCGTCCGGCGCCGCCCCAGCCGCAGCCCTTCCATGATCATGCTGGCGGCCTCGGCCCACTCCCGGGGCAGGCCCAGGGCCCGGGCGAAGACGTTGGTGGAGCCACCCGGCACGGTGGCCAGCGCGGGCAACCGCTCGGCGGTGGGCGGCTGCCCGTCGACACCGGTCGCCGACATCAGCCCGTTGACCACCTCGTTGACCGTGCCGTCACCACCGAGAGTGACCACCACGTCGACCCCCTCGACGGCGGCCTCTCTGGCCAGCATGGTGGCGTGACCACGCTGACGGGTGTACCGCACGGAGAGGTCGACTTCGCTGCGCAGCGCTCGGACCAGTACGTCCCGCGCGCGCTCGCTGGTGGTGGTGGCCTTGGGATTGACCAGCAGGACGGCCCGCATGGGCGGCACTGTACCGCGCGACGGCCCGGGTATCGTGACCGCGTGACCATCGACTCCCACCCGACCCCCGTCACGCTCCGTTGGGCGGTCCGGCTGCTACGTGTCGAGGCGGTCGCGGTCGGGCTGGTCGCCGTCTGGCTGGTCGTGGCCGACCTCACGGCCAGCACCACGGACCTGACCTCGGCGCTGTTGGTCACGGCCTTCGCCATCGGTGCCGCCCTGGCCCTCTGGGCCCTGGGCAGTGCGCTGGCACGTCACCGGGCCGGGGCCCGCGCTCCCGCCATCGTGCTCCAGCTCATGCTGCTGCCGATCGGCTGGTTCATGATCCAGGGAGGGCTGGGCTGGCTCGGGGTGCCGCTGATCGGGCTCGGGCTGGGGGTCACCTGGCTGCTGGTCAGCCCGCCCACGACCCGCGCCCTCGGGTTCGAGTAGCCGCCCCTCACCAACCGGAGGCGCGGCGGGTCAGCAGGGAGATGGTCGCCCGCCCGTCGGCTGCGGTCGCCGAGGCCGAGGTGGTCAGCGCGGTGAGCACCTTCCAGGCGAACGAGGACTCGGCCGGTAGCTTGGCGCCGCGCACGGTGGGCACGGTCACCTCCACGGTCAGCGCATCCTCGGTGACCGCGAAGCGGCAGTCGAGTTCGGCGTCCCCGGGCGCGATGGCCAGCAGCATGGCGCAGGCCTCGTCGACGGCGATGCGGAGATCCTCGATCTCGTCGAGAGCGAACTGCAGACGGGCCGCCAGGCCAGCGGTGGCAGTACGCAGCACGCCGAGGTACCCGCCGTCGGCAGGCACGGTGAGGTGCACGATGTCGTCGTCGGTCGTTGACTGGCCGGTCAGTTGAGTCACCACTCATCCCCCCGGTCGGGGACTCTACCCGCTCAGCGTGCGAGACGGTGGAAACACGTCACCATCGCCGGCTGCGGGACGGCCCGGACGGCCACGCACAACATCCGACGGGCGGTGGCCGCAGCCCCGGCGGCGGAATGGCGCCTGGTCAGAACGACGGCGGCCGACCCGCCCCCGGCAGGGGTGGGTCGGCCGCCGTGTCGGGCACTCAGGCCTGCTTGGTCTCCCAGAAGATCTTCGAGATCTCCTCGATCTTCTGGAGCAGCTCGTCGGCCTTTGCCGGGTCGGTGGCACCCTTGGCCCCGGCCGCACCAGCCAGCTTGGTGGCCTCGTTGAACAACTGGTGCAGGTGCGGGTACTTCTCGAAGTGCGGGGGCTTGAAGTAGTCGGTCCACAGCACCCAGAGGTGGTGCTTGACCAGGTCGGCCCGCTGCTCCTTGATCAGGATGGCGCGGGTGCGGAACTCCGGGTCGGTGTTGGCCTGGTACTTCTCACAGATCATTTTCACCGACTCGGCCTCGATCCGAGCCTGGGCGGGGTCGTAGACCCCACAGGGCAGGTCGCAGTGCGCGCTGACGGTCACGCGGGGCGCGAGGATGCGTGCAAGTCGCATCAGGATCCTCCATAGGACGTTTGCGATGATCCAAGACGACATTACTCCTGGACGGGGTCCCCCAGACCGGTGGAGGTGAAACAGGGTGTCCGTGCCGCAGCTGCGGTGGCCGCTGTCACCCGTACTCGTGACCGGTCCCTCCATGTCGCCGACCCTGCGGCACGGCGACGCGGTGCTGGTCCGCCGCGGCGGCCGGGAGATCCGCCCCGGCGACGTGGTGATCGCGGTCTTCCGTAGCCGCCCGGAGTTGCTGGTGGTCAAGCGCGCGGTCCGTCCGACCGACGGCGGTTGGTGGGTGTACGGCGACAACGACCTGGTCACGGACGACTCCCGGGCGTACGGGGTGGCCGACGTGATCGGTCGGGTGGTGGCCCGGTACTGGCCCCGCCCCGGACGGATACCACCCCGACCGTTATGACCCTGCCCACATACTGGGCCGGTAATCCGCACTATGCTCGGAAGCGCCCGGGTGACCCCCCGCACCACGCGCCGCCGCTCGTCGCTTCACCGTGTGTACGACCGGCTGGCCTCTGCTCGCCAGATTCCCTGGAGTCACCATGCCTTCGCCCACCGTGGACCCCGCTGATCCCGTCTTCCAACTGCACCGGGGCGGCAAAATGTCCATCGCCTCGACCGTCCCGCTGACCACCCGGGACGACCTCTCCCTCGCGTACACCCCGGGTGTGGCCCGGGTCTGTGAGGCCATCGCCGCGGACCCGACCCTCACCCACGACTACACCTGGGTGTCGAACACCGTGGCGGTCGTCACCGACGGCTCCGCCGTACTCGGCCTCGGCAACATCGGCCCGCGCGCCGCGATGCCGGTGATGGAGGGCAAGGCCGTGCTGTTCAAGCAGTTCGGCGGGGTCGACGCGGTACCGGTCTGCCTGGACACCCAGGATGTCGACGAGATCGTCGCCGTGGTCAAGGCCCTGGCACCCTCGTTCGGCGGGATCAACCTGGAGGACATCAGCGCACCCCGGTGCTTCGAGGTGGAACGCCGTCTCGACGAGGCACTGGACATCCCGGTCTTCCACGACGACCAGCATGGTACGGCGATCGTCGTGCTGGCCGCCCTGCGCAACGCGGCCACCCTGCTCGACCGCAAGCTCGGCGACCTGCGGGTGGCGGTCAGCGGGGCGGGCGCGGCCGGGGTGGCGGTGACCAAGATGCTGGTGGCCGGGGGAGTGGACCCCGACCAGGTGGTGGTCTGCGACTCCCAGGGCATCATCTCCGCGTACCGCACCGGGCTGAGCGGCACCAAGGCGGAGCTGGCCGAGCTGACCAACGCCGACGGGCGGCAGGGCGACATCGCCGAGGCCCTGCGCGACGCCGATGTGCTGATCGGGGTCTCCGGCGGGCAGATCCCCGAGCACGCGGTGGCCGCCATGGCACCCGGCGGGATCGTCTTCGCGCTGGCCAACCCCACCCCGGAGGTGCACCCGGAGGTGGCCGCCCGCCATGTGGCGGTGGTCGCCACCGGTCGCAGCGACTTCCCGAACCAGATCAACAACGTGCTGGCCTTCCCGGGGGTGTTCCGGGGGGCACTAGAGGCCCGGGCCACCCGGGTCACCGACGCGATGAAGGTCGCCGCGGCGGACGCCATCGCCTCGGTGGTGGCCGAGTCGCTGACCCCGGAGGCGATCGTGCCCTCCCCGCTGGACCCGCGGGTCGCCCCCGCGGTGGCCGAGGCGGTCGCCGAAGCCGCCCGCCGCGACGGCGTCGCCCGCGCCTGAAGTGCAAGGAAGGGGCCCTTCTTAACGCCTGGGGTAGCGGAAGGGCCCCTTCTTAACAGGCCAGCGGCTTGTTACCGTGCCGATCATGCGTGCCGCCTTCGCCTCCCGTTTCGACGACGCCGACCCCCTGGCCGCCCTCACCGTCGGTGAGCAGCCCGAGCCGAGCCTGCCCGACGAGGGCTGGGTGACCCTGCAGGTCACCGCCAGCTCGCTCAACCACCACGATCTGTGGTCGCTGCGCGGGGTGGGGCTACGCGCCGAACAACTGCCGATGATCCTCGGCTGCGACGCGGTGGGCATCGACCCGGACGGCAACGAGATGGTGGTCTACCCGGTCGTCGCCACCCCGGGGGATCCGCGTGGCGTCTCCATCCTCTCCGAGCACTTCCCGGGCACCCTCGCCGAGCGGGTGGCCGTACCCCGGTCGAATCTGCTGCCGCTGCCGGCGGGGCTGACGGCCCTCGACGCGGCCTGCCTGCCGACGGCCTGGCTGACCGCGTGGCGGATGCTGACCACCAAGGGCCGCGTCGACGAGGCCGAGGCCGTGCTGGTCCAGGGCGCCGGGGGTGGCGTGGCCACCGCGGCCATCGCGCTCGCCACCGCCATGGGCAAACGGGTGTACGCGACCAGCCGCGACGCCGCCAAGCGGGAGCGGGTCGCCGGCCTGGGCGCCACCGCTGTCGAGCCCGGTGCACGACTGCCCGAGCGGGTCGACGTGGTGATCGAGACCGTAGGGGCGGCGACCTTCGACCACTCCCTGAAGTCGGCCGCTGTCGGGGCCAGGATCGTGGTCTGCGGCGCTACCGCCGGACACGAGCCGAAGGTCAACCTGCGGCGGGTCTTCGCCATGCAACTGGAGATCCTGGGCACCTCGATGGGTACGCCGACCGACCTGGCCGACCTGCTCACCTTCTGCGCCGAACGCAACGTTCGCCCGGTGGTCGACAGCGTGGTGCCGTTCAGCCGGGTCGCCGACGCCTTCGCCCGCCTGCACTCCAGCGAGGTCTTCGGCAAGGTCGTCATCGACCACACCCGGTGATGCGCGGCGGGTGACCGGGTGTTGGGTCCTGCAACGCTTCCGGCGTGGCAGGGCCCCTTCGGTCACAGGTGGTCGTCGAGGGTGGCGATGTCGTCGCGGGCGGCGGCGGTGGCGATGCGCTCCTTGGCCTCGGTGTCGCCGTAGAGGGTCCAGCGCAGGAACTCGATGGTGGTGTCGGCGACCACCCGCAGGGAGGTGCCGTCGCCCAGCAGGGACCGGCCGTGGTCGCCGTCGGGCAGACTCAGCATCGCCTTCGGCCAGGGCACCTTGTCGTACACCGCCTTGCCGGCCGCGTACTCCACCACCTCGTCGGCCTCACCGTGCACGAACAGTTGCGGTGCCGCCGCACCCGCGAAGGCGGTACCCACCCCCAGCGCGGTGCCCGCGAAGACGATCCCGGCGGCCAGCCGCTCGTCCCTGCCGGTGGTGAACAGGCCGATCGTGGTCACCCCGCCGGCGGAGTGACCGGCGGCGGCCACCCGGTCGGTGGCCAGCCGGCCCCGCAGCGGATCGCCGTCGCGGCTGCTCAGGGCCAGGACCTCGGTCAGCGCGTACGACACGTCGGCCGGCTGGTTGAGCACGTCGAGCACGTTGGGCCGCTCCGAACCGGAGGTGTGCGGAAAGGTCGGTGCTGCCACCACGAAACCGGCCGCCGCCCATCGGGTCAGCAACGCCTGATAGTCCTTGGGCAGGCCGCCCAGGCCATGGCTGAACATGATCACGGGGAAGGGCCCCTCGGCCGCGCGGGCCGAGTTCGTCGGCTTTCCACCCGCCCGGCCGGTCGCCGGGTACCAGATGGTGATCGGCAGGGGTCGCTCGCCGTCCCGGTTGCGCTTCAACTGTCGTACGCCCACCGCGAAGCTGCCGGACGGCGCGGTCCCGGCGGGAATCGCCGGCGCCGAGGCACTGACCGACGGCGCCGGAGCAGCCGACGGAGTGACGGTCGTGTTCACCCCCGCTGCCGACTCCGTATCGCCGGAACACCCCACCCCCAGACTGCCAACCAGCACCCCAACAACCAAGACCGAGACCCCACGCCGCAACATGCCCCCCATCCTCCCTCCCCCGCCCACCCCCAACCCCTCCCACCCACCCCACCCCGGTCTTGCTACCCCCGTTGATCATGAGGTTGGCGGCACTCTGAAGATCGACAACTGCCGCTAACCTCATGATCAACGGGGCGTTGGTAGAGGGCGGGTTTCTAGGGTGGCGAGGGTGGGGGGGTGGGCGTGGGTGGGGAGGCGGCGGGCGGCTTGTTGGTCGTCGTAGAGGGTCCAGCGGAGGAAGTCCGTGGTGGTGCCGAGGAACTGGGTGAAGCCGGGGCGGCCGGGGGTCAGGTACTCGCCGTGTCCCTGGCCGAGCAGGCTGAGGAAGCTGGCCGGTCCGGTCGTACGGCGGTAGGCGGCCCGGCCGACGCTCAGGGCCACTACCGGGTCGGCGGTGCCGTGCACGAAGAGCATCGGCGCGGGTGGCCCGGCGAAACTCCCCGCCATCCCACCACCGGCGATCACGATGCCGGCCCGCAGTCGGGCCGGGCGGCCACTGGTGAACATGCCCGAGGTGGTGAAGCCGCCCGCCGAATGGCCCGCCGCGGCGATCCGCTGCACGTCGAGGTGACCGGCCAGGGGGTCGGCGGCCCGGCGGTCGAGCCGGACCAGGTGCCGGATCACCCGCCACCCGTCCGCAGGCTGATGGCGTACGTCGGCACGGGAGAACTCGGGGGCACCCCGTCGGGTGTGGGGGTACGCCGGGGCGGCCACCACGAAACCGGCCGCCGCCCACCTGGAGGTCAGCCCGGCATGCAACTCCGGCAGGCTGGCCAGGCCGTGGCTGTAGAGCACCACCGGGAACCGTCCCTCGGCTACCCGGGAGCCCTGGGTCGGGTACCACAGGGTCACCGGCAGCGGGCGGGCCGAGCCCGGGTCGAGCACGAAGGTCCGGACCCCGACGGCGTACTGCACCTGGGGTGCCGCCCCGGGTGATGTGCCTCGCGCGGGCGGGCCGCCGGGTGCGGCGCAACCGGTCAGCCACACCAACAGCAGAGCCACCGTCGACGCGGCGAACCGCCGCCTGATCCCCACGGCATCACGGTAGATCCGGCGATCACCCCGCCGGGTCCGGTTGCCCGGTGCTCTACCCGAGCCGTTCGGCCGATCGGCGCGGGCCCATTCGACCGGGCCGATTTCGCTAAGGTTCCGGCATGGCTGAGAACTACACCGACCCCAGCGGCAACACCCAGGCCTTCCGGGCCTTCGCCGCCAACACCGCCGAGACACCGGCCGAGTCGCCCTCCCGCACCGGACTGTTCGTCGGGGGTGCCCTGCTCGCGGTGCTGCTGATCGCCGTGGCCGGCTGGATCGCCCTCGGCTGACCGGCGGTCACGATCCCTGACCCCGGCGGTCATGACCCCCGAATCAAGCGGTCACGACCTGTCAGGCGGCGCCGATCACCTCTCTGGCCTCGCGGGCGATCTCCAGTTCCTCGTCGGTGCCGATCACACAGACCGCCACCTCCGCGCCCTCCGGTGAGATCAGCCGGTCGCCGCTGCCGGCGTTACGTTCGGGGTCGACCGTGATGCCGAGCCGGATCAGCCCGGCCAGAGCGGCGGCCCGTACCGGTGCGGCGTGCTCACCTACCCCGGCGGTGAAGGTGATCGCGTCCACCCGGCCCAGCAGGGCGTAGTAGGCCCCGACGTATTCGGTGATCCGGCGGCAGTAGACGTCGAAGGCCAGGGCTGCCGCCGGGTCTCCGGCCGACCGTCGGGCCAGCACCTCGCGCATGTCGTTGACCCCGGCCAGGCCCAGCAGGCCGCTGCGGTAGTTGAGCAGGTCGTCGATCTCGTCGACCCCCAGCCCGCCCTCTCGGCGCAGATGGAACACGATGGTCGGGTCCAGGTCGCCGCTGCGGGTACCCATCACCAGGCCCTCCAGCGGGGACATCCCCATCGAGGTGGCGATGCTGCGTCCACCGGCGACCGCGCACGCGCTGGCCCCGTTGCCCAGGTGCAGGCTGATGGTGTTGATCTCGGAGTACGGGCGGTCCAGCAGTTCGGCGGTGCGCCGGGAGACGTACGCGTGCGAGGTGCCGTGGAAGCCGTACCGGCGTACGCCGTACCGCTCGGCGGTGTCCAGGTCGATCGCGTACGTGGCGGCGGAGTCGGGCAGGGTGTGGTGGAAGGCCGTGTCGAAGACGGCCACCTGCGGCACCTGCGGCAGGGCCTCGCGGGCCATCGTGATGCCGGCCAGGTTTGCCGGGTTGTGCAGGGGAGCCAGCGGCACCAGATCGGCGATGGCGGCCAGCACCGCGTCGTTCACCAGCACCGGAGCGCTGAATCGTCGACCGCCGTGCACCACCCGGTGCCCGATCACGGTGAGCCCGCTAAGGTCCAGCTCGGACAGGATCTGCCGGACCGCCGCGCCGTGGTCGGGTGGGCCACCGTCCGGTTCGCCGACCCGCTCGACCGTGCCCTTGGTGAGGACCCGTTCCCCCTCGTACAGCCGGTATTTGACCGACGACGACCCGCAGTTGAGCACCAGGACCTTGCTCACGACGCCGCCCCGTCCTCGGTCAGCGCGGCGGCCTGGATGGCGGTGATCGCCACGGTGTTGACGATGTCCGGCACGGTAGCCCCTCGGGAGAGATCGTTGACCGGGCGGCGGAGACCCTGCATGACCGGCCCGACGGCGACCGCCCCGGCCGAGCGCTGCACCGCCTTGTAGGTGTTGTTGCCGGTGTTCAGGTCGGGAAAGATGAACACGGTGGCCCGACCGGCGACCGTGCTGTCCGGCAGCTTCGTCGCCGCCACGGCCGGGTCGATCGCGGCGTCGTACTGGATCGGCCCCTCCACGGCCAGGTCGGGTCGGCGCTCGCGGACCAGCGCGGTGGCTGCCGCCACCTTCTCCACGTCCGCCCCTGCCCCGGAACTGCCGGTCGAGTACGACAGCATGGCCACCCGGGGTTCGATGCCGAACCGGGCCGCCGTGTCGGCCGAGGAGATCGCGATGTCGGCGAGCTGGGCGGCGTCCGGATCGGGGTTGACCGCGCAGTCGCCGTAGACCAGCACCCGGTCGGCGAGCAGCATGAAGAAGACACTGGAGGCGACGGAGACCTCCGGCATGGTCTTCACGATCTCGAACGCCGGCCGGATGGTCGCCGCCGTGGTGTGGGTGGCCCCGGAGACCATGCCGTCGGCGTACCCGGCCCACACCATCATGGTGCCGAAGTAGTTCGGCTGGGCCACGATGTCGTACGCCAGCTCGGTGGTCACCCCCCGATGGGCCCGCAGCTTCGCGTACGCCTCGGCGAACTCGTCCCGCCACTGGCTGGTGGTCGGATCCACCACCCGGGCCGCGCCGATGTCCACGCCCAGCTCGCGGGCCCGGCGGGCGACCTCCTCGGGGCGGCCCAGCAGGGTCAGGTCGGCCACCCCCCGGCGCAGCAGGATCTCCGTGGCGCGCAGGATGCGTTCCTCGGTCCCCTCCGGCAGGACCACCTGCCGGCGGCGACTGCGAGCCCGGTCGATCAGGTCGTACTCGAACATCAACGGGGTGACCCGGGTGGAACGGCTGACCCGCAGCCGCCCGGCCAACTCGGTCGTGTCCACGTACGCCTCGAAGGCGCCCAGGGCGGCCTCGACCTTGCGCGGGTTGGCGGCACTGGGTCGGCCCTCGATGCGGCTGGAGGCGGAGACGGTGTGGTAGCTGTCGGTGGGCACGGAGAGCACCGCCAGGCGGGCGTTGAGCGCCTCGACCAGCTGCATCGCCCGGGGATCGGGCGCCACCCCTAGGGTCAGCACCAGCCCGGCCAGGGACACCTGACCGGCCACGTGCGCCGCGCTCGCGGCCACCAGCAGGTCGTCCCGGTCCCCCGGCATGATCAGCAGGGCACCCTCGGTCAGGTGTTCCAGCACGGTGGGCACATGTGCCGCCCCGACCACGTAGTCGAGCACGTCGCGGGCGAGGGCGGTGTCGTCGCCGGCCAGCAGGGTGGCGCCGAGCGCCGCGGCCACCTCGGCCACCGTCGGCGCGGAGACGCTGGGCACCTCCGGAATCGCGTACGCGGGGACCGGCAGGCGGGGCAGTTGCATGTCCCCCGGGACCCGGTTGGCCAGTACGGCCAGCACCGTCCCGCCGAGGTCGACCACGTCGTGGTACGCCCCCCGGCTGGCTGCGGTGATCGCCGCCGGCTGCTGCCCCAGCCCGTCGACCACCGGCACCACGACACTGCCGAACTCCGTGGCCAGCCGGGTGTTGAAGGCCAGCTCGCGGGGGCCGGCACCGTCACCGGCGTCGGCGAAGTCGCTGCCTACCACGACCATGGCGGGGAACCGTCGTTCCACCTCCCGGTAGCGTTCGACGATTCGGGTGATCAGTTCTTCCCGCCGACCGTCCGCGACGAGGGCGGTCGCCTCGGCGTAGCTGGTGCCGTACAGGTCGGCAACCGGCAGTCCCACCCGGTACCGCTCGCTGAGCAGGGCGAGGATCGGATCGGGTCGGTCCGGCCTGACCAGCGGACGGAACACGCCGATCTGGCCGACCTGTCGGGACAGCAACTCGGCCAGGCCGAGGGCGATGGTCGACTTTCCCCCGCCCGAGCCGACACTTGTCAGGTAAACGCTCCGGGCCACGGAACTCACGCTACAAGATCGAGGTGGCTCCCGCCCGGGTCCTGCTACCCGGTCATCCGGGCCCTACGCCGCTGTCGCATCCTGCTGGCGCGTGGGCGACGGACGGAGCCGGTCAGCGATCCTGCCGTGACGATTCGTGAACGGTCGGCAAGGTGGTCATCGTCCTGGTGCACCACACGCACCGCGATCAGTCGTCGTCTTCGTCGTCGAGACGGGCCAGCCAGGTGGCGAAACGTTCGATCGGCGTCTCGAACTCCGGGTTCAGGTCGACGAAGTCCCGCAGCCGCTCACCCAGCCACTCCAGGCTCACCTGCTCGTCGCCCCGTCGCTCGACCAGTTCCTCGATGCCCCGGTCGGTGAAGTACATCCGCCTACTCGCTTCCTCACCGGTGTCGTACCGGCGAAAACCGGCCGGTCCCGTCCCACCCGAGGGTGGGACGGGACCGGGATGGGTCTGTCGTCAGGGTCGGGGCAGTGCCGCCTCGATGAGGGCGACCTGCTCGACCTCGTGCATCTTCGCCGAACCGACGGCCGGGGCGGCCGCGGCCGGACGGGAGATGCGGCGCAGTCGCACCCCGTCGAGGTGCTCCAGCAGGTTGAGCGCCACGAACGACCAGGCGCCCTGGTTGGCCGGCTCCTCCTGCACCCAGGCGAAGTCCTCGGCGTTGGGGTACTGGGCCAGCGCGGCCCGGATCTCCTCCACCGGCATGGGGTAGAGCTGCTCCAGGCGGATGATCGCGGTGTCGGTGACCCCGCGCTCCTGCCGGGCCTGGAACAGGTCGTAGTAGACCTTGCCCGAGCAGAGCAGCACCCGCTTGACCTGCTCCGGTGCCGGAGCCGCCTGGTCGGCGAGCACCGGGGCGAAGGTGCCGGTGGTGAAGTCCGCCACCGAGGAGACACAGAGCTTGTGCCGCAGCAGCGACTTCGGGGTGAACACCACCAGCGGCTTGCGCTTGGGCGACAACGCCTGACGCCGCAGCAGGTGGAAGTAGTTCGCCGGGGTGGTCGGGATGGCCACCCGCATGTTGTCCTCCGCGCAGAGCTGGAGGAACCGCTCCGGGCGACCGGAGGTGTGGTCCGGGCCCTGTCCCTCGTGGCCGTGCGGCAGCAGCAGGGTCACCGCGGAGCGCTGACCCCACTTCACCTCACCGGAGGAGATGAACTCGTCGATCACCGACTGGGCGCCGTTGACGAAGTCGCCGAACTGCGCCTCCCAGCAGACCAGGGCGTTGAGGTTCTCCACCGAGTAGCCGTACTCGAAGCCCATCGCGGCGTACTCGGACAGCAGCGAGTCGTGCACGAAGAACCGGGACCGCTCCCCGTCGCCGGTGAGCGACTGCAACGGCAGGTAGTCGTCGCCGGTCTGGGCGTCGACGACCGCCGCGTGCCGCTGCACGAAGGTGCCGCGACGCGAGTCCTGCCCGGCCAGCCGGACGGTGACCCCGTCGTGCAGCAGCGAACCGAAGGCGATGATCTCGCCGAAGCCCCAGTCGATGCCGCCCTCGACGGCCATCTTGGCCCGCCGGTCGAGCAGCTGCTGGATCCGCTTGTGCGGGGTGAAGCCCTCCGGCAGGTTGACGTGCGCCTCGCCGACGGCCTTGACGACCGAGGCCTCCGTAGCCGTGTCCACCTGCGGCTCCGGCTCGTCCTGGCGGGGCGGCCGGCTGAGCTGGCGGGGGGTGGTGGCCGCGTCACGGGTGGCCTTGAAGACCCGCTCCAGCTGGGACTGGTAGTCGCGCAGCAGTTCCTCCGCGTCCTCCACGGTGATGTCACCGCGGCCGATCAGCTCCTCGGTGTAGAGCTTGCGGACGGAACGCTTCGAGTCGATGATCTTGTACATCTGGGGGTTGGACATCGAGGGGTCGTCGCCCTCGTTGTGCCCGCGCCGCCGGTAGCAGACCATGTCGATCACGACATCCTTGTTGAAGGTCTGCCGGTACTCGAAGGCCAGCCGGGCCACCCGGACCACGGCCTCGGGGTCGTCGCCGTTGACGTGGAAGATCGGCGCCTGGATCATCCGGGCCACGTCGGTGCTGTAGAGGCTGGAGCGGCTGTACTCCGGGGCGGTGGTGAAGCCGACCTGGTTGTTGACCACCACGTGCACCGTGCCACCGGTGCGGTAGCCGCGCAGCTGGGAGAGGTTGAGGGTCTCGGCCACCACGCCCTGACCGGCGAAGGCGGCGTCGCCGTGCACCGCCAGCGGCAGCACGGTGTAGCCCTCCAGCTTGAGGTCTATCCGGTCCTGCTTGGCCCGGACGATGCCCTCCAGCACCGGGTCCACCGCCTCCAGGTGCGACGGGTTCGCCACCACGGAGACCTTGACCGAGTGGTCGCCGTCCGGGGTGGTGAACTTGCCGTTCTGGCCGAGGTGGTACTTCACGTCGCCGGAGCCCTGGGTGGAACGCGGGTCCAGGTGCCCCTCGAACTCCGAGAAGATCTTCTCGTACGGCTTGCCGACGATGTTGGCCAGCACGTTGAGCCGACCCCGGTGGGCCATGCCGATGACGACCTCGTCCAGGTCGTTCTCGGCGGCGGACTCCAGGATCTCGCCGAGCAGCGGGATCAGGGACTCGCCGCCCTCCAGCGAGAAACGCTTCTGACCGACGTACTTGGTCTGCAGGAAGGTCTCGAAGGCCTCGGCCGCGTTGAGCCGGTTGAGCACGTGCTTCTGCTCGTCGGCCGACGGCTTCTCGTACTTGCGCTCGACCCGCTCCTGGATCCAGCGGCGCTCGGCCGGGTCCTGGATGTGCATGTACTCGATGCCGACCCGCCGGCAGTACGAGTCGCGCAGCACGCCCAGGATCTCCCGCAGCTTCATCCGCTGCTTGCCGGCGAAGCCGTTGACCGGGAAGGTGCGGTCCAGGTCCCACAGGGTCAGCCCGTGCTGGAGCACGTCCAGATCCGGGTGCTTGCGGATCTTGAACTCCAGCGGGTCGGTGTCGGCCATCAGGTGGCCGCGGACCCGGTAGGAGTGGATCAGCTCGTGCACCCGGGCGGTCTTGTTGATCTGGCCTTCGCTGTCGACCGCGACGTCGCGCACCCAGCGCACCGGCTCGTACGGGATGCGCAGCGAGGTGAAGATCTGGTCGTAGAAGCCGTGCTCGCCGAGCAGCAGCTCGTGCATGACCTTGAGGAACTCGCCGGACTGGGCGCCCTGGATGATCCGGTGGTCGTAGGTGCTGGTCAGGGTGATGACCTTGCTGACCGCCAACTCGGCCAGGGTGGCCTCGCTCATGCCCTGGTACGGCGCCGGGTACTCCATCGCGCCGACCCCGATGATCGCGCTCTGCCCCTGCATCAGGCGGGGCATCGAGTGCACCGTGCCGATGCCGCCCGGGTTGGTCAGCGAGATGGTGGTGCCGGAGTAGTCGTCCATGGTCAGCTCGTTGCGGCGGGCGCGCCGGACGACGTCCTCGTACGCCTGCCAGAACTGCCGGAAGTCCATCTGCTCGCAGCCCTTGATGGAGGGGACCACCAGGTTGCGGCTGCCGTCCGGCTTGGCCAGGTCGATCGCGATGCCCAGGTTGACGTGCTCCGGGCGGACCATGGTCGGCTTACCGTCGACCTGGGCGTACGAGTTGTTCATCTCCGGGTGCGCCACCAGCGCCCGGACCAGGGCGTACCCGACCAGGTGGGTGAAGCTGACCTTGCCACCCCGGCCGCGGGCCAGGTGGTTGTTGATCACGATCCGGTTGTCCACCAGCAGCTTCGCCGGGACGGCGCGCACGCTGGTCGCGGTGGGTACGGCCAGCGAGGCGTCCATGTTCTGGACGATCTTGGCGGCGACACCGCGCAACGGGGTGTTCTGCGGGCCGGAGGCGGTCGGGGCGGTCTTCGCCGACGCGGCCCTGGCCGGGGCCTTCGCGGTCTCGGTCTTGGCGGGCTGGGCCTTCGCGGCCGGCGCCTTGGCCGGCTCGGTCCTGGCCTTCGCCGGAGCCGCTGCGGCGCGCGGTGCCGACTTGTCAGCGGCCTCGGTCTTGGCCGGGGTGGATGCCTTGCTGGCCGGCTCGGGGGTGCTGGTCTTCGACCGGTCGGCGCCCTCGCCGCCGGTCGCGCCCGGCCCGGGGCGGTAGTCGGCGAAGAAGTCGTGCCAGGCCGGATCGACGCTGCCGGGGTCGGCGAGGTAGCGCTGATACATCTCCTCGACGACCCACTCGTTCGGGCCGAAACCCGCCAGTGGGTTCTCCTGCGAAGTCTGCTGGGTCGACACGGCCGGTAATCGCCTCTTTCACGCGGGTTTGTGTGTCACGCGGGGCTCATCTGCGCCGTGACCGGCGCAGAGAACGGATCCCAGGCTACGCCGTGCCGATCGCCAAGGCATTTCCGCCTCCGCAGGGTGGTCCGATTCACAGATGATGTTAGAAGTTCAGTACCGTCCGCGTGTCCAGTTGCTACTGGTAGCAACCCGATGGGCCCGGTTGTCCGGCCGTCAGCCGGGCACCGGGCCCATCGTGCAGCGGATGACCTACGCCACCGGCGCGATTCAGGAGATGTCGCGCCGACGGGTGAGCAGCAGCCCGACGATGCCGCTGGCCAGCGCGTACCCGACCAGCACGAGCGCGCCCACCCACCAGGGCGGGTACATCTCGCTCTCACCCGGCGCGATCATGATCTGGGAGGCGGCCGCCGGCCAGATCACCTGCCACTTGAGCACGGCCATGCTGTCCAGCCAGCTCGACAGCAGCAGGAAGAGCACCCCGATCACCTGGGTGCCGATCAGGTAGAGCACCGAGGCGGTGATCACCGCACCGAGCTGGTTGGTGATCAGGGTGCCGATGCCGACCCCGAGCACGGTCCAGATGGCGTACGCCATCAGGTTGAGCAGCAGGGCCCGCTGGACCTCCCACTCGCCGAGCAGGGTGCCGTGGTCGTTCAGGGTCAGGAAGGCTGCTCCCGCACCCAGGTCGATCACCGTGGTGACCAGCCAGAAGGCGAACCCGAGCAGGCTCGCCGCGATCAGCTTGCTGACGATCACCGCGCTGCGCCGCGGGGTGGCCAGGAAGGTCGTGGTCGCGGTCTGGTGGAAGAACTCGTTGGTGACCATCAGGATGCCGATCAGCATCACGAACATCAGGCCCAGGTACTGCCCGGAGGTGTAGAGGTTGGCCGCCTGGGCCGGGGCGGACGCGGCGTCACCGACGACTCCGATTTCCTCGCCGCCGCCGTCGATCGTCGTGTTGAACAGCCAGGCGTTGAGCGGGAAGGCCATCGCGATCGACAGGAACGCCCCGATGGCCAGCCACCACCAGGTGCTGGTCGTACGGATCTTCAACAGTTCGGAGCGGACCAGGTTGCTCATCGAATGCCCGCCTTTCCAGCCGTCAGCTCCAGGAACACGCGTTCCAGGTCGGGTCGTTCGGTGGTCAGCTCGTGCAGTTCGACACCGGCGGTCAGCGCCGCCCGGCCCACCGTCGGGGCGTCCACCCCGCCGATCAGCAGCGCGCCGTGCTCGTCGGTCTGCACCGTGGCCGGCCCCTCGGCCAGGGCGCTGGTCAGCTCCTCCGCCTGCGGGGTGCGGACCCGGACCCGGACGCCCTGCGCCATCGAACCGATCACCTGCTCGACCGGACCCTGCCGGACCAGCTGCCCCGCTGCGATGATCACCACATCGTCGGCCAGCAACTGCATCTCCGACAGCAGGTGGCTGGAGACCAGCACGGTACGGCCCTCGGCGGCCAGCCCTTTGAGGAACCCGCGCATCCACCGGATGCCCTCCGGGTCCAGCCCGTTGGCCGGCTCGTCGAGGATCAGCACCCGCGGGTCGCCGAGCATCGCGGCGGCGATGCCCAGGCGCTGCTTCATGCCGAGTGAGTAGCCCTTGAACTTGCGCTTCGCCGCCGGAGTCAGGCCGACCAGGGCCAGGGCCTCGTCGGCCCGCTGCGGCGGCAGCCCGGCCGCCGCGCAGATCACCCGCAGGTGGTTGATCCCGGTGCGGCCCTTGTGTGCGCTGGACGCCTCCAGCACCGCGCCGACGTGCCGCAGCGGCTCGGTCAACTCAGGGTACCGGCGTCCGCCGATGGTCGCCGTGCCGGCGGTCGGGGTCACCAGGTTCAGCAGCATGCGCAGCGTAGTGGTCTTGCCCGCGCCGTTGGGGCCGAGGAAGCCGGTGACCCGGCCGGGCTGGACCGTGAACGACAGATTGTTCACCGCGAGTACGTTGCGGTACTGCTTGGTCAGGCCGGAAACCACGATCTGCGCGTCATTGGGGCGTGACTGCCCGTCGGACATCATTCTCCTCCCGTGGCGCCGGGAAGCGCCGTTGCACAGCGTGGCGGTAACTGTCAACCAAATCAATCAGGCGCGCTCCGGAGATCGTTGTCCGCCCCAGGCAGGAGCCGTCTCCTCCCCAGGTAGGATACGATCGACGGTCGTGACTACCGGGCGATCCAGGTGGCCCGGGCCCGGCCCAGCAGTTCACCCTCCGGTCCGTACAGGCTGGTCCGCACGATCGCCTTACGCCCCACGGTTTCCACCACCGCCCCGGTGATCACGCACTCGTCCCCGGGCCGGGGCAGGGCCGCGATCTGGGCCGCGATCCGACCCAGCAGGTACGGTCGACCGGCCTCGATCACCGCCCAGCCGCCCGGGCAGTCCAGCGCGGCCCAGGCAGTGGCGACACTCACCTGCGCGGGCACCTGGAAGGGGGCGGCCGTGCGTCCGTCCGGCAACCGTCCGGGGAAGATCCGGAGCCCGTCCGGCCGCTGCGGCCCGCAGACGTAGCAGCCGGGAAAGGGGTGGTCGGTCAGGCCGGGGTACGCCGCCGCGGCGGCCCGGGCGGTCGCCGGGTCGACCGGTGGCACCGGATCCTCCAGATCCTCTGCGGTACGGAGTTCGGCGATCACCTCGCCGTCCGGATCGCGCACCTGGTCCCCGGTCAGGGTCAGCGGGGTGTCCAGGGGTGGTGGCCTACGCAGGGTCACCTCGGTCGGCCCTCCGCCGCCGTACGCCGAGGCGAAGACCCCCGCACTCCAACCGCCGTTGCCCGAGCCGGGCGGTCCGTTGAACCGGGACTCGATGATCATGAGTTTTTCCTCCCGCCGTACCGGCCGTTCGCCAGCCGTCCCGGCAGCCTCGCACGGCCCCCTCCCGGGGGGTGACCGCCGGTCGACCGAGGTGCCCGTACGGTCCACAGGATTTTTTCAGGTACCGCCCAGCGCAGGCGCAGCGATGGCGCGGATGATGGCGACATGGCGGCTACCCAGACCGAGGCCCGACTGCTCGTCGTCGAGGACGACCCCAACATCCTCGAACTGCTCTCCGCGAGCCTGCGCTTCGCGGGTTTCGACGTGGCCACCGCCACCACCGGCAGTGCTGCCCTCAACGCGGCCCGCGAACACCGGCCCGACCTGGTGGTGCTGGACGTGATGTTGCCGGATCTGGACGGCTTCGAGGTGATCCGGATGATGCGCGAGGGCGGCACCCGTACGCCGGTGGTCTTCCTCACCGCCCGGGACGCCACCGACGACAAGATCCGTGGCCTGACCCTGGGCGGGGACGACTACGTCACCAAGCCGTTCAGCCTGGAGGAGTTGACCGCCCGGATCCGCGCGGTGCTGCGCCGCACCAGCACCGGTGAGCAGGCCCCGGCCCGGCTCACCTTCGCCGATCTGGAGCTGGACGAGGAGACCCACGAGGTCTACCGGGCCGGTCAGCGGGTTCAGCTCTCGCCGACCGAGTTCAAGCTGCTGCGTTACCTGATGCTCAACGCCAACCGGGTGCTGTCCAAGGCCCAGATTCTCGACCACGTGTGGAACTACGACTTCCGTGGTGACGACAACATCGTCGAGTCGTACATCTCGTACCTGCGGCGCAAGGTCGACAACGTCGAGCCTCGCCTGATCCACACCCTGCGGGGGGTCGGCTACGTGCTCCGCAAGCCGGCGGCGTGAACGCGCTCCAGCAGGGCAAGAGCCGACTGCGTGCGGTACCGCTGCGGGTCAAGCTGGTCGCGGCCGTCCTCGCCCTGGTCGCCGCCGCGCTACTGGTGATCAGCTCGCTGACCACCTTCTTCCTGCGTAGCTACCTGGTCGGCGAGGTGGACGCTGAGCTGACGACCCAGGCGCGCACCATCGCGCAGGTGGCGGCCCTGGAACGGCCGAGCGCACCATTTCCCACCGACTACCTGCTGGCTGTGACCGACATCAGGACCGGTCAGATCGAGTGGATCCACTTCGACGACCGGCGCTTCAGCAGCGCTGACCTGCCCCGCTTCCCGGACGACGCGGCCGGATTCGACCGCCTGGCCGGCGAGCCGCGTAACGCCCGGGCCCAGGGCAGCGAGGTGCGTTGGCGGGTCCTCTACACCCAGCTTCCCAACGGGCAACGGATCGCCATCGCCCAGCACCTCATCGACGTCGACCGGGCAGTTACCCGGCTGGTCTGGACAGACGTCCTGGTCGGTGGCGCGGTGCTCATCCTGCTCGCCTCGATCGGCGCGGCGATCGTCCGGACCAGCCTCAAACCGCTGGTGGAGATCGAGCGCACCGCCGCCGCCATCGCCGGTGGTGACCTCAGCCGCCGGGTGCCCGACCCGGAGCACGGGCAACCCTGCCCCACCTCCGAGCTGGGTCGGCTCTCCCGGGCACTGAACGCGATGCTCAGTCAGATCGAGATGGCCTTCACCGCCCGTGCCGCCTCGGAGAGGGCCGCCCGCTCGGCCGAGGCCGCGGCCCGGGACGCCGCCGAGGCGGCCCGTGCTTCCGAGGCCCGGGCCCGCCGCTCGGAGGAACGGATGCGGCAGTTCGTCGCGGACGCCTCGCACGAACTGCGTACCCCGCTGACCACCATCCGCGGTTTCGCCGAGCTGTACCGGCAGGGTGCTGCCCGGGCCCCCGAGCAGACCGCTGACCTGCTGCGCCGCATCGAGGACGAGGCCGCCCGGATGGGCCTGCTGGTGGAGGATCTGCTGCTGCTGGCCCGACTGGACCGGGAGCGTCCGCTCTCCCTCGCCCCGGTGGAGCTGCCCGTGCTTGCCGCCGACTCGGTGGCCGCCGCCCGGGCGATGGCCCCGGACCGGCGGATCGAGCTGGAGATCGCCCCCGGCTCAGGGCCACTGGTGGTACGCGGCGACGACGCGCGGCTGCGGCAGGTGATCGGCAACCTGATGACCAACGCGCTGCGGCACACCCCGCCGGAGGCCGCCGTGACGTTGCGACTACGGGCCGAACCGGGCAATCTTGCGGTGATCGAGGTGGCCGACACCGGCCCGGGACTCACCCCCGATCAGGCGGAGCGGGTCTTCGAACGCTTCTACCGGGCGGACGCCTCGCGGACCCGCCGGGTGGGCGGGCAGACCGGCACCGGCCTGGGCCTGGCCATCGTCGCCGCGCTGGTGACGGTGCACCAGGGCACCGTGGAGGTGACCGACACCCCCGGCGGGGGTGCTACCTTCCGGGTCCGGCTGCCGCTGGCTCAGGACATCGACGGGGAGTCCGAGT
This sequence comes from Micromonospora sp. NPDC048871, assembly GCF_043198155.1. Lineage (NCBI taxonomy): Bacteria > Bacillati > Actinomycetota > Actinomycetes > Micromonosporales > Micromonosporaceae > Micromonospora > Micromonospora sp. NPDC048871. Next base: position 53,325 of record NZ_JBICUM010000013.1, on the reverse strand, counting down.
GACTTTCAGCGAACCCTCAGGCCAGCCTAAGGCGGGATGCAGAGCGATGGGAGAAGGTGGGGACATGACCGAGTACGAGTCCGACCCGCGCCGGCCGGCCAACACCGACGCCGAGCCGTCGCACCCCGAGCTGCCCCGCGCCGAATACGCGCGGTCCGACTCCCCATTCGCTGCGCCGGCCGGCACCGGTGCCGACTCCGGCGGCGAGGCACCGACCATCCCGGTCCGGGCCGTCGAAACCTCGGACCCCAATGGCCAGGACGCCGAGCCGACCATGGTGGGCCTGCCGGTCGCCGGCTCGCCCCCGCCTCCGCACTCCGGCCCGCCCGCCTACTCCGGCCCGCCGGCACCGCAGGCCCCCGGCCAGCAGCCGCAGTCTCCGGGTCAGCCGCAGGCCCCGGGCCAGCCCTCGCAGACTCCGGGTCAGCAGCAGGGCCCGGGTCAGCAGCCGCAGGGGCCCGGCCAGCAGCACTGGGGTCCGGCCGCTCCGCAGCAGTACCAGCCCGGGGCGCGTTATCCCGCCGGGCCCTGGTACCCGAGCCAGCCCGGCTGGGCCGCCCAGGCCCAGCAGAGCCCCTCCGGCGGGTACCCCGGATACCAGTCCGGACAGCCGGGCACCCCTGGCTACCAGTCCGGACAGCCGGGTGTCCCCGGCTACCCCGGCCAACAGCCGCCCTGGGCGGCGCCGCAGTCCGGCGGGCCGCGTCCGGGCCGGATCGCCAAGTTCGTCGGTGCCGGGGTCGCGGTGTTCGCCCTGATGCTCGGCAGCGGTGTGGCCGGTGGAACCCTGGCCCTGGCGCTCAGTGACGGCGGTTCGATCACCCGTACCTTCTCCGCCGCCCCGGTTATCGACGGGGCCGACCTGCCGCGCATCGCCGCCTCCGTGCAGGACAGCGTGGTGTCGATCAGCACCGGCAGTGGCGAGGGCTCCGGGGTGGTCCTCACCGCCGACGGCTACGTGCTGACCAACAACCATGTGATCGCCGGGGGCGGTGACACCGTACGGGTGATCTTCGCCAACGGCACCAACGCCCAGGCGCAGATCATCGGCACCGACCCGAGGACCGACCTGGCGGTGGTGAAGGCCAACGGGGTGACCGACCTCAAGGCGGCCACCTTCGGCGACAGTGACGCCATGCAGGTCGGTGACCAGGTGCTGGCCCTGGGTAGTCCGCTGGGTCTGCAGGGCTCGGTGACCGCCGGCATCCTCAGCGCCCGGGACCGCACCATCCAGGCCGGCAGCGGTGAGCGGCTGCCCGGTCAGGCGGTCAGCTCGATCTCCGGGCTGCTCCAGACCGATGCCCCGATCAACCCCGGTAACTCCGGTGGGGCCCTGGTCAACACCCGGGGTGAGGTGATCGGCATCAACACCGCGATCGCCACCGCCGGGCAGGGCAACACCGGCAACATCGGTGTCGGTTTCGCCATCCCGAGCAACAAGGCCAAGGACATCGCGGACAAACTTCAGCGACGTGAGAAGATCAGTCATCCGTCGCTCGGAGTGAGCGTGACCGGCACCACCGAAGGCGGAGCGCTCATCAACGCTGTCGCGCCCGGCAGCGCGGCGGAGCGGGCCGGGCTGGAACGCGGCGACGTGATCATCCGGTTCGGTGACAAGGTGATCAATGACTCGAACGATCTGGTCGGTGCGGTACAGGCCGGCAAGGTCGGTGATCAGGTCGAGGTGACCTTCCAGCGAAATGGTGCCGAGTCGACGGCAACCGTGACGCTCGCTGAAGCGTCATAGTTCAAAGACCTGCCTCCCTACCGGGCGGCGGGTGGCGTGGCCAAGGGGGTTGGTCGCGGCACCCGCCGCCCATTTTCCTCTCTTCACCCGAACCGGATGAGCCCGGCTCACCCCGGCCCCGGGCAGCCTCGGCGGAGCGGACCGCGAGACCTGGGGGTGCCATGACCCCACACCGTCACCTGCCGGTGGGCAGCGGTCCGGGGCGTACCAGCGGTGTCCGGTTTGCCGGTGCCCCGATGCGGGAAACCGCCGCGACCCGGCCTCGCGGAAGCAGGGCGGACCGGGCCGACCCACAGACCGACGGGGAGGACTCGTGGCCCACAACCACGCTGCGGGCGTACGCCAGCTGCGGATCGCGATGGTGGTGCCGCCCTGGCTGTCGGTGCCCCCGCCCGGCTACGGCGGGTTGGAGCAGGTGGTGGCCGGCCTGGTGGACGCCCTGGTCGATCGGGGCCACGCGGTGACGTTGATGGGCGCCGGTGACGAACACGGCACCAGCGGCGATTTCCTGGCCACCCTGGACGAGTTGCAGTACGACCGGTTGGGCGAGTCCCTGCCCGAGTTGGCCCACCTGGCCCGGGTAAACCACCTGATCAGCCCGGCCGACTTCGACCTGGTCCACGACCACAGCACCATCGGCCCCCTGGTCGCCGGTCGGCGCGAGGTACCCACCCTGGCCACCGTGCACGGCAACCCGGTGGGGGAGTACGGCACCGTGCTCAGCGACACCGACCGGGGGGTGGGTCTGGTGGCCATCTCGCACGCCCAACGTCGGCTGAACCCCCGCCTGCCCTGGGTCGGCACGGTGCACAACGCGATGGAGGTCGGCAACTTCCCGCGCAAGCGGGAACCCGGTCAGGGGCCGGTGCTGTGGCTGGCCCGGTTCAGCCCGGACAAGGGACCGGAGTTGGCCATCGAGGCGTGCCGGGCGGCGGGCCTGCCGCTGGTGCTGGCCGGCAAGTGCAGCGAACCCGTCGAGCAGCGTTACTACCGTGAGGTCATCACTCCGCTGCTGGGCCCGGATGTCACAGTCGTTCTCGGTGCCGACCGGGAGGCCGTGCTGAACCTGCTGGTGCAGGCTCGGTGCCTGATCATGCCGATCCAGTGGGAGGAGCCGTTCGGCATCGTGATGCTGGAGGCGATGGCCACCGGCACCCCGGTGGTCGCCCTGCACCGGGGGGCGGTGCCGGAACTGGTCCGGCCCGGTGTGACCGGGCTGATCTGCCGGCGTCCCGAGGAGTTGCCGGCGGCCCTTCGTGAAGCCCCACACCTGGATCCGGCCGAGTGTGTGGCCCATGTCGCGCGGACCTTCTCCGTCGAGCGGATGGCCGCCGGGTACGAGGAGGTGTACCAGCGCTTTCTGGTGGCGGCCCCGCCTAGGTCGGCGATACCGGAGCCGGCCCGAATCACCCCGGGCTGACCGGCGACGTCCCGGGTCAGACCTGGGCGGCGCTCAGCGCCGTGATCGCCTCCTCCAGTTGCCGCGCGTACGCCGGGCTGAGCCCTTCCTCCCGCAGCCGGGTGGACACTTTCTCGCGTAGCCGCGCGACGCCGGGGCCGAGTTCTCCCTCGCCCAGGCTGACCGCCCGGGTGAGGTTGCGCAGTTCGTTGCGCAGGTCCAGGCCGACGTCCTCCCGGATGCCACCGTCGGCCAGCCCTGCCCCGATGATGTTCTCCAGCCGGTTCGCCGCCTCCACCAGGGTGTCCCGGGTCGTCGGCGCGGCCGAGGGGGCCACGGTCGGTGTCGGCGCGGGGGTGGGACTTGACGGCGGGACAGCCGACGGCCGTGGGCTGGGAGTCTCCGTGGCCGGTGGGGTCGGTTCGGCCGAGCCGGTCGGCTCGGTGGTCGGCAGGGCGGTGGGGGGATCGGGGTCGTCCGGCCACAGCGCCGGCACCACCAGGGCCGCCCCGACGAGCAGCACCAGCACCGCGAGCACCGGCACCAGCCACGACCGGCGCCGGTCGCCGGCCTCCGTCGGCGGACCGCCGGGCCCGTCCGGGGGCCCGGCCGGTGCGGCCCCGGCAGCGGGCGACTGGGGTACGGCCGCCACCTGAGCCGTGGCCGCCCCCGGCGCGCTGGCGGGAGTCCCGGCGTACCCGGCCCCGGCGGTCACCGGCACCGCGACCGCGGGCGGGGCGACCGTGGGGGCACGCATCGTCAGGCTCTGGGGGTCGGCGGGCTGCAACTGTTCCCGCAGCACGGTGGCCACCTGGCGGGCGGTGGGCCGGTCGGTCGGCTCCCGGGACAGGCAGCGCAGGCAGATGTCGGCTACCGCCGGCGGCAACCCGGGCACCTCGGTGAGGGTGGGTGGCGGGCGTTCGGCCAGGGCTACGGTGAGTTCCTCCCAGGTCTCCGCCGGGTACGGCACCCGACCGGTCAACGCCTCGTGCAGCAGTACGCCCAGGGAGTAGACATCGGTGGCCGGCTGGGCCGGGGCCCCGTCCAGTCGCTCCGGGGCGACATAGGCCGGGGTGCCGAAGGTGGCGCCGTCCTCGTCGTCGTCCGGGGCCCCGATTCGGGTGGCGATGCCGAAGTCGAGCACCTTGGCCCCGACCTGGGTCATCATCACGTTGGCCGTGGTGACGTCCCGGTGCACGATGCCCAGCCGGTGCGCGGCGGCCAGGGCGTCGGCTACCTGGGCGGCGATCTCGACCGCCTCCGGCCAGGGCAGCGGACCCTCGGTGAGCCGGAACTCCAGTTCCTCGCCGGAGAGCAGTTCCATCACCACGAAGGAGGTGATGGTGCCGTCCGGTGACACGGTCTCGCCGTAGTCGTGGACCGAGGTCACATGTGGATGGACCAGTTGCGCGGCGGCCCGGGCCTCCTCCCGCACCATGTCCCGGAACCGGGCGTCGGCGGCCAGGGAGGGGGCGAGGACCTTCAGCGCCACCACCCGGTCGAGGACCTCGTCGTGGGCTCGCCAGATGACCGACATGCCGCCGGCACCGATCTGATCGATCAGCCGGTACCGGGTGGCCAGCAACCGGCCGGGCTGCAGTGCCGGCTTCACGTTTTGCACCTGCCTCATAGCGGGGAGCGGTATCAGGTTGCGCGAATGTTCCCGCCCTGTCAACGGGCGCGGACCGGCACCGCCTGGCGTACCAGGGTGAATGGGTAGCGGCGCGGGCGTGCCAGGATGAAGGGCATGGGGCGGGGACCGGTGGCGTTCGTGCTCGGCGGCGGGGGAGTGCTCGGCGCGGTCGAGGTGGGCATGTTGCGTGCGCTGTTCCGGGCGCGGATCCGCCCGGACCTGGTGCTGGGCACCTCGATCGGGGCGGTCAACGGCGCCCTGGTGGCCGCCGACCCCACCGAGGCGGTCACCGACCGGCTGGTCCGGCTCTGGGCCTCACCGGAGGCCAGCGAGGTGTACGGCGACTCGGTGGCCCGACAGCTGCGTCGCTTCGCGGCCCGTACCCACCTGCACTCGCCCCGCCCCTTGCGCAAGCTGCTGGAGAGCGAACTGGGTGCGGAGACCACCTTCGCCGACCTGAAGATCCCCTTCCGCTGCTGCGCGGCGAACATCGAGCGGGCCGCCGAGCACTGGTTCGTCAGCGGTCCGGTGGTGCCGGCCGTGCTCGCCTCGGCCTCCGTGCCGGGGCTGCTGCCGCCGGCCCGCATCGGCGACCAGCACTATGTCGACGGTGGAATCGTCAACTCGATCCCGATCGGGGAGGCGGTAGCGGCGGGCGCCACCCGCATCTTCGTACTCCAGGTGGGTCGGATCGAGCGGGCCCTGACCCCGCCCCGGCGCCCCTGGGAGATCGCCCAGGTGGCGTTCGAGATCGCCCGCCGACACCGGTTCGCCCGGGAGATGGCCGCCCTGCCCGAGGGGGTGGAGGTGCACGTGCTGCCGACCGGCGGCCTGGAGCCGCGCGACGACACCCCCTGGGCCTACCGGGACATGGCAGCGGTGGGTCGGCGGATCAGTCGCGCCTACGCGGCCTCCCGGCACTACCTGGCGAACCTGGACCGCTGATGCCGCTTCCGCCCAGGTGGCTGCGTCGGTTGGTGCTGGCGCCCGGCCTGGTGCTGCTGGCCGTGCTGCTGGTGGTCACGGTGCCCCTCTGGGCCCTGCTGGCCCTGGTCGCCTCGCCGTTCGTACCCGGACGGTTGCGTCCGCTGCGACTGCTCTGGCTGGGCCTGCTCTACCTGCTCTGGGACGCGGCCGCGCTGATCTGCCTGTTCGCCCTCTGGGTGGCGGCCGGGTTCGGCACCCGGGTGCACACCCCGGCCTTCCAGCGTGCCCACTACGTGTTGGCGGGCTGGTTCCTGCGGGTGTTCTTCTGGCAGGCCCGGTGGACGCTGCGGCTGAACATCGAGGTGGTCGGCACCGACCCGGACACCGCCCTGCCGGGCCGTCCGGAGCTGGTGGTCAGTCGGCACGCCGGGCCGGGTGACTCGTTCATCCTGATCCACGCCCTGGTGAACTGGTTCCAGCGGGAGCCACGGATCGTCCTCAAGGACACCCTCCAGTGGGATCCGGCGATCGACGTGCTGCTCAACCGGCTGCCGAGTCGCTTCATCGCACCCGGCCGCGACGGTCGGGGGTCGGTCAGCGAGCAGGTCGGGCACCTGGCCACCGGGCTGGACGACGACGACGCCTTCGTGATCTTCCCCGAGGGGGGCAACTTCACCCCCAGACGCCGGGTGCGGGCCATCGAGCGGCTGCGGGACCTGGGGCACCATCGGATGGCGCGCAAGGCCGAGGCCATGCGGCACGTACTCGCCCCGCAGCCCGGTGGACTGCTGGCGGCACTGGACGCCGCCCCGGACGCCGGGGTGATCTTCGTGGCGCACACCGGTCTGGACAAGATGCTCACGGTCGCCGACGTGTGGCGGGAACTGCCGATGGACAAGCAACTGCTGATGCGGTTCTGGTCGGTGCCGCCGGAGGAGATCCCGAGCGAGCGGCAGCAACGCATCGACTGGTTGTACGACTGGTGGAGTCGAATTGACGAGTGGGTCGCCGCGAACCGCGACGGCGCCGCGTAGGGTTCGTGAATGGACCAGATCAGCGTGGTGACGACCGTGGTCGACGCGCGTTCGGTCGCGGACCTGTTGGCCGCCGCCGCCGTGGCCGGACGGCTGGCGGCCTGCGCGCAGGTGGGCGGCCAGGTGGAGAGCACCTACTGGTGGCGGGGCGGGGTGGAGACGAGCACCGAATGGTCGGTGCAGTTCAAGACCGCGCCGGACCGGGCCGGCGCCCTGGTGGAGCAGATCCGGGCCAGTCATCCGTACGAGGTGCCGGAGATTCTGGTCAGTCAGGTGGACTGCGGCAACCCCGAGTACGCCGCCTGGGTGTACGAGCACAGCCGCCCCTGAGTACCTGGGCTCTGGTGCACCCGGCCAGGTAGGTCAAAGATGGCTGCGTGACTGCCTACCCCTGCCCGGCGTGCGGCGCGTCGGCGAACCTCACCTCGGGTTGTTCCGGCTGCGGCCGGCCGCCCTACCCGGCCGCCGCCGAGGTGATCCGGCTGGACCAGGAGATCGTCCAACTCGGTACCCAGACCCAGCGGGCCCGGGCGGCGTACGAGGAGCTCAGCGGTCGGCTGGTGGTGGCCCAACGGCGCCGCTCCGAGTTGGCCGCCGCGATCCGCACCGAGTTCCCGGTCATGGCCGCGACCCGGGCGGGTACCCCGGTCGCCCACCCCGGTGCCGAATCGGCGGCTCCGCACGCCGTGGTGCCGGTACCGAGCGCCGTGACGCCGGTCGGGCCCCTCGGGTGGCCCGGCATGAGCCCGGTCGACCCGGCGGCAACCGTCCCGGGTGGGGCGGAGGCCTCGACCCGGACCATGCAGGGGCTGCTGTTCACCCTCGGTGGACTGCTGCTGGGCACCGCGGTGACGGTGTTCACGGCGGTGGCCTGGGCCTCCGTGGGGGTCTCCGGCCGGGCCCTGATCCTGCTGGCCCTGACCATGCTGCTGCTCGCCGTGCCGCTGGTGGCGCGCTGGCGTGGGCTGCGGGGCACCGCGGAGACCTTCGCCGCCGTCGGGCTCCTGCTGGTGGTGCTCGACGGGTACGCCGCCTGGTCGGTGAACCTGGGCGGGGTGACCGACTGGCCGGGCAGCATGTACGCCGCCCTGGTGGCGGCCGTCACCGCGGCCCTGGCCGCCGGGTACGCCCGGCTGAGCCGGCTGACCGTGCCCTGGTTCGCCGCCCTGCTGGCGGTGCAGCCGGTGCTGCCGTTGGTGACCGCCGAGGCCCGGCCGGGTACGGCCGCCCTGTCGGTGGTCTTCCTCGGGGTGGCCCTGATCAACCTGGCGGTGGTGGTCACCCTGCGGCACCGCAGCGGTCAGGTCGCGGGCGAGGGGGCCACGACGAACTCGCCGATGCGGATCGCCGGCCAGGTGGTCGCCGGGGTCGGGTACCTCGTGGCGCTGCTGCTGGCCGCGAGCGCCGCGCTGATGACCCTGCAGTCCGGCGAGGCCGGTGGGCTGGCGGTGCTGGCCGGGGTGCCGATGCTGCTGGTGGCGCTGACCCTGTTCGGTACGGCCCTGCTGCTCGGCGGGTCGACCCCGCGGGCGGTGACGGCCGGTCTCCTGGTGCCGGCCCTGGCCCTGGCCCTGATCCGCCCGGTCGCGGAGCTGCGGGAGTCGGTGCTGTTGGTGGTGTCGGCACTGGTGGTGGCGGCGCTGGCCGGTGCGGTGCGGCTGCTTCCGGTGGATTGGCGGCCCGGTCCCCGCATCGGTGCCATCGTGGTGGCTGTCGTAGCGACGCTGTTCACCGGGCTGTGGGTGCTGATGCGGGCCGGTTCCACCGTGGTCCGGTCGTTGCCACCCTGGGAGGGAGCCGATGCCGGGCCGGTCTTCGCCTGGGGCTGGCAGTTGCCGGTGGCGGTGGCGTTGAGTGCGGGGACCCTGGCCTGGCTGCTGCCCCGGGCCTTCCGGTCGACGGTCGTGGCGATCGGTGTCGCCGCCACCGTGCTCGCCCTGCCGACGGCCTGGGCGACGCCCTGGCCGGCCGTGGTCGCCCTCGACCTGGTGGTCGCCGTGGCGATGCTGGTCGCCGTGCTGGTCCGTCCGGTGGGCGGAGCGACGGTGGCTGCCACCGCCTCGGCGGCGGCCGGGCTGCTCGGGCACGGGCTGCTGGTCGGCCTGGCCGCCCCGGCCGGGGCCGGTGCGGCCTGTGCGGTGGTGCTGCTGGCCGGTCTGGGGGTGGCCGCCGTGGGTCGCCGGGGCAGCTCCGCGCACCGGGTGGTGGCCGGGTGCGCCCTGCTGGCGGCGGTGCTCGTGGTGCCGGCCGGCGCGGCGATCGCGCTGATCGGCGCGGGTGCGCCGCCCTGGTGGCAGTCCCGGGCGACCCTGGCCGCCCTGGCCCTGCCGGCGGTCGCCCTGGTCCTCTTCCGTGGACGCTGGACCGATCTGCGGGTGTACGCCACCACCGGTCTGGCCCTGGCGGCGACCCTGACCGCTCTCGGGTCGATCGTCGTACCGGCCGAGGAGCCCCTGTCCTTCTATGCGGCGGGAGGGGCGCTGCTGCTGGCGGTGGCCGGATTCCGGTCCCGTCACTCGGTCCCGTTGTTGGTGGCCGGTCTGGGCCTGACCGCCGTGGCGGTCCTGGCCGCCCTCCCGGTCTCCCTGAAGGCGCTGGTGACCCCGTACGGGCCGCCGCCTGCGGTCTGGTCCGGTGCGCCCGAGGTGCGGGCGGTGGCGGGTGCGGTGCCGGTCGGCCTGGCCCTGGTGCTGTTGGCCCTGGCGGCGGTGTTGGTGACCTGGCCGAACGGCCGGGCCGGGCGGTGGCGTCGCGCCGCCACCGTGCTGCCCTTCCTGGCCTTCGCCGGGACGGTGCTGCTGGTGGCCGCCGGTGCACCCTGGCCGGCGGTGCCGACCACCGGGCTGGTCGTCGGGGTGGTGCTGCTGCTGATCGTGGCGGTGCGGCCGGTCGGGGCCACCTTCGCCGGGGTGGGTGTGCCGGTGGGACTGGTGCTGATCGGGGCCGGACTGCTCAACCTTCAGGCCACCCGGGCCGGGACCCTGTCCGGGCTGGGGCTGCTGGCGGTGGCGGCGACCGTGGCCGCAGCGAGCGCCCGACGCTTCACGATGCGGATGGCCGGTTGGCTGATCGCGGTGGCCTCGACGACCGGTTTCGCGATCACCGCCCCGCTGGCCGCCGGGCAGCCGCTGCGGGTGGCGGCCTTCGCGGTGCTGGGGGTGGCCGCCGTCGCCCTGGCGCTGGCCGCGATCGTGCCGGCCCGCGCCGCCGCAGGCGGGCCGGCCGGGCAGGTGGCCCTGCTGGGCCGCAGCCTGGACGCCGCCGCCCAGACGGTGGCGCTGATCGCCCTCCTGCTCACCAGCGGTGCCGCCCGGCACGCCGCCACGCTCTGCGTGCTCTGGGCCCTGGTGGTCGGGCTGCGGCTGCTGCGTCGGGACGAGTCGAGGGCCCTGCGGTGGGGCTTCGCCACGATTTCCGGCGGCAGCGTGCTGCTGGCCAGTTGGCTGCTGCTGGCGGCCGGTGGGGTGACCCTGCTGGAGGCGTACACGGTGCCGCTGGCACTGCTGGCGCTCGCTGCGGGTGCGGTGGCGTTGCGTACCCGACCGGGGTTGACCAGTTGGTTGGCGCTCGGCCCCGGCCTGGCCGCGATGCTGCTGCCCACCCTGGTCACGGTGCTGTTCGGCCCGGACCCGCAGCCCTGGCGGCGGCTGCTGCTGGGCGCCGCCGCCCTGGCGGTCACCCTGCTGGGGGCGGTCCGGCGCTGGCAGGCCCCGGTGGTGCTCGGCGGGTTGACCCTGGCCGTGCTGGCCCTGCACGAGCTGGTGCGCAGTTGGGACCTGCTGCCCCGGTTTGTATACCTCGGCGTGGCCGGGCTGGCCCTGATCGCGCTGGCGACCACCTACGAGCGCCGCCGTCGTGACCTGATGCGCCTGCGGGCCACGGTGGGCCGGATGAGCTGAGGAGGGGCGCTCACCGATCGATCCTTGCTGCTCGGCGTCGTGGGCAAGGTCAGCGGTAGGGTCGGGCCCATGGCAGAGGTGCTCACCGCTGAGGCGGTACGAGACGAGCTGGGTCAGCTCGCGGGCTGGTCGTACGACTCCACCGGGATCACCCGCACCGTGGAGCTGGCCGGTTTCCCGGACGCCATCGGGCTGGTCGACCGGGTCGCCGTGACGGCCGAGGAGCTGGACCATCACCCGGACATCGACATCCGCTGGCGTACGGTCACCTTCCGCTGCGTGACCCATTCGGCCGGCGGGGTCACCGGGCGGGACATCGAGTTGGCTCGGCGGATCGACGAGATCGTGGGAGGGCCCCGATGAGGTTCGAGATCAGCAAGGTGCTGGACGCCATCGAGGGACGGGTCTGCACCGACCCGCAGCTGGTCCGCGCGGTGGTCGATCTGGCCGAGATCATCCGGTATCAGGACCTGGATGGTGGCCGCCCGGCCAACACCCTGCGCCTCGGCATGGTCATCGACGCCCTGGCGCGCAGCCTGGAGGAGGACACCGTCCCGGTCTACGCGGTGGTGCACCGGGGGGTGCTCTCCGACGCCGACCTGACCTCCAACGAGCGGATGGTGGTGCGTCGCTGGGCCGACGACGGCCTGGTCGAGGTCCTGGACAACCCCGGTGACCGGATGCTGGAGGTGGCCGACCTGCTGGGCCTGCCGGTGCTCAGCCGGGTGCGCTTCGACGGCCTGCGGGGGCGGTTCCCGTGGCTGGCCGAGCAGCCCGGTCGGGTGGTGGCCCCGGTACCGGGGGCCGGCGGGCCGGTCTTCATCGCCCATGTCGGTGGTGGCCACACCCCGGCGGCCGGGCCACCCGCCCCGTTCGCGGCGCAACTGCTCGCGCGGCAGTGGCGCTGCTCCGAGTCCGGGTGCAACCTGTTCGGCGGTGGGGGCGGCGGCGGGGCCTTCGCCGACCTGGCCCGGGTGGACCGCGCCCCGGCCGGTCAGCCGCCGCCGTCGCTGCGCAACGGCGTACCGACCTGCCCCCGGCACGGCGCCCGACTGCGGGACGCCGGTCCCCGCCCCCGCAGCGAGGTCCTGGCGGTACGGGTCGGTGGGCTGATCCGACGCCGGTTCGTCCTGACCGAGGAGCAGCCGGTGCTGGTCGGCCGGGCCCCGGAGGGCACCGGCGGCATCACCCTCGGGCAGTGGCTCAACGACGAGGCCCGCCGCTGGATCAGCCGCAGCCACCTGCGGTTGGAGCTGCGCGGCGACGAGGTGGTGGTCACCGACGTGAGCACCAACGGCTCCGGCATCCGCCCGACCGCCTCGATGGCGGAGGCGGACCGTATCCCGCTGGCCCCGCAACAGTCCCGGGTGCTGGCCAACGGGGACATGGTGGAGCTGTACCCGGGGGTGCAGCTGGGTCGCCCGGCCGAACTGCCGGCGGGTGCGCCGTACAACCCCGACTCGGTGATGTCCGAGGCCCCGACGATGGCGATGCGCCTGCCCCGCTGAGACGCCCCGACGCGGGTGGGGCCGGGACCTGGCACCCACCCCGTCGGTTCGGCTGCTCAGCCCGCCAGGACGGCCGCCAACTGGTCGAGGGCGTGGTCGATCTCCTCGGCGGTGATGGTCAACGGCGGGGCCAGCCGGATGGTCGAGCCGTGGGTGTCCTTGGCCAGTACCCCGCGTTCCATCAGCCGCTCACAGGCCTCCCGGCCGCTCATCAGCGCCGGGTCGATGTCCAACCCGGCCCACAGACCCCGGCCGCGTACGGCGACCAGGCCCTTGCTGATCAGGGCGCGCAACCCGGCGTGCAGCCGCTCGCCCAGTTCGGTCGAGCGGCGCTGGAACTCGCCGGTGGCCAGGAGCCGGACCACCTCGGTGGCCACCGCGCAGGCCAGCGGGTTGCCGCCGAAGGTGGAGCCGTGCTGGCCCGGCTGGAGCACCCCGAGCACCTCGGCGTCGGCCGCCACCGCGGAGACCGGCACGATGCCCCCGCCGAGGGCCTTGCCCAGCAGGTACATGTCCGGCACGACCCCCTCCTGCTGGCAGGCGAAGGTGGCCCCGGTACGCCCCAGACCCGACTGGATCTCGTCGGCGATGAACAGCACGTTGCGCTCCGTGCAGAGCTGCCGCACCCCGGGCAGGTAGCCGTTCGGGGGCACCACCACACCCTGCTCGCCCTGGATCGGTTCCAGCAGCACCGCCACGGTGGTCTCGTCGACCGCCTCGGCCAGCGCGGTCAGGTCGCCGTACGGGACGATCTTGAAACCCGGGGTGTACGGCCCGAAGTCGGCGCGGGCGTCGTCATCGGTGGAGAAGCTCACGATGGTGGTCGTACGCCCGTGGAAGTTGCCCTCCGCGACCACGATGGTGGCCTGACCGGCCGGTACCCCCTTGACCTGGTAGCCCCACTTGCGGGCCACCTTGATCCCGGTCTCCACGGCCTCGGCCCCGGTGTTCATCGGCAGCACCAGGTCCTTGCCGCACAGGGCGGCCAGTTCCCGGCAGAAGTCGGCGAACTGGTCGTGGATGAAGGCCCGGCTGGTCAGGGTCAGCTTGTCGAGCTGGGCGTGGGCGGCGGCGATCAGGGCCGGGTGGCGGTGACCGAAGTTCAACGCCGAGTAGCCGGCCAGGCAGTCCAGGTAGCGCCGGCCGTCCACGTCGGTGACCCAGGCACCCTCGGCGGAGGCGATCACCACCGGCAGGGGGTGGTAGTTGTGCGCGGTGTGGCGCTGCGCCTCCTGCACCGCGGCCGGGGTCCGCAGCATGTCCTCGATCATCGGCTCGCCTTTCCCTGACGCAGTCGCAACGTGCAGCACTTCGGTCCACCGCCGGCCTTGCGCAGCTCGGACAGGTCGACCCCGATGGTCTGGTAGCCCCGGTCCCGCAGCTTGGCGGCCAGGCCGGTGGCCTGCACGGGCAGCACCACATGCCGGCCGTCGCTGACCGCGTTGAGGCCGAGCACCTCGGCGTCGGCCATGGTGGCGTGCAGCGCGTCCGGGAAGAGTCGACGCAGCACCGCCTGGCTGCCGGGGGAGAAGGCCTCCGGCAGGTACGCCAGGGTCTGCTCGTCGAGCACGGTCAGCGCGGTGTCCAGGTGGTAGAAGCGGGGGTCGACCAACTGGAGGGTGATCACCGGGTAGCCGAAGACCTCCTGCAACTGGGCGTGGGAGGCGTGCGCGGTACGGAATCCGGTGCCGGCCAGCAGGTGGTCACCGGCCAGCAGGATGTCGCCCTCACCCTCGTTGACGTGCTTCGGGTCGTACAGCTCGAAGCCGGCCTCCTCGAACCAGGCGCGGTAGGCGGGGGCCTCGTCGGCGCGCTGCGGATCGCGGAACTGCACCGCCATGGCCTTGCCGTCGATCACGGTGCCGCCGTTGGCGGCGAAGACCATGTCCGGCAGGCCGGGCAGCGGGGTGATCTCCTCGACGGTGTGGCCCAGATCCCGGTAGACCTGCCGCAGCTGTTCCCACTGCCGGATGGCCAGTTCGGTGTCGACCGGGGCGGTCGGGTCCATCCAGGGGTTGATCGCGTAATCGACGGCGAAGTACGTCGGCCGGCACATCAGAAGGTGCTGGCGGGTGGCGTCCATCGTCATTGTCCTGCTCCCAGGGTCTCCGCGCGCCCTGGCCACGGTCGGCCCACGGGCTGGCGCGTGGTTCAACGCTATGCGGCCCCGACTCGCACGATCCACCGCAAAGTATTGCGATGAACGACTGTTCGTTGCGTGTGGTGGAGTTCCGGCGGCGGTTCGTTGCGTCGGCCTACTGGTCCCGTCGGCGGCGGGCGGAACCGGGGCCTGGACAGCGATCAGGGGCGGCGAAGTCGCCGCCCCTGACGAGGAGTGCGCCCGGCTGGTGAACCACCAGAACTGGTCGGGCTGTGGCCGGTAACTCGCCGGCCGGGCGCCGGTGCACCACCGGCGGGCCGAAATGTGCCCACTAGAAGCGATCGGCAAACTGTGAATCAAGCCACTCGCGGAAGCGTGCCACCAGGTCACCGTCGGTGCTCGGCCAGTCGTACATGCCGGTCATCGCCAGCACCCCGACGACCACCGCACCGAGGCCGAAGGCGATCCCCAGCAGGGCGTCGGACTTGCCGGCGATGTGCCGCCGCCGGGTGCTGATCATCCCTAGGACGGCGAGGATCGCGCCGATCGCGCCCAGGGCGATGCCGTAGCCGGCGAGGGTGCCGGTGAGCACGAACCCCAGCCCGGCCAGCCCGACCACCAGGCCGAAGGTGGCCAGCAGACTGGCCCGGGGCCGCGGCCCGACGGGGGCCGGCGGGGCATCCGGTGCCGACTCCCGGTCGGCGGTGCGGACCGGCCCGACGCCGTCGCGGTCCCGCTCGGTCTCGCGGGTGGTGTCCGGCGCGAGGGTGGTGTCCGAGGCGGTCACGGCGGGGGCCGCGGTGGCGGCGCGCGGGGCGGACCGGTCCGGGGTGGTGTGCTGGTCCAGGTCCGACCGGATGGCCGGTGGGGCGTTGCGGGCCCGACGGGAACCGTCGACCCCGGATCGGGCGGTGGCGGCCCGGGCGGCGGCCGCCCGTTCGTTGGGGGTGCGGTCCGCAGCAGCGGATCCCCGCGCCGCATCAGCGCCAGGCTCCGACCCGTCGGCGCGGACGTCCCTGCTCCGGGTGTCGGCCGTCCGGGCCTCCGTGCTCCGGGCGTCGGCCGTGCGGCTCTCCGGGCGGCGGGCCTCCGGGCTCCTGGTGTCGGTGTCCCGGGTGTCGGTGGCGACCGCGCCGCCCTGGTCGGTGTCCTCCTCGACCGTCGAGGGCGCGGGCTCCGTACGGCGCGACAGCGAAGGAAATCTCATGGCTGTACCTCCTGACAGGTGCGTGCGGGGTGCCGCGAGCCCCAGGAGTCGCCATCACCCACGCCTGATGTCCTCGGAGGTACCCAGCCATCCCGCTGCCGACACTCCCGTGCCCGGCAGTGCTCCTGACCAGCGGCTTTCCGCCCCAGCGCCGCCCCGGTCAGCGAGGGCGGGTGAAGGTGGCCAGCGCCGAGGTGAGCAGGGCCATCCGGCGAGGTCGGGAGACCAGGACGGGCCGGGTGCGTACGCACCGGACCAGGATCTCCACCGCCCGGTCGACCGAGATCATCAGGGGGCGTACCGGGCCCTTGGCCATCTTGGTGTCCACGAACCCGAACCGGACCGTGGTCACACTCACCCCCCGGTCACGCAGGGGCCGGGACAACCCCAGGAGGTACGACGACAGACCGGCCTTGCTTCCGGCGTAGCCGGGAGATCCGCTGGAGACCATCCGGTCGGCCAGGCTGGAGATCCCGATGAAGTGCCCCTCGCCGGCATCGATCATCCGGGGCACGACAGTGGCCACGGTGCGTACCGCACCCAACAGGTTCACCTCGAAGGTGTGGGTCTGCGCGGGCAGGTCGGCCAGGTCGATCGGCTCCCCGACCCCGGCGGCGTACACGCACAGGTCCACTCCGCCCAGTTCGTCGATCGCCTTGGCCAGCACCTCGGGGTAGTCCGACGCGGTCACGTCGACGGTGTGGTGGGTGTACGTGGGGACGTTTATGACGTTGTCCCGGCGGGACAGTCCGGCCACCCGCCACCCGTCGGCCAGCAGCCGCCGGGTGAAGGCCAACCCGATGCCGTCGCTGTTGCCGACCAGTACCGCACGGCGCACCCGATCCGTCATGTCCACCGTCCTCGTTGCCGCTGACCCACTGCTCAGAATGCCGTCGGCCCGACCGGCAATTGAACCAGACAGCCCGGCCGAATCGTTACCGTTCGGTAGTCGGATCCGGCCCCGCTGCGCCAACTCCCGGGCTCCGGGTGCCGGGCCCGATCCGAGTGAGGTTCCGCTGGCTACGCTTGGCAACCGTGCCAGAGGGACACACCATTCATCGCCTGGCGGCCCGGCACGCCGAGCTGTTCGCCGGGGACAAGGTCCTCGCCGCCAGCCCGCAGGGCCGGTTCGCCGAGGGAGCCGCCCTGCTCTCCGGCAGCGTGCTGGAGGGCACCGAGGCGTACGGCAAGCACCTGCTGCACCACTACGCCGGTGAGCGGATCCTGCACGTGCACCTGGGCCTGTACGGCAAGGTGACCGACGGTGCGGGTGAGCCGCCGGAGCCGGTGGGGCAGATCCGACTGAGGTTGACCAGTGACCGGCACTGGTTCGACCTGCGCGGGCCGACCGCCTGCGAACTGCTGACCCCACCCGAGGCGGCGACCTTACGCGCCCGCCTGGGCCCCGACCCGCTGCGCCCCGACGCCGACCCCCAGCGGGGGTACGACCGGATCTCCCGCAGCTCGACCCCCCTGGCGGCACTGCTGCTGAACCAGGCCGTGGTGGCCGGCACCGGGCTGATCTTCGTGACGGAGGCCCTGTTCCGGGCCGGACTGCCGCCCACCCTGCCCGGCCGGGCGTTGACCCGCCCCGACTGGGCGGCCCTCTGGGCCGACCTGGTGGAGCTGATGAGGCTGGCGGTGACCACCGGCCGGATCGACACCGTCCGGGCCGAGCACCTGCCCGAGGCGATGGGCCGCCCGGCCCGGGTGGACCGGCACGGGGGAGAGGTGTACGTCTACCGCCGCCCCGGCCAGCCCTGCCACATCTGCGCCACCCCGATCAGCCGAGGCACCATCGCCGCCCGCAACCTCTACTGGTGCCCCCGCTGCCAGCGGTGAGGAAGGGCACCATCAGCGCCGCGAGGGGTCAGCGGGCCAGGGCGTCGACCGCCTTGCGGGCGGCCACCAGCACCGGATCCCAGACCGGGGCGTACGGCGGGGCGTAGCCGAGATCCAGGGCGGTCATGTCGTCCACCGTCATCCCGTTCCACAGCGCCACCGCCAAGGTGTCGATCCGCTTGGCCGCCTCGGACCAGCCGACGATCTGGGCCCCCAGCAGGCGACCACTGGGCCGTTCGGCGAGCAGCTTGACCGTCATCGGGCGGGCGCCCGGGTAGTAGCCGGCCCTGCTGGTCGACTCGGCGATCACGGAGACGAACTCGAACCCGGCCGCGTGGGCCTCCTGCTCACGCAGCCCGGTACGCCCCACCTCCAGCTCACAGACCTTGGTCACCGCGGTGCCGATCACCCCGGCGAAGGTGGCGTATCCGCCCCCGATGTTGATGCCGGCGACCCGGCCCTGCTTGTTGGCGTGGGTGCCCAGGGGTACGTGCACCGGCATCCCGCTGACCCGGTGCAGGGTCTCCACACAGTCCCCGGCGGCCCACACCCCGGGCACCCCGAGCACCCGCATCCGGCGGTCCACCCGCAGCCCGCCGGTAGGACCCAGCGGCAGACCGGCCGCCTCGGCCAGGGCGGTGTTGGGGCGTACGCCGAGGCCCAGGACGACCAGGTCGGTCGGGATCGGGCCGGCGTCGGTCTCCACGGCGGCCACCCGGCCGTCACGTTCGGACAGCCCGGTGACCTGCACCCCGGTACGGATGTCCACCCCCAGCCCGCGCATCGCGTCGGCGACCAGCCCGGCCATGTCGGGGTCGACCGTGGACATCGGCTGCTCGCCCCGCTCCACCAGGGTGACCGACAGCCCACGCAGTACCAGGGCCTCGGCCATCTCCACCCCGATGTAGCCGCCGCCGACCACCACCGCGCTGCGGGGCTGCGGGTCGCGGTCCAGCCACTCGCGCAGCGCCGAGCCGTCGTCCAGGGTCTGCACCCCGAACACCCCGGCGGCCTCGGTACGCGCCCAGTCCGGCTTGGTCGGCACCGCCCCGGTGGCGTACATCAGGAGGTCGAAGGATTCCCGGACCTCGCCGCCGCCCTCCAGGTCCACCGCGGTCACCTCGCGACGGTCCAGGTCGATCGCGACCACCTCGTGGCGCAGCCGTACGTCGATGTCGTACTTCTCCCGGTGGGTCGCCGGGTCCCGGGCGATCAACTGCTCGGCCTCGGGCACCAACCCGCTGATCCAGTACGGGATCCCACACGCCGAGTACGAGGTGAAGTGCCCCCGCTCGAAGGCGACGATCTCCAGATCCTGGCGGTCCCGACGCCGTCGGGCCTGGGCGGCGGTCGCCATCCCGGCAGCGTCGCCACCGATGACGATCAAACGTTCGGCCACGGCAACCCTCCTGTCAGGCCGGGGCCTCGCCCCGGGTCTGTCGCGCCACCTGCGCCACCACATCCTCCAACCGTCCGGTCCGGGCGTACGCCATCCGCTGCCGCGCCGCGCCGGTGCCGTGCTCGCGCAACCCCTCCAGCAGCCCGGTCACCTCGGCGTGGTCACCGTGGCGTTCCAGGGCCGACCCGAGCCGCCCGACGAGTTGGTGCAGCAGGTCCCAGGCCGGTCGCAGCTCACCGTTGGTCGGGTCGACCGCCGAGCCCTCCAGCCCGTCGTGGGCGGCCCGCCAGTGCGCGCCGACCAGCAGGTGATGGTCGGTGGGCAGGGGCGGCCGACCGGCGGCGATGTCGTCCAACGCGGTCGCCACCAGGCCCCGGACCAGGGCGGCGACCAGGACGGCGTCGTCCACCGTGGGGCAGACGTCACCGATGCGCAGCTCCACCGTCGGGTACTTGGCCGACAGTCGGGCGTACCAGTAGAGCATCCCCTCGTCGAGCATCACCCCGCTGGCGATCAGCTGGCGGATCAACCGTCGGTAGTGCTCGTGCGAGGCCAGGTAGGGGGTCGGGGCCACCGAGGGCCACCGTTCCCACTCGATCGAGCGCCAACTGGCGTAGCCGGTGTCCTCCCCCCGGCTGAAGGGCGAGTTGACCGTGATCGCGTGCAGGATCGGCAGCCAGGGGCGTACGTGGTTGAGCACCTGCACCCCGGTGTCGGGGTCGGGCACCCCGACGTGGACGTGCATGCCGTTGTTGCCCGGCCCGGGGACCAGCAGCCGGTACCGCTCGATCATCCGGTCGAAGCGGGGCTTGTCGACCACCGGCGGCACCGGCCCGTCCACCGGCCCGGTGCCGATCGCCAGCAGCCGGGCACCGGCCCGCTCGGCGGCCTCGGCCAGGGCGGACCGCAGCAGGCCCAGGGAGTGCCGGATCGAGGAGAGCTCCACCCCCGGTGGGCTGCCGATCTCGATCTGACTGGTCTGGAACTCGCGCTCCACCTGCCCGCGCAACTCCGGGGGTACCTGCTCCAGCACCTCGTCGA
Organism: Micromonospora sp. NPDC048871; assembly: GCF_043198155.1. Taxonomy (NCBI): domain Bacteria; kingdom Bacillati; phylum Actinomycetota; class Actinomycetes; order Micromonosporales; family Micromonosporaceae; genus Micromonospora; species Micromonospora sp. NPDC048871. The sequence continues at coordinate 33,588 of NZ_JBICUM010000013.1, read as the reverse complement.
CGGCCGGCACCGCAGCCCCGGTGTCCGGGTCGACGAGCAGGAACTCCTCCTCGACGCCCACCGTGAGCAGGTCGGTCTGTTCCGCCGGAGGGTTCGGAGCCACCGCAGGCTGCCTGACCATCGCCACCACCGTCCGCACCTAAGCCGGGGCGGTAGGTCCGCACCGGGTCGCGGCGGCAATTACCCGCAGTGCCGGTCCAGGGAAACGCCGCCCGCGCGTGGTGTACGGCTCGTCTGTCGCCTCATGGCGGCGCGGGGTGTGCGCGCCCCTTGCTCGGTCCGGCGTGGGTGGCGCGGACGAACCTATCGACATTGACAACTGTCCGGGAGGGCCGTACAACTCATCGAGAGAGCGCTCTCTCACTCGTCCCGTAGAGAGGCAGACCGATGACCCCTACCCCGGCGCCCGCGCCCGCCCTACCCGCCAGACGCCGGCTGTCGCTGGCGATGGCCCTGCTCATCACCGCCACCACCGGCCTGGCCGGGCTGACCGCGACCGCCGACGCCGCCGTGCCGCCGCCCCCGTCCGGCTGGAGCCTGGTCTGGAGCGACGACTTCACCGGTGCCGCCGGCACCCTGCCGTCCGCCGGCAACTGGATCATCGACACCGGCACCAGCTACCCGGGCGGCCCGCCGAACTGGGGCACCGGCGAGATCCAGACGTACACCAACAGCACCGCCAACATCAGCCACGACGGTGCCGGCAACCTCCGGATCACCCCGTTGCGCGACGGGGCCGGCAACTGGACCTCGGCCCGGATCGAGACCGTCCGCAGCAACTTCAAGGCCCCGACCGGCGGGGTGCTGGCCATCGAGGGCCGCCTCCAGATGCCGAATATCACCGGGGCCGCCGCCGCCGGCTACTGGCCGGCCTTCTGGGCCCTCGGCTCCCCGTACCGGGGCAACTACCAGAACTGGCCCGGCATCGGCGAGTTCGACGTGATGGAGAACGTCAACGGGCTCAACACGGTGTGGGGGGTGCTGCACTGCGGGGTGGCCCCCGGCGGGCCCTGCGACGAGTTCAACGGCATCGGTGCTTCCCGGGCCTGCCCGGGCAGCACCTGCCAGTCGGCCTTCCACACCTACCGCTTCGAGTGGGACGCCTCGGTCAGCCCGCAACAACTGCGCTGGTACGTCGACGGGCAGCTCTACCACACCGTCAGCCAGACCCGGGTCGGTGAGCCGTACTGGTCGCAGATGACCAACCATGCCGGTTACTTCCTGCTGCTCAACGTGGCGATGGGTGGGGCCTTCCCGAACGGGGTGGCCGGCAGCACCACCCCCACCTCGGCTACCGTGCCCGGTCGACCCATGCTGGTCGACTACGTGGCCGTCTACAGCCGAGGTGGCGGCAGCACCCCGCCGCCCACCACGCCACCGCCGACCGGTGGGGTGCGGGACGCGTACGCGACCATCCAGGCCGAGTCCTTCAACGCCCAGAACGGCGTGCTCGTGGAGGCATGCTCCGAGGGCGGGCAGAACATCGGCGCGCTGCGCAACGGCGACTGGGTGCGCTACGACAATGTCGAGTTCGGCTCCAGCGGCCCGCGTGACTTCGTGGCCCGGGTCGCCTCCGGTGCGGCGGGCGGGGTCAGTGGCCTGGTAGAGGTGCGGCTGGACAGCCCGACCGGTACCCCGATCGGCAGCTTCGCCATCGCGAACACCGGCGGCTGGCAGAGCTGGCGGTCCGTACCGGGCAACGTGTCCTCGGTGACCGGGCGCCGCACGGTCTATCTGACCTTCAGCAGCGGCCAACCCAACGACTTCGTCAACGTCAACTGGTTCCACTTCCGCCGCTGACCTGCCAGCAAGCCCTCCCTCCCGCCGCCCTCCCGGGGTGGAGCAGGCCCCCTCGCCCCCGGGGCGGGGCGAGGGCGGCGGGCGAGGGCGGGGGTGGGAGGGAGGGGTTTAGGGGTGGGAGGGGGTTCGGGGGCGGGTGCGGCGGCGGTGTTTCTTGATGGCCCAGGAGGCGATCATCAGGGCCAGGATGGCCAGGATGGCGTAGTCGAACCAGGAGCTGTAGCGGTCGATCTGATCCCAGCGGGAGCCCAGGGCGTAACCCAGGGCGATGAAGAGGCCGTTCCACAGGGCGCTGCCCAGGGTGGTCAGGGTGACGAACTCGACCAGGGGCATCCGGTTGGCTCCGGCCGGGATCGAGACCAGACTGCGGACCACCGGGGCCATCCGGCCGAAGAAGACCGCCCAGCGACCGTACCGTTCGAACCACCGGTCGGCCTTCTCCAGGTCCTCCAGGTCCACCAGGGGCAGCCGGTCGAGCCAGCGTTTGAGCCGGTCCTCACCGACCACGGCGCCCAGCCAGTAGAGCACCAGGGCGCCCAGCACCGAGCCGACCGTGGCCGCGACGGTCACCACCACCACGTTGAACCGGCCCTCGCCGGCCAGGTAGCCGGCCATCGCCAGGACGATCTCGCTGGGGATCGGCGGGATGATGCTCTCCAGGGCGACCAGCAGGGCTACCCCCAGCGGTCCGGCCGCGTCGATCACCCCGGCCACCCAGCCGGTCAGGCCGCCGAGCTGACTGGGGTCGACATCCTGGGCGAGCGCCATCGCGATGCCTCCGATGGGTAGTCGGCGTAGCCCGCCGCGAGCAGGCGGCGTACCGACGTTCCTACCCGGTGCGGCCCCGGTGGACACCCGGCTGCAGAGTCGTCACTCCTGTGGGTGCAGGGTCGTGTCGGCCGGGCCCTGCCGCCAGCCGCTGAAGCGCACGGTCAGTGCGCCTCGGGTGGGGGAGCAGCAGTAGGGGCCGGCGGCGGCCGGCGCGTCCGCGGGCAACGGGGCCAGCCGGACCAGTTGCCACTCTCCACCGGCCGGGCGGGCGCGTACGGTCAGGGCGTCACCGGCCCGGCTCACCCGTACGGTCACCTCCCGGCCTGCCCACTGCGGCACCGGGGCTACCGACCAGTCGGAGAACTCCCGGGTCACCACCGCCCCGACCTGCGGCTGGCCGTCGCTGACCTCCACCCCGGCCTTCACCCAGTTCCGGTCGTCCACCCACACCAGGACCCCGGCCTGGTCGAACTGTTCGGCGTAGTCCAGCCGGAAGTCCACCTCCATCGCGCTGCCGACCGGGAGGTCGACGAGCAGGGCCGGGGCGTCGTCGTGCACGAATCCGTAGCTGGTGTGCCGCCACAGGTCACTGCCCGGGCCCGGTTCTACGCGCAGTCCGCCGTCGGCCTCCTCGATCGCCTGCACGGGTCGTCGATGCCAACTGCCACTGGACCAATCGATGTCTCGCACCACGGAACCGTAACGGGCCGTCGGGTTTGCCGTGGCCCGGCCGAGGAGAAGGTACGGGGGCATGTCTGACAGGTGGTACTCGGAGGCGGTCGTGTACTGCCTCGACATCGACACCTTCGCCGATTCCGACGGCGACGGGGTGGGTGACTTCCAGGGTCTGATCGGTCGACTCGACTATCTCGCCCGGCTAGGAGTCACCTGCCTCTGGCTAAACCCCATCCATCCCTCACCCAACGAGGACGACGGGTACGACGCCACCGACTTCTACAACGTCGACCCCCGACTCGGCACCCTCGGCGACTTCGCCGAACTGCTGCACCAGGCGAGCAACCGGGGCATCCGGGTGATCATCGATCTGGTGGTGAACCACACCTCCGACCAGCACCCCTGGTTCATCTCCGCCCGATCGTCGCCGGATTCGCCGTACCGGGACTGGTACATCTGGTCCGAGCACGAGCCGGCGGACCGGCACCAGGGCATGGTCTTCCCGGGCGAACAGCACGAGACCTGGACCTACGACCGCACCGCCAAGGCCTGGTACTACCACCGCTTCTACAAGTTCCAGCCCGACCTGAACATCGAGAACCCCCAGGTCCGAGCGGAGATCAAGAAGATCACCTCGTTCTGGCTCCAGCTCGGTGTCTCCGGCTTCCGGATGGACGCGGTGCCGTTCATCATCGAGCGCACCGAGCCCGGCAACCCGGACTCGCCGAAGGACTTCGAGTTCCTCACCGACCTGCGCCAGCATGTGCAGTGGCGGCGCGGCGACGCGGTCCTGCTGGCCGAGGCGAATGTCGAGCCGGATCAGCTGCCGGCCTTCTTCGGCGACGGCAGCGGCTCGGGCAACCGGATCCACATGCTCTTCGACTTCATGCTCAACGGTCGACTGATGCTGGCCCTGGCCCGCGAGGACCCCGAGGTGATCATCGAGGCGCTGCGGGACACCCCGAAGCTGCCCACCGGCGGCCAGTGGGCGACCTTCCTGCGTAACCACGACGAGATCGACCTGTCCCGGCTCACCGCCGACCAGCGCAACGACGTGTTCGCCAGGTTCGGTCCGGACGAGAACATGCAGTTGTACGGCCGGGGCATCCGCCGTCGGCTGGCCCCCATGCTCGGCAACGACCGTCGGCACATCGAACTGGCCTACTCCCTGCAGTTCTCGCTGCGGGGTACCCCGGTGCTGCGGTACGGCGAGGAGATCGGGATGGGGGAGGACCTGTCCCTGGAGGGGCGGGACGCCATCCGTACCCCGATGCAGTGGTCCTATCAGGATAATGCCGGCTTCTCCACCGCCGAGCCGGAGAAGCTGATCCGCCCGGTGATCGACAAGGGGGAGTACGGCTACCAGCAGGTCAACGTCACCGCCCAGCGCAGGGATCCGCGTTCCCTGCTGGGCTGGTTCGAACGGATGATCCGTACCCTGCGGGAGGCACCGGAGACCGGCTCCGGCAGCACCACCTACATCGACGTACCGATGCCCCCCGGGGTGCTGGCCCATCGGGCGGACGGCCCCACCGGGACGATGGTCTTCCTGCACAACCTGAGCACCGAGGACGTAGAGGTCGACCTGAGCACGCTGGCGCCGGAGGCGGACCAGCCGATCGACGTGCTCAGCGACCACAACTACGACGACCTCGGCAAGCTGGACCGGCTCAAGCTGGCCGGCCACGGTTACCGGTGGATCCGGCTCCGCCTGGGCCACGACCGGTAGGCGGGGCGTCGAAAAGCGTCCGCAGCCAGGCACACCGAAGGTGGGGCCGGCAGCTCTCCGGCCCCGTCTTCACCGGCCCTGATCGGGCGTACGACTGGGTTAAGCTCCTTCGATCGAGCCCAAGTTACCGGGAGGTAAGCATGTCGGAGGAGCCCCGCGTCGCCATCGTGACCGGAGCCGCGCGCGGCATCGGCGCGGCGACCGCCCGCCGGTTGGCCGCCGACGGCCTGGCCGTGGCCGTGGTCGACATCGAGGAGTCGGCGACGAAGGAAACCGTGGACGCGATCAACTCGGCCGGTGGCCGGGCCCTCGGGGTGGGCGCGGACGTGTCCGACCGGGCCCAGGTGGAGGCCGCCGTCGACCGGGTCGTCGCCGAGTTGGGCGCCCCGACCGTACTGGTCAACAACGCCGGGGTGCTCCGCGACAACCTGCTGTTCAAGATGACCGACGCCGACTGGGACACCGTCCTGGGCGTACACCTGCGGGGTGCCTTCCTGTTCAGCCAGGCCGCGCAGAAGCACATGGTCGAGGCGAAGTGGGGTCGGATCGTCAACCTCTCCAGCACCTCCGCCCTGGGTAACCGGGGGCAGGCGAACTACGCCGCGGCCAAGGCCGGTATGCAGGGCTTGACCAAGACCCTGGCCATCGAGTTGGGCCCCTTCGGGGTGACCGTCAACGCGGTCGCGCCCGGGTTCATCGTCACCGACATGACCGCCGCCACTGCGGCCCGGATGAAGATCGACTTCGAGGCGATGCAGAAGCACGCCGAGTCGGAGATCCCGGTCCGCCGGGTCGGTCGACCCGAGGATGTCGCCCACACCATCTCGTTCCTGGCCAGCGAGGGCGCGTCCTTCGTCTCCGGCCAGGTGATCTACGTAGCCGGCGGCCCCCGGGACTGACCCCTCACCCGGCCGCTCCGCCGACGTCGGCTCGGCTCTTCCGATGTTAGGAAGGGTCCCTTCCTATACACCAGGCGTTAAGAAGGGGCCCTTCCTTACCGGGTCTTGTAGAGCCAGGCCAGGCCGAGGACGGGCAGGACCAAGGGGATGTAGCCGTAGCCGCTGCCGAAGCCGGACCAGACCGTCTCGTCCGGGAACAGGTCCGGCCGGGCCAGGCTGAAGGCGCCCACCCCCAGCACCCCGATCAGTTCGACGAGGCAGCAGGCCAGGGCCACCCGACGGCCGGCGTGCCCGGCCCGGGCCAGGCCCACGGCCGCCACGATGTAGACCACCGCGGCCAGCGCGGAGAGCAGGTACGCCAGCGGGGCCTCGTCGAACCGGGTGACGATCTGCAAAGTGGCGCGGCTGGTGGCGGCGATGGCGAAGACCAGGTAGACCGCGATCAGCAGCCGGCCGGGACCGCTGTTGGTCCGCAGCGGCTGGGCGGTACCCGGCTCAGCCACCGAGCACCTCCCAGGTCTGCTGGAGACGGACCACGACCACCGGGGTGACCAGGCAGATCGCGCAGACGATCGCCGAGCCCCAGCGGGTCGGTTCCATCCGGGCCAGCACCCCGGCCAGCGGCGGCAGGCAGACCAGGGTGACCAGGTAGCCGAAGAAGGCGCCCGGCTCACCGGGCTGGTCGCCACCGGCCAGGGCCACCCCCGCCATGATGACCAGCCCCAGCAGGGCCAGTTCCAGGACCCCCAGGCCGATCAACTGAATCCAGTCCGGGGGCCGGTGGCGCAGGGTGGCGACCAGTGCCCATCCGGCCACCAGCAGGGACAACACGATGGCGGCAACGGCCAGTACGCCGTCGACCGGTGACCCGGCGGCGTTCACCTGAGCCCTCCGGTGCTGGTTCCGATCACCGGCCCACTCTACTAACCCGCGTAGTAAGAGGAGTCGGCACGCCCGCCGTACGGCGCGCCGACTCGCTCGGCGGGCAACGGCTAGCGTGGGCGCAGACGAGGGCGGAGGTACCGGTGATGCGGTTCGGGTTGTTCGGTACGGGTCACTGGGCGGCCCAGACGCACGGGGCGGCACTGGACGCGCACCCCAGGGCGGAACTGGTCGGGGTGTGGGGGCGCAACCGGGATCGGGCCGCCGCGCTGGCCACCCGGTACGGCGTACCGGCCTTCGACGAGGTAGACGAGTTGATCGAGGCGTGTGAGGCGGTCGCCGTGGCGCTGCCCCCGGACGTGCAGGCGGAGATCGCCGTACGGGCCGCCTCCGCCGGACGTCACCTGCTGCTGGACAAGCCCCTGGCGTTGACCCTCGCCGACGCCGACCGGGTGGTGGAGGCGGCCACCGGATCGGGGGTGGCCTCGGTGGTCTTCTTCACCGGCCGGTACCACCCGGAGGTGGCCGGTTTCATCGCCGCGGCGGCTGCCGCCGGTGGCTGGCACACCGCCCGGGTGATCCGCTTCGCCTCGATCTTCCAGCCCGGCAGCCCGTACGCCCAGTCGGCCTGGCGGCGCGAGAGCGGGGCCCTGTGGGACGTCGGCCCGCACGCCCTGGCGGTCCTGTTGCCGGTGCTGGGCCGGGTGACCCGGGTGGCGGCCGGCGACGGGATGGGCGGCCTGGTGCATCTGCTGCTCACCCACACCGGCGGTGCCACCAGCACGGTGTCGCTGAGCCTGGACGCCCCGCCCGCCGCGGTGGCGGCGGAATTCACCTTCTACGGGACGAACGGCATCGAAAACCTGCCGTCGGTGAGCGCCTCCGCGGCGACCGCCTTCGGGGTGGCGATCGATCAACTGCTGGCGGAGGTGGACGCCGGCACCCGGGATCACCGGTGCGACGTGCGCTTCGGCCGTGAGGTGGTCGGGGTGCTCGCCGCCGCGGAGACCGCCCGCACCCTGGGGACCGTCATCGACCTGCCGAACCCCTGATCAATTGCCCCTAGCGGGCGGGCAGGAGGTCGGACAGTTCGGCGGCGGAGCCGATCTGGTCCACCGGCAGGGCCCGTACGGCCTGCAACTGTTCGGTGCTGGCGCCGTTCTCCTGGCACCAGCGGATCAGGTCCTCGCGGGAGACCGGATACTCCAGCCCCGCCAGGTACTCCGGTAGGGCGCCGCCGCGGTCGGTCATACCGTGCGCTCTACCCACCCGAGCGCCCCGGCACACCACCGGAGCACCCTCGCGTTTGCCCGTGCGGGTCCCGGGTAGCCGCAGGCATGCTGGTACAGCGGCTCGGTGCGCCGAGCGACCTCGACCCGTTGCTGGAGCGAGCCCGGGACGCTCGGGTGGTGATGATCGGGGAGGCTACGCACGGCAGCCACGACTACTACCGCATCCGGGAACAGCTCACCCGGCGGCTGATCGCCGAGTGCGGGTTCGACTTCGTCGCGGTGGAGGGGGACTGGCCCGACTGCGACCGGGTGCACCGCTGTGTGGTCGGCGCGGCGGGCGGCGCGGTCGACCCGCTGGTGGCCCTGGAGCGGTTCGAACGCTGGCCGACCTGGATGTGGGCCAACGCCGAGGTGGCCCGCTTCTGCAGTTGGCTGCGGGCGTGGAACGTCGAGCGGGTCGAGGCCTCCCGGGTGGGATTCCACGGCTTGGACGTCTACAGCCTGTGGGAGTCGATGCAGGCGATCTTCGACTACCTGGGCGAGGAGGACCCGGCGTCGCTGGAGGCCGCCCAGGAGGCGTACCGGTGCTTCGAGCCGTACGGCAAACGGGTCGAGGAGTACGGCCTGGCCAGCCGGTTCGTCTCCGCCCGCTGCGAGCAGGAGGTGGTACGGCTGCTGGCGCGTACCCGGCAGATCGCCGCCAGCGACGGGCCGGACGCCTTCTCGGCCTGGCAGAACGCCGAGGTGGTGGCCGGCGCGGAACGCTACTACCGGGAGATGGTCGCCGGTGGTCCCGGGTCCTGGAACGTGCGGGACAGCCACATGGCCGACACCCTGGATCGGCTGCTGGAGCGCTACGGACCGGACGCCCGGGGGGTGGTGTGGGCGCACAACACCCACATCGGTGACGCCCGGGCGACCGACATGGCCGCCGACGGGATGCTCAACATCGGCCAGTTGGCGCGGGAACGGTACGGCGCCGACGAGGTGGTGCTGATCGGCTTCGGGGGGTGGCGGGGCTCGGTGATCGCGGCCCCAAGGTGGGGCTCGCCGGCCGAGCCGATGGTCGTACCGCCCGCGCGGGCCGGTTCGGTGGAGGCTCTGCTGCACCAGCTCATGCCGAAGCGGGCGGTGCTGGTCTTCGAGGGCCCCGACCAGCCGGGCTGGGTCACCGACACCCTCGACCACCGGGCCATCGGGGTGGTGTACGACCCCTCGTTCGAGTCGTGGGGCAACTACGTGCCGACCCGGCTGGGGCAGCGGTACGACGCCTTCATCTGGTGCGACGAGACGACCGCCCTGCATCCCCTGCCCGCCCTGACCACCCCCGGGGAGATGGAGACGTACCCGGCCGGCGTGTGACCGCCAGCCGGGTACGCGCGACGTTAATAGGGGCCCCCTGCTATACGCGAGGCGTTAACAGGGGGCCCTTCCTTACACCGTGGCCTTGGTGTCGAGTTGGGCGCGCAGCTTCTCGCCCTCGATGTCGACATTGGGCAGCGCCCGGTCCAGCCAGCGCGGCAGCCACCAGGCGGACTTGCCGAGCAGGGACATCACCGCCGGGACGATGGTCATCCGGACCACGAAGGCGTCGATCGCCACCCCGATGGCCAGGGCGAAGCCCATCGACTTGATCACCGGGTCGTCGAGGAAGACGAAGCCACCGAAGACCGCGGTCATGATCAGTGCGGCGGCGGTTACCACCCGGGCACCGTGCCCCATCCCGTTGATGGTGGCCTGCTGGGCGGTGTCACCGTGCACGAAGTCCTCCCGCATCCGGGAGACCAGGAAGACCTCGTAGTCCATGGCCAGGCCGAACAGGATGCCGATCAGCAGGATCGGCAGGAAGCTGATCAGGGGGCCCGGGGTGTCCAGGCCGACCAGGTCGGCCAGGTGACCCTGTTGGAACACCGCCACCGTGATGCCGAAGGTCGCGACGACGGTGAGCAGGAAGCCCAGCGCGGCCTTGACCGGCACCAGCAGCGAGCGGAACACCAGCATCAGCAGCAGGATCGACAGCCCGACCACCAGGCCCAGGTAGACCGGCATGGCGTCGGAGAGCTTCTCCGAGATGTCGATGCCGACCGCGGTCACCCCGGTCAGCAGTACCTCGGCGCCGGGCACCTCGGCCACGGCGTCCCGGATGTCGTGCACCATCGTCTCGGTGGCCGGGTCGGTCGGACCGGTCTGCGGGATCACTCCCAACAGGGCGGTCTTGCCGTCCGGGCTCAACTGCGGCGGGGCCACCGCGAGCACGTTCTCGGTGCCCTGGACGAGGTTGGTCACCTGCGGGATCGCCGCCGCGGTGGACTGGGCGTCGTCTCCGGCCACGACGACCGCGAGCCGGCCGGTGAAACCGGGCCCGAAGCCCTCGGTGATCAGGTCGTTGGAGACCCGGGCGGCGGTGCCGGCCGGCGCGGTGCCGGCGTCCGGCAGGGCCAGCCGCATGTCCTGCGCGGGCAGCGCCAGCAGCCCCAGCCCGAGCACCCCGACCAGGATCACCGGAATGCGGAACCTGGTGACCAGCCGGGCCCAGCGGAACCCGAAGGCCGAGCGGTCCTCACCGGCCAGGGTGGCCGCCTCCGGTGCCGCGTGGTCGGTCGAGGCGCTGCCGGCGCCCTCGGCGATCCGGGAACTGTCCTCGGTCGTCACCGGGACCACGGAGCGCAGCCGCCGGGGCAGCACCCGGCCCCCGGCGAAGCCCAGCAGGGCCGGCTGGAGGGTGATCGCGACCAGCACCGCGACGGTCACCGTGCCGGCGGCGGCCAGACCCATGACGGTCAGGAACGGGATGTTCACCACCGCCAGGCTGGCCAGGGCGATGACCACGGTGGCTCCGGCGAAGACCACCGCCGAGCCGGCGGTGCCGACCGCCCGGCCCACGGCCTCGTCGGCGGGCAGCCCGTCGAGCAGGTTCTGCCGGTATCGGGAGGTGATGAACAGCGAGTAGTCGATGCCGACGGCCAGGCCGAGCATCAGCGCCAGGATCGGCGCGGTGCTGGTCAGCTCGACGACGCTGCTGAGGGCGAACAGACCGGCCATGCCTACCCCGACGCCGATCAGGGCGTTGAGCATGGTCATGCCGGCGGCCACCAGCGAGCCGAAGGTGATGATCAGGACGAGGAGGGCCACCGCGACACCGATGACCTCGGTGGAACCCACCTCGGGTTCGGCGTTGAGCACCTCACCGCCGGGGGCCACCTGCCAGCCCTGGGCCTTCGCCTGGGCGCCGACCTTCTCGTAGGCGTCCCGCTGCTCGTCGGTCACCGTGTCGACGCCGCCGCCGAACTGCACCTGGATCAGGGCGTACTGGCCGTCGGGGGAGACCGCACCGACCTGGAAGGGGTTCACCGCGCCGAGCACCCCGGGCACGGTGGTGGCCTCCTCGGTGACCGTCTGGACCACCGCCTGCCCCTCAGGGGTGCCCAGCTGGCCGGGGTTGGGGGCCTTGACGGCGATCGTGCCGGTGGCACCGGCCGCCGCCGGGAACTGCTCGGCCAGCAGGTCGATGGCCTGCTGGGACTCCGTGCCGGGCATGGAGAAGTTGCTGGCCGTCGGGCTGCGCAGGGTCGCCGCGGCCAGGCCGAGTGCGACGAGTACGACGAGCCAGATCGCGGCGACGAGTCGCCGCCGGCGCATCGAGCCCCGGCCTAGCCGGTAGAGCAGGGTCGCCATGAGGTCCTTCCCTCAGTCGTGATGGTGCAACGGGTCAGCGGGCGGGCTCCAGGGCCCGCCTCAGCAACGCCAGCAGGGCGTCGCGAAGGTCGTCGTCGGGTATGTCGGCGAACTCGCCGCAGGTCTCGGCGATGCCGGCGAGCAGCACCAGGGCGCAGATCCGCGCGGCGGCCCGACCGGAGCGCCCGGCCAGGGCATCGGCCAGCCGTTCGGAGATCTGCTGGATGTGCGCGAAGACGGGCTGTTGCAGCAACTCCGGGAACTCGCCACGGAGCAGGGCGATCTCCCCCCGGAAGCGGACCGCCAGGTCCACGAACCCCTCGGCGGCGACCTGCTGGGCCCGCGCGGGGTCCGGCTGGGCCACGATCTGTTCGTCGAGGGACCGCAACATCTCGATCGCCGGGGCCATCAGCTCGGTGAGGATGGCCTCCTTGTTGGCGAAGTGGTAGAGAACAGCCGCCTTGGAGCAACCCACCTCGCTGGCGATGTCCTGCAAGGAGGTGCCCCGGTAACCGGTGACGCCGAACCGTCGCGCCGCGGCGGCGAGGATCTCGTCGTGGGTCTGCGGGGTGGTGCGGGCCATGACCACCAGAATGCCTGACCGTTCGGTCAGGTGCTGACCGAACGGTCAGATCAGTGGCCTTCCCCACAGACCACGGCCGGAGGATTGGACCTCCGCCGGCCTTCTGTCGATCGCCGAGAATCATCATCATGACCAGTTCCCCGGCCCACCGGGCGGCCACGCTGCGTGCCCTGCATCACCCCGGCGACCCGCTGGTGCTGCCGAACGTCTGGGACGCCGGCTCAGCCCGGGCGGTGGTCCAGGCCGGTTTCCCCGCGGTCGCCACCGCCAGCGCCGCCGTCTCCCAGTCCCTGGGGTACGCCGACGGGGAGGGCACCCCGGTCGGGGAGATGCTCGCCGCTGTCGCCCGGATCACCCGGGCGGTGGAGGTGCCGGTCACCGCCGACCTGGAACGGGGCTACCGGCTGTCCCCGGCCGAACTGGTGCAACGGCTGCTCGACGCCGGAGCCGTAGGGCTGAACCTGGAGGACTCCGACCCGTACGACGGGAACCTGGTGGACCCCGGGGCCCAGGCCGAGCTGCTGGCCGGGGTGCGGGCGGCGGCCGAGGCCGCCGGGGTGCCGATCGTGATCAACGCCCGGACGGACGTCTTCCTGCGAGGGTACGGTGAGCCGGCCGGACGACTCGACGAGGCGATCCGCCGGGCTCGGCGCTACCTGGCCGCCGGTGCCGACTGCGTCTACCCGATCATGCTCGCCGACCCGGCCGACCTGCGTACCTTCGTCGAGGCCGTGGCGGCGCCGGTGAACGTGCTGGCCCACCCGGCGGCACCCGCCCCGGCCGAGCTGGCCGCCCTGGGAGTGGCCCGGATCAGCTACGGCCCCGCCCTGTACGCGGCCACCTACGCGCACACCGCCGAACTGCTCACCTCGGTGGCCGCCGGAGACCGGCTCACCTGACACCGCGCGCTAGACATCGCTGTGTTGCGATTGACCGCCGGGCGTCCAGCCGGGATGGTGGTCGGGTGAGCGGGGCGGACGAGACTCGGGACGGGGTGGCGCTGACCAACCTGGACCAGCCGTTGTTCGACGGGTCCGGCGCGACCAAGCGTGACCTGGTCGACTACCTCGACGCGGTGGCCGACCGGATCCTCCCGCCGCTGCGCGACCGACCCCTGTCGGTGGTCCGGGTACGCCCGGGGCAGCCGCCCTTCATGCAGAAGAACCTGCCCCGCTACACCCCGGACTGGGTACGGCGGGTGCCGATCTGGGCCGAGGCCTCCCGGCGGGAGATCTCGTACGCCCTCTGCGACGACCGTCGCACCCTGCTCTGGTTCGCCAACCAGCGGGCGGTCGAATACCACCCCACCCTGGCCACGGCCGAGGACCTGGGCCGTCCCACCCACCTGGTGCTGGATCTCGATCCTCCGGAAGGTGACGGCTTCGCCGCCGGGGTGGCCGCCGCCCTGCTGGTCCGGCAGGCCCTGACGGAGGCCGGGCTGGCCGGTGCGGTGAAGACCAGCGGGGCCAAGGGGGTGCACGTGTTCGTCCCGATGGCACCCGGCCCGGACGCCGAGCAGCTCGCCGCGGCCACCCGGGCGCTGGCCGCCCGGGCGCAACGGCTGGATCCGGCGCTGGCGACCACGGCCTTCATCCGGGAGGACCGGGACGGCAAGGTCTTCATCGACCCCACCCGCACCGGCGGGGCCACCGTCGTCGGGGTCTACAGCCCACGGCTGCGTCCGGGGGTACCGGTCTCCTTCCCGGTGCCCTGGGCGCAGTTGCCGTCGGTGGCCCCGGCGGACTTCACCATCCGTACCGTCCTCGGCCTGCTGGCCCAGGGCGACCCCTGGGCGGAGCTGATGCCGGCACCGCAGTCCCTCCCCGCCGACCTGGTCGAGGAGGGCCGGACGATCCCGGTGCCGAGGGTGCAGGCCATGCACGAGGGCAGACGCCGGGCCCGCGCCCGCCGCGCCGCCGCCGACTGAGCGCGGCCCCGGCGTGCTCTGGACACGGCGGTGCGCCGGACCGTGGTGACGGTCCGGCGCACCGGTGATCGGGAAGGTCAGAGCATCCAGCGGTTGCGCTGTACGAAGGGCAGCTGTGCCCAGCGCCGTCCCAGACCCCAGGTGTGCCCGGCGTACGCGGCGGCCAGGACGACCAGCACCACGGCGTACATCAGGTGGGAGTCGACGACCGGGTTGGTCGAACCGGTCGGCTCGCCGGCGGCGTTGAACCGGGCCAGCGGGAAGTCGGCCAGCCACATCAGCGCCATCATCAGGCTGCCCGAGGCGGCCGCGATGCGCAGGCCGATGCCGGCGAGCAGGGCGACAGCGATGGCGGCCAGGCCGATCATGAACAGCGCGTTGGCCCACCAGGCGCCCGCGATCGAGTGGGCGATCGACTGGAAGGGGCCGACATCGACATTGGCCAGGAAGCCCTTGGTGGGGGAGCCGCCGTTGATCCAGGCCCGCTCGGTCGGGGTGGAGTAGCCGAGGCCGAACATCTTGTCCAGGAAGGCCCACCCGAAGATCAGGCCGGTGGCGACCCGCAGCACGGCCAGGGCCCGGGCGGCGGTGGTGGTCAACATCGAGCCGGGCATCTCGGCGCGCTCGAGGGGGCGTTCGATCGAACGGTGGGTGTTGCGCTGGATGGTCATCGTTGCCTCCGGTGTCTGTTTCTTTCCCCCTTACTCTCGCTGTCGGCGGGGTCCCGGCGCGCGGGCCGGAACACCTCAAGACACCGGGACCAAGGTCCCGACCTGAGGGGGTCCCTTCAGCCCGGCTGATCGACGCTGCCGGGGCGACCTGGGCCTGGTGGTTGGTACCGTGCGGGCTGTGCAGCCCACCAAGATCGGCTCCTACCGCGTCGAGCGGCTGCTGGGGGTCGGCTCCTTCGCCACGGTCTGGCTGGGGTACGACGAGTCCCTCGACGCCCGGGTAGCGATCAAGGTGCTGGCCGAGAACTGGAGTCACGACCTGCGGGTACGCGAACGGTTCCGGCAGGAGGCCCGACTGCTGTGGCGGCTGGACCACGAGCGGCTGGTCAGCGTGCACGCGGTCGGTGAACTGGACGACGGTCGGCCGTACGCGGTGCTGGCCTGGGCGGACGGCGGCAGCCTGCGCGACCGCCTGGCCGAGGGACCCCTGCCGGCGGAGCCGGGTGTGCGGCTGCTGCGCGAGGTGGCCGCGGGCGTGGCGGTGCTGCACGACAGCGACATCGTGCACCGGGACATCACCCCGGGTAATGTGCTGTTCCGGACCCGCGCCACCGGTGAGGAACAGGTGCTCATCGCGGATCTCGGCCTGGCCAAGGCGCTGGCGGCCGCGTCCGGTCTGACCGCCCGGGCCGGTACCCCCGGCTACATGGCGCCGGAACAGGACGATCCACTGGCGATCGTGGACGCCCGCGCCGACGTGTACGGGCTGGGTCGTCTGGGGGTCACCCTGCTGGCCGTACCGCAGGAGGGGCAGCAACCCTCGACGAGGTTCCGGTTGCGGCCGGGGGTGCCCTCGGCGGTGGCGGCGGTGTTGGCTACCGCTACCGCTGTGGCCCCGGCCGATCGGTACCCGGACGCGGCGGC
This sequence comes from Micromonospora sp. NPDC048871, assembly GCF_043198155.1. Lineage (NCBI taxonomy): Bacteria > Bacillati > Actinomycetota > Actinomycetes > Micromonosporales > Micromonosporaceae > Micromonospora > Micromonospora sp. NPDC048871. The sequence goes on along the minus strand of NZ_JBICUM010000013.1, from coordinate 17,820 downwards.
CTTCGGTGCGGCCCTCGACGCGGCGCTAGCGGTGCCGTCGGAGGTGGCCGAGCCGGACGTTCCCACCCCGCCCCGGCGCCGTCGCCGGGCGATCGTGGGTGCCACCGTGGCCGTCGCCGGTCTCACTCTCGCGGGGGCCATCGGCGGGGCGGCCTGGGCGTGGTCTCAACGGGGTCCGCAGACCGGCACGGACACCAGTGGACGGGTCAGCGTCACCCTGCCGGAGGGTTGGCGGGTAGCCGGTTCCGGCTGGTCAGGGCAGCGTACCGCCGAGGGTGAACTGGAACCGGCGATGTTGATCTCACCCGACCCGGGCCGCTGGACGGCGGACCCGGGGGTGCCGGGTGCCTTCGTCGGGGCCTCCGCCCAGTTGGCAGCCCAGACCACCCCGCGCCGGCTCGTCACCGACCGGGAACACGCCCAGTGTGTGGCCTCGGGGGTCCGTACCACCCGCCAGGCCGGCATCGACTGGGTGGTGGCCTCCTTCACCGGCTGCTCGCCGGGCAAACCGGAGGTCATCGAGGCCGCCGGGCTGACCCCGGACGGCGGCCAACTGGTGTACGTACAGGTCGCGCCCCCGGCAGGCGGCGGGACGAGCTTCGTCGACTCGCTGCTTGCCGGGGTACGCGTGACCGGGTGACTCAGGGCAGCGGCACCGGGATCCGGACCTGCTTGCCACCGAGGCTGCCCCACTCGATCTCGACCTGACCGGAGTCGGGGATGTCGAAGACGAGGTACTGGCGGTCGGTGGCCCCGGCGGCGACGTTCGTGGTGCCGCTCAGCTCGGGGTAGTCGCCCAGCCGGTCGCCGTCGACGATCAGGTGAACGTCACCGCCGCTGCCGGTGGCGATGAAGCAGCCGCTCCGGTCGGCCGGGCCGGTGACCGCGAGCCCGAGGTGAAGCTTGAGCCGGCCGACCTCCGCCTGCTTGGTGGTGTGCGACCGGCCGTCCTCGTCGAAGCCCACCCAGTGCGCCAGGTACGCCTCCTCCACCTCGACCTTCAGCGGGCAGCGGCTGTTACCGGTGAGCACCGTGCCCGGTGAGGCCACGGTGATCGCCTTCGGGTACTCCGGGTTCGGCACCTCGCCGATCAGCGGCAGCCGTTCCTGCCGGTGACCGGCCGGGCCGAACAGCAGCGACGCACCCGCCAACGTCGCCCCGGCGGGCAGTTCGAAGGCGTACCACCCGCTGGCGGTGGCACCGGGAGCGATCACGTCGGTAGCCGGGCTGCCCGATCCGTCGAGCGGGATCGGTTCGCCGTCGGCCAGCGACAGGAAGACGCCGTCCTGGATGAGCACGGTGGTGAAGTTGAGCTGGTTGGTCACCTTCACCGAGAGGTACGCGTAGTGGGGGTCGCCGTACTCGGCCGGGTTGGTCGTGTCGCCGTAGCTGTGCGGGACCTGCTGGGACACCTCCACCCCGGTCACGGCGATCTCGGCGTTCAGGTACGAGATGGACCGGGGGATGAAGCCCTCCAGCGGGACCGGTGCCTCCGGCGTTGGCGACGGCTCGGGTTCGGCATCGGGGTTGACGGCGGCTTGTTGACCGTCCAGCGGGGCGACAGGCTCCTCGGTGGCGCATCCGGCCGCGAGCACCGGGATGGCCACGGCCAGAGCGATGGCCTGGGAGAGACGCCGGAGGGTGCGGCGAGGCATGCGGTGATCTCCTTGGGTCAGTGGATCTTCATAGTGTTGGTCCTCTGCCGCGTCGAGATTGTTCGGGCCACCCGCTGTGACCTGGCCCTCAGTACGATCCGGAGCCGTCTGGGTGCGGCCCGGGGTCGGTGAGTCGGGCCCGCAGCCGACGCCGTCCCTCGTGGAGGCGGGACTTCACGGTGCCCTCGGGCAGCCCCAGCAACTCGGCGACCTCTCGGTAGCTCAGCCCCAGCACGTCCCGCAGCGCCACCGGCTCCGCGAGGTCCGCGCCGATGGCGTCTAGCCCTTCCAGCAGGTCCAGCCGGGTACCGGCGATCACACTGGTGCGAGCGGGGTCGGCCCGCTCCGGCGGCAGGGCGCTGGCGGTCTCGACCAGCCACCGACGTCGCAGTGCCTGATAGGTCGAGCGGGACCGGTTGGCGGCGACCCGGTAGAGCCAGGTCCGGAAGGAGGCCCGCCCGTCGAACCCCCCGATGCCGGTGGCCAACGCGAGCAGGGTGTCCTGGCAGGCCTCCTCGGCGTCCTCCCGGTTGGGTAGGAACCGCCCGCAGAGTCGGAGCACCTCCGGCCGCACCCGGGCCAGCAGCGCCTCCAGGGCGTCCCGGTCGCCGCTGGCGGCGGCTAGCGCCAACCGCTCGATCACATCATGATCATCTGGCATCAGGGCAGTGTATGAGCCGCCGTTGAGCAGGGCGAACGCCCTCTGAGGGGGCGACGTGCAGGTGCTGCGGCCGGACACAGGTAAGGCCGCTGACCTGGTTTCCCTGGTCGGCGGCCTTATGTGCTGAGCGGCTCTGGTGCCCCCGGCGGGGCATGTCACAGAACTGCAAATGGTCGCTGCCCCCGCCGTCGTCGGCGGTGGCAGCGTCGTTTGCGCTGGTGTGGTGGTGGGTGGCGGGGCGGGGGCCATCTGCCGTGGCGCGGGTTAGCCAGGCCAGGTGTGGGGCGGCGTGTTGGCTGACGGTGGCTCGGAACGAGACCTTGTTGGTGCGAACGTCGTGGTAGATCTGCACGGCGAAGGCGTCCAGGAGGCGACGGAGACGGTCCGTGGGTAGCAGGCTGAGTTTGATTTCCATCTCGGGAAGGTCGGCGAGGATGTCGGCGGTGCCGGGGTCGGCGGGCATGGTTTCTTCGAGGTGGGTGAGTTCGGCGGTCTTGATCTCTCGGTCACGGTCGAGTTCGGCTCGTCGCTCGGCGATCTCTGCGAACACGGTGCCGTCTGGGTCGTCGTTTTCCTCGATGACCCGTAGGAGGCGACGGCGGCGAGCGGCGATGTCGTCCAGAGTCCGCCGCAGCACTGCGATTTGTCGCCGTTGCTCCTTGGCGGCTTGCTGGGCGGCGATGTCCAGGCTGCGGGTAGCGAGTTGCACCCGGTCTGGACCGAGGACGTAGGTGTTGAAGAACCGATCGGCGAAGTCGAGCAGCACCTCTTCGGTCACGGAGATCATGCTCGGGTGCCCCTCGGGGATGGCCCTCTCGCGGGGTTGGCAGGATAGTAGGTGTAGCCGGTGACGGTGCGGCCGAACATGCGCCGCTGGCACGGCGCGCACCAGACGTAGGAACGAAGCGCGTAGACCCGCTTGGTCTGCCGGTGCCGGTTGGGAGAAGCCTGGCGAGCGTCGGCGCGTGACCGTTCCCGAGATCGGCCGACGTTCTGCGCGGCGAGGAACGTCTCGATCGGCACGATGCCCGGGTGGGTGGGCTGGGCGGAGACGACCCACTGCTCACGGGGGTTGACCTTGCCGGGGTGCAGTTTGTCTTTGGTCGAGCGCCGGTTCCACACCATGTGGCCGGTGTACTTGGGGTTGACGAGGATCTCGCGGACCGCCGAGCCGGTCCACCGGCCGACCGCGCGGGCCGGGTCGACAGGTTGTGGGGGCGGGTAGCGGTCGAGGTCGGTGTTGAGCCGCTCGGCGATGGCCCGGTAGGACAGCTTCTCGTCGATGCGCCAGGCGAAGATCTGCTCGACCACCGGCCCTCGATCGGGGTCGATTTTCAGTTTGGTCTTGTGTTTGCCTTCCGCGCGTTTGGCGGGGACAGGGTGTTTGTGCTTCTCGGCGAGGTAGCCGTATGGCGGCTTGCCGACGTTCCAGCCCTGACCGGTGTGTTCCTCGAAGCCGTCCCACGACTTCTCCAGCATTTCGATCATGTACCACTCGGCGACGCCCTGTTTGGTGCGGCGCAGGAGGATCTGGGCGGCGCGTTTGCGGCTGTTCGACTGCGTGATCGGCTCGTCGGCGGCCAGCAGAGGCACCCCGGCGAGTTCGAGGTCGTGCTCGATCTTGGTGCCCTGGTGGGTCCATCGGGCGATGCGGTCGATCGACTCGCAGATGACGACGTCGAAGCGGCGATCCGGTGAGGTGGCCTCGGCGAGCATGTCGGCGAGGCCGCCGTCGCGGCGGACGCCGATGTTGAACTTCTGCCACGCGGTGCTTCGGCCGCGCTGGCTGAGTTCCTTGCGGGAGGACTCCACGTCCTAGAACCAGGCGACGATGACCATGTTGGGCAGGAGCGCCCGTTCGGAGTTGGTCAACTGTCGGGGGATGGACAGGGTGGGGTCCTGTTGCTCGTCGGTGGAGGTACGTCCGAGGAACGCGACCCGTATCGTCCGCTGGGGTACGGGCGTGGTGGTGGGTGGGCGTAGCCAGTCGGGCAGGGTGCTCGTCACAGGTGGCCTCCGTCGCGGATGAGGTGGGTCAGCACCTCGATGTAGTCGACGCTGCGCAGCCGCCAGGGCATGACCGGCAGCCGGTCACCGTCGCGGATCTCGGGGGCGTGAAGGAACTCGATGCCGGCGACCGCGAACGCACGTAGGAGCGCGGTCCTCGTCGCCGTGTCGCAGGACAGGCGGTGGAGGTCGGTGCTGATCACGAAGTCGAATCGGCGTTCTGGCTGGCTCAGCTCGGTGAGCAGGTCATCCAGACCACCGTCACGGCTGATCTCCCGCACGTGGTCGAGGATGAGGGTGGCGGGTGCCCGCCGGTAGTCGGGCCGGGTGCCGAGGTCGGAGAACACCGCCGTGATCGCGCCGTCGGGCAGCACCGAGACGCACTGCTGGTACTGACCGCCGAGCACACGGGCCGCCGTGGCGAGGTCGCTGGCCTCGGCGGTCCGGCCGTAGAACGCCATACGCGGAAGCACTGTCGTGCGGCGGATGTTCATGCCTCCGCCAAAGTGCCGGTGGTGCGGTCAGCGGCCCCCGGTGGGCAGATGGCGACGGTGACCGCCCCATCGGTCGGTACGACGACCGGTGTGTCGTGGGGGCCGTAGACGACGATGCGCTGGGTGTCGCGGGTGACGGTGGCGTACATGACGCGTGTACCTCCTGCGGTTGGTGTGTGGTCAGGGCACGGGTCGACCGCCCGGTGCTGCCCGACCCGTGGGCGTCGATCACCGCTCAACTCGGTGAAGGGATCAAGACCGCCCCGACGGGGGCACACTCCACGGCACGCCGAGTGGCCCGGAGAGTGACCGGTCAGACGGGCTCGGCGTGGTGCCGCTGGTCGTGAAGCCAGGTCAGCACGTTGAGGATCACCTCGGCTTGCAGCATGGCCAGCCGCCGACCGGCCTCACCATCGAGCACGGTGACGTCGAATTGCACCTCCGGCACATCGCCGCGGGCTACCGTGACCTCTGCCGACTGTCGGCCGAAGCGAGCGTCGCGACCGGGCGGGGTCGACGTCCGGCGATGTCTGCCGTCGTCCGCCTCCGGTGCGGACGGTCCGTGCCCGTCCCGTACTCCCGGATCGGGGGTGCGGGGGACGTGGGTAGGGGGTAGGAGCAACCCGGCAGATGCCGGCTGGGGCCGGTCGCCGGGGGTGGTGGAGCTGGGCTTCGGCATGGGCGTGTGGGCCACGTCCGCCGACGAGCGCTGACACTAGGGGATTACAAATCCGGGCCCCGGATTGGAAACCGCGCTCCGCGCCGAACAACTCGCGTCGCCCGAGCCGCCCGGTTGAACAAGATCCTCAACGGGTTGAACACGCAGGTCAGGCCCCTGAGGTGCCGACTTCTGGCGGCACGGGAGCGGCGTGGAACGCCGATGCGATCAGTGACAGGTTGCACAGAATCTCCACCCACTTAAACAAGATCATCTTCTGCTCGAACGCGCGGCCTGGCTGACCGCCTCGGGCCGTGGACGAGATCGTCACGAAGTGCGCTGCCCCGGTCCGACCCATCCGCGCCCTCGTCCGCCGTCCCGGACGGTCGGCGACGCCGTCCGCGCCCCGTCCTGCGAGGCCGTCCGCACCAACCAGCACGACCCTCGCCATCCCGGTCCGCCGTCCGCGCCAAACGGCCTCCGTCCCCGCCGCCGGCTCGCCCTGTCTGACCGTCCCCACCAGCGGCGCTCGTCCCACGGAGAGGTGATCAGCAGTACGCCCCCCAGTGAGGAGGCCCTGGTCAGGGCTCGAAGGTTGCGCCGCGGCGAGACTGCACTGCTGCTACAAGCCCGAATCCTCGGCGGCCCGACGAGCCCGCATTGGTCGAGCTGATTGGCCGCAAAACGTTCGCTGTTCAGGGTGAGGGTTCTAACGGGAGGTCTAACGAGCGATCCAACGAGGAACGCAACGACCACGAACAGCCGGGTGAACACGCCCCCTTGAACACGTCGTACCCGCACGTGGACGGCGGTGAGGAGGGCCGGTGGACCGGAACCGACTGATAAGAGATATCCCTCCTACCCGCACATCTGCCACCGGCAGTCCCCGCCTCGCAGCGTCCGTCGTGGCCGCCGAACTCGGCCGGCTCACCCCCGAGACCGACTCCTGACCCTCGGCGCTGGCAATATCGTTCCGACTACGGCCCCTTCGAGCCGGATAAGATCGTCAGCGCGTCTACAGCAAGCTCAAGCTGCTGGTTATCGTGAACGGCGAATGGCGCTCCAAATGAGCAGATGACCTGCTCGACCCCGGCTTCGCCCCATCGACGGAGCTGTTGGGCCACTTCCTCCGGTGTACCGACCAGGCGGGACCGTGCCCAGCTCCGCAACGAGATATCAGCGAGTGCGCCGCCGGGAGCCCAGCGCTGCAAACTGTGCCACCGTCTCTCAAGATCGTCGTTGTCTCGGCCGATGAGCGTCGTCAGGCCAAGAGACCGGTGAACCGCCGCGGGGTCACGCCCACGACGGTGGCAGGCTTGCCGCACCATCGCATCCCGGTGCCGGTACTCAGCGAGTGTGCTGTCCCACGCGGTGTTCCAGCCGTCCGCGAGCGCGGCGACCTCAAGTAGCTTCGGGCGCTTCCCGGCAACCCAGATGGGCACGCCCGGCACCCGCCGCCGCAGAAGCCCGACTGTGTCCTCAAGCGACGTCAGCCGTTGCCTTGCCGGCGGGAAGTCAAGGCCGTTCGCCCGGTGTTCCGACTCGTTCCACCCGGCTCCGACGGCGACGTCGAGCCGACCGGCGGCGAGTTCGTTCACGGTCGCCGCCATGCGTGCGAGGAGGTTGGGGTTCCTGAACCCGATAGGCGTGGCCAAAGAGCCGACACGGATGCGGTTGGTGATGGCCGCTATCGCGGCCATCAGGGTCCAACACTCAGCCGGCTCCTGCCGTTGCTCCGGTTGCCCTGCAGCGGCGACGTCGACCCAGAAGTGGTCGGAGACCCACACTTGGTGGAATCCCGCGTCCTCGGCCAAGGTGGCGTACTCGATCGCTCGGCGGGCTATCGAGGGCTGTGGTGTCGGGAAGGAGAATGGGTAATGCGGCAGTGCGAGTCCGAGTCGCATTACATCGCCGCCCCGACCGGCGCACTGAGTAGCCGGATGGCGGGATGATTCGAGTGCTCGCCAGTGGTGAGCCGGACGCACTCGCCGAGCAGTGGTGCGATGAGGTGACGTCGCCCAGCCAACACCGCTCGGGGGATCTCCCGGAGCAGAAGAAGCGCCACGTACCGAGCAACATCACTGAGATCCTGCTCTGTTCGGGCCGGCGTCGTCATCCGCCGGAACGCTTCGGCCGCCGGGATCCCGAACTGGCGTAGTCGGGGGGTTTCACCGATGGCATAGTCCAGCACGAGCCGATCGGGAGTCGCTGAGGCCGTGCCCGAGGCGTGGTCCAGGAGGTCGCGTACGTACCAGCTACCGAGTAGGTGGCTGACCATCATGCGCCAGTCGTGATGGTCACCGGACCACTCCCAGTCGATGAGGTGCCAGGTCCCGTCGGAGGCAACCAGTACGTTGCCGGCGTGCGGATCGCCGTGACAGGTGATATAGGAATCGGGCCTGCCGACGACGAGGAGCTGCTCGAAGGCTCGAAACCAGGAGCCCATGTCGCTTCCGTTGATCATGATGCTCAACCAATGCGCGGGCGGGCCGAGGTCTGTGGTGAGCACGTCCTCCAGCCCTTGATGGCCACGACGACACCGAAGATCATGATTGCGAGTGGCCCGGGTGGGATCGAATCCGGGCTCGGCGGTTGACCGCCATACCGTGACGAGAGTGTTCACCACGTCTTGCCAGATCAGGTAAAGCTCCGGTGTCGGTCCGACACGAGCGATGGCTTCGTCGAGGCTCCACAAGGCAGGTGCCGCCGTGACGATGACGTCAAGCGCGGCCTCGGTTGCGGTCCCGAGCACCGCCGGGGTGTGCGAGGCGAAGTGCTTCGCCATGAGTGTGTGCCGTTGGGCCTGCACGGACGAGCTGACCCTTGGGTTGCGGGTGACCTTCGTGGCGACAGTCGCGTCGCCGGGTTGCCGCAGGAGAAACACCTCAGCGCCCGAGGTACCCGATCTGATCGTGCGCAGCAGGAGGCTGCCGGCCTGCCGGCCGGCTTCGTGGCGACTCATGAGGGTCCTCTTCTACGCGGTGGTGGCTGCGGGTTTACGGGACCGTTCGGCCTTGCGGCGGAGCTGTGTGTAGACGCCGGTGAGGCCCATTGCCTTGCGTGCCTCGAACACGGTCTGCTGGACCTCGCGCCGGGTGCGTTCCGTACCCTTGACGATCAGTTCGTCCACCAGGCCCTTGTCGGCCTCGTAGCGGGCACGCCGCTCGCGCATGGGATCGAGGAACGCGTTCAGTGCGGTGGCGAGTTTCTCCTTGACCTCGACGTCGCCGACCTTGCCCTCGCGGTAGCGGCTCTTGAGGTCGTCGACCTCCGTCCGGTTCGGGTTGAAGACGTCGTGGTACTGGAACACGGGGTTGCCCTCGACCGTGCCGGGCACGTCCGCGCGGATCCGGTTCGGGTCGGTGTACATGCCCATGACCTTGCGGCGGACCTCGGCCGGCTCGTCCGAGAGTGCGATGGCGTTGCCCAGGCTCTTGCTCATCTTGGCCCGACCGTCGGTGCCGACCAGGGTGGGCGTCTCGGCGCTGACCAACTCGGGGACAGGGAAGACCTCTCCGTAGAGGTGGTTGAAGCGGCGGGCGATCTCCCTGGTGACCTCGACGTGGGCGGCGTTGTCCTTGCCGACGGGCACCACGTGGGCCTTGACGCAGAGGATGTCGGCGGCCTGCAACACCGGGTAGCCGAGCAGGCCGTACGGCATCTCCTCCTTGCCGGCGTCCCGAGCCATGTCCTTGAGCGAGGGCACCCGCTCCAGGCGCGGCACGGTTACCAGGTTCTGGAAGAGGGTGTTGAGGTCTCCGACCTCCTGGATCGCAGATTGGAGGTAGAAGGTCGCGGTGTTGGGGTCGATCCCGGCGGCGAGGGAGTCGACCACCATGTCCCGAGCGTTCTGGGTGGCCTTGGCGATGTCGTCCCGGGTGTTCTTGGTGGTCAGCATGTGCAGGTCGGCGATGATGAAGAAGCTCTCGTACTTCCGGTGCAGCCTCACGCGGTTGGCGATGCTGCCGACGTAGTGGCCGAGATGCAGTTTTCCGGTGGGACGGTCACCGGTGAGCATCCGCTGAGCGGTCATGACGATGGGGCCTTTCGCGGCGTGACGGGTCAACAAAGGTCGCGCAGGGCGCGCACCAACGGGGCGACGGTCGCCTCGTCGATGAGATGGACCTGGATCATCGACGGTAGTTGCCATCGTGCGCCGTCACGGAACCGCAGGCCACGCGCCCGCAGCAGGGCAAGGATCTGGTCGCGGCGGTCCCCGAGATCGATCAAGAGGAAGTTTGCGTCCGACCGGGCGTATCCGATGTGCAGCCGGTCGAGTTCGGCGGTCAGCGTCGCGTACGCCCGCCGGTTCAACCCGATGGTGCGCCGGAGGCTTCTGTCGTCGCCCAGGGAGGCGCGTGCCGCCGTGGCAGCCAGCGCGCTGACAGCATACGGAAGCCGGTGTCGACGGAGCCGGTCGGCGTAGCCAGCGCTGGTGACGGCGTATCCGACTCTGGCACCGAGTAGGCAATGTGCCTTGGACAGCGACCGGCACACCACCAGCTTGTCGCGCTCCTCAAGGAGTCGCGGTGTCAGCGAGAGGGGATGTGCCATGAACTCACCGTAGACGTTGTCGATGACCAGCTTCGCCCCGCTGGGCAGTTGAGGCGCGACTACAGCCAGCAAGTCGGACAACGGTACCGAGAGGCCGGAGATCGTGTGTGGGATATCCACCACCATCGCGGCATGATCATTCTTCAGCGCGGCTTGCAGCGCCGCCAGGTCGTGTCGCAGTGCTCCGCCGTCCCACGCAACCTCGTCGTAGCGCAGTTCGTTCCTGGCGGCGAGCTGCCCGTACAGCTCGAAGGTGGGGGCGGTCGCGAGCACCGCCGCACCGGCTGAAGCCTGCTCACACATGATCCAGTCGAGGATCTCGGTTGTGCCGTGACCGACCACGACCTGTTCCGGCACCACCCCGGCGTACCGGGCGATCTCGGCCTCCAACTCCACCGGCTCCCGGCTCGGTGGTCGGTGCAAACTGGGAGCGACCCCGGCAACCGCCTTCGGCACGGCGGGACTCGTGCCGACGCGAGCGAGCGTGACCTGTCGACCGTCACCGCGAACGTCGGCAATCACATCGTCGAGGTGCTCGATCTTGCACTGCCCGCACAGCACCTCGCCGGCTCGGCATCGACGCGCCGCGGCGGTCGCCCGCTCAGGTGCGGACAATAGTTCGATGACCTCGAAGGTCGGGCAGTCGTTGGGGTTGCCCCCATATTGGCGCTGCTCCTCGGCGCGGGCTCGGCCGCCGGTCACCGCGCCGGTGAATTTTTCCCGGACGGTGTCGGGACGATCGGTCAGAAGAATCGTGGAAGCCGGATCGTTGATGCTGGCCCGGCCACCACGACGCCGCAGGTTCGGAACCAACCGTCGATAGGCAACGTACGGCGTCGGTGCCGCGAGGCGATCCGACACGGTCCTCATCAGCGCCGTATGCGTCACCTGACCGGCGTCGACCAGCGCGATCGACCCTATCGGGCTCTGCTCGTACAGGAAGAAGCTCATCATCGTCACCGCGTCCCGCAGCAGGTTCAGTCTGGTGTCATCGGACCAGCCATAGACCTGCCGCATCCGGCGCAACACCAGCCCGGACAACACATCGTCCTCGAAGGCCCGGACCTCGGCCGTGTCGAGGTCGATGAGGCGATCGGGGGCGCGTCCGCCGAACTGCTTCACCCGTTCTGCCAAGAGCTCGACAACCGTTGCGGAGGCCGCGGTGCGGTTTTGGCGGCTGATGAAGGTGACGGAGTGGCCCTTTTCCTGCAGCCAGGCGACGTCCCGCGCGAGACTGAGATGGCCGAGGTGCAGCCGATTTCCGGCAACACCGACGCGCACGTCCGCACGGTCGTCACCCGTCGCGGCCAGTGCTGGGCTCGCAGGCTGCCAGGCCCAGATGGTCCGGCCCACCAGGTTGTCGATCACCGGTGGTAGGCCCTCGGAGTCGGGAGCGAGCAATCGGAGCCCGAAACGGCGTGCCCTTTCGGCGTGCTCGTCCGCTACCAGGCTATTGCGGGCCGCGTGCCACTCGGCGAGCAAGGCGCTCATCGGCCGGCCCGCCCACGCGAGATCCGTTGCAGCGACTCGTAGACTCGCTGCCGCTGCCCGACGGTCGTGCGCTGGCGGGCCTTGTCACGGTAGAGGTCGGGGAAACGGACGTCGCTGTCGTGGCAGACCGCGCCGAACGCCCAGAACCGGGCCGCCGTGATGGCTCGCTCGTGCCGAAGCTCCCCGATCGCCGCCTGCCGGGAGTAGGCGTAACGGCCGTCCAATGTGCGATCGATCATCTGCGCCTGCAGATAGGCGTCCACGATCACCTGCGCCTGCCGTCGCCACAACGGCGATGCCAGCACGGGTGCCTCCAGGACTCGGGCCACATAGCTGTCGAAGTCTGGATAGATGTCGAGAAACGCCAGGTAGGAGTCGGCAAGGATCTGATGGCGGGTCCTAGTGATCACATTGAGCCGGCCGGCCACCTCAGCGGCCAGCGGAGCCAAGAACCGCGCCACGCTCGTCAACAGATCCGCGGCCTCGTCGGCCGGTGTGCAGATGAACGGGCTGAACAGCTTTAGCGCGAAGTAGCCGCCGTACGCGCGGTCCTGCCCGTCGCGGTACAGGGCCGACCAAGGCAGCGAGTAGACGGTCACCGGAGCGTCGCGATAGGTGGTGCCAACGCGGGTCGGTGGAACCTCGTCCTCGCGATGGAGCGTCATCACGTCGAAGTCACTGACTGCGGTTGCCGTGCCGGTGATTCGGCTGCCGTAGAAGACCCAGACCCGGTCCTCAGTCGGGATGCTCTCCGTCGCCGCGCTCAGGGTGTCGATGAGCCGAGGGATCTCGTCGAGGAAACTCTGGGCGGCGATGTCACGGTAAGGGCCGCTCACCAGGTCCTCCGCGTTGATGCGGCAAGCCAACCATCGACGGCGGCGGTCCAGGAGCCGGACGTGTCGGCCTGGACGCCGTCGACCCCCAGCCTCCTGAACGCTTCGACGTTGACCTCCTTGTCATCGACGTACAGGAGGTTGTCACCGGGTGACGCCTGCTCAAGAATCTGGACGTAGGCGGAGGGATTCGGCTTGACCGCGCCGGTCTGGCTGGAGATAAAGATTCGATGGGTTTGCCGGTGCAGGCCGGCCGCCTGCAGCGCGGGCACCAACCATTCGTGGCGATGGTTGGACAACAGCCAGATCTGCGCCCCCCTCGACCAGTTGCGTAGCCGGGAGACGGCCGGTAGCGGCGTCATCGTCGACCGCAGCACCGACCGCCAGGCAGGCGACGGCTGCCCGAGACCGCAAGCCGCGGCGAACGCCGGCCAGAACGCGGACTCGTCGAGCAGCCCAGACCACAACGCGTCCCGGAAGTAGTGGCGGAAGATCGCTTCGACCCGGTCGGAGGAGGTTCCGGCCTCCTCGGAGACAACTCGAAAGAGAGGTGCCATCGGCTCCGCCAACAGAACCCCGCAGACGTCCAGCACCAGGACGGGCCGTGACCGGAAGTCCTCGTGAACCATCATCGGCCCGTACCTCTGGGTGTTCGCGCCGTGCATGTGCCCTCCCGTGGGATGAGGCACCGAGGCGGCGGGTTCAGCTCGCGGGCCGGGGGGAAGCGCGCGTGCTCTCCGGCACCGCCTCGGTGCCGGCTTGGGTATCGCCGCCGTCGATGCGGTTGCTGTGCACATCGAGCTTGGTCGGTACGGTGTGTGCGTCGGAAGCCACAGGGTGTAGGCCCACGGTGGCCTACACCTGGGCACTGGTCAGGGGGACCGGGTGGACGGTGAGACTTTCGGGCAGGTGCTACGCCGGCTTCGTCAGGAGCGACGGTTGTCGCTCCGGAAGTTGCAGGTGCTGACCCGCTATGACTTCACGTACCTGGGGCAGGTCGAGCGAGGTGAAAAGCCAGGTTCGATGGAGCTCGCCGAGGTGTGCGACCGGGCACTCGGCGTGGACGGCCTGCTCGTGAAGACATACGGTCGGATGTCAGCGGCCCTGACCCGACCTGGGAGCCAGGAGGATGAAATGCGCCGGCGGACTGCGATCAAGGCTATGGCGGCTTCCCCGCTCGCTTTCGTCGATCAGGCTGGAGTGGTTCCAGAGCTTCAGGTGAGCCGACTCGAACGCAATGCGGAGGTGTACCGGCACCTCTACCACGGGTCTGGGAAACCTGGCGATCTGCTCAGCCTGGCACGCGATCACCTCGAGACCGCGGTCGACGTCATGCGGCAACTGCCCGACGGAGGACTCAAGCGCCGAGTCCTGCGCACCCGCAGCGAAGTCGCCACGCTTGCCGGCCGGCTGACGTTCTTCGACCTGCAGCGACCGGCCGACGCGCGGGGCTACTTCGGACTCGCCCACGAAGCGGCCATCCAGGTGGGGGACGACCTCCTCGCCGCAGCCGCGCGGGGCCATCTCGCCTTCGTGCCGGCGGCCGAGCAGAACACCTCGGCCGCCATCAGCTATCTCGCTGGCGCCGCTGATCATGCCGAACGAAGTGGTGTGCCGGTAGTCCAGTCATGGATCGCGGCGGTGGAATCCGAGGTCCTGGGCACAGCGAACGCGGCCGGAACGCTGCGAGCTCTCGACCAAGCAGCCGCACGCCTTTCCCGACCCGCAGACGCGGCACCACCCGCATGGTTCGACTACTACTCGGCGGACCGGCTCGACGGATTCCGTGGTCGGGCATTCCTCCAGCTCGGTCGGCCCGAGGAAGCCCGATCCGCCCTGACAGCTGCACTACGTGGACTCGGTCCCGTGGCGGTCAAGCAGAAGGCGGTGTTCCTCATCGACATAGCCAGCTCGTATCTCGGCGACCACCCGCAGCTCGACCAGGCGTGTGACCTCGCCGGGGACGCCGCCGCGATGCTGGCGATGGCCGGCTACGCGACCGCGAGCACCCGCCTTCAGGAGTTCCGTACCCGGCTGAGGCCGTGGGACGATGCCACCGTCGTTGCTGACCTTGACGAGCGATTGGGTGCGTTGACCGCATGACCGTCCAGACCTCTTCCCCACGGCGAATCCGCGCTGTCTACTTCGACGTGGGCGAGACGCTGATCAACGAGTCCACCGAGTACGGCACCTGGGCGGACTGGCTCGGCGTTCCCCGGCACACGTTCTCTGCGGTGTTCGGGCAGGTCATCGCGCAGGGGCGGGACTACCGCGAGGTCTTCCAGCACTTCCAGCCTGGATTCGACCTCGCACTGGAGCGGCAGCGCCGGGCAGAAGCCGGATTAGCGGAGCACTTCAACGGCCGCGACCTCTACCCTGATGTCCGGGACTGCCTCGCCGCGCTGAAGGCCGACGGCTATTTTGTCGGTGTGGCGGGTAACCAGACCGCTCGCGCCGGCCGGCTGCTACATGAGCTGAACCTGGGCGTGGACCTGATCGCGACGTCGGACGACTGGGGCGCGGAGAAGCCGACCCGGGAGTTCTTCGTCAAGCTGGTCGAGTCGGCGGGGTGCGCGCCGGAGGAGATCGCATACGTGGGCGACCGCCTCGACAACGACATTCTCCCCGCGCTGGCCGCCGGCCTGACGACCGTTTTCATCCGACGTGGACCATGGGGATACTTCTACGCCACCCGCCCAGAGGTGGAACAAGCGCACATCCGCATCGATAACCTCGGAGATCTTCCGGCACGACTACGGAACATGCAGCCTTAGGACGCCGCTTCCTGAAGACTGACCCGCCGGGAGTCCTGCCCCGCGCATGCGCCTGGGCCTCGCGACGTTGCTGCTCTACGACGTCACCACGTTGTACTTCGGGACTGACGAAGGTGATGGGTTCTGTGAGCCCGGCCTTTCGAAGGAACGCCGACTGGAGCCGCACATTACCGTCGGGTTGCTGACCGGCGGTCGGGTTTCCCGCCGCTCTTGAGCAAGCAGTCCGCTCCAGATATAGGCCGCACTGGACTGATGGCCGGCCCGTCTTGTTCGCACCATGTCCTCACGGTGTCGGAGACGACGAACTCATCTGGCCGAATACGGTGCGTCGTGGAACAACCCCTAGAGGGGTGCCATCCTTTCGCGACTGCATGGGAGAGGCCTGTTGAGATGGTTGATTCCTAGGTGGCGACTACTGTAGCTGCCAGCGGGAGGTGGATGCATATCCCAAAAACTATATGGCGTGGTACGTGAAGTACATGGGCATTTGTCCGCTTCGTCGGAGTGTCGGGTATGTGCCTAGTCGATCGCGAGACAGCTCGACTGTGTCCAAACTGGTAGGCCGCGCCGATGTCGGGCGCTAGCGGAATAGTGTCCGTGCCGCTTGGAGACAGGAGTGATCGCGTTGAGTGACCCGCCAGAGCTGACCTTGGACGATCTCGTCGGTGAGGCCGCAGTGCTGCGGGTCTACCGTCAGGTCTTCTCGGTACTTGCTCGCGAGGCCGGGGCGATGATCGCGGATCCAACGACGGTCAATGTCGATGAGTCGATCTTGGAAGCCTTCGCCGAGGCGGCTGGCGAGGGGCTGACAGTGGAACAGGCTGTTGCCGAGTGTCGGCAATGGGCTGCTCCGATCGTGAGGCGGCGGTTCGACGTTCTGCGCAGCTACGGCGCGATCAGCCGGGTCAATGATCGGCCGAATGAGCTCTACCACCGGGCATCGTTCGCGCCGTATGTAATGCTGTTGTTCTTGCGGCGTATGGCTGAGCAGGGCGGTCAGTCGGAATTGCATCAGCTGCTGACCTTGGAGCAGTTGAACGTCAAGGGCGCCAACGCCGCAGCGGCCGACGGCGTGGCCTCGGTACGCCGGTTGACCAAGGTATTCCGACTACTGGGCAATGAACTGGCCATCCTGGCGGCGGGCAGCACCGCCGAGACGCTCGGTAACAACGCCCAACTCTTGTGGGGTAACGAGTCGCTGATTGACCAAGCCAAGGACGTCCATGCTGTCGTGCTGGGTAGGTGGCCCGAACTCGACCGCGAGTGCGTAGAGCTCCGGGTGGCGCTCGCTGCGTACGCGGACGCGATTGATGCGGCGGCGGGCCGATTGATCGCGCAGGCCGGCACCACCCGCGCGTTGGGGCTGCTTCCGGTGGAGGCTTGGCGCACCTTCGGCCGCGAGTCGAGCCCGGAAGTGCTGGCCGCGGTGCTCGATCGCTTCGTCTTCGACGCTCCCGCGCCGTGGTTTTCACCGCAAGCGCTGATCGAGGCAGTGGAAGCGGGACGCCAGATCAGCACAGCGAGGGTTCCGCCTCCCCGCTCGGATGACGCCGAGCCAGCACCAGAGGCTGATGCTGATATCGCCGACGACATTGAGGAACTCAGAGCCATCGCAGATCGGCTGCTAGCGGACGCGGACTCGGTTAGCGTTGTCGATGTGCTGGATGACGCCGGTGACTGGATATCAGCACGTCGCGTGCTCGCCGAGGTCACCGCGATCCATCACCACCCTGACCTTGACTACGAGCTCGTGTGGCGCGACGGCGTGCGTATCCAGGTCGCCGCCAGCCCTTCGTGGACGTCGCAGGGGCGCTTTGGGCGTGCCAGCCGGGCGGGCGGGGAGGAGGGGTGAACGACTCGGAAACGGCACTGTGGTGGGCACGCACTCGCGCCGCCGGCCCGCAACGCGTGGCACCGAGCAGCGCCTTCCCAGCGGGAATGCTGCGCCTGGTCGAGCCCGACGTCACGGCGGTATGGCTGTTGGCAGTGGTTCCCGAAGGCGCGAGACCCAGCGTGTTGGATGAGTTGGGATTGCCTGCGCTCGCCGTTGAACAACCCAACGACACCGCGCGGGTACTCGCTGCGTGCCTGCGCTGCTGCTGGGCTGAGCCGACCGGGTCGATGTGGCCGGGGACACCGGCGTCCAGGCAACAGGTGGCAGCGGTGTTCGAGGAGCTCACCAACCGGAACCTGTCAAGTCAAGTGAGACGTTTTCGTGGTCAGGTGTTCTGTAGATCTGCGGGTTGAGCTGCTGGTTTGTTGATCCACACGGTGGTCGGTAGGGCCGGGGGTCGGGGCCGGCGGGTGAACCGGTTGGGGTGGGTCCGCCAGGCGGCGTCGAGGGTGGCCTGCCGCTGGTCGTGCACGTCGCTGGCGGTGCCGTAGTGCACCGAGGCGGGGGTGTGCAGGCCGATGCCGGAGTGGCGGTGTTCGTGGTTGTAGTAGGTGAAGAACTCGGCGCTGAACTCGCGGGCGTGGTGCAGGGAGTCGAACCGGTCGGGGAACGCGGGGCAGTACTTCAATGTTTTGAACTGCGCTTCGGAGTACGGGTTGTCATTCGACACCCGGGGCCGGGAGTAGGAGCGGGTGACGTCGAGGTCGGCGAGGAGTTCGGCGACGGGTTTCGAGGTCATCGACGAGCCGCGGTCGGCGTGCAGGACCTCGGGCCGCACACCGTTGCGGGCGATGGCGTC
>NZ_JBICUM010000012.1:100234-171130 GCF_043198155.1 Micromonospora sp. NPDC048871 | reverse complement strand
GCGCTGCTGCCCACGCCGAGCGACCCCGATCGTGCAGGCCATCCTCGTCCTGCACCACGTCGAGACCGACCGCTACGCAGGATGAAAAAGGCTCATTCTCGATGAACTCGGCCGTAACCTCGGCAAGCAACATCGCCGTGAGGCGGTCGCGCTGTTCGAGCAAATCGGGAAGGACCGCAACATTACCGTGGTTGGTGCGCTACAGGATGACATGGAGCGTTACGCCATCGAGGCATCTGGGCTCTATATCAAACTCCGTCGCCGCTCCGACAGCATGGCCTACAACGAAGCACCTGTCATCGTCGGAGACGACGCTAACCGTGCCCGCGTCGAACTGCTCCAGGAGTGGTTGACCTCCTACCGCCCCGCCGCCGACATCGCCAACGAAGAGTCCGATGAGGACGATTTGGATGACGATGCGGCGTGACCGAACCGTCGCACCAAACAGGGGAATTCCCCATGTCCGGCCACCCCGGCGTGCCCGAGGGACTTCGCGCCTATGCGCAGCCCACAAACGCCGACGGCACCTTCGACCATGACCGCGCCGGCCGTCCCAAAGTACGGCGAGTACACCTACGCGCGCACCCACCCACTCCACCACAGCGGCCGGACGGAGTCGTCAACGACGCCGACTGGTCCTGGGCCACCAGCGCGCCTCGTCGATGGAGCACCATCACGACCAAACTCGGTGATCGTGCCGATGACGTGGCACTGGCCCTGGCCCGAGCGGGATGCGTTGGCCTTGAACACGACTACCGATCAGGCAGGGTCTGCCATCCACCCCGTGGCTGGTCTCCTCATCCTGACCTGCACGCCGCCCGGCAAGAGCAAAACCGCCAGCGCGCTGCCCGCCGGGCCGCTCAGGACGAAGAAGCACGCCGCATCGCTGCCGAGCTCATTCACCGTCCAGCCACCGGGCCACTTGTAGCCATGCTCAGGGCACAAAGGGGCGGGCCATACCGTGACCACGTCATCGAGGCCGCCCGCGCACTCCTCGCCTCCGACACCATCACCGACACCAATAGGGCGGCCGCCCCGTGGGCCGCTGTGCGCTGGCTCAAGCGCGGAACGAAGTCAGACTACGACAGGGATCAAGAGCCGCTCGCTGAAGGAGGCCAGGGCGCGGTCTACAGCGGCATGCACAAATACACCCGCACCTCCATTGCGCTGAAGCAACTCCGCTACGCCGATGAGGACGCCCTACGCCGCATGCTCCGCGAGATCTCCTTCGGGCACCTCTACGGAGAGCACCCAAACGTCATGCCGGTCTTGGATTCCGACCCAGACGGGCGGTGGTTCGTCATGCCGCTCGCGAACGGCAGCGCAGCCAGCCATGCGGAACGTCTTAGGCGTGAAAGAGGAGCCCTCCGGGACCTCGTCACAGCTGTCTGCGAAGGGCTGCGCCGCCCACACACCGACGACAGAATCCACCGCGATATAAAGCCAGCCAACGTCCTGCTCCTCGACGGCGAATGGGTCGTAGCAGACTGGGGACTAGGCCGGCAGCCCCGAGGGGAAACCAGCATTCCGCGCCAAACTCGGACTGGCACCGGCTTCGGCTCCGAGGGATTCGCCGCGCCGGAGCTGTCGTCAGGAAACCCCCACAAAGTGACGGTCGCCGCCGACATCTACAGCATCGGGCGGCTCATCGCAGCCATCCTGACCGGGGAGCGACCGGAGCAGAATCTCCCACTGATGCCTCGCAGCGGACCGTGGGTAGCTGTAGTAGTGGAAGCAACCCGCCACAAGCCAACCGACAGGCCACAAGACGTGGACGAATTCCTCCGCCTGCTCAAGGACATCCCGTGACCGCTCCCTCGCCGTCCCGACCGAAAGGATCGTCTTGTCGATGACGCGCATTGCGCTCGAGCCGTACTTCCTGCACCAGGACCAGGCTCAGTCCCTACTCGGAGAGCACCGGACGGAATCCGCACGGGCGCGGGCGGCCCGCAGGAGCGATCCCGAAGCCGCACTGCCCTACGTGCTCGCCGCAGAACTCGCCCAGGCGCTCTCCTCCCTGGGAATCGGCGAACTGGCCAGGCGCGTTCTGGAGCGGGACCTACCTGCGGGGCAAGTCGTCGGTACCGAGCTGCAGTTTGAGTTCCAGCGAGACCGGGATCGCGACGCCCCAGGCTTCAAGCCAGCCAGCTTCACGGCGGTGCTCGACGCGGGCGAGCCTATGCGTGTCACCGGAACATTCAACGCGGCACGAATCGCCAGTTCCTCCGCGTCCGGGAGCCTCGCCGGGAACAGGCGGGTTTACCTGATCGGGACGGTCACCAATCTCAGCGCGGAGCAAGTCGAGCTCAGGCCGGTCTTCATCGGAATCAGGTCGTTCGTCGATGACGACCTTCCCGCCGGAGCTTCAGCGTCGAGAGCGCGGGTCTACCCCAGCGATATCGGCCAGTTCAGCGGCATCGACTTCGCATCTCCCTTCGCCGAGGCCGAGGGTGAAGCGGTGCTGCGTGTGCCGGAGGACACGGTGAAGCGCGCCTTTGCCGAGCTGCTCGGCGAGCCGTATGTTCCGAAGGACTGGGGTGGCGAACGCTCCGACCTCTATACCTCACGAGTGTTCGCCCGTGGGCGCCAGCTGTCGGCCGCTTGGCTGTTCAAGGGACCCGGCTTCCCTCGCGCGATGGACATCAAGGCTCTGGGCAAGAACGGTGACCAGATCGACCGGCTGTTCACCGAGCCCGCGGAGCTACTCGTTCTGCAGCACTGTCATCAGATCAAGCCCAGCGTGGTTGGCATGATGGATGCCTACGCCCACGACGCCCGGCACCCCCGTTTCTATATGATCATTGATGGGGCCGATACCGGACGCATATTGAGGTCTCTGGGCCTTCTCCCTGTAGCCCCCGCACGTCCGGCTCTGTAGATCCAC
The DNA here is from genome assembly GCF_043198155.1 of Micromonospora sp. NPDC048871. Lineage (NCBI taxonomy): Bacteria > Bacillati > Actinomycetota > Actinomycetes > Micromonosporales > Micromonosporaceae > Micromonospora > Micromonospora sp. NPDC048871. The sequence continues at coordinate 168,246 of NZ_JBICUM010000012.1, read as the reverse complement.
AGGAGCCGGCGGCCGCTCGGCGCGGGTCGAGCGGCTCACCTGAGGTGGACTCTCATGCCGTGATCCAGGCGCGTTCGGCGTCCGCGATGATGAGGCAACGCGAGGATGCCCCGGCCGCTGGGCCGGGGCATCCTCGATCGTTTACTCTGAGGCGAAACTTGCTTCCACAGTTAGTGGTCGACCGGTCGCGCTTCGCATTTGCAGTTCTGTGACGTGCCCCCGGCAGGATTCGAACCTGCGCCCCCGCCTCCGGAGGGCGGTGCTCTATCCCCTGAGCTACGGGGGCTCAGCGACTGGAGAAGACTAGCAAACTCCTCCTGGGATCGCCGAATCGGTACTCCCGGCCGGTCGTGATCACCCTTGCGACCGGGGCCCGGACCGCTCCAGCCCTGGTCGTCCCTGGTGGGCGGGCTCAGGCGGCCACGGCCCGGCCGCAGCTCGGCAGCGGGTGCGGCACGATGCGTCGGGGCAGTCGGCGGGGCCACTCGTTGCGGGCCCAGGAGCCGTCCACGATCAGGTGCACCGTGCGCTGCTCGGCACCGCTGAGCCGCAGGACGAAGTCCCGGGGCAGCGTGGGGTCCAGCGAGGGTGTGGTGATCATGAAGCGGACCCGACCCCGGGAGGAGACCGCGGAGATCACGTCGGCGGCCGGCATGGTGCCGCGCAGGCGCACCCGGCCGAGCCAGTAGACCTCGGCTAGGTGCTCCTGGGCGGCCCGGGTGATGGCCGGGTACTCGCTGCGTACCCAGCGCTCGACCGCACCGACGCAGAGGCCGCAGGCCCGCTCGCGGGGCTCGCGGGGACCCAACCCCCAGGCCCGCAGGTACGCCCCGACCGCCCCGGTCTCCAGGGAGAGCCCGAAGTGCTGCTGGATCAGCGCTTGCAGGCTCTGTCGGGTCCAGAGCTCCTCGTCCAGGCCGAACTGGTCGGGGTGGACCCCCCGGAGGGTGTCGATCAGTTCCAACTCCTGCTCGCGGCTGAGCGTTCCCGGCTCGCCCTGCCGCTGTCCGCGACGGACGGCTGCCACCGTCCCGTCACCGCCGATGGTGTGGCGCCGGCACCAGCTGGTGACGGAACGCCGTGCGTCTCTGAGTGCAACCCCCACGTCCTGGACAACGAGTGCACTTCTCTCTAAGTAACCCCTAGAGGGAAAATCGGTCGTATGCCTCAAGTCGTGACGGAAACTCTGATCCCGGGCTTTCTGGGTTGTTCGTCATGGGGTAGCAATCCCGGGGGTGCAGACAAAACGGTGCCGCCCCGCTCATCCGAGCGGGGCGGCACCGGTCACGCCGTGGGTGCCGGCCTCAGCCGACGCCCTGCTGGAGCTTGCGCAGCTCGTTGATCTCCTTCTGCTGCCCCTGCTTCATCGACTGGGCCATCCGGACCACCTCGGGGCGGTCGGTGGCCTCAAGGACTCCGTCGGCCATGTGCACCCCGCCGATGTGATGCTTGATCATCAGGTCGAGGAAGAGTCGGTCGACCTCGGGGCCCTGGGCCTCGTGCAGGCTGGCGATCTCCTCGCGGGTGGCCATGCCGGGCATCAGGCCGTTGGCGTCCACCGTGACCCCGTCGGACATCCACTCCATCGACGGCCGGGAGCCGGTCGGCAGCAGATCCCACTCCTGCAACCAGCGCTGCATATGCCCGATCTGGGCCTGCTGGGTCAGGGCGATGTCGTACCCGATCTGCCGGACCGCCGGATCCTGGCCCTTGGCGTACGCGATCATGGCCATCTCCACCGCCTGGGCGTGGTGACGGGACATGTCCCGCGCGAACCCGGCCTCGGCCGACGTCTCACCCGGCGTGCGCCCGGCGTAGAGGGTCGCGGCCGTCCAGCCGGCCCCGAGCAGCAGCAACGCCGTCATGGCCAGGGTCAGGTAGCGCAGCATCGGGGACCCCGGCCGTGGCTGCGCCGAGGCGGCCCGCTCCTCGACCGCCGTCTCCTGCACCGCGCTGGGCATGTCAGCCGCCCATCGACGGCTGCATGTCACGCGGCTCCGTGCCGGTGCCGGTGGTGTAGTTGCCGGCGGAGCAGGTGGCGCCCGGCTCCACGGTGGCGTTCTGCGCCAGGGTGGTGGCGAACTCCTTGATCCGCGGGTCGTCGGCGCTGTCGACCTTGAGCTGGTAGCCCCACGCCTGGATCGAGACCGGCTTGTCGAGGCCCTCGTACGGGCTCATCATCATGAAGTCGTTGCCACGGATCACCTCGGCCAGCTTCTCCACGTCGGCGGCGGGCAGGTCGGGGCGGTAGGTGAGCCAGACCGCGCCGTGCTCCATGCTGTGCAGGGCGTGCTCGGCGGCGATCGGCGCGTCGTAGACGTCACCGAGGCAGCGCTGCCAGGTGTTGTTGTGCGGGCCGCCGACCGGCGGGCTCTGCGCGTACTCCTGCTTGCCGGAGCGGTGCTCCGAGTTGGAGATGGCCTCCGGGTCGGTCTCGCGGAAGTTGACGATGCCCTCGATCTGGGCCGCCTTCTCCTCCCAGGTCTGGGCGCCCCGGATGGCCGCCCAGGCGCCGTACCCGATGATCGACGTGGCGAGCACGCCGACGGCGACGAAGAGGGCGATCGGGCCCCAGGGCCGGCCCTGGCTGACCTTGACCGGGGTGATTGGCTTGCGTGGTCCCTTACCGCCCCCACCAGCACGTTTGGGTGTCGCCGGCTTGGTGGAGGCGGCCTTGGTGTCGGCGGCCGGCCGGCCCGCCGCCGGCTTCTTGCCGGTGCTGACCACGGTCGGGCGCCGCTGCGGGCCGCCCGGGGTGCTGATGCTCATCGGTCCTCGTCAGGTCGGTCGGTCAGGGGATTTGGCGGCCCGGCCCCCGATGCCGGGTCGCCGCCGCGGAGGCCGAGTCTACCCCCGATAACATGGTTCGGTGACTCCCGCAGAACTCGCCGAAGCTGTCCTAGCCGCCGCTCACGCCCTCTTTGCCGACCGAGGGCTGGACCGTGCGGCGCTGCCGGAGCAGACGACGGTCGAGCGACCGCGTAACCCCGAGCACGGCGACTACGCCTCGACACTGGCGTTGCAGTTGAGCAAGAAGGTGGGGGTGCCACCCCGGGATCTGGCCGCCGGACTGGCCGCCCAACTGGCCAGCACACCGGGGATCAAGTCGGTGGAGATCGCCGGTCCGGGCTTCCTGAACATCCGGCTGGACGCCGCCGCCGCCGGCCAGCTGGCCCGCACGATCGTCACGGCGGGCCAGGAGTACGGCCGGGGCGACACCCTGGCCGGTCTGAAGATCAACCTTGAGTTCGTCTCGGCCAACCCGACCGGCCCGGTGCACATCGGCGGGGTCCGGTGGGCAGCGGTCGGCGACGCGTTGAGCCGGCTGCTGCGGGCCACCGGCGCGCAGGTCGGCACGGAGTACTACTTCAACGACGCCGGTGCCCAGATCGACCGGTTCGCCCGTTCCCTGCTCGCCGCCGCCAAGGGGGAGCCGGCTCCGGAGGACGGCTACGGCGGGGCGTACATCGCCGAGATCGCCGATGAGGTGACCGCCCGACGGCCGGAGGTGCTGTCGCTCGACGAGGCCGCCGCCCAGGAGGTCTTCCGGGTCGAGGGCGTCGAGCTGATGTTCACCGAGATCAAGTCCTCGCTGCGGGACTTCGGGGTGGAGTTCGACACCTACTTCAACGAGAAGGACCTGCACGACCGGGGTGAGTTGGAGCACGCCCTGACCCGGCTGCGTGAGCAGGGGCACATCTTCGAGGCCGACGGCGCCACCTGGCTGCGGACCACCGACTTCGGTGACGACAAGGACCGGGTGCTGCGCAAGTCCAACGGCGAGTGGACCTACTTCGCCGCGGACTGCGCCTACTACCTGGACAAGCGGGAGCGCGGCTTCGACCGGGTCGTGATCATGCTGGGGGCGGACCACCACGGCTACATCGGCCGGATGAAGGCGATGGCGGCCTGCTTCGGTGACGACCCGGCCCAGAACCTGGAGATCCTCATCGGCCAGCTGGTCAACCTGGTCCGCGAGGGGGCACCGGTACGGATGAGCAAGCGCGCCGGCACGGTGATCACCCTGGAGGACCTGGTCGAGGCGATCGGGGTGGACGCTTCCCGGTACGCCCTGGCCCGCTACTCCAGCGACTCCCCGATCGACATCGACATCGAGCTGTGGACCCGGGCCACCCGCGACAACCCGGTCTACTACGTGCAGTACGTGGCCGCCCGGACGGCCAGCGTCGGGCGCAACGCCGCCGAGGTCGGGCTGACCCGGGGCGAGGCGGACGCCTTCCGCCCCGAGCTGCTCGACCACGACAAGGAGAACGAGCTGCTCAAGGCGCTCGCCGAGTTCCCCACCGTGGTCGCCGCCGCCGCCGAGCTGCGCGAGCCGCACCGGGTGGCCCGCTACCTGGAGGACCTGGCCGGGGCGTACCACCGGTTCTACGACAACTGCCGGATCCTGCCGCGTGGTGACGAGGAGGTCACCGACCTGCACCGGGCCCGGCTCTGGCTCAACGACGCCACCCGGGTGGTCATCGCCAACGGCCTGCGCCTGCTCGGCGTCTCGGCTCCGGAGAGGATGTAGTTCTCGAATGCGTGCTCATGAGGCCGGTGCCCTGCACGGCGACATCGGCAACCGGGGGCCGGCCTGGCTGCGTACCCCGGCCGACGTCAACGCCCTGATGCCGCAACTGTGGCCGCGCAACACCGCGCGCGGCGCCGACGGCGACCTGGTCGTCGCGGGCCTGCGGGTACGCGACCTCGCGGCCGAGTTCGGCACCCCGGTCTACGTGCTCGACGAGGACGACCTGCGCTCGCGCTGCCGGGACTTCCGGGCGGCCTTCCCGACCGAGGACGTCTACTACGCCGGCAAGGCCTTCCTCTGCCGGGCGGTGGTCCGGATGATCGCCGAGGAGGGGCTCTTCCTCGACGTGTGCAGCGGCGGTGAACTGGCCGTGGCGCTGGCCGCCGGAATGCCCCCGGAGCGGATCGGCTTCCACGGCAACAACAAGTCCGAGGCGGAGCTGCGGCGGGCGCTGGACGCCGGGGTGGGCCGGATCATCGTCGACTCCTTCGCCGAGATCGACCGGCTGACCGCGCTGGCCCGGGAGCGGGAGATCCGCCCCCGGGTGCTGATCCGGGTGACCGTCGGTGTCGAGGCACACACCCACGAGTTCATCGCCACCGCCCACGAGGACCAGAAGTTCGGCTTCTCCCTGGCCGGTGGGGCGGCCATCGCCGCCGCCCTGCGCATCCTCGACGAGGGCGTGCTGGAGCTGCGCGGGCTGCACTCGCACATCGGTTCCCAGATCTTCGACACCAGCGGGTTCGAGGTCTCCGCCCGTCGGGTGCTGGCCCTTCAGGCGCAGATCCGCGACGCCCGGGGGGTGCAGCTGCCCGAGCTGGATCTCGGTGGCGGTTTCGGCATCGCGTACACCAGCCAGGACGACCCGGCCGCCCCGCACGACCTGGCCAAGCGGCTGCGCAAGATCGTCGACTCGGAGTGCGCGGCGGAACAGTTGGCCGTGCCGCACCTGTCCATCGAGCCGGGCCGGGCGATCGTCGGCCCGGCCGTGTTCACCCTCTACGAGGTCGGTACGGTCAAGGACGTCGATGGCATCCGGACCTACGTCAGTGTCGACGGGGGGATGAGCGACAACATCCGCACCGCCCTCTACGACGCCTCGTACTCGGCCACCCTGGCCAGCCGGTCCAGCACCGCCGAGCCCATGCTCGCCCGCGTGGTGGGAAAGCATTGTGAGTCCGGGGATATCGTGGTGAAGGATGAATTCCTGCCCGCGGACGTGCAGCCCGGAGATCTTGTCGCGGTGCCTGGCACAGGTGCCTACTGCCGCAGCATGGCCAGCAACTACAACCACGTGCCCCGACCCCCGGTGGTCTCGGTACGGGATGGCCAGGCCCGGCTGATCGTCCGGCGGGAGACCGAAGCTGACCTGCTCGCCTTGGATGTGGGATGAAACAACCTGTGCGCCTGGCCCTGCTCGGCTGTGGCACCGTCGGTGCCGAGGTGGTCCGGCTGCTGCACGAGCAGTCCGCTGACCTCGCCGCCCGGATCGGTGCCCCGCTGGAGATCGCCGGCATCGCCGTACGCCGGATCGGTCGTGACCGTGGTGACCTGCCGGTGGACCCGGCGCTGTTCACCACGGACGCCCTCGGCCTGATCAAGCGCGACGACGTCGACGTGGTGGTCGAGGTGGTCGGCGGCATCGAACCGGCGCGCAGCTGGCTGGTGGAGGCGCTGCGGGGCGGCAAGAGCGTGGTCACCGCCAACAAGGCCCTGCTCGCCGAGGACGGCGGCGCCCTGCACGACGCGGCTCTCGAGGGCGGTGGCGACCTCTACTACGAGGCCTCCGTGGCCGGAGCGATCCCGCTGCTGCGCCCGCTGCGCGAGTCGCTGCACGGGGACCGGATCACCCAGGTCACCGGCATCGTCAACGGCACCACCAACTTCATCCTCTCCGCCATGCACGCCACCGGCGCCGGCTTCGCCGAGGCCCTGGAGGAGGCGACCGAGCTGGGGTACGCCGAGGCGGACCCGACCGCCGACGTGGAGGGCTTCGACGCCGCGGCCAAGGCCGCCATCCTCGCCTCCCTGGCCTTCCACACCCGGGTCGGCGCGGCCGACGTGCACCGGGAGGGCATCACCGAGGTGACCTCCGCCGACGTGGCCAGCGCCAAGGCGATGGGCTGCACCATCAAGCTGCTCTGCATCGCGGCCCGGGGCACGGACGCCCAGGGCCGGGAGTCGGTGAACGTCCGGGTGCACCCGGCGATGATCCCGCTGACCCACCCCCTGGCCAGCGTCGGCGACGCCTTCAACGCGGTCTTCGTGGAGGCCGACGCGGCCGGTCAGCTGATGTTCTACGGGCGGGGTGCCGGTGGGGCGCCGACCGCCAGCGCCGTTCTCGGTGACGTGGTGGCGGTGGCCCGCAACCGGCTCGCCGGGGTCCGCTCGGCCAGTGAGTCCGCCTACGCCGACCTGCCGGTCCGGCCGATGGGGGAGGCCCTGACCCGCTACCACATCAGCCTGGACGTCGCCGACCGTCCGGGTGTGCTGGAGGCGGTGGCCGGAGTGTTCGCCCGGCACCACGTCTCCATCGCCACCGTCCGGCAGGGCCCCTCAGGTGGCGACAACGACGACGCCGTACTGGTGATCGTGACCCATGTGGCCCCGGACGCGGCGCTGGCGGCCACGGTCGACGAGCTGCGTGGGCTGGAGATCGTCCGGTCGGTGGCCAGCGTGCTGCGGGTCGAGGGCGGTCTCTGAGGTCCTCGACCAACGCGGGTGGGGACGGCCGCTGCCAGGGCGGTCGGGCCGGCTGGTTGACTGGTGGGGCCGTCCCGCCAGGTGGTTGGCGCGGGGTGCGCCGGCCTCCGCGCGGCGCGGCCGCGCGAGGCTGGTAATTGCCGACGGTGCAGAGCTGAGACTGAGGAGAACGACATGTGGCGGGGCCTGATCGACGCCTACCGGGACCGACTGCCGGTCACCGACGCCACGCCGGTCGTCACCCTGCACGAGGGGAACACCCCGCTGCTGCCCGCCCCGGTGCTCTCCGCCCGGCTCGGCTGTGACGTCTACCTCAAGGTGGAGGGGGCCAACCCCACCGGCTCCTTCAAGGACCGGGGCATGACGATGGCGGTCTCCAAGGCGGTCGAGGCCGGCAACAAGGCGATCATCTGCGCCTCCACCGGCAACACCAGCGCCTCCGCCGCCGCGTACGCGGCCCGTGCCGGGGTGACCTGCGCGGTGCTGGTGCCCCAGGGCAAGATCGCGTTGGGCAAGCTGGCCCAGGCGCTGGTGCACGGGGCCAAGCTGCTCCAGGTCAACGGCAACTTCGACGACTGCCTGGCGCTGGCCGCCAAGCTCGCCCAGGACTACCCGGTGGCGCTGGTCAACTCGGTGAACATCGACCGGCTGCACGGCCAGAAGACGGCGGCCTTCGAGATCGTCGAGGCCCTCGGTGACGCCCCGGACATCCACTGCCTGCCGGTCGGCAACGCCGGCAACATCTCCGCGTACTGGATGGGCTACACCGAGGACCTGGCGGCCGGCAACGCCACCCGCACCCCCCGGATGTACGGCTTCCAGGCCGCCGGTGCCGCGCCGATCGTCACCGGCCAGGTGGTGCCGGAGCCCTCGACCATCGCCACCGCCATCCGGATCGGCAACCCGGCGAGCTGGACCAAGGCCCTGGACGCCCGGGACGCCTCCGGGGGTCTGATCGACGCGGTCACCGACCGGGACATCCTCGCCGCGTACCGGCTGCTGGCCCGGGAGGTCGGGGTCTTCGTCGAGTTGGGCAGCGCGGCCAGCGTGGCGGGTCTGCTCCAGCAGGCCGCCGCCGGTCGGGTGCCGGCCGGTTCCACCGTGGTCTGCACGGTCACCGGCCACGGCCTGAAGGACCCGGAATGGGCCATCTCCACCGCCCCCTCCCCGGTCACCATCGCCAACGACCCCCTGGCCGCCGCCCGCTCCCTGGACCTGGCCTGACCCCCGGACTTCCGTGTTGATCAAGAAGTTTGCGTCTTGGCGAGCGCCATTTCCGACGCAAACTCTTGATCAACTCAAGCGGGGTGGGGTGGGGGTTTGACTGCGCCGGTCAGGGTGCGGAGGACCAGGGCCAGGGCTTCGTGGCGGGAGACCTGGTGTTCGGTGAGGTAGCTCCAGCCGGCGTAGAGCTGGGACCAGAGGACCGACTGCAACCACGTAGCGGGTAGGGCCGGGTCGATACTGCCGTCGGCGTGGCCTCGGGCGACCATGGCGTGGAAGTCGTCGTCGCAGACCTCGGTGCTCCAGGCGGGGTCGCCGACCAGCGCGGGCTCGGAGAAGGCCAGCGAGAGCAGGTCGCCCAGGTCGAAGTACTCCGCGCAGAGCCGCAGCAGGGCCTCGGCGCCGTTGCCCTCGGCCAGGCGGGCGCGGGTGGTGGCCTCGTTGAGCCGGGCCGTACCTTCGGCGGCCACGGCGGCCAGCAGGTCGGACCGTTCGGCGAAGTACCGGTGCAGGGTGGTCCGGCCGACCTGGGCGGCGGTGGCGATATCACCCAGGCTGGCGGTCTGGTTGCGGCTGAGCACCTCGATCGCGGCTTGCAGGATGGCCTGCCGGGTCCGCGCCCGGCTGCCGCTCTCATCCCTGCTCGCCACGTCGAAGAGGCTACAACGTACGAATTCGGAATAGTGCTTGCCCGCAATGGAACAGTAATGTTCCATTGCGGGGTGACTTCGACCGTCTTACCCACCCGGACCGAACCGCAGCCGCCCACCCAGCGGGCCCGCACCGGGCTGCTGCTGGCCTACCTCCGGCCGCACTGGCCGGCGATGCTGGTCGGGCTGCTGCTCGGCCTGTTCGCCAACGCCGCCGGGCTGGCCGCCCCGCTGGTGACCAAGTGGGTGCTGGACACCCTCGGTGCCGGTGAGCCCCTGACCCGACCGGTCACCGTGCTGCTGATGCTCGTGGTGGTCGGTGCCGTCATCTCGCTGTGGCAGTGGATCCTGATGGGCCGGATCGCCGAGGCGGTGGTGCTCGACGCCCGCACCGGGGTGATCCGCCGCTACCTGGCCGCCCGGATCGACCAGCTGACCCGCCGCCCCAGTGGGGAACTGGTCACCCGGGCCACCTCCGACCCGGCGCTGCTGCACCAGGCATCCGGCAGCCTGGTCGGACTGACGAACGGCGCCCTGGCGCTGATCGGGACCCTGGTGCTGATGGGCACCCTGGACCTGGTGCTGCTGGGCGTCACCATGGTCGCGGTGCTGGTGGTCGCGGTGCTGATGGGCCTGCTGCTGCCCACCATCGGCCGAGCCCAGGAGGCCGCCCAGGAGTCGGTGGGACGGCTGGGCGGAATCCTGGAAGGCTCCCTGCGGGCGGTCCGCACGGTCAAGGCCAGCCGCGCCGAGCAGCGTCAGACCGAGGCCCTCACCACCCACGCCCGCGAGGCCGCCCGGCACGGCCTGCACGCCGCCCGGCGTAGCGCCCTGGTCTGGACCATCTCCTGGACCGGCATCCAACTAGCGGTCATCGTCATCCTCGGGGTCGGGGCCGCGCGGGCCGAACGCGGGCTGATCGAGGTGTCCACCCTCATCGCCTTCCTGCTCTACGCCTTCGGGCTGATGGGGCCGATCGGTGACCTGACCCAGAACCTGACCGCCATGCAGGCCGGCATCGCGGCGGCCGGCCGGTTGCGGGAGATCGAGGCCCTGGCGGCGGAGCCCGGCTCCGCGCCCGCCGAGGTATCAGCGAACGGGGGTGCCACCGCCGGGCCGGTGCTGGCCCTGCGCGGGGTCACCGCCCGGTACGCCCCCGGAGCCCCGCCCGCCGTACGGGACATCGACCTGGAGATCCCCCGGGTCGGCCACACCGCCCTGGTGGGACCCTCCGGGGCCGGCAAGACCACCCTGTTCTCCCTGCTGCTGCGCTTCCTCGAACCGGAGCACGGTGAACTGCTGCTGGACGGCCGCCGGTACGTCGAGCACACCCCGGCGCAGATCCGTGGCCGACTGGCCTACGTGGAGCAGGAGGCGCCGGTGGTGCCCGGCACCATCGGCGACAACCTGCGCTTCACCCATCCCGACGCCACCGACGACGAACTGTGGGCCGCCCTGCGGGCGGTCGACCTGCACGAGAAGGTGACCGGCCTGGAACTCGGATTGGACACCCCGTTGGCGGCCACCACGGTCTCCGGGGGTGAACGGCAGCGCATCGCGTTGGCTCGGGCGGTGCTGCGTACCCCGGATGTGCTGCTGTTGGACGAGGCCACCTCGCAGGTCGACGGCCTGACCGAGGCGGTGGTCAGCCGGTGCGTGCGGCAGCGGGCCCGGCAGGGTGCCGTGGTGACGATCGCCCACCGGCTCTCCACCGTGCTCGATGCCGACCAGATCGTCGTGCTGGAGGGTGGCCGGATCCGAGCCGTCGGTGACCACGCCACCCTGCTGCGTACCGACGAGCTCTATCGGGACCTGGTGGCGGCGCTGCGGATCGGCACCGTGGCGGAACCGGTCATGACCGCCCCGGAAGCTGACGAAGGGAACGGGTCGGGCACACTGCTCGTGCCCCACGACCGTCTCCCCCAGGAGTGAGTCACGCCGATGTCGCTGCTCGCCAGATTCAGCCTCGCCAACCGGGGGCTGGTAGCCCTCATCGCGGTGGTGACCACGGCGTTCGGTGCGTACGCCGTGCCGTCGCTGAAGCAGCAACTCCTGCCCTCGCTGGAGTTTCCCGCCGCCTTCATCGTCGCCTCGTACCCCGGCGCCGCGCCCGAGGTCGTCGAGTCCCAGGTCACCGAGCCGATCGAGAACAGCCTGCGGGGCATCCCCGCCTTGGACACGGTCACCTCCACCTCCCGTGAGGGTCTGACCACGGTCACCGTCCAGTACGAGTTCGGTACCGACCTGGACGACGTGGTCAACAAGATGCAGACCGCGCTGAACCGCACCCGGCTGCCCGAGGGGGTCGAGCCGCAGGTCTTCGCGGGCAGCACGGACGACCTGCCGGCGGTGGTGCTGGCCGCCTCCGGCGGTGGCGACGAGCGGGAGCTGGCGGCGAAGCTGCGCGAGGTCGTGGTACCCGAGTTGGCGGCCATCGAGGGGGTACGCGGCGTCGAGTTGACCGGGGTCCGCGAGGAACTGGTGGTGATCACCCCGGATCCGGCGAAGCTGGCCAAGGCCAAGGTGCAGCCGACCGCGATCACGACCGCCCTGAAGGCCAACGGGGTGGCCGTACCGGCCGGGGTGGTGCGCGACGGCGAGCGCAGCCTGCCGGTGCAGGTCGGGGCGCCGCTGACCACTCTGGAGGAGCTGCGGGAGGTGGTCGTCGCCCCGCCGGTCAAGAAGACCCCTGCGGTACGGCTGGGTGACATCGCCACGGTGGAGGAGCAGCTGACCCCGGCCACCGCGATCACCCGTACCAACGGCCGGGAGAGCCTGGGCATCACGGTCACCGCCGACCCGGACGGCAACGCGGTGGAGATCTCGCACGCGGTCGGCGACCGGCTGGACGACCTGCGGACCGCTACCGGAGCCGAGCTGACCGTGGTGCTGGACCAGGCGCCGTTCGTGGAGAAGTCGATCAAGACCCTGAGCACCGAGGGCCTGCTGGGTCTGATCATGGCCGTGGTGGTCATCCTGGTGTTCCTGCTGTCGGTACGGTCCACCGTGGTCACCGCGGTCTCCATCCCGCTGTCGGTGGTGGTCGCCCTGCTGGCCCTCTGGCTCGGCGACTACTCGCTAAACCTGCTGACCCTCGGCGCGCTGACGGTGGCGGTCGGGCGGGTGGTCGACGACTCGATCGTGGTGCTGGAGAACATCAAACGGCATCTGACCTACGGCGAGCCGAAGCGGGAGGCGATCCTCACCGCCGTACGCGAGGTGGCCGGGGCGGTCACCGCCTCCACCCTCACCACGGTCGCCGTCTTCGCCCCGATCGCCCTGGTCGGCGGCTTCGTCGGGCAGTTGTTCGCGCCCTTCGCGATCACCGTCACCGTGGCCTTGCTGGCCTCCCTGCTGGTGTCGCTGACGGTGATCCCGGTGCTGGCGTACTGGTTCCTCAAGCCGGTTACCGGGTCCGACGGTGCGGCCCTGCGTCAGGCCGCCGAGCAGCGCGAACTGCGCAGCCCGTTGCAGCGGGCGTACCTGCCGGTGATCCGGTTCGCCACCGGACGGCGGGCCTACCGCTGGGCCACGTTGGCCGTGGGAGTGCTCGTGCTCTTCGGCACCTTCGGCCTGGCCCGGCAACTGGAGAGCAACTTCCTCGACGACTCCGGCCAGGACACCCTGAACATCCGGCAGGAACTGCCGGTGGGCACCGGGCTGGCCGGCACCGACGCGGCGGCACGTCAGGTCGAGGCGGTGCTGGCGCAGACCCCGGGTGTGGAGTCGTACCAGGTCACGGCCGGTGGCGGGGACAGCCCGTGGACCGGCAGCGCCGGCAACAACGTGGCCAGCTACGCCCTGCGGCTGGACGGGGAGACCGACGCCAAGGCCATGCGCGGCATCCTGCGGGAGCGGTTCGCCGCCCTGGGCGCGACGGCCGGTGAGATCACCTTCCCGGCCGGTCAGGGTGGTGCCTCCGCCAACGAACTGGCGGTCATCGTGACCGCCGCCGACCAGCAGACCCTGGCGACCGCCGCCGAGCAGGCCCGGGTGGCCCTGGCCGGCATCTCCGGTGTCGAGGACGTCTCGACCACCCTCGCCCAGCAGGTACCCCGGGTGGAGGTGACCGTCGACCGGGTAGCGGCCAGCCGGGCCGGGCTCACCGAGGCGGCGGTCGGTCAACTGGTGGCCCAGTCCTTCCGGGGTACCCCGGTGGGTCAGATCAGCCTGGACGGCGGTAGCCGGGACCTGGTGCTGCGGCTGTCCGCCAAGCCGCCGCTGACCGTGGAGGAACTCGAGGCCCTGCCGGTCGGGGCGGTCAAGCTGGGCGACATCGCCGAGGTCACCCAGACCGAAGGACCCCAGCAGGTAAGCCGGATCGACGGTGAGCGCAGCGTCTCGGTGACCGGTACGGTGACCGGCTCGGACCTCGGTGCGATCAGCAGCGAGTTGCAGCGGCGGCTGGACGCGATCGAGGTGCCGGGGGCCACCCTGACCCTGGGCGGGGTCAGTGCCGAGCAGCAGGAGACCTTCGCCGACCTGGGCCTGGCCGTGCTGGCCGCGATCGCGATCGTGTTCCTGATCATGATGGCCACCTTCCGGAGCGTGGTGCAGGCGCTGATCCTGCTGGTCTCCATCCCGTTCGCGGCCACCGGGGCGGTGGCCCTGCTGCTGGCCACCGGAACCGCGCTGAGCGTGCCGGCGCTGATCGGCGTACTCATGCTCGTCGGCATCGTGGTGACCAACGCGATCGTGCTGCTGGACCTGGTCAACCAGTACCGGGCACAGGGGATGGGGGTACGGGAGGCGGTGGTCGAGGGTGGCCGGCACCGGCTGCGCCCGATCCTGATGACCGCGATCGCCACCATCTTCGCGTTGACCCCGATGGCCTTCGGGCTCACCGGGGAGGGGGGCTTCATCTCCCGGCCGCTGGCGATCGTGGTGATCGGTGGGCTGCTCAGCTCCACCCTGCTCACCCTGGTCCTGGTGCCCACCCTGTACGCCATGGTGGAGGACACCAAGCAGTCGCTGCGCCACCGGCGCTCGGGCGACTCCTCGGAGTCCTCCGAGCCGGAGGCCGAGGCCACCCAGCCCACCGGCGAGGCCGCCTCGGCCGAGGTCGAGGCCACCGACAAGCAGCCGGCGCAGAGCCGGCCGGTGCCGGCGGCACCCTCCGGGGCGCTGCTGGAGGGCACCGACCAGTTCGAGGTGCTCCGGCTGCCCAGGAGCCGCAACTCACCCCTCCCCCCGGCGGAGTAACCACGTCGACGCTTCAGGCCCCCGGCCGACCGCCGGGGGCCTCGGCGTCCGCTGTGCCGTGACTCGGAGGCCGGGCAGGTATGGTCCGCCTCGTGGTCTCCACCGTGTCGGTCCTCACCCGCAACCGGAACTTCCGGAATCTGTTCATGGCCGAGTTGGTGGTCTTCGGGGCCGACTGGTTCGTGATGGTGCCGTTGCTGGTCCTGCTGCCGAAGCTGACCGGCAGCGGGGTGTGGGGCGCCCTGGTGCTCGCGGTGGACACCGGCATCCTGGCGTTGCTGCTGCCGTACGCCGGGGCCATCGCCGACCGGTTCGACCGCCGCAAGATCATGATCGTGTCCAACCTGGCCGCGCTCGTCGGGGTGCTGCTCCTGCTCGGGGTACGCAGCTCCGGTACGGCGTGGCTGGCGATGCTGGGCATCGGAGTGATCGCGATGGCCAAGGCCTTCTACTCCCCGGCCGCGCAGGCCGCCCTGCCCAATGTGCTCGAACCCGAGGAACTGGCTGCGGGCAACGCGGTGGCCGGTTCGGCCTGGGGCACCATGACCATCGTCGGGGCCTCACTCGGCGGGGTGCTCACCGCCGCCACCGGCCCGTACGTCTGCTTCTGGGTGGCCGTGGTCGCGTTGGTGGTCGCCGCCGGCCTGGCGGGGCGCATCCGCCGGCCCTTGCAGGCGCCCCGCGACAAGAACACGCCGGTACCGCAGACCTGGACGGCGATCCGCGAGGCCCTGGGCTACATCGGACACCGCCCCCGGGTGCTGGCCCTGGTCACGGTCAAGTCGGCGGTGGGGCTGGGCAACGGCGTCCTGACGGTCTTCCCGCTGCTGGCCGGGCTGTACGGGGTCGGCCCGATCGGCACCGGCCTGCTGTTCGCGGTACGCGGTGCGGGCGCCCTGATCGGTCCGATCCTGATGCGCCGGGTGCTGACCAACCGCGCCTGGCTGCTGCCGGGGCTGGCCCTGTCCATGTCGGCCTACGGGCTGGCCTACCTGGGCACCTCCCTGGTGTCCTGGTTCCCCTTGGTGCTGGTCCTGGTCTTCGTGGCGCACTTCGCCGGTGGCAGCAACTGGGTGATGTCCAACTTCGCGTTGCAGGGCGAGGTGCCGGACCGGTTGCGGGGCCGGGTCTTCGCCACCGACATGATGCTGGCGACCCTGGCCATCTCGGTCAGCCAACTCGTGGTCGCCTTCGTCATCGACGTGGTGGACGAACGGGTCGTGCTGGCCGGCTGTGGCCTGGTCACTCTGGTGTACGCGATCGGCTGGCGGGTGGCCACCCGACGGCTCTCGCTGGCCGCCCCGGAGCCGACCGTCGCCGAGACCGGCACTCGGTGAGGGCACTGGTGCGGTCAGGCTAGAGCCTGCGAGCAAAGCGCGCTCGGGCGCGAGTTGCGTCTCAGGGGACGGGCGGTGCCCCGGACCCGGTCGGTGAACCCCTAGCATGGGCGGCGTGCCGACCACCTTCGCCGCCGGCCCTTACCGGGTCCGGGTCCCCGCCACCAGCGCGAACCTGGGGCCCGGCTTCGACGCCCTGGGTCTGGCCCTGGCGCTCTATGACGATGTGGCCGCCGAGGTGACCACGAGCGGCGTGACCGTTTCCGTGGTCGGTGAGGGCGCCGGTGACCTGCCGCTGGACGACAGCCACCTGTTGGTACGCGCGATGCGGGCGGCCTTCGACGAACTCGGTGGGCAGCCGAGGGGACTGTCGGTGGAGTGCGTGAACCGGATCCCGCAGGCCCGTGGGCTCGGCTCCTCCTCGGCCGCCATCGTCGCCGGGGTGCTGCTGGCTCGGGCCCTGGTGACCGACGGGACCCAGCGGCTCGACGACGACGCCGCGCTGCGGCTGGCCGCCCGGATCGAGGGCCATCCCGACAACGTGGCACCCTGCCTGCTCGGCGGGTTCACCCTGGCCTGGACGGAGCCCTCCGGCGCACGGGCCGTGTCGTTGCCGGTGGCCGAGGGGGTACGCCCCACGGTGCTGGTGCCCACCGAGCGGGGCCTGACCGCCTCCGCCCGGGCGGCTCTGCCGCCGACCGTGCCGCACGGCGACGCCGCGCTCAACGCCGGTCGGGCGGCGCTGCTGGTGCACGCGTTGACCACCCGGCCGGATCTGTTGCTGCCGGCCACGGTCGACCGACTGCACCAGGACTACCGGGCGTCCTCGATGCCGGGTACGGCCGCCGTGGTGGAAGAGTTGCGTGCGGCCGGTGTGGCCGCTGTGGTCAGTGGGGCGGGTCCGACCGCCCTCGCCCTGTCTGACCTGCCCGAAGGGTTCGAGCCGGGAACAGATTGGCGGATTCTGCGGTTGCCGGTGGACGTACGCGGTGCCCAGGTCGGGCAAGGTAGACTCGGACACGCGGAGCGGGACCCTGTTGCCGCAGGTCGCAAGAGTTGATTACGCTCTAGACTTAGCACAGCCGCGAAGCATGCGATCTCCTGCGGGTCGGCGCCCCCCGAAGCTTTCGGCGGTAAGCCCGTCACCCCTGCCTAGGCCACGCCGCACCGCAGTCTTCACTGGTCGCCGCAGACGGCGAAACGCCGCCCACAGCTTTCCTGGGTGGGTCGGGCGACCGACCGGCTGCTGTGTCACAGACTCCCGCGAAGCGTCATGCGAGGCGGGTGCACCGAGGCCGCCCGGCCACCTGTAGTCGATTCCGGGCAGTCCCGGCCTATCGAGGGAAGGAATCCATTGAGCGACACCACCGACGTGACGTCGGATGTTTCCAACGTCGCTGGCGATGCCACCACCGCTGCTCCTGCCCGCCGCCGGCGTAGCGGCACCGGCTTGTCGGCGATGCTGCTGCCGGAGCTGCAGAGCCTGGCTGCGTCGCTCGGCATCTCGGGGACGGCTCGCATGCGCAAGGGCGAGCTGATCAGCGCGATCACCGAGCGGCAGGGCAGCGCCGCGGGCGCCCCTCGACCACGGGCCGAGGTAGCGGCGGCCGCCGCGCCGGCCCGCGAAGAGGTCCACGCCGAGGTACGCGAGAGCGCTGAGCGGCCGGAGTCCGGTCGCCGTGCCGCCGAGCAACCGGCGGCGAGCGTCGAGACCGAGGGCCGGACCCGGACCCGGCGCAGCCGGGCCACCGCCGCAGCGGAGCCGCGCGTTGAGGAGCCCGCAGCCGAGGCCGGCGAGCGGACCGAGGGCCGGGCGCGCCGTACCGAGCGGGCTGCGGAGCAGACCGCTGAGCGTCCTGCCGAGCGTGCCGAGCGCGGCGCGGAGCGGACCGCCGAGCGGACCGACCGTGCCGCCGAGCGGGGCGAGCGTGCCGCCGAGCGCACCGCCGAGCGGGCTGAGCGCACCGAGCGGGGCGACCGCACCGAGCGCACCGAGCGGGGCGACCGCACCGAGCGCACCGAGCGGGGCGATCGTGCTGAGCGCACCGAGCGGGGCGACCGTACCGAGCGGGGCGAGCGGGGTGACCGTGCCGACCGCGGTGAGCGCGGCTCCGAGCGGGGTGACCGTGCTGAGCGTGGCGAGCGCGGGGACCGCGGACAGCGTGCCGAGCGGGACACCAACAACGACGACGACGACGAGAGCGGAGGTCGGCGCAGCCGGCGTAGCCGCTTCCGGGACCGTCGGCGCGGCCGGAACGAGCGTGGCGAGTCCGGCGGCGAGTCCGGCGGCCGTGAGCCGCAGGTCGGCGAGGACGACGTGCTCGTGCCGGTGGCCGGCATCGTCGACGTCCTCGACAACTACGCCTTCGTCCGGACCACCGGCTACCTGGCCGGTCCGAACGACGTGTACGTGTCGATGTCCCAGATCAAGAAGTACGGCCTGCGCCGGGGTGACGCGATCACCGGTGCGGTGCGGGCGGCCCGGGACGGCGAGCAGCGTCGCGACAAGTACAACCCCCTGGTCCGGCTGGACACCATCAACGGGATGGAGCCGGACGAGGCCAAGCGGCGGCCGGAGTTCTACAAGCTCACCCCGCTCTACCCGCAGGAGCGACTGCGGCTGGAGACCGAGCCGCACATCCTCACCACCCGGGTGATCGACCTGGTCATGCCGATCGGCAAGGGGCAGCGGGCGCTGATCGTCTCGCCGCCGAAGGCCGGTAAGACCATGGTGCTCCAGGCGATCGCCAACGCGATCACGCACAACAACCCGGAGTGCCACCTGATGGTGGTGCTGGTCGACGAGCGGCCCGAAGAGGTCACCGACATGCAGCGCTCGGTCAAGGGCGAGGTCATCGCGGCCACGTTCGACCGTCCGCCGCAGGACCACACCACGGTCGCCGAGCTGGCGATCGAGCGGGCCAAGCGCCTGGTCGAGCTGGGCCACGACGTGGTCGTACTGCTCGACTCGGTGACCCGGCTCGGTCGGTCGTACAACCTGGCGGCGCCGGCCAGCGGCCGGATCATGTCGGGTGGTATCGACTCCACCGCGCTGTACCCGCCGAAGCGGTTCCTCGGCGCGGCCCGCAACATCGAGAACGGCGGCTCGCTGACCATCCTCGCCACCGCGCTGGTGGAGACCGGTTCGATGGCGGACACGGTCATCTTCGAGGAGTTCAAGGGCACCGGTAACGCGGAGCTCAAGCTGGACCGGAAGATCGCCGACAAGCGGACCTTCCCGGCCGTGGACGTCAGCGCCTCCGGTACCCGCAAGGAGGAGATCCTCCTCGCGCCGGAGGAGCTGGCCATCATCCACAAGCTCCGCAAGGTGCTGCACTCGCTGGACTCGCAGGCGTCGCTGGACCTCCTGCTGGACCGGCTCAAGCAGTCCCGTACCAACATCGAGTTCCTGATGCAGATCGCCAAGTCGACCCCGGGGGAGTAACCTCCGCCGACGAAGATCGACGAAGGGGGCGTGGCCGACTGGCCGCGCCCCCTTCGCATGGCCGCTCCCTTCCCGGATCCCGCCGCCCGTACCCCTTTGGGCGCAAAGGGGGTGTTGTCTCCGCTGGCCCAGTCCGCCCCGGCGCGCGACCGGCCGGCGGGGGAGGGGGAGGAATGGTGGGCGGGGCGGTGGGAATGCGTACGGAAGGGCTGTTGTTGCTACCGGCGACCAGCTGGTGTGGCCCGATTTCGGGGCCCGCGGCAGCCCATGGCAGACTGGTCAATCGGCCACCGGTTCCGGTTCACGCCCCACGATCGACGCGCAACGGCGTGTCAGGGCGACCCGGCGACCACGACGAGAGGACCGAGGCGACATGAAGCAGAACATCCACCCGGAGTACGTGACCACCGAGGTCACCTGCTCCTGCGGCAACACCTTCAGCACCCGCAGCACCGCCAAGGGGGGCTCGATCCACGTCGAGACCTGCAACGCCTGCCACCCGTTCTACACCGGTAAGCAGCGCGTCCTGGACACCGCTGGTCGGGTCGCCAAGTTCCAGCAGAAGTACGCCAAGGTTCAGGCCAAGAAGGCCAAGTAGCTCCTGGTCCGACGCCCGCGCCCGGCTCTCGCCGGACGCGGGCGTCGTCCGTCTGTTCCCGCCTCCAGCCATTCTCGAAGGAGCGATGCACAGCATGAGCAGCGAGCGTCTGGCCAGGCTCCTCGACGAGTACGCCGAGCTGGAGAAGCGGCTGGCCGACCCGGCCATCCACGCCGATCAGGGCACCGCCCGGCGGGTCGGTCGGCGGTACGCCGAACTGGTCCCGCTGCACAAGGCCGCCGCCGAGCTGGAACAGGCCCGGGCGGATCTGGCCGCGGCCCGGGAACTGGCCGCCGAGGACCCCTCCTTCGCGGCCGAGACCGAGACCCTGGCGGCGGAGTTGCCCGCGCTGGAGGAGCGGCTGGCCGAGCTGCTGATCCCGCGCGATCCGCACGACGCCAAGGACGTCATCGTCGAGATCAAGGCCGGTGAGGGCGGCGAGGAGTCCGCCCTGTTCGCCGGGGATCTGCTGCGGATGTACACCCGGTACGCCGAGCGACGTGGCTGGCTCACCGAGGTGATCGACGCCCAGGACTCCGACCTCGGCGGGGTCAAGGACGTCTCCCTGGCGATCAAGACCAAGGGGGTCCCCGAAGGGGGCAACGGGGTGTGGTCCCGACTCAAGTGGGAGGGCGGGGTCCACCGGGTGCAGCGGGTCCCGGTCACCGAGTCCCAGGGGCGCATCCACACCAGCGCCGCCGGGGTACTCGTGCTGCCCGAGGCCGAGGAGGTCGATGTCACCATCGACCCCAACGAGCTGCGGATCGACGTGTTCCGCTCCTCCGGGCCGGGCGGCCAGTCGGTGAACACCACCGACTCGGCGGTACGCATCACCCACCTGCCCACCGGCATCGTGGTCTCGTGTCAGAACGAGAAGTCCCAGTTGCAGAACCGGGAGCAGGCGATGCGGATCCTGCGGGCCCGGCTGCTGGCCGCCGCCCAGGAGCAGGCCGACGCGGCCGCCTCGGACGCCCGCAAGGCCCAGGTGCGTACGGTCGACCGGTCGGAGCGCATCCGTACCTACAACTTCCCGCAGAACCGGATCACCGATCACCGGATCGGCTACACGGCGTACAACCTGGATCTGGCGCTGGCCGGGGAACTCGACGGGGTGCTGGACGCCCTCACCGAGGCCGACCGGGCCGCCCGACTGGCCGGGGACCCGGAACTGGCCCGCCGCTGAGCAGCCTCAGGCGCCGCGGGGGCAGCCCTTGGCCCGCAGCATCTCCCGGTCGGCCGCCTCGAAGGCGGCGCTGAGGGCGTCGCGCTGGCCCGGGCCGCCCGCGCCGACCTCGGAGAAACCGATGCTGACCCCGACCGGGGTGCCGGGCACCAGGGATTCCCAGTCCTCGGTGCGGATGGCGGCGTCGATGCGCCGGGCCACCTCGGCGGCCTCGGTCATCCCGGCACCGGGCAAGACGACCACGAACTCGTCGCCGCCGTAGCGGGCCACGAAGTCACCCCGGCGCATCACCCGGTTGATCACCCCAGCGATCCGCTGGAGGACCAAATCCCCGGAGTGGTGCCCGTGCCGGGTGTTGACCGCCTTGAAGCCGTCCAGGTCGCAGACGCCGATGACGACCCGCTCGCCGCGGGCGACCACGGCCGCGATGTAGCGCTCCAGCCGGCGGCGGTTCGGCAGCCCGGTCAGCGGGTCGGTGAGGGCCTCCCCCTCGAAGCGGGCCGCCTCCCGGCGCATCTCCTCGTGGTCGATGCGGGCGGCGATGCCGTCGATGTAGACGTCGCGGAGTCGGTCGTGCCGTTGGGCGGCCAGCCGGAAGGCCAACCGGTCGGCCCGGTGCGCCCCCGCGTGGTCACCGGCCCGGCCCAGGGCGATGCTGCGCAACCGGGCCGGTTCGGCGGCACCGAGGGTCTCGGCGCTGACCTGCACGCTGCCCAGCCGGGTGACCGCCTCGATGGGCCGGCCGTCGGCGATGGCCAGGCAGACCTGACCGAGTTGGCGCATGTCCCTGGCGCGGGCGCTGTCCGCCCCGTGCCCGAGCAGCCGGGCCGGGTCGGCACCTCCCACGGTCTCGACGACGTCACCGAGGGCGGCCCGGCGGGCCCCGGCGTACCCGTAGGCGGCGAGGCTGCTGGGGCGCAGTCGGTCGGCGGTGCCGTTGGCGATGAACCGGGTCAGGTCGGTGGCGATGTCCCGCAGTACGCGCAGACAGCCGTCGCCGTCGCCGGTGTGGTCCAGGGCCACCGCATTGCGTAGCCGGATGCCCGGGGCGGCGAAGGTCTCCTCCGGGATCCCGGCCGCGTTGCCCAGTTGCCGGGCCCGTTCGATCGCACCCAGGGCGTAGCCGTGGAAGCTCAGGTAGGAGTAGGCCATGGCCAGGTCGTGCCAGCCCCAGGCGGTGTCCCGATCCGGGTCGTCGACCGCACCCAAGGCCCGGGCGGCCCGCACCAGGTGGGTGACGCAGCGGTCCAGCGCGCCCTGGTGGTGCGCGGCCAGCGCGGCCAGGGCGTTGAGGTGCCCGTGCAGGTAGGGCTCGGCGAGATCGCGTACGACGGCGGAGGCTTCCTCGATGGCCCGGGTGTACTCGGCCGTGCGGCCCAGGTTGATCAGGGCGGAGAGGCGTTGCACCAGCGCATCGCCCCGGGTATGCGGGTCCCGGGTGGTACGCAGCACCCCGTCCAGGATCGCGTACGCCTCCGTGGAGCGACTCACCTCCTGGAGCGCCCGCGCTTTCCTCAGGGCGTCAACCTGGTCCTCGACCCGGTCGAGCCAGCCCACCCGCGACCTCCCGTCGGCGTGCCGCTGCACCTGCTTTTGCACGTGCACCGCGACGACTCATGATTATGGCGTGACCACGCAGCCGCAACACCCGTCCGAAGGACCGAGACGGCACCGTCCGTCTCTGCTGGTGGCCGCTGCCACCCGGGACCTGCTCGCCGCCGGGGTGGAATCGGCCCGTACGGACGCGGAACTGCTGGCCGGGCACGTTCTGGGGCTGTCCCGAGGCCGGCTGGCGCTGGCCGAAGATTTCACCGACGAGCAACGAAACCGTTACCAGGCGTTGGTGGACCGCCGGGCGCGCCGTGAGCCTCTGCAACACCTCACCGGCACTGCCGGATTCCGGCATCTGGATCTGGCGGTCGGGCCGGGTGTGTTCGTGCCGCGCCCGGAGACCGAACTGCTCGCCGGCTGGGGTGTCGACCGGCTCCGCAGCATGACGAGCCAGGAGCCCCTGGTGGTCGACCTGTGCAGCGGGTCCGGGGCGATCGCCCTGTCGGTGGCCCAGGAGGTGCCGGCCGCCCGGGTGGTGGCGGTGGAACGGTCACCGGCCGCGCTGGCCTGGCTGCGGCGCAACGCGGCGGACCGGGCCGCGGCCGGAGACCGACCGATCGAGGTGGTGGTGGCCGACGCCACCGACCCGGACCTGCTGGCCGCCCTGGTCGGCCAGGTCGACCTGCTGCTGTGCAACCCGCCGTACGTGCCGCAGGCGGTGGCCGTACCCCCGGAGGTGGCCGGACACGACCCGGCGGAGGCGGTCTTCGGTGGGATGGACGGCCTGTCGGTCATCCGTCCGGTGATCGACCGTGCGGCGACCCTGTTGCGCCCGGGTGGTCACCTCGGGGTGGAGCACGACGACACCCACGGCGCGGCCGTGCCCGACCTGCTGGCCGCGGACGGTCGCTACACCGCGATCACCGCCCATCCCGACCTGACCGGGCGTCCCCGTTTCGCCACCGCGTCCCGCCGAACGGACCACCCACCGGCCGGCACGACCGGCACGTGGCAGACTGGCTCCTCGTGATGCTCTACGACTGCCGGTCGCTGGCCGACCGGGACCGCGGCATCGCTGCGGCCATCGAAGCGGTCCGCAACGGCGAGCTGGTGGTCCTGCCGACCGACACGGTCTACGGGGTGGGTGCGGACGCCTTCACCCCGTACGCGGTCAAGGCCCTGCTGGATGCCAAGGATGCCCCGCACACGCCGCCCCCGGTGCTGATCGGCTCCCGGCACACCCTCGACGGCCTGGTCTACTCGCTGCCCACCGAGGCGCGGGACCTGGTGGAGGCGTTCTGGCCGGGGGCGTTGACGATCCTGGTGCAGCATTCCGCGAGCCTGCGGTGGGATCTCGGCGACGACAGCGGGGTGGTGGCGGTACGGATGCCGCTGCACCCGGTCGCCCTGGAGGTGCTGCGGGAGACCGGTCCGATGGCGGTCGCCTCGGCCAACAAGAGCGGCCAGCCGCCCGCCCTGACGGCCGAGGAGGCACGCGACCAACTCGCCTACTCGGTGCGGGCGTACCTGGAGGCGGGGCCGGCGGTGGACCCGGTGCCCAGCACGATCGTGGACCTCACCGGTGACGATCCGGTGCTCGTCCGGGAAGGTGCCATCGGGCTGGACCGGCTGCGGGAAGTGGTGCCGGAGCTGCGCGAGAGCCAGGAGGCGTAGGTGCCTCCCTTCACCGTTCTGCACGTCTGCATGGGCAACATCTGCCGCTCCCCGATGGCGGAGCGGCTGCTGGTGCTGGCCGTACGGCAGCGCCTGGACCGGCGCGACATCGACCCGGCCCGCGCCGACGACCTGCTGCACAGCCACAGCGCCGGCACGGGTGGTTGGCACGCCGGCGAGGAGATGAACCCGCCGGCCGCCCGGCAGGTGATCACCCGGGGTGGCAGCACCGCCGGGTTCGCGGCCCGCAAGCTGCGCTCGGAGCACATCGACGCGGCCGACCTGGTGCTCACCGCCACGGCCGACCAGCAGGAGTACGTGGTGGCGCTGCGGCCCGACGCCGCGGCGCGCACCTTCGTGCTGGGGGAGTTCGGGCGGGTGCTGGCCACCCTGGACCCCTCCGGCTTGCCGGCGGCCGAGGCTTCCCCGGAGGCGGTGTACGCCCGGGGGGTGGCGCTGGTCGAGGCGGCCCACGCGGCTCGCCAGGGCACGACCCTGCTGCCCACGGACGACCTCGACGACCCGTGGGGGCGCGGGGACCAGTGCTTCACCCGGGTGGCCGACGAGATCGAGGAGACCGTGCAGCCGCTGGCCGCCACCCTGCTGCCCTGATCGGTGAATCTCCTCCGGATTCGGAGGAAAAGGCAGCAGAAGTGGTGATTAGCGCCATTCTGGGAGGGTCCTGACGGCTCCTGCGGGGAGAGCTGATGACCCGGGCGTTGCTGCCGAAAGTGTTCACCGTCCTGTTGGCCGGCACGCTGGCCGGCCTGGCGCTGGCGGTGGCGGCGCTGCCCGCCGCCCTGGTGTACGGCGTCGGGCTGGCGTCGCTCGCCGCGCCGTACGCGGACCTGCCCAGCAGCCTGCGTACGCCACCGACCGCCCAGCGGTCCAACCTGTACGCCAACGACGGCACCACCCTGATCACCTCCTTCTACCAGGAGGACCGGGTGGACGTGCCGTTGGACGAGGTGGCGCCGGTGATGCGCCAGGCGATCATCGCCGCCGAGGACGCCCGGTTCCACGAGCACAGCGGGGTGGACCTGCGCGGCGTCGTGCGGGCCTTCACGGTCAACCAGCGCGACGGCACCACCCGGCAGGGCGCCTCCACCCTGACCATGCAGTACGTGCGCAACGTGCTGAGCAACGATCCACGGCTCAGCGAGGAGCAGCGGGCCGCCGCCACCGAGGTCAGCACCGCCCGCAAGATCCAGGAGATCCGGTACGCCCTGGCCCTGGAACGGGAACTGACCAAGGACCAGATCCTGACCCGGTACCTGAACATCGCCTACTTCGGCGCGGGGGCGTACGGTGTCGCCGCCGCCGCCCGGCGCTACTTCTCCACCTCCCCGGCGGAGCTGACCCTGGCTCAGGCGGCCTTGCTGGCCGGGCTGGTGCGCTCACCGCACACCGACGACCCGATCAACGGTGACGCGGACAGTGCTACCGCCCGCCGAGGGTACGTCCTGGACCGGCTGGTCGAGTCCGGCCAGGTCCCGCCCGACGTGGCACAACAGGCGCAGGCCGAGCCGTTGAACCTGCGCCCCAGCGAGACCCCGAACGACTGCACCGCGGTACCCGAGGGGCACAACGACTGGGGCTTCTTCTGCGACTGGTTCACCCGGTGGTGGAGTGACCAGCGGGCCTTCGGCAGCTCGGTCGACGAGCGGCAGCGCACCCTGCGCCGGGGCGGCTTCACGATCGTCACCTCCCTGGATCCGGCCGTGCAACGGTCCACCACCGAGCAGGTGCGGCGGATCTACTCGGCGCAGTCCCGGTACGCGATGCCCACCGCGGTGGTGCAGCCGGGCACCGGGCGGGTGCTGGCCATGGCGGTGAACCGGACCTACAGCGTGGCGGCCAACCCGGCGGGGCAGAAGAACCACCCGAACACCGTCAACCAGCTCGTCGCCGGTGGCGGCACGATCGTCGGCTACCAGGGTGGCTCCACCTTCAAACTGTTCACCCTGCTGGCCGCGTTGGAGGCCGGGCTGCCGCTGAACACCGTGTTCGACGCGCCGGACCGGATCGTCACGGGCTTCCGGGCCAGCGGCGAGACGAGCTGCGGCGGCTACTGGTGCCCGGAGAACGCCAGCGCCTCGATGAGCGGGGAGCACGACATGTGGACCGCCTTCGGGGAGTCGGTCAACACCTACTTCGCCTGGCTGGCCGAGCGGATCGGGGCCGACCGGGTGGTGGAGATGGCCCAGCGGCTCGGCATCGTGCTGCGGGCCCGGGACGACGCGCAACTGGCCCGGCACGGGGCCCGGGAGTGGGGACCCTTCACCCTGGGGGTGGCCGCCACCACCCCCCTGGACCTGGCCGGGGCGTATGCCACCGTGGCGGCGGAGGGGATCTGGTGCGCCCCCACCCCGATCACCGCGATCACGGACGCCGCCGGGCGGCGGGTGACCGCCGGCCAACCGGACTGTCGGCAGGTGCTCGACGTCGACGTGGCCCGGGCGGCTGCGGACGCGGCTCGTTGTCCGGTCGGCGACCAGTCGATGTACCGCACCTGCGGCGACGGGACGGCCGCCCGGCTGCGCAGCCAGCTAGACCGGCCGGTGGGCGGCAAGACCGGCAGCTCCGATCGGTACGCCACGGAGACGGTGGTCGCCTTCACCCCCCAGTTGGCGGTGGCCGCGATGGCGGCCAACCCGGACGACCCCCAGGACCCGGTGGGTCAAGCGGTGCAGCGCGCGATGGTGGATTCGGTGGGGGAGATCCTCGCCTTCACCCTGCGGGACCAGCCGGTACGTGACTTCGTGCCGCCCAGCGAGACGACCGCCTGGCGGGTCACCGGCGAACGCACCGGCAACTGAGCCAGGCTGTCCTCACCCCTCGGCGCGGGCGGTGATGTTGCGGGCCATGCCGCCGAAGACAACGGCGTGAAAGGGCGCCACCGCGGCCCAGTAGGCGTGCCCGGCCAGGCCGTGCGGCAGGAAGACCGCGCGCTGCCGGTAGCGGACGGCACCGTCCTCGCCGCGCTGCACCCGCAGCTCCAGCCAGGCCCGGCCGGGCAGCCGCATCTCGGCCCGCAGCCGCAGCACCTCGCCCGGCACGATCTCCTCCACCCGCCAGAAGTCCAGCGCCTCGCCCACCCGCAGCTGGTGCGGGTCGCGTCGGCCCCGGCGCAGTCCCACCCCGCCGACCAGCTTGTCCAGCCAGCCGCGTACCGACCAGGCCAGCGGGAAGGAGTACCAGCCGTGCTCGCCGCCGACCCCCTCGATGACCCGCCACAGCGCCTCCGGTGATGCCGCCACCGGCCGTTCCCGTACGTCCGTGTAGGCGGTGCCGCCGCTCCAGTCGGGGTCGCTGGGCAGGGGTTCGGCCGGGGCGTTCGACCCGGCGGCGGTCGACCAGCGGGTCTCCACCTGGGCGTCGCGGACCTTGGCCAGGGCCAGGGCGACGGCCTCGTCGAAACCGGTAAGCCCGCCCGGTGGGTCCGGCAGGTACCCGGCGATGTCGTGCTCGTGGGCCACCGCCTCGTGGATCAGGCTGGCCACCAGGGGCCGGGCCAGCGAGTTGGGGACCGGGGTGACCAGCCCCACCCAGTACGAGGAGAGGGTGGGGGTCAGCGGGCGGACCGGCAGCAGCAGTCGGCGGGGCAGCCCGGCGACCCGGGCGTAGCGCTGCATCATCTCGCCGAAGGTGAGCACGTCCGGGCCGGCGATGTCGAAGCCCCGGTCGACCTCCTGCGGCAGGTCGGCGCAGCCGACCAGGTAGTACAGCACGTCCCGGACCGCGATCGGCTGGATCCGGTTGGTCACCCAGCGCGGGGTGACCATCACCGGTAGCCGCTCGGTCAGGTAGCGCAGCATCTCGAAGGAGGCCGACCCGGAGCCGATGATCACCGCCGCCCGCAGCACCACGGTCGGCACCCCGCTCTCCCGCAGGATCCGCCCCACCTCACTGCGCGAGCGCAGGTGGGCCGAGGCGGTCGGGTCCTCCGCGGCCGGTTCCGGGCCGCCCAGGTAGACGATCCGGCGTACCCCGGCCGCGCGGGCCGCGGTGGCGAAGTTCACGGCGGCCTGCCGGTCGGCGGCCTCGAAGCCGGCCTGCCCGAGGGAGTGCACCAGGTAGTACGCCACCTCGATCCCGGCCAGGGCCGCCGGCAGGGTCTCCGCCCGGCTGAGGTCCCCCTCGGCGATCTCGACCTGTCCGGACCAGGGCACGTCGCGCAGTCGGGCGGCCCGGCGAGCCAGGCAGCGTACGTCGTGTCCGGCGGCCAGTAGACGGGGCACCAGACGTCCGCCGATGTACCCCGTCGCGCCGGTGACCAGGCATCTCACGGGCTCCAGTCTGCGGCCCAATAGACTCACTCGCTGTGGAGACCGCGACAGGCACCTTCTGGGGGCCGGACTTCGAGCAGTTGAGCACGGGCGATCCGGAGATCGCGGAGGTGGTGCTCGGTGAGCTCGACCGGCTGCGTACCGGCCTGCAACTGATCGCCAGTGAGAACCTCACCTCACCGGCGGTGCTGGCCGCGCTGGGCTCCACCCTGACCAACAAGTACGCCGAGGGCTACCCGGGGCGGCGCTACTACGGCGGCTGCGGCCAGGTGGACCGGGCCGAGGAGATCGGCATCACCCGGGCCAAGGACCTGTTCGGTGCCGAGCACGCCAACCTGCAACCGCACTCCGGGGCCAGTGCCAACCTGGCCGCGTACGCCGCCCTGGTGCAGCCGGGGGACACCGTGCTGGCGATGGAGCTGCCGCACGGCGGGCACCTGACCCACGGCAGCCGGGTGAACTTCTCCGGCAAGTGGTTCCACACCGTCGGCTACACCGTCCGGCGGGACACCGAGCTGATCGACTACGACGAGGTACGCGACCTGGCCCTGGCCCACCGGCCGAAGATGATCATCTGTGGCGCCACCGCGTACCCCCGGCTGATCGACTTCGCCCTGTTCCGGGAGATCGCCGACTCCGTCGGGGCGTACCTGATGGTGGACGCGGCGCACTTCATCGGGCTGGTCGCCGGGCAGGTGATCCCCTCCCCGGTGCCGTACGCCGACGTGGTCTGCGCCACCACCCACAAGGTGCTGCGGGGTCCACGGGGCGGGATGATCCTGTGCCGGGAGTCCCTGGCGGAGCGGATCGACAAGGCGGTCTTCCCCTTCACCCAGGGCGGTCCGCTGATGCACGCGGTCGCCGCCAAGGCGGTCGCGTTGCACGAGGCGGCCCAGCCGGAGTACCGCCGCTACGCCGCCCAGGTGGTGGCCAACGCGCAGGCCCTGGCCGACGGGCTGGCCGCCGAGGGGATGCGCCCGGTCTCCGGGGGCACGGACACCCACCTGGCGCTGATCGACCTCCAGTCGATCGGGGTGACCGGGGCCGAGGCCGAGGCCCGGTGCGACGCGGCGACCATCACCCTGAACAAGAACGCCATCCCGTACGACCCACGTAAGCCGATGGTCGCCTCCGGCATCCGGGTGGGCACCCCGAGCGTCACCACCCAGGGCATGACCGAACCCCAGATGCGGCAGGTCGCGGAGTTGATCGCCCGAGCGGTACGCACCGACCCCGCCGCCCCGGGCGGGACCGACGAACTGAACCGGATCGCCGCCGACGTGGCCGAGTTGGCCGCCGACTTCCCGGCGTACCCCCGATGAGCGCCTCCGGTGCCCCGGAGCCGGCGGCCAAGCCCGCGCCCCGGGCGGGGGAGCCCGGTGCCATCCGGGCCCGGCTGCCGCACCTGCGCCTGCCGCTGCTGGCCTGTGCCGGGCTGGCCGTGGTCGGGGTGCCGATCGCGGCCCTGGTACGCGGCCCCACCAGCGCGGCCGGGGTGGCCGCCGGGATCGGCCTGGTCATCGTCAGCTACCTGATCTCCAGTTTCTCGGTGGCCTGGGCGGACGCGGTCAACCCGAAACTGATCATGTCCGTGGGCCTGGTCACCTACGCCACCAAGATGGTCTTCCTGGGGGTGGTGATGGCCGCGGTGGCCAAGAGCGGCTGGCCGGGGCTGCCGGACATGGGGGTGGCCATCATCGCGGCCGTCGTGGTGTGGATCGCCGCCCATGTGAGTTGGGCTATGCGGGCACCGCTGCCGACCGGGAACCGGGTGTCGGGTCACTGAACCGGTCCGCGGTGTCCGTGGGCGTTTCGTGGCCCTGTTTCGGTGGCTGTGCAGGAGTAAGCTGGCTCCGGCTGACGCGCCCGCACTCGCCGCCCGCACGCTGCTCGCAGTGTGGGGGGTGCCGCACATCTGCGAAACTCCTGGCTGATAGTGTTCGCCTCGTCATGGCCGACAGCCCTCACCACGGAAACTCCGACGAGCACTCGTCGGAAGGCGTAGCCGGAGCCGTTTTTGGTTACCTGCTCGCCGGCATCGTGGCGTGGGGATTCCTCGGTTGGTTGGCGGCGAAACTCCTCGGCCTGCCGACCGGCATCGGGATCGGGGTGGGCATGATGCTCGGCGCAGCCGGAGCGATCTACCTGATCATGAAGAGGCTCAGTGCCTGAGTGCCGGCACACGCGGGTCTGTCGAGTGCGGAGGATGACACGTTGAGCGGACAGTTTGTCGCCGCAGAGGGCCTTCCATGGCCCCCCAAGGTCGATGACTTCTATCCGCCGGATCTCGCGGGTCCGTGGGTCACGAAGTTCACCCTCATGATCTGGCTGGCCGTCGGGCTGGTGATGATCTTCTTCCTGCTCACGTACCGGAACCCCAAGCTGGTGCCGAGCAAGGGCCAGTGGATGGCGGAATCCGTCTACGGCCTGGTGCGGGACAACATCGCCCGGGAACAGATGGGCAAGGAGGGCATCAAGTTCGCGCCCTACTTCACCGTGCTGTTCTGCTTCATCGCGGTGACCAACCTGTTCGGTATCACTCCCGGGTTGCAGATCTCGCCGAACTCACACATCGCCTTCCCGATCGTGCTCACGGCGGTCACCTATGCGATGTACATCTACGTCGGTATGCGTAAGCACGGCGTGGGCCGCTACCTCAAGCAGAGCCTGATCCTGCCGGGCATTCCCTGGCCCATGCACTTCCTGCTGGTGCCGATCGAATTCCTGCAGACCTTCATCAACCGGCCGGTCACCTTGGCGGTGCGACTCTTCGCCAACATGTTCGCCGGTCACCTGATCCTGCTGGTCTTCACGGTCGGTGGCTTCGTGCTGCTCGCCTCGGACAACCTCTTCATCCAGGCGACCTCCGTCTTCGCCTTCCTGATGGCGATCGTGATGGCCTTCTTCGAGGTGCTGGTCTCGCTGTTGCAGGCCTACGTCTTCGTCACGCTGAGCGCCAACTACATCGGGACCTCGCTTTCGGACGAACACTGATCCGACCCGGTGGGATGCCCGCCCGAGCTTTAGGTACGACCGCGTACGCGTGAAACCCTCACGCGTCAAACAGGAGGAATACCCGCAATGACTGTTCTTGCCGAGATCAGCGGTAACGTCAACACGATCGGCTACGGCCTCGCCGCCATCGGCCCCGCTGTCGGTGTGGCCCTGATCTTCGTGGCGTACATCAACTCCAGCGCCCGCCAGCCCGAGTCGGCCGGCTACAACCGCACCTGGCTGGTCCTGGGCTTCGCCCTGGTTGAGGCGCTCGCCCTCTTCGGCCTGGTGCTTGCCTTCGCCGTCAGCTGACCGTCCGTTAGTCGACCCGGAGGTCTGACATGAATCTCGCTGCCGAAGGTCATCACCCGCTTGTGCCGATCTGGCAGGAGCTGGTCATCGGGACGATCGCCTTCGCCCTGCTCTGCTTTGTGCTGCTGAAGTTCGTCATGCCGCGCATGGAGACGATGTACCAGGCGCGGGTCGACGCGATCGAGGGTGGCCTCAAGCGCGCCGAAGCGGCGCAGGCCGAGGCCAACCAACTTCTCGAGCAGTACCGGGCCCAGCTCGCCGAGGTGCGTACCGAGGCGGCACAGATCCGGGACGACGCCCGGGCCGACGCCGAGTCGATCCGTACCGACATCCTGGCCAAGGCCCGGGAGGAGTCCGACCGGATCATCGCCGCCGGCCGGGAGTCGCTGGCCGTGGAGCGCGAAACCATCGTGCGCGAGCTGCGCGCGGAGGTCGGCGGTCTCGCGGTCGACCTGGCCGGTCGGATCGTGGGCGAGTCGCTCGCGGACGAGGCCCGCCGCAAGGGCACCGTCGAGCGCTTCCTCACCGATCTCGAGAGCGCGGGGGCCCGCTGATGCAGGCCGCCAGCCGGGAGTCCTACGCCACCGCCCTGGCGCGGCTGGAGGAGTACGTCCGCGGCGCCGAGCCAACGGCGATCACCACCACCGGCACCGAACTGCTCGCCGTGGCAGACCTGCTGCGGCGGGAGGTCCGGCTGCGTCGGGCCCTGTCCGACCCGGCCCGCGAGGGCGCGGACCGGACGGGTCTGCTGACCGGGGTGCTCTCCGGCAAGGTCGGCGCGGAGACGCTGGACCTGCTCGGCGGGCTGGTCGCCGGCCGGTGGTCGGCGCCGTCGGAGCTGCTCGACGGTGTGGAGCGCCTCGGCGTGCAGGCGCTGCTCGCCGGTGCCGACCGCGCCGGCGAACTCGGTGAGGTGGAGGACGAGCTGTTCCGCTTCGGCCAGGTGGTCGCGGGGGATCCGCAGCTGTCCAACACCCTGTCCGACCCGGTGGCGCCGGTGGCGCAGCGGGCCGAGCTGATCGGGATGCTCCTGACGGGCAAGGCCCGACCGACGACGGTGCGACTGGCGGAGGCGGCCCTGGCCGGCTTCGGTGGCCGATCGTTCTCCACCGCGCTGTCCCGGCTGGTAGAGCTGGCGGCGGAACGCCGCGACCGGCAGGTCGCGTACGTGACCGTCGCGGCACCGCTGACCGAGGACGAGGAGCGTCGGCTGACGGACCAGCTCTCGGCCATCTACGGCCGGGTGGTCGCCGTGAAGCTTACGGTTGACCCGACGATCCTCGGCGGAGCGAGCGTTCGGGTGGGTTCGGACCTGTACGACGGGACGATCCTGCGCCGCCTCAACGAGACCCGTAACGCGCTCGCAAAGCGCTGACCTGCACCCCGCGATGCGCCCGGAATAACAGTCGACCCGAGGACCGGTCGGTACTAGGTATCCCGGGCCCCTGATACTTAAGGAAGCAGAGGATGGCCGAGCTGACCATCTCGACGGAGGAGATCCGCGGCGCGCTTGAGCGCTACGTCTCCTCCTATTCGCCCGACGTCTCCCGTGAGGAGGTCGGCACCGTCGCCGACACCGGTGACGGCATCGCCCACGTCGAGGGCCTGCCCTCGACCATGACCAACGAGCTGCTGGAGTTCGAGGACGGCACCCTCGGCGTGGCGCTGAACCTCGACGTCCGGGAGATCGGTGTCGTCGTCCTCGGCGACTACTCCGGGCTTGAGGAGGGCCAGCGGGTCAAGCGCACCGGCCGGGTGCTCTCCGTGCCGGTCGGTGACGCCTTCCTCGGTCGCGTGGTCAACGCGCTCGGCCAGCCGATCGACGGCCTCGGTGACATCGCCGACGAGGGCTACCGTGAGCTCGAGCTCCAGGCCCCGAACGTGATGGCCCGGCAGTCCGTCTTCGAGCCGCTGCAGACCGGCATCAAGGCCATCGACGCGATGACCCCGATCGGTCGTGGCCAGCGGCAGCTGATCATCGGTGACCGTAAGACCGGTAAGACCACGGTCGCGCTGGACGCCATCCTCAACCAGCGGGAGAACTGGGCCTCCGGCGACCCGAAGAAGCAGGTTCGCTGCATCTACGTCGCCATCGGTCAGAAGGCCTCCACCATCGCCTCCATCAAGGGGCAGCTGGAGCAGGCCGGCGCGATGGAGTACACCACCATCGTGGCCTCCCCGGCCTCGGACCCGGCCGGCTTCAAGTACCTCGCCCCCTACACCGGCTCGTCCATCGGGCAGCACTGGATGTACGGCGGCAAGCACGTCCTGATCGTCTTCGACGACCTGAGCAAGCAGGCCGAGGCGTACCGGGCCGTGTCGCTGCTGCTGCGTCGCCCGCCGGGCCGTGAGGCGTACCCGGGTGACGTCTTCTACCTGCACTCCCGGCTGCTGGAGCGCTGCGCGAAGCTCTCCGACGAGATGGGCGGCGGCTCGATGACCGGCCTGCCGATCATCGAGACGAAGGCCAACGACATCTCGGCCTTCATCCCGACCAACGTCATCTCGATCACCGACGGCCAGATCTTCCTGGAGACCGACCTGTTCAACCAGGGAGTCCGCCCGGCGATCAACGTCGGTACCTCGGTCTCCCGGGTCGGTGGCGCCGCGCAGATGAAGCCGATGAAGAAGGTCTCCGGTTCGCTGCGGCTGAACCTGGCCCAGTTCCGTGAGCTGGAGGCCTTCGCGGCCTTCGCCTCGGACCTGGACAAGGCCTCCCGCGCCCAGCTGGACCGTGGTGCCCGTCTGGTCGAGCTGCTCAAGCAGCCGAACTACTCGCCGTACCCGGTGCAGGACGAGGTCGTCTCGGTCTGGGCCGGTACCGAGGGCAAGCTGGACGACATCCCGGTCGGTGACGTGCGGCGCTTCGAGACCCAGTTCCTGGAGCACCTGCGGCGTAAGTACAACGCCACCCTCCAGGCGATCGCCGACAACAAGTGGGACGACGAGATCATCGCCGCCCTCGACTCGGCCGTCACGGAGTTCAAGAAGGGCTTCCTCGGCCGCGAGGACGAGCGCACGATCAACGAGGCGCCGGCGGCGCCGCTGGAAGGCGAGGCCGAGCACGAGACGGTCACCCGCTACAGCGGCGGTTCCTCGGCCCAGAAGAAGTAGGGTCGGGCCATGGCGGCGCAGGTACGTGTTCTTCGTCAACGCATTCGCTCGGCGAAGGGGATGAAGAAGATCACCAAGGCGATGGAGCTCGTGGCGACGAGCCGGATCGCCAAGGCTCAGGCCCGGGTGGAGGCGTCCCTGCCGTACGCCCAGGCCATCACCGGCGTGCTCACCGCGCTGGCGTCCAACGCCTCGGTCGACCACCCGATGCTGACCCCGCGCGAGCGGGTTCGGCGGGCGGGCGTGCTGCTGGTAACCGCCGACCGAGGTCTGGCCGGCGGTTACAGCACCAACGCCATCAAGACCGCGGAGTCGCTGATCGCGCGGCTCAAGGAGGACGGCAAGGAGCCGGTGCTCTACGTCGTCGGGCGTAAGGGCGTGTCGTTCTACCGGTTCCGTAACCGGCCGATCGAGGCCAGTTGGACGGGCTTCTCCGAGCAGCCGTCGTTCGCCGACGCCCGCGAGGTGGGCGACACCCTGGTCAAGGCGTTCACCGCCGGTGCGGATGACGTCGACGGCGGTCCGGGTGCCGACGGTGTGCTCGGGGTGGACGAACTGCACATCGTCTTCACCGAGTTCAAGTCGCTGATGACCCAGACGCCGGTGACCCGGATCATCGGGCCGTTGCAGGTCGAGGAGCGGCCCCGGTCGGAGGCCACCCCCGGCCTGCTGCCGGACTACGAGTTCGAGCCGGACGCGGAGGAACTGCTCGACGCGCTGCTGCCGAAGTACATCAACACGCGGATCTACGCGGCGTTGCTGGAGTCGGCGGCCAGCGAGTCGGCGGCCCGTCGGCGGGCGATGAAGAGCGCCACGGACAACGCCGAAGAGATGATCGACAAGTACACGCGTGAGATGAACTCGGCCCGCCAGGCCGGGATCACCCAGGAGATCAGCGAGATCGTCGGCGGCGCGAACGCGCTGGCCGCGTCGGGAAGTGAAGTGTGATGACTGCCCCAGTAGAGACCAAGACGGCCACTGGTCGCGTGGTCCGGGTCATTGGCCCGGTCGTCGACGCCGAGTTCCCGCGCGACGCCATGCCGGACCTCTTCAACGCCCTGCACGTGGACGTGACCCTCTCCGGCGGCGAGAAGACGCTGACCCTGGAGGTCGCCCAGCACCTGGGTGACAACCTGGTCCGCGCGATCTCGATGCAGCCCACGGACGGTCTGGTCCGGGGTGCCGAGGTTCGTGACACCGGCTACCCGATCCGGGTGCCGGTCGGTGACGCCGTCAAGGGTCACGTCTTCAACGCGATCGGCGAGTGCCTCAACCTCACCGAGGGCGAGACCATCCAGGCCGACGACCACTGGGGCATCCACCGCAAGGCCCCGGCCTTCGCGGACCTGGAGCCGAAGACCGAGATGCTGGAGACCGGCATCAAGGTCATCGACCTGCTGGCCCCGTACGTCAAGGGTGGCAAGATCGGCCTGTTCGGCGGTGCCGGCGTGGGCAAGACGGTGCTCATCCAGGAGATGATCACCCGGGTGGCCCGTAACTTCGGTGGTACCTCGGTCTTCGCCGGTGTGGGTGAGCGGACCCGTGAGGGCAACGACCTCATCCACGAGATGACCGACTCGGGCGTCATCGACAAGACCGCCCTGGTCTACGGCCAGATGGACGAGCCGCCGGGCACCCGGCTCCGGGTCGCCCTCTCCGCCCTGACCATGGCGGAGTACTTCCGGGACGTGAAGAAGCAGGAGGTGCTGCTCTTCATCGACAACATCTTCCGCTTCACCCAGGCCGGTTCCGAGGTCTCCACCCTGCTGGGCCGGATGCCCAGCGCGGTGGGTTACCAGCCGACCCTGGCCGACGAGATGGGCGAGCTCCAGGAGCGGATCACCTCCGTCCGGGGCCAGGCCATCACCTCGATGCAGGCGATCTACGTGCCGGCGGACGACTACACCGACCCCGCTCCGGCCACCACCTTCGCCCACCTGGACGCGACCACCAACCTGGAGCGGTCGATCTCCGACAAGGGCATCTACCCGGCGGTGGACCCGCTGGCCTCCTCGTCGCGGATCCTGGCCCCCGAGTTCGTCGGCCAGGAGCACTTCCAGGTGGCCAGCGAGGTCAAGCGGATCCTCCAGCGGTACAAGGACCTGCAGGACATCATCGCCATCCTGGGCATCGAGGAACTCTCCGAGGAAGACAAGATCACGGTCCAGCGGGCCCGGCGGATCGAGCGCTTCCTGTCGCAGAACACCTACGCGGCGGAGCAGTTCACCGGCGTGCCCGGCTCGACGGTCCCGATCAAGGAGACCATCGAGGCGTTCCGGAAGATCAGCGAGGGGGAGTACGACCACTTCCCCGAGCAGGCGTTCTTCATGTGCGGTGGGCTCGACGACCTGGAGAAGAAGGCCGCCGAGCTGATGAAGGGCTGACCCTTCGCACAGTTGCGTTGACGAAAAGGACCGCCCCGGACAACTCCGGGGCGGTCTTTTCGCTCGGCTTGAACAGATTCTGTCGCCGCTGTCCGGTTTTCGGTGCTCGGCGATCACGTAACTCGCGAGATACCGTCTATTCCACGCTCATTCGCCGATGAGCGGTGACCGTGTTCAACCATTCGGATGCGCGTACCCGTATCCCCTGTGGGATGCGACGAACGGAGATGCTCGTGGGTAAGGCCGGCAGGCGCGACAAGCGCGGTGGGCGTTCGTCGATCTGGCGTGGCGTGCCGGGCTGGGCCAGGTTCTGCACCATCTTCGGTGTCGTGTTGATGATGCTCAGCGGCACCTCACTGGTCGGTGCCGAGGCGTTGATGGCCCGCTACGAGGGAGCGATCGGCAAGGCGGACCTCTTCGGCGACCAGGCGGCCGGGGCCAGTGAGCGCAAGAGCGACATCAAGGGGCCGCTCAACATCCTGCTGGTCGGCATCGACCCCCGCAACGACCGGACCGCACCGCTGGCCGACGCGATCATGGTGCTGCACGTGCCGGAGGAGTTGGACCGGGCCTACCTCTTCTCCATGCCCCGCGACCTCTACGTGGAGATCCCTGCGTACCCCCGGGCGAACTTCAACGGTGCCACCTCCAAGCTGAACGACGCGATGTCCTTCGGCAGCCGGGTGCCCGACGGCGGCAAGCCGGACCCGGCGCGGGGCTTCGAACTGCTGGCCACCACGGTGCAGAACGTCACCGGGATCAAGCGGTTCGACGCCGGTGCCATCATCAACTTCTCCGGCTTCCAGAAGATCGTCGACGCGATGGGCGGCGTCACGATGAACATCGAGCGGGAGGTCCGCTCCGAGCACCGGGAGCCGGACGGCAAGCACCGTAAGGGCAACCCCAACGGCGAGGGCTACATCGGGCCGCAGGCCGTCTACCCCAAGGGCAAGCAGCACCTGAGCGGGTGGCAGGCGCTGGACTACGTCCGCCAGCGGTACCCGAAGAACGGTGTGCCCGACGGTGACTACGGCCGTCAGCGACACCAGCAGCAGTTCGTCAAGGCGATGGCCGCCCAGGCCTTCAGCGCCGACGTGGTGACCAACCCCGTCAAGCTGGACCGGGTGCTGCGGGCCGCCGGCGAGTCGCTGATCTTCAGCGGGCGGGGCCACAGCGTGGTCGACTTCGGGCTGGCCCTCAAGGACATCCGTCCCGGCAACATCCAGATGATCAAGCTTCCGGGTGGCGGGGTCTTCGGCAACCGGAACAACTACCTCGGCGAGAAGTTCGAGCCCGAGGTGGAGGACTTCTTCGTGGCGTTGGAGCGGGGCCTGCTGGATCCGTTCCTTCTCGAACATCCCAAGCTGGTGAACAAGGGCTGAATCGTGGTGCACGTCTCGGCACCCGGCTGTAACACAGGTCCGCAGGGTGACTAGACTTTCCCCAATCCGCCTCAGCAAGGAGACAGCGTGGCAGAGCAGCTCAACGTCCAGCTCGTGGCCGTAGAGGAGAAGGTCTGGTCCGGCAAGGCCGAGATGGTCATGGCCCGGACGACCGAAGGTGAGCTGGGTGTGCTGCCGGGGCACGCGCCCCTGCTCGGTCAGCTCGCCGAGCCCGGCCGAGTACGCATCAAGCTCCCCGGCGGCGAGCAGCTCGCCTACGAGGTGTCCGGCGGCTTCCTGTCCGTGAACGGGCAGGGCGTCACCGTCCTCGCCGAGAGCGCCACCCCGGCCTCCGTCACTTCGGACAACTGAGCCGATCCGCCGATGGAGATCGTGGAAGGGATCGGAATCGGCTTCGCCGTCATTCTCGGCGCGATCCTGTTCCTCTTCATCCGGCGGGCACTTGTCACCCGAAGCGGGGGCATCATCCGGCTCAGCGTCCGGACCTCCACCATGCTCGACGGCCGCGGATGGTCGCCCGGTTTCGGCAGGTTCGTCGGGGACGAACTCCGCTGGTACCGGATGGTCAGTTTCGCCGTACGCCCCAAGCGGGTGCTCTCCCGTGAGGGGCTGAACGTGGAGCGGCGGCGGCTGCCGGAGGGACAGGAACGGATGTCCATGCCGGCGGACTGGATCATCCTCCGCTGTACGAGTCGACACGCCCCGGTCGAGATCGCCATGGCGCGATCCACCGTCACCGGGTTCCTATCCTGGCTCGAGGCCGCTCCTCCGGGGGCGGTCTCGCCACGTCTGATCCCTCAACAGGACTGGCCCGCAGCCTGACCCGCCAAGTCCGACGGCTCGACCGCCGATTGACTCGGCCGGTCGGTATCTAAGGCCGTTGGTCCGCTTGTGCGGTTGGTCCCTTGGCCGTCGAGGTCCGGCGCCATTGGTCGGGCGCCTGGCTCAACGGCTGACTGCCGGATGGCTCACCTGAGTAATTTGGGCTTGTTTCGGCGATTTGCCCGCGCAATCGGCGCAATCCGCGCAAGCGGGGCCTCAGGCGCGCACCAAATGCGGGTGATCGACTCCGTTTCGCCGGAATGGCGGGGTCCGGCCCGACGGGATACCGCCATTTCGGCGAAACGGCGCGAGCCCTCCGCCCGTCGGGGCTCAGGTGCACGGCGCTCGGGTCCGACTCGGCCCGCAGGGCTCGGCCCTCGTGGCTCGGGCTCGGGCTCGGGCTCGGGCTCGGGAATGGTGGCGGCTGGCGGGTGGTTGGACATCCCTGACCGGCCGATGCAGGCCGCCTGAGCTGGGCAGATGGCTCCGTGAGTGTCTGGCCCGGCGGGAATGATGGCGGGCAGCCGGTCGTTGTACATGGTCCCGGCGCCACGAAGGGCCATGCCCCGTGCGAAGCCCTCCGGTCCGCGAAGGGCCCGGGTCTCGTGCGTGAAGTGCCCCGGCCTCGTGTGTCAGCCGGTGATTCTTCCCCCCTGTTTTCAGCGCCTGTTGGCGTTTGCGCGCACCCGGTTCCCCCCTTTCGTGGTGTGTGTCTACCCCCGAATGGAGTTTGGTCATGAACTCGATCTTCCGTAACAGTGTGCTCGGTATTGCTGGTGTGGCCCTCGCCGGTGGTGTCTTCGCTGGCCCGGTGGCTGCTCAGGCGGACGCCACTCCGGTGAAGTCGAGTCCGGTGGCCGCGGTGCAGGCTGACAAGCCCGATACGGGCAAGTTGATTCCGCATGGTGTGCAGGGCAAGCAGTCTCGCATCGATCTGGACGCTGAGCAGGTCGCGAACACGAAGGCGATCATCGCGGCCACGAAGAAGAACGGCATGGACGAGCGTGCCGCGGTGGTGTCGATCGCTACCGCGTTGCAGGAGTCGAAGTTGGAGAACCTGGGTCATCTCGGTGACCGCAACGATCATGATTCGCAGGGTTTGTTCCAGCAGCGTCCGTCCAGTGGTTGGGGCACGGTGGAGCAGATCACCGATCCCGAGTACTCCACGACCGCGTTCCTGAAGGGCCTCAAGCAGGTTGATGGTTGGCAGGACATGCCGTTGACCAAGGCCGCCCAGGCCGTGCAGGTGTCGGCGTACCCGGACCACTACGCCCAGTGGGAGCAGCAGGCCGCCGACCTGGTAGCTCAGCACTGGAACAGCTGACAGGCAACAACTGACCCCGGTAGACAACGCGAAGAGCCGGTACCCGATCTCGGGTGCCGGCTCTTCGGCGTCTTCACATCAGGTCAGCTCGGTGACCCGGGCGCGGAGCCAGTCGACGACAGCCTCGGTGACCGCCGGGTCGACCGGGTTGCGGATCTCCCGGCGGTACGCCCCCAGGGACGCCCGGCCCGGCTGGTGGCGCAGTACGTGGGTGATGTCCGGCAGGAGCCGGGTCTGCACCGGGCCGCCGGCGTGCTCGGCGATCAGGGCCAGGTCGGCCGGGTCCACCTGAAGGTCCTTGCTGCCGGTGACGGCGAGGATCGGCGCGCTGATCCGGGCGAGGTCGGGGCGGGGGTCGTACCGCAGGAACTCCCGCATCCACTTCGCGTTGATCCGCTGCCCGCCCATCCGTGTCACGTCGCCGGTGGTGGCCAGGATCTTCTCGTGGTTGCGGGCCACCCTGGCCACCAGGTTCAGACGCATCAGCCGCAGCATCAGGCGTACCGGGGCGGGCAGGGTGGGCAGGATCTGGGCTGTCTGCCAGCGCAGCACCTCGGCACCGAGCCGGGCACTGCTGGAGAGCAGGACCAACCCGGCGGTGGTCACCCCACGCGCGGCGAGCACGGTGGCGGTCAACGCCCCTTCGCTGTGCCCGACCAGGAACAGGGCCCGGCTGTCCACGTCTGCCTCGGCCTCGAGCGCGGCGAAGGCCGCCTGGGCGTCGTCCACGTTGTCGTGGAACCCGGTGGGCCAGAACCCGCCGGAACTCTCGCCGATTCCACGCCGGTCGTAGCGCAGGGTGGCGACACCTGCGGTGGCCAGCGCGGCGGCCAGGTCCCGCTGGATGCCGAGGCGCATCCGGCGGTGGTCGCCGTCGCGGTTCAGCGGCCCGGAGCCGGGCAGCAGCAGGGCGGTGGGGTGGGGCCCCGGACGGTCCGGCAGGGTCAGGGTGCCGACCAGGCGGTGACCGGCGGAGTCGAAGGTCAGTTCGCGCTCGGTGCTCACCGGCGTACCGCCTTCGCCACGGCGGCCGCGTCGTCGGCGCCGATGACCAGTGCGTCGTACCGCTGGCCGGTCAGGGTGATGCGCACGGCCGGTTGGTTGGCGCGGACGCTGACGAACTCCTTGCCGGCCCGGCCGCGCCAGGTGCCGACCTTGCGGGCGCCGGGCAGGCCGAGGCCGGGTGCCCGGATGCCTCGGGGGGCGCGCAGGCCGTCGGGCTGCACGGTGACGGCGGTTACGGCGGAGCGCGGGACGGTGACGTCACCCCGGAGCGCCCACAGCTTCTCGGCGGGGGTGAGCCGGATGCGGATCGAATCGGGGGTGAGGTCGATGGTGGCCATCGGCGCTCCTTCGTGCTCGCTATAATCTCGTCAGTGAGAACATTATCAGAGGCGAGAACGATGGGGAGACGTGTGTGGCCCTCGACACTGCTGAGCTGCTGCTTCATCCGGTACGACTGCGGATCGTCCAGGCATTTCTGGGTGGCCGGACGCTGACCACCGCCGACCTGCGCGCCGAACTGGCGGACGTGGCCCCGGCGACCCTGTACCGGCAGGTCGGCACCCTCGCCGGTCACGGGGTCCTGCGGTCGGTCGGGGAACGGCGAATCCGGGGTGCGATCGAGCGCAGCTACCAGTTGGACGAGGCGGCGGCCGCGGTGGACCCCGAGGCGATCCGGGGGATGACCCCGGAACAGCACCGCCGGGCCTTCCTCACCTTCGTCGCCGGGCTGCTGGCCGACTTCGACCGCTATCTGGACAACGGTGGCGGGGACCTGGCCCGGGACCTGGTCGGCTACCGGCAGAACGCCTTCTACGCCAGCGACGCCGAGACGGTCGAGTTCATCACCCGGATGCGGGAGCTGTTCGCCGAGTACGCGGCGCTCGGGCCGGGCCCGGACCGGGTGCGGCGGTTGTTCACCACCCTGCTGATCCCCGCTCAGGCGGACGGGCCGGGCACCGTGCCGTCGGAGGCCACCAGCTCCACCTCGTAACCCTGCCCGTCGGCCAGGTAGGCGGCGTAGGTGCCGGCGCCACCGGCGTACGGGTGTCGGTCGGGAAAGAGCAGTTCCCAGCCGTACGCCGGGGCCTGCTCGACAAGCCGGTCCACCGCGGCGGGTGGACCGGCGTGAAAGGCCAGATGGTTCAGCCAGCCCCAGCTGTGCATTGCCGCGCCCAGGTCGGGTACCCAGACCTCCACGTGGTGCAGGGCGCCGAGCGTCACCGGCCTCCGCCGGGGACCCATAGCACGTCTCCGTCCGGATTTGCCGTTCTTGACAGGATAAAGAGCAGATCCGACAGCCGGTTGAGATACTTTGCCGGAAGGAGGCTGGTCCGGTCGGGGTCGTGTGCGACGAGCGCCCACGCCGACCGCTCGGCGCGCCGGGCGATCGTCCGCGCCGCGTGCAGCAGCGCCGCGCCCGCGGTGCCGCCGGGGAGGATGAAGGAGTCGAGCGTGCTCAGGCGTCCGTTGAACTCGTCGCACCAGCCCTCAAGGCGCTCGACGTACTCCTCGGTGACCCGCAGCGGCGGGTACTTGGGGTCCGGCTCGACCGGGGTGGACAGGTCGGCGCCCACGTCGAACAGGTCGTTCTGGATCTGCCCCAGCACCGTATGCAGGGACTCGTCGAGCTGCCCCAGGGCCAGTGCCACGCCGAGTGCCGCGTTGCACTCGTCGACATCAGCGTACGCGCAGATCCGTGGGTCGGTCTTCGACACCTGCTCGTTGTTGCTCAACCTGGTCATGCCGGCGTCGCCGGCCTTGGTGTAGATGCGCGTGAGGTGGACGGCCATGACGCACAGCCTACGGATACCCGACCTGACCATCCCGACGCGCCCGCAGCCGGGCACCGGCTTCTCCGCCGGGGTCGGACCGGGCGACGCGGGCGACCCGGCGATATCGGATGTCGACGTCATCCGGGTCAACGGGGCGGCCCGACTGGCCGGCACGGTGCACGTGGTCGGGGCCAAGAACTCCGCGTTGAAGCTGATGGCCGCCGCCCTGCTGGCCCCCGGCCGAAGCGTGATCACCAACGTGCCGCGGATCACCGACATCGCCATCATGGGGGAGGTGCTGCGCCGGCTCGGCTGCGATGTGCGGTTCGGTGCGGACGACCCGGTGGATCCCATGGTCGCGGGCGGGGGAGTGCCCCGCTCCCGTTCGGTGGCCATCGAGGTGCCGGAGCAGCCGGGGGTCGAGGCCGACTACGACCTGGTTCGTCGGCTACGCGCCTCGATCTGCGTACTCGGTCCGCTGCTGGCCCGGCGCGGCTACGTGCGGGTGGCCCACCCGGGCGGGGACGCCATCGGCTCGCGGGGGCTGGACATGCACATCGCCGGGCTCACCCGGATGGGCGCGGACATCTCCGGTGAGCACGGCTTCGTGATCGCCTCCGCACCGCAGGGACTGCACGGCGCGGAGATCACCCTGGACTTCCCCAGTGTCGGGGCCACCGAGAACCTGGTCATGGCGGCGGTGCTGGCCAACGGGACCACCGTGATCGACAACGCGGCCCGGGAGCCGGAGATCGTGGACCTCTGCACCATGCTCATCCGGATGGGGGCGCTGATCGAGGGGGAGGGCACCTCCACCATCACGGTCGTGGGCGTACCCCGGCTGCAGCCGGTGCGGCACGCGACCGTGGGGGATCGGATCGTCGCCGGCACCTGGGCCTTCGGGGCGGCGATGACCCGCGGCGACGTCACCGTGACCGGCCTGGACCCGAGCTTCCTGGAGATCGCGCTGGACAAGGTGGTCGCGGCCGGTGGGCTGGTGGAGACCCGGGCCAACGCCTTCCGGGTACGGATGGACGACCGGCCCCGGGCGGTGGACGTGGTGACCCTGCCCTATCCGGGCTTCGCCACCGACCTGCTGCCGATGGCGATCGGCCTGGCCGCGCTCAGCGACGGCGCCTCCCTGATCACGGAGAACATCTTCGACGGCCGGTTCATGTTCGCCAACGAGATGATGCGCCTCGGCGCGGACATCAAGACCGACGGCCACCACGCGGTGGTACGCGGCCGGGAGCAGCTCTCCGGCGCACCGGTTCGGGCCACGGACATCCGGGCCGGCGCTGGACTGATCATCGCCGGGCTCTGTGCCGACGGGGTGACCGAGGTGTCCCATGTGCATCACGTGGACCGGGGCTATCCCGACTTCGTGGCCGACCTGCGGGCCCTCGGCATCGAGGTGGAGCGGGCCACCGCGCCGGAGGAACCGGAACTGACCATCTG
This sequence comes from Micromonospora sp. NPDC048871, assembly GCF_043198155.1. NCBI lineage: Bacteria > Bacillati > Actinomycetota > Actinomycetes > Micromonosporales > Micromonosporaceae > Micromonospora > Micromonospora sp. NPDC048871. The sequence continues at coordinate 123,268 of NZ_JBICUM010000012.1, read as the reverse complement.
AGCCTGAGTCGCCGTGCCGTCCGGCTGAACCGCCTTATCGGTCGTTCAGTCCCGCCGACTAGGGTCTGTGTCGGAAGTCCTCGGTCGAGCCGAGGGCTTCGGCAGGATGCAGGCAGAGACTCCGAATCGCAGCGAGGGAGCAACAGATGGCGGGTCGACTCGCGGTTGTCGGTGCCGGGCTGATGGGCTCGGGCATCGCCCAGGTGGCGGCGCAGGCAGGCTGGCAGGTGACCCTGCGGGATCTGGACGAGGCGGCGACGCAGCGCGGCATGGACGGCATCCGGACCTCACTGACCCGGTTCGCCGACAAGGGCAAGATCTCCGCCGAGGAGGTCGAGGCGACCCTGGGACGGATCACCCCGACCACCGACCTGGAGGCGGCGGCGGAGGCGGACATCGTCGTCGAGGCGGTCTTCGAGCGGCTGGAGATCAAGCACGAGGTGTTCCGGGCGCTGGACCGGATCTGCAAGTCGGACGCGATCCTGGCCACCAACACCTCGGCCATCCCGGTGACCCAGATCGCGACCGTCACCGAGCGCCCGGAGGCGGTGGTCGGCACCCACTTCTTCTCCCCGGTGCCGATGATGAAGCTCTGCGAACTGGTCCGCGGCTACAAGACCAGCGACGCCACCCTGGAGGCGGTCAAGTCCTTCGCGGAGGGGATCGGCAAGACCGTCGTGGTGGTCAACCGGGACATCGCCGGCTTCGTCACCACCCGGCTGATCTGCGCCCTGGCCATGGAGGCGGTCCGGCTGGTCGAGGCCGGGGTGATCTCCGCCGAGGACCTGGACACCGCCTGCAAGCTCGGCTTCGGGCACGCCATGGGCCCGCTGGCCACGGTCGACCTGACCGGGGTGGACGTGCTGCTGAACGCCACCCGCAACATCTACACCGACACCGCCGACGAGAAGTTCTTCCCGCCGGAGCTGCTCCAGCGCATGGCCACCGCCGGTGACCTGGGCCGCAAGACCGGCCAGGGCTTCTACTCGTACTGAGGGTGTGATGTAAGGAAGGGCACCTTCTTAACGCCTCGTGCATAGGAAGGGCCCCTTATTAACAAGATCAGCTGGATCTCGTTAATAAGGGGCCCTTCCTATGCACCGTCAGCCGTCGCGGCGGGTGGTCCAGCGGAAGGTGGTCAGGCAGAGCACCAGGCCGATCACGCACCACAGGCCCAGCACCAGGGCCACCCGGGTCAGCTCGAAGGAACCGCCCGGCTCGCTGGCGCCGAAGCTCTCCGGCAGGAAGACCGCGCGCAGGCCCTGGCACATCCACTTGAGCGGGAAGATGGCCGCCACCTGCTGCATCCAGCTCGGCAGGTTGGTGAAGACGAAGAAGACCCCGGAGATGAACTGGAGCACCAGGGCGATCGGGGTGACCACGGCCGAGCCGCTGCGCGCCGTGCGGGCCAGCGAGGAGATCGCGATGCCGCACAGGGTGCAGGCGGTGACCCCCAGCGCGCTGACCCAGCCGAAGGTCAGCCAGGCCGAGGCCGTGGAGGGCAGGTCCAGGTCGAACAGCAGCACCGAGACGGTGAGCAGCAGGGCGGTCATCACCAGCCCGGTCACCAGCACCATGATCACCTTGCCGGCGAACCAGACCCACTTCGGCATCGGGGTGCCCCGGTAGCGCTTGAGCACTCCCCGGTCCCGCTCGATGGGGATCCAGATGCCGAGGTTCTGGAAGCTGACCGTCATCAGGCCGGTGGCGATCATGCCGGTGATGAAGTACTGGGTGTAGCTCACCCCGCTGCCCAGGTCGCCGTCGAAGATCGACGCGAAGATCAGCACCATGATGATCGGGAACCCGAGGGTGAACACGACGGATTCCCGGCTGCGCAGGAACTGCCGGATCTCCAACCGCCCCTGCCGCAGGGCGAGACTTGCCGGCCCCGGCCGACGGGCGGGCGCGGCGGCGGCGACCGGGGGCGCCGACTTCGTCGTGGTGGTCATCGGTGTCCGATCATCCGCAGGTAGATGTCCTCAAGAGTGGGCCGGGTGACGGTCAGGCCGGGCACCTCGCCACCGAGCCGCGCGGCCAACTCCGCCACCAGCGCCGTCGGCGTCGCGCTCTGCGCGCTCTCCAGGGTGCCCTCGGGGGTACGCCAGGAGACCGTGGCCAGGGCCTCCTGCCGGTTGCCGAGGCTGTTCGGCGGGGCCACCTCGACCAGTCGGCCGCCCGCGATGACCCCTACCCGGTCGGCCAGGGCCTCGGCCTCGTCCAGGTAGTGGGTGGTGAGCACGATGGTGGTGCCGGCTGCGGAGAGGTCCCGGATCAGATCCCAGAACTCGCGGCGGGCCTCCGGATCGAATCCGGTAGTCGGCTCGTCGAGGAAGAGCAGCTCAGGGCGGCCGATGATGCCCAGGGCGACATCCAGTCGGCGCTTCTGCCCCCCGGAGAGGGTGTGCGTACGGGCGCGGGCCTTACCGGCCAGACCGACCCGGGCGATCACCTTGTCCGGGTCGTCGGCGTCCGGATAGAAGGCGGAGAAGTGGTGGACCACCTCGGCGACGGTCAGTTCGTCGAACTCGCCGGTGCCCTGGAGCACGATGCCCACTCGGGCCCGCCACTGCGGGGTGGCCTCGGTCGGGTCGACCCCGAGCACCCGCACCTCACCGGCGTCCCGGTGCCGGTAGCCCTCCAGGATCTCCACCGTGGTGCTCTTGCCGGCACCGTTCGGCCCCAGCAGGGCGAACACCTCGCCCCGGTGGACGTCCAGGTCCAGCCCGGCCACCGCGACATTGTCGCCGTACGCCTTGCGCAGCCCTCGGACGTGGATCGCGACCTCGTCACTCATGACCTCAAGTGTGCGACCTGCACCGGCGGATCACCTGCACCGGGGGTGGTGGTTCCCGCCACCACCCCCGGGGTGTTAAGCGGGGCCCCTTCCTCTACCGCAGGCGTTAAGAAGGGGCCCTTCCTTACCCCTCAGCGGGGGTTGTAGGTCATGCAGTCGGCCATGTCCGCGTCCGGGCCGACCCGGATCGAGGGAGCCTGGCACTCCAACTGCTCGTTGTGTCGGCAGTCGGCCCGTTTGCAGGCCCCCACCTGGGCCTTCTGGCCGTCCGCACCGGCCCGGATGGCCGGCATCTCGATGAAGGTGTGGCAGTGGGCGTGGTCCATGCTGCCGATCGTGATGGCGAACGCGTGACAGTCGTTGGTGTGGTTGTACGCGCAGGCGGCCACCACACACTCCTGGACGCGCGGCATCTCCAAGGCTGCGGTCATCGCGACCTCCTCTAGGTATTTGCCTGATTTTAGGCATCTGGGAGATCTGTGTGGTCCGGTTCGCGGGATCCGGCCACCGGCCTAGCCCGCGCCGAGCACCTCGGAGAGCAGGGCCGGTTCGAGACCGCGTTCGGCCAGACCGGCCAGGATGTGCGGCAGCGCCTCGTCGGTCATCGGGGCGTTGGCCTCGGTCACGTGCAGGACGATCACCGAGCCGGGGCGTACCTGGTCCAGCACGGCCCGCACGATCGGCTGCCAGGCGGTGGCGAAGGGGTCCCCGCTGACCACGTCGCCGTCGACGACCGTCAGGCCGAGGGGGGCTAGTGCGGTCAGCGCCGTCCGGTCGTGGCAGAGCCCGGGGAACCGGAAGTACCGGGTCTGCCGACCGCCGTAGGCGCTGACCAGGTCGAAGGTGCGGGCCACGTCGGCGGTCATCTTCCGGCGGTCGATGCGGGGCAGGCCGTAGCAGTCCGCGGTGAAGGCCAGGTGCCCGTAGGTGTGGTTGGCCAACTCGAACCGAGGGTTGGCGGCCAGCCGCCGGGTCACCTCCGGGTACTGCTCCACCCACATGCCGGTGAGGAAGAAGGTGGCCGGGACACCCTCCCGCTCCAGCCGGTCGATGATCTTCAGATTGGCGTACGAGGTGACGGCACCGCTGCGTAGCTGGCGTCGCATCGCGTCGGTCATGTCCGCGTCGAAGGTCAGCGCCACCTTGTTTCCCCGACGTGGGCCGTGGTCGACCACCGGGGGCAGCGCGTCCGTCCGGGTAGCGCCGGGCAGGGTCCCGGCCGGCGGGGTGGACGATGCACTCGACGGGTTGGCCGACGCCTCGGACCGGTCACTGGCCTCCGCCTCGACGAACCTGGCGCCGGACTCGGACCCCTGCCCGAGGTCGGCACCCTCGGGCTGGCGCAGGGGGTTCAGGACGGCCAGCAGGGTCAGGGCACCGAGGACGGCGGCCAGGGTCGCCAGAAGCGGAACGCGGGAAGTCTTCACGGACACCGGAGGATGATGTCAACCGTGCCCGGCGGGCAACATCATCCGGCCCGGCAGCGCCTGGGGCGGGGCCGGAGGCGCAGCGGGTACCCCCAGGTCAGACCCGGAAGCCGGCCTCGCGGGCGGCCCGGCGTTCCCGGCGGCGTTCCGCCCTGCGGCGCAGGAACCACGGCAGGAAGAGCAGGAAGGCGACCAGGAACACCAGCACCAACACCGGCAGGATGATCGCCACCAGGGACATCACCACACTGGTGGCGTCCTCGGCGGTGCTGGCCACCGGGGCCCCGACACCGGCCGTGGCCGCGTTGATGACCGGCCGGGCGGCGGACTTGAGCAGGTGGATGCCGAGGGCGATGGCCACCCCGACCAGCACCGGCCACCACTGGCCCTCACTGGCGAAGAAGCTGTCGGGATCGCTGACCGTCACCGTCTCGGCGGCCGAGCCGGCACCGAAGGCCAGGCCGCCCGCAGTCGGGCGGACCACGGTCTGCACCACGTCGTTGACGTGGTCCACCACGGGCACCTTGTCCGCGACGACCTCGACGACCAGCAGGGCGGCGAGAATGGCCAGCACCCAGCCGTTACCCAGCCACTGCCAGCCCCCGGGCAGGTCGATCACGCTGGTGTAGCGGGCCAGCCCACCCATCAGCAGCAGCGGGATGTACGCGTTCAACCCCGCCGAGGCGGCCAGTCCGGTACCGGTGAGCAGTTCGAGCACCATCTCAGCATCGCACCGGCACGCCAGTGGCGCTCGGCGGCGATCCCCGGTGCCTCCGCTACCCTCGTCGGGTGCGGTTGGTGATTGCGAAATGCTCGGTGGACTATGTCGGACGGCTCTCGGCCCACCTGCCGCCGGCCACCCGGCTGCTGATGGTGAAGGCGGACGGGTCGGTGTCGATCCACGCCGACGATCGGGCCTACAAACCCCTGAACTGGATGAGCCCGCCCTGCCGGCTGGAGGAGGCCCCCGGGGTGTGGCGGGTGGTCAACAAGGCCGGTGAGGAGCTGCGGATCACCCTGGAGGAGATCTTCCAGGACACCTCGTACGAGCTGGGCGTCGACCCGGGGCTGCGCAAGGACGGGGTGGAGGCCCACCTTCAGGAGTTGCTGGCCGCCAACCCGGAGACTCTGGGCGAGGGGTTCACCTTGATCCGCCGGGAGTACATGACCGCGATCGGCCCGGTGGACCTGCTCTGCCGGGACGCCAACGGAGGCACGGTCGCGGTCGAGGTCAAGCGTCGGGGCGAGATCGACGGGGTGGAGCAGCTCACCCGCTACCTGGAACTGCTCAACCGGGACCCGCTGCTCGCCCCGGTTTCCGGGGTCTTCGCCGCCCAGGAGATCAAGCCGCAGGCCCGGGTGCTCGCCACGGACCGGGGGATCCGCTGTGTGGCGGTGAACTACGACCGGCTGCGCGGCATCGAACGTGACGAGCTGACCCTCTTCTAGAGCTTCCGGCCGTACAGCAGCTTGACCGCCTTGACCAGGCGGTCGACGTCGGCCTGGGTCCGCTCGAAGGTGGTCGACGGCAGCAGGGAGCGGGCCCGCCGGCGGGTGATCGACTTGGCCCGGCCGAACTCCCGCAGCCCGTCCTCGCCGTGGATGCGACCGAAGCCGGACTCGCCGACCCCGCCGAAGGGCAGGGTGGACATCCCGGCGAAGGTCAGGGTGGAGTTGATCGAGGCCATGCCGGAGCGCAGGCGTCGGGCGATGGCCACTGCCCGTCGCTCACCGAAGACCGAACCCCCCAGGCCGTACGGCAGGGCGTTGGCCCGCCGCAGGGCCTCATCGGCGTCGCGGACCCGGTTGATGGTCACCGTGGGCCCGAAGGTCTCCTCGCGTACGGCGGCGGAGTCCTCCGGCACCTCGACCAGCACGGTCGGGTGGGCGTATGGCGGCCGTACCGAATCCGGGCCGCCGAGTGCGGCCCGTCCGCCCCGGGCCAGGGCGTCGGAGATGTGCCGGCGGATGACCTCAAGCTGGCTCGGCATGGTGATCGGCCCGATGTCGGTGCCCTCCGGGCCCACGGTCAGTCGCCCGGCCCGCTCGACCACCTTCTCCACGAAGGCGTCGAAGACCGGCTCCACCGCGTAGACCCGCTCGATGCCGATGCAGGTCTGCCCGGCGTTGGTCATCGCCCCCCAGACGCACGCCTCCGCGGCGGCGTCCAGGTCGGCGTCGACATCCACGATCATCGCGTCCTTGCCGCCGGCCTCCAGCAGCACCGGGGTCAGGGACTCGGCGCAGGCCGCCATGACCTTCTTCGCGGTGACCGTGGAGCCGGTGAAGGCCACCTTGTCGACCCCGCTGCGGCACAGGGCGGCACCGATGTCCCCCAGCCCGTGCACGGCGGTGAAGACGGGCTGTTCCGGCACCACCTCGGCGAAGGTGTCGACCATCCACTGCCCGACCAGGGGGGTGTATTCGCTGGGCTTGAAGACCACCGCGTTACCGGCCGCCATCGCGTACGCGGCCGAGCCGATCGGGGTGAAGACGGGATAGTTCCAGGGGCCGATGACCCCGATCACCCCGTGCGGCTGGTACTCCAGGTGGGCGGTGAACTCCGCCAGGATGAGCCGGGAGCGCAGCTTGCGGGGGCCGAGTACCCGGCGGGCGTTGCGGGCCGCCCAGTCGACATGCTCCACCGCGGTGACGATCTCCACGATGGCGTCCGCGACCGGCTTGCCGCCCTCGAGGTGCACCAGTTCCGCCAACTGCTCCATCCGCTGCACGAGCAGCCGCCGCCAGCGCAGCAGCCGGTCGCGTCGGCCGTCGAAGCCCAGCCCGGCCCACCACTGGCCGGCGGTGCGGGCCCGCGCGACGGCCTGCTCCACCTCGGCGGGGGTGGACAGCGGCAACCGGCCGGCCTCCGCCCCGGTCGCCGGGCTGGTCGAGATCAGTTGATCGCCCTCGATCACCGGGGTGCCGGGCAGATGCACAGCCGTCATGGCGGAAGTCTAGACCCGAAACCTACTCACCGGTAGGACGGGCTCGGCCCGGGTCAAGTCCGGGCGAACGCCGTATTGGCGGCCATGGAAGTGACGAACGGAAGGTGGCTGGCTGGTTACTGGGTGATGGCCGGATGGTCGGTAGAGGTGACCGGGTGGGGATGGCAGGCTGACCATGGGATGGCGCAGGACGTGGAGGTCGGACGGCCCATGGAGCAACATCCGCAACTGTTGCCGCTGTTGACGGTGGCCACCGGCCCGCTGCGCGGGTTGAGCTTCCGGCTGCGTCCGCACCCCATGGTGATCGGCCGGGACGCGGCGGTGGACATCGTCGTGCACGATCCCCACCTGAGTCGTCGACACGCCGAGGTCCGGCTGACCGGTGCGGGGGTCCGCCTGGTGGATCTCGGTTCCACCAACGGCACCTGGGTGAACGGACTGCGTACCGCCGAGGCGGTCAGCCTGACCGACGGCGACATGATCCTGATCGGCCGCACCGAGCTGCGCTTCTTCGACCCCGCCCTGGCCCGGACCGACCCGGTGGGCCTGAGCTTCGGTATGCCCCTACAGGACCGGCGCAGCCCGCTGGTGCTGCCCACGGCTGCGGCCGACCTGGCGCCGGGACGGATCACCCTGGCCCCCTGACCGGTGGGCGCAACCGCTCCCGTGTGAGCCCCCGAGCCCCCTGAGCGGTCACCGCGTGGCAGACTCGCGCCAAAGCCTTAGCGGCCGTTCAAGTCCGGCCGTGCGGAGCGGACAGGGAGGCCGGGTCATGGCGCGGGAATTCACCAGGGTGGGTGTGGTGGGTCTGGGCACCATGGGTGCCGGCATCGTCGAGGTGTTCGCCCGCAACGGCGTCGAGGTGGTCGCCGTGGATATCTCCGAGGCCGCCCTGGAGCGCGGGCGGGCCAACCTGACCGGCTCCACCGACCGGGCGGTGGCCCGGGGCAAGCTCGCCGAGGCCGACCGGGACGCCCTGATCGGCCGGGTAACCTTCGCCGTCGGGCTGGGCGCCCTGGACTCCGTGGACCTGGTGATCGAGGCGGTCCCCGAGCGTCTGGACATCAAGCAGCGCCTCTTCGCCGAACTGGACCGGGTGTGCAAGCCGGAGGCCATCCTGGCCACCAACACCTCCTCGCTGAGCGTCACCGAGATCGCGGTCGCCACCACCCGTCCCGACCAGGTGATCGGCATCCACTTCTTCAACCCCGCGCCGGTGATGAAGCTGGTCGAGGTGGTGCGCACGGTGGTCACCTCGGCCGAGGTGGTCGCGGATGTGGAGGCCCTGTGCGTACGCCTGGGCAAGGTCGACGTGACCATCACCGACCGGGCCGGGTTCATCGCCAACGCCCTGCTGTTCGGGTACCTCAACCAGGCGATCGGGATGTACGAGTCCCGCTACGCCACCCGTGAGGACATCGACGCCGCGATGAAGCTCGGCTGCGGCCTGCCGATGGGCCCGCTGGCCCTGCTGGACCTGATCGGTCTGGACACCGCGTACGAGATCCTGGACACCATGTACCGGCGGGGCGGACGGGACCGCCGACACTCCCCGGTGCCCCTGCTGCGGCAGATGGTGACCGCCGGGCTGTTGGGCCGCAAGTCCGGCCGAGGCTTCTACACCTACGAGCGGCCCGGCTCCGGCCGGCTCGTCCCGGACGAGTCGACCCCGGTGGCGTCGGCACCCCTGGAAGGGGCGCGAACGGTAGCCACGGTCGGGGTGGTCGGCTCGGGGGCCCTGGCCGCCGGCCTGGTCGAGTCCCTCACCACCGCCGGCTACCAGGTCACCCAGGTAGACCCGGCCACCGAGTTGGCCTCCCTGGCCGAGGCGGACCTGGTGATCGAGGCGGTGGCCGACGAACCGGAGGTCAAGAAGGCGCTGTTCGCCGGCTTGGGCGAGGTCTGCAAGCCGGGGGCGGTGCTGGCCACCACCACCGCCACCCTGGCGGTGATCGAGTTGGCCATGGCCACCGGGCGCCCGGCCGAGGTGGTGGGCCTGCACTTCGCCAACCCGGCCACCCCGCTCGTGGAGATCGTCCAGACGATCCTCACCTCGGCGGAGACCACGGCCACCGCCCGGGCGGTCGTCGCCGCCCTGGGCCGGACCGGGGTGGTCTGCGGAGACTCCGCCGGGTTCATCGTCAACGCCCTGCTGTTCCCGTACCTCAACGACGCGGTACGGATGCTGGAGGCCCACTACTCCACCACGGACGACATCGACGCCGCGATGAAGCTGGGCTGCGGCTACCCGGCCGGCCCCTTCGAACTGCTCGACTCGATCGGACCGGACAGGTCGCTGGCCGTACTGCGGGCGGTGTACCGGCAGTCCCGCGAGCCCGGCCTGGCCCCGGCACCCCTGCTGGAACAACTGGTGACCGCCGCCCGCTCCTTCCGCGGGTAAGGAAGGGCACCCTTTTAACGCCTGCGGTAGAACAGGGGCCCCTTGTTAACACCAGCGCCCTCGGGGCCGCTGTAGGGCACGGTCGTACGCTGGACGGCGTGAGCCCCCGTCGTAACCGTCCCCGCCGTGACGACGCCGAGCGTCTGGACACCGAACGCGCCCGCCAGGGCGTCGCCTCGGTGCAGCAGTGGCGCGACGGCGACTGGCAGGTACGCGGGATCAGCGGCGGCTCGTCGGTCAAGACGTACCGCTGTCCCGGTTGTGACCAGGAGATTCGGCCCGGGGTGGCGCACCTGGTCGCCTGGCCTGCCGACGGCCGTGGCGACCTCACCGACCGGCGGCACTGGCACAGCGGGTGCTGGCGGGCCCGCGACCGCCGGGCCCCGGTCATCCAGCGCGGACGCGGCGCCCCACGCCACGGCTGAGACCCGGGCGCGGAGGCACAGCTGAGACCGGCGGGGCGATCTTTGTCACCTCGGGCGGCGGCTTGGAGCGCTACGCGGGAGGATGGCGGGGTGAGCGCATCGATCCGGGCGTCGTCGATCCTGCCGGGGCGACGGGAAGACATCGAGTTGCACACCGCGGACGGGCTCTGCCTGGTCGGTGAGTTGGCGCTTCCGGTCGACCGGCCCCCGGTGGCCACCCTGGTCTGCCTGCACCCCCTGCCCACCCACGGCGGGATGATGGACAGCCACGTGTTCCGCAAGGCGGCCTGGCGGCTGCCCGCCCTGGCCGAGGTGGCCGTGCTCCGGTTCAACACCCGGGGCACCAGCAGCGTGCGCGGTACCAGCGAGGGCACCTTCGACTCGGCCGTCGGCGAGCGCTTCGACGTGGCCGCCGCCATCGAGTACGCCGAATTCCACGAACTGCCGAACATCTGGCTGCTCGGCTGGTCCTTCGGCACCGACCTGGCCCTCAGGTACGGCTGCGACCCGGCGGTGACCGGCGCGATCCTGCTCTCGCCGCCGTTGCGCTTCTCCGAGCCGACCGACCTGGCCCAGTGGGCCGAGTCCGGCAAGCCGCTGACCGCCCTGGTGCCGGAGTTCGACGACTACCTCCGCCCCGAGCAGGCCCGGGAGCGGTTCGCCGCGGTGCCACAGGCCGAGGTGGTCGGGGTGCCCGGGGCCAAGCACCTGTGGGTCGGCGACGCCGAGACCGTGCTCGACGAGGTGGTCCGGCGGGTCAACCCGGCCGTGTCCGTGCCGCTGCCGACCACCTGGGACGGCCCGATGGAGACCGGCGACGCCAGCGCGTACGCCGACCGCACGGTGGCCGCCTTCTCCGACACCCCGGTGCCCGGCCCCCAGCAACGCCAGGCCGACTGAGGCTGACTACCGCCGCTTGAGGTGGCTGATGAAGGTCTGCCAGGTCGGTGGGGTGAAGGCGAGTATCGGTCCCTGGCGGTCCTTGCTGTCGCGGACGGCGACCACCTCGGGCAGGTTGTCGGCCACCTCGACACAGTCTGTGCTTCCACTGCGGGTGGCGGTGTGCCAGGTAGCGTCGGTCAGGTCCATGACTTCGCCACTTCCTTGAGGAGTTCGATCGACTGCTGGCGGGACAAGGCCTCGTTACGCACCGTCTCCCACCGTGCCAACAGAGTAGCCACATCGGACTCCCGGTCGGTGGGTCGGGCGGTCAGCTGAGTCTCCTGGCTCGCCACCCAACCCCCTTCCACGCCCCGGGCCAGCGAGAACGATCCGTAAAGGCCGACGTGCAGCCCGACGCTGAGGGGGACGACATGGATGCTGATGTTCGGCCGTTGCGCGCAGGCGGCCAGGGACTCGACCTGATGGATCATCAACGTGTGGAAGCGTTCCTCCCGGCGGTGCAGGATGGCCTCGTCGATGACCGCGATGAGCTGCGGCGGATCCGGTCGGGTGAGGATGGTCTGCCGGTCCAGCCGGGCCGCCACCCGCTTCTCCACCTCCTCGTCGCTGAGCAGGTCGTCGCAGCGGATCACCGCCCGGGCGTACCCCTCGGTCTGGAGCAGCGCCGGGATCAGGGTGGGCTGAAAGATCCGGAGCTGGCTGGCCAGGCGTTCGGCGTCCAGCCAGGGCAGGAACCAGGAAGGCTGGCCCTCGCGCTCGGCGATCCGCAACAACGCCACCAACAGCCCGCCGGAATGCAGCACCTCGTCGGCGCGGGCCAGCAACTGCCGGTCGTACGGTCGGCTGCCGGTCTCGACGGCGGAGACCATCGACGGCGAGTAGTGCACCAGTTTGCCGAACTCCTCCTGGCTCAGCCCGGCGGCGGTGCGCAGCCGACGTAACTGGGATCGGATCAGGTCGGCGCTCGATTCCTCCACAGTGCCTCCACAATCGGGTACCGAGAATCACTCACCAGGGGTCGGCGGGCCGTTGGTTCCGCAGCCAGATCACCACCACCTGCGATGACTTCCGACAGTAGTGCTTCGATCACCAGACTGTCAGCAGTGCCGGACCCGTTGGCTGCCATCAGGGCGTGGACGGGTTCAGGCCGGGTCGCCCCCACACCCCCGGTGGGCGCCCCGGGGCCGCCCACCCCATCCCCCCGGGTGGGCGGCCCGATCAACCCCACTTCGGGTACGTCTGTTGTCGCTGGAGCAGCAACAGACGTACCCAGAAGCCTGCTTCTCGGAGGTCGAGGTGCGTGTTCGTCCAGGGTCCGACGACGCATCCGCTGCGCCGACCGTCGGGGCGGCGGGTGGTGGGGGAGGGGGTGTGCTCAGGACCCGGCTGCCGACCCCGGGCCGTGGCCCCCACCCTGATCGGCCCCGCGCGACCGGCGCCGACACCCCGCACACCCCGCTGCGACCGATGTGGTGCTGTCGGGCGGACGGTCAGCCCTGGCCCTGCGCCCAGGCCCGGCTCCTGCTGCGGGCGGAGTACGAGGGGAATCCGATCGGCCTGTCGATCTACCTCGCCGGCCTGATGTACGAGGCGATGCGCGACCTCTACCGGCTCAACCCGTATGACGGCCCGCAGCCCAGAGCGCTGTTCGATCGCTTCGTAGCCTGGGGAGGACGCCGCCCCTCCCCGGAGCCGCCTCCTGACCGCTGAGCCGGACCCCTGCGCGGTGAACGCAGAGCCGGGGACCACCACCGAATGGTCGTCCCGGCCTGGCGGAGTGCGGGGTCAGTCTGAGATGATCTTGCTGGGTTTGGCGCTGCGCTCGTCCTTGGTCGGTTTGGTCGGGCGCTTGCCGTTCTCACCGGTGCTGGTGATCTTCGTGGGGGTGGCGCCCCGGCCGCCCGTGCCGGGCATCGCGGCCACCGTGGGTTCGCCGTCCACCCCCGCACTCGCCGTGCCGCCGTCGACCGTGGCCGGTTCGACCGCCGACTTCGCCGCAGGCTCATCCTCCACGGTGGTCACCGGCTCGGCGGCCGGCTTCGTCGCCGGGCCGTCGGCGCTGGGCTTCGTGACCTGGCCGTCGGCGGACGGATCACCGCCCTCGGCGGCGACACCGGCGGTCTCCAGGACCGGCCGATGGCCGTTCACCGGGGCCTCGGCGGGATCGACCGTCGGGTTGGCACCGGCGGGTGGGCCGCCGTTGACCGAAGGGCCCTCCACCGTACGGGCGACCGTGGCGGGGGAGGGGGCGGCAATCGCCGAGGAGACCCCGGCGGGGGCCGGTGAGGTGGGGCCGTCGGAGACCGTGGCCGCCGCCAGCCGCAGTTCCCGCACCTTGCGCTGCAACTCGTCGGACTCCTGCCGGGACTTCCAGGTCTCCTGACGCAGGTCGGCCAACTGCTGCTGGGCCTGGGCGATCTCCAACATCACCTGGGCCAGTTGCTGTCGGCCGGACGCCGCCTCCTGCTGGGTCGCGGCCAGGTGCTGCTGAGTGGTGGCCAGGTGCTGCTGGGTGGTGGCCGCGTACTCCTCGAACTGCCGACGGGAGGAGGCGACGTACTCGTCGGCCTCGCGTCGGGCGTTGGTGGCGAACTCCTCGGCCTGGGCGCGCAGCTCGGCGGCGTCCCGCTCGGCGGCCTGACGGATCTCGTCCGCGCCCTGCTCGATCTCGTTCTTGCGCGCGGTGTACTCCGCCTCCAGCGCCGCACGGCGGCTCTCGAACCCGGACTCCAGCTCGGCGGTGCGGGTGCGGATCTGCTCCTCGAGGGCGGTGGTACGGGTGCTGAAGCGCTGCTCCAACTCGGCCGTACGGGCCTGGTGCTGCTGCTCCAACTCCTCGCGGCGGCCGGTGTACTCGCGTTCGGCAGCGGCCTTGCGCTGGGCCAGTTCCCGGTCTGCGGCCTCCCGTCGGCCGTTGACCTCCTTCTCCACCCCGGCCCGCCAGGCCCCCAGTTCCTGCTGGGCCTGGGCCCGGGTGTGCTGGACGTGGGCCTCGGTCTCGTCGCGCATCCGCTGGGCGTACGCCTCGGTCTCGGCCCGGGTGCGCTTGGCCGCCTCGGTCGCCTGGGTGGTCAGCCGCTCGGCCTCCTGGCGGGCCTTGTTGCGGGCGGCCCGGCCGGCCTCGGCGGCGTCGTCGATGATCTGCTTGGCCTCCTGGCTGGCCTTGGCGTGGGTGGCCCGGCCGGTCTCGGTGGCCTGGTCGACCAGGCGCCTGGCCTCCTGCTGGGCCTTGGCATGCACCTCCTTGGCCGCCTCACGCAGCTGGGTGGCCTCCTGCTGGGCGGTGGCCAGCACCTCACGGGCCGACTCGCGCAGCTTCGTCGCCTCCTGCTGGGCCCGCTGATGGATCTCCTTGGCGGCGTCCCGGAGCTGGGTGGCCTCCTGCTCGGCCTTGGCCAGCGCCTCCTGGGCACCCTTGCGCAGCCGGGCGGCCTCCTCCTTGGCCGCCTTGCTGGCGGCCTCGGACTCCGCCCGGCGGGCTGCGGCCTGCCGCTCCTCCTCGGCGCGGCGGGCGGCCAGCGCGATCTCGAAGTCCTTGAGGGCCTCGGCGGCCTCGGCCCTAGCCTCGTCGATGATGTGTTCGGCGGCGGCCCGGCGCGCTTGGATCTCCTCGTTCGCGGCCGCGAGGATGTCCTCGGCCTGCTCCTCGGCGAGCGCGAGAATCTGCTCGACCCGCGGGCCGAGATGCCGGAAGGCGGCCCGGTCCACCACGGCGGACTGCTTGCGTACCGCAGCCAGATCCCGCTGGAGCACCTCGACCTGACCGGCCAGCTTGTGGATCTGGGAGAAGGCCTGCTCCCGTTCGGCCTCCAGGGCCGCGATCTCATGCTCCGCCCGAGCGACGTACTTCTCGACCTGTCGTTTGTCGTACCCCCGCAGGGCGGACTCGAAGCTGGGCTCCGTGGTCACATCCCCGCCGAGAGCGAACAGTTCCTCGCCGTGCGACATGCACCCATCCTCACACGCATCGGGCCCTCCTGGGGCGATACGGACGCCCCTGTTGGGAGCTAACTTCACCCGCCCAGGTGGGCGGTGCCCAGGGCCTGCGAAGGCAGGGCGACGCGGGGTGTCGCCGGTAACCCGGTGTCACCCCGCGTCGTGGTTCATGCCCCGGTGGTCGTCGTCAGCTGGAGGTTTCCGCGGTCACCTTCTTCTCGGCGTCGGCCGCCGGCTTGGCGGCCGGCTTCTCGGCCGCCGGGGTGTTGTTGCTGGGGACCCCCGGAACGATGCCGGCCAGGCCGGAGAGCATCTGCCCGAGCTGCGAGGTGACGGCGTCCTTCTGCCGGGTGAGGTCCTCGACCTCGCGGCGGGCCGCCTGGGTGGTCAGCTCGGCCTCGGTGCGGGCCTCGCTGAGCAGACGCTGGGACTCGGCGCGGGCCTCGCTGAGGGTCCGCTCGGCCAGGGCCTTGGCCTTCTCGATCGTCTCGGTGGCGTTGCGCTCCGACTCGACCCGCCGGGACTCGGCGCGCTGCTCGATCTCCTTGGCGCGCTCCTGGGCGGCGTGGGCCCGCTGCTCGGCCTCACCGACCAGCTTCTGGGTCTGCGCGACCTGGGCGGCGTGCCGCTCGGACTCCTCGCGCTCGGCCTTCTCCCGCCGCTCGGCGAGTTGCAGCTCCAGGGCCTGGAGGTCCTTGTCGCGCTTGTCGCGGGCGTCGGTGAGCAGCTTGGTCGCCTCGGCGCGCTTCTCCTCGGCCTCGCGGGCGGCCTTGGCCCGCTGCTGGGTGATCTCGCGCTCGGCGGTGGCGCGCAGGGTGGCGACCTCCCGCTCGACGGTCGACTTCAGCTCGGCCACCTCGTGCGCGGTGACCGTACGCAGCTGCTTGGTCTCGCGCTCCGCGTCGGCCCGCAGGGTGTCGGCCTCGCGGCGGGCCTGCACCCGGACCTCGGCCGCCTCCCGCTCGGCGGCGGTACGCAGGTTACCGGCCTCCCGCTCGGCGGTGGCCTTCATCGCGGCCGCCTCGGCCCGCGCCTTGTCGGTGATCTCCCGCGCCTCCAGGCGGGCGGCGGAGAGGATGCCCTCCGACTCGCGCTTGGCCTCGTTGCGGTGATCGTTGGCCTGCTCCTCGGCCAGCCGGAGGATCTGCTCGACCCGGGTGCCGAGGCCGGACAGCGTGGGGCGGCTGTTCTCCTCGAGCTGCTTGCTGGTGTCGGTGAGCTTCTGCTCCAGGGCGGTGAGCCGCTGCTCGGACTGGCGCAGCCGGCGCTGGGCGTCGTTGAGCGCCTGCTCGGCGTCGGCGCGGTCCTTGTTGGCCTGGCTCAGTGCGGCGTTCAGCCGGCCGATGAAGTCGTCGACCTGGCCGGTGTTGTATCCGCGCAGGCCAACCGTGAAATCTGGCTGCGAGTTCGCGTTATCGAAGAACGCGAGAGGGGAGGATTGCTGCTGGGGCATTGGGACATACTGGCAGACCCCCCGGGGTGCTTCGCAAGAGCGGCCCGCCCTTTGCCGTCCTCTTTACATGGTCAACTCGTAGGGTGACCGGAACCACGGCCCGGCAGGCGATCTTGCCAGCTCGGGGAGGAGCCCTTCGGTACGCAGCGTGACGCAGAAAAAGCCATCGCAGCTATCCGTGCACCGCTTTTCTTTCCGCCTCCCGGGGTTCCCGCGAATGGATGTGGGGCCGGGAGGCGGAAAACCATTGCGCGTTCACCGAAAGGCCGTCGCCGGACCCGTCCTCGGGCCGACGACGGCCACACCCGTTGGTGGTGTCACGCCGGTCGATGAATTCGGCTCCCGGGGTCACCCGTGGGTGGGGTGCGGGGCGGGCTCGACCAGTTCGACCAGGACCCCACCGGCGTCCTTGGGGTGCACGAAGTTGATCCGCGAACCCGCCGTACCCCGTCGGGGGGTGTCGTAGAGCAGCCGCAGGCCGCGCTCCCGAAGCGCCGCGCAGGCCGCCTCGACATCCGCCACGGTGTATGCCACCTGCTGCACCCCCGGACCGTTGCGGTCGAGGAACTTGGCGATGGTCGAGTCCGGGGTCAGCGGGGCCAGCAGTTGCAGGCAGCCGCCCTCCGGGGTCGGCCCGACCGCCAGCATCGCCTCCCGTACCCCCTGCTCGGTGTTCGTCTCGGTGTGCACGCATCGCATACCGAAGGTCCGGGTGTAGAAGTCGATCGCGGCGTCGAGGTCGGCGACCGCGATCCCGACATGATCGATGCGGCGCAGACCGATGTCTGTGACATAGTCGGCAGCGGGCTCGACGGGGCTGTTCTCAGGCATGACGCTAGTCTGACCGAACAGTCGTTAAGGCGTACAGGTCGGCACCCCCCTCGGAGGCAGGTATGGCTTCGGTGATCGTCAGCGGCGCACGCACCCCGATGGGGCGGCTGCTGGGCAACCTCAAGGACCTACCGGCAACCAAGCTCGGCGGCATCGCGATCGCGGCCGCCCTGGAGCGGGCCGGAGTCGCCCCCGACCAGGTGCAGTACGTGATCATGGGCCAGGTGCTCCAGGCCGGTGCCGGGCAGATTCCGGCCCGCCAGGCCGCCGTGGAGGCGGGCATCCCGATGTCCGTACCGGCGCTGAACATCAACAAGGTCTGCCTCTCCGGCCTGGACGCGATCGCCCTGGCCGACCAGCTGATCCGGGCCGGCGAGTTCGACATCGTGGTGGCCGGCGGCATGGAGTCGATGACCAACGCCCCGCACCTGCTGCTCGGTCAGCGGGGCGGCCACAAGTACGGCGACGTGACCCTCAAGGACCACATGGCCCTCGACGGGCTGACCGACGCCTGGGACTGCTGCGCGATGGGTGAGGCCACCGAGCGGCACGGCAGCACCCGCGGCATCACCCGGCAGGAGCAGGACGAGTTCGCCGCGGCCAGCCACCAGCGCGCCGCCGCCGCCCAGAAGAACGGTCACTTCGCCGACGAGATCACTCCGGTGGTCATCCCGCAGCGCAAGGGTGACCCGCTGGTGATCAGCGAGGACGAGGGCATCCGCCCGGACACCACGGCCGAGTCCCTGGCGAAGCTGCGCCCGGCGTTCGCGAAGGACGGCACCATCACCGCGGGCAGCTCCTCGCCGATCTCCGACGGTGCCGCCGCGGTGGTCGTGATGAGCAAGGCGAAGGCCAAGGAACTCGGCCTGACCTGGCTGGCGGAGATCGGCGCGCACGGCAACGTGGCCGGTCCGGACAACTCCCTGCACTCGCAGCCCTCCAACGCCATCCAGCACGCCCTGCGCAAGGGTGGGCTGACCGTCTCCGACCTCGACCTGATCGAGATCAACGAGGCCTTCGCGCAGGTCGGCATCCAGTCCATCCGTGACCTGGGGGTCAGCCCCGACAAGGTCAACGTCAACGGTGGCGCGATCGCGCTGGGCCACCCGATCGGCATGTCCGGCGCCCGGCTCGTACTCACCCTGGCCCTGGAACTCAAGCGGCGCGGCGGTGGCACCGGAGCGGCTGCCCTCTGCGGTGGTGGCGGTCAGGGCGACGCCCTGATCATCCACGTTCCGGCTCCCTCCGAGACGCCGTGAGCGGGTCCCACGGCCACGCCCCGACCGTGGCCACCGGGTCGGTGCGCCGCAGTCGGGACGTACCGATGCTGGTCGAGCGGGCACGGGCCGGTGACCACCGCGCGGTGGCCCGGTTGATCACCCTGGTGGAGTCGGGCGACGAGACCCTGCCGGCGATCGCGGCGGCGCTGGCACCGTACGGCGGCCGGGCCCAGGTGGTCGGCCTCACCGGTTCCCCCGGGGTGGGCAAGTCGACCACCACCAACGAGTTGGTACGCGCCCTGCGGGCCCGGGGCCACCGGGTCGGGGTGCTCGCCATCGACCCCTCCAGCCCGTTCACCGGCGGGGCTATCCTCGGCGACCGGGTACGGATGCAGGACCACGCCACCGACCCCGGGGTCTACATCCGCTCGATGTCCAGCCGGGGGCACCTCGGCGGACTGTCCGCGGCCACCCCCCAGGCGGTACGGGTGCTGGAGGGGGCCGGCTGCGACGTCGTCCTGGTGGAGACCGTCGGGGTCGGGCAGGCGGAGGTCGACGTGGCCTCCCTGGCCGACACCACCCTGGTGCTGCTCGCCCCCGGGATGGGCGACGCCATCCAGGCGGTCAAAGCCGGAATCCTGGAGATCGCCGACGTCTTCGTGGTCAACAAGGCCGACCGGGACGGCGCCGACCACACCGTCCGGGACATCCAGGGCATGATCGCCCTGGGCGAGCGGGGACCGGGCCAGTGGCGCCCGCAGGTGGTGCGCTCGGTGGCCGCCCGGGGCGAGGGGATCGACGACATCGCCGCGGCGATCGACAAGCACCGCGGCTGGCTGGTCGAGCACGACGAGCTGCGTCGCCGCCGGGAGGCGCGGGCCGCCGCCGAGATCGAGGCCATCGCGCTCGGCACCCTGCGCGCCCGGATCGGCTCCCTGCGCGACGGTACGCAGCTGCCGACCCTGGCCGCCGAGGTGGCCGCCGGCACCACCGACCCCTACGCCGCCGCCAACACCCTCCTGACCCAACTCACCGACTAACCCCTCCCACCCCCTCGCCCGCCCCGCCACGTCGCTGTCGGCCCGCCCGCGCCGCCCCGCGCGCGCCCGCTGGTGGCCGCCCGCCCGCGCCGCCGCCCGCCCGCGCCGCCGCCGATCATGCACTTTTTGTCTCGACATAAGGTGCGAATAGGGCAATTAGGCGACCGAAACTGCATGATCGACGAGGGTGGTGGGTGGGGGTGCTCGGGGGTGGTGGGTGGGTGATGTGTCTATTGGGGAGGGTGCGGCGGTTAGGCTCGCAGCGGCCCGCGGGGTGCGGGGCGGTGTGAACGCGGGGAGCGAGCATGGAGCACGAGTCGACGCAGGAGTTGCCGGTTACTCCGGACGCGGTGGCGGGTGGGCGTACGGAGATCTCCGACGAAGTCGTGGAGAAGATCGCGGTGGCGGCGGCCAAGGCCGTGCCCGGGGTGGTCGAGTTGGGCGGGGATGTCGCCCGGTTCTTCAACGCGGTGCTCGACCGGGTCGGGCTCGACCAGGTCGGTGACGCCCGGCGCGGCTGCTCGGCCCATGTCACCGATGGGGCCGCCGTGATCAACCTGGTCATCGTGACGGACGCCGGGCATCCGGTGCCCGAGGTGACCAACGCGGTGCGGGCCGCGGTGACCCAGGCCATCGAGGCGTACGGGCTGCGGGTCGACGAGATCAACATCCGGGTGGACGACGTGGCCATCGGGGGGCCGGCGGCCTGAGGTCGCGGGACCCCGGTGGCCGGCCCGGGCTCGCCGGTCCGGTCCGAGGGCCGACGGAGGGGCGGTTACCGTCTGGTATCGATTTCCTTATCGATCGTTCAGGAAGGGCTCTACACTCGACATGCAGTCGTGAAGGACTCGAGGAGGAGCCCGGAGATGAACGCCGACGAGATCGCTGCCGGACGGGCCCGCTGGCAGGCCCGTTACGACGCCGCGCGCAAGCGGGACGCGGACTTCACCACCCTCTCCGGGATGCCTGTCGAGCCGGTCTACGGGCCACCCGAGGGTGCCGCGTACCCCGGGTTCGACCGGATCGGCTGGCCGGGGGAGTTCCCGTACACCCGGGGTCTTTATCCGACCGGCTACCGGGGGCGGACCTGGACCATCCGGCAGTTCGCCGGGTTCGGCAACGCCCGGCAGACCAACGAGCGCTACAAGATGATCCTCGGCGCCGGTGGCGGCGGACTGTCGGTCGCCTTCGACATGCCCACCCTGATGGGCCGCGACTCCGACGACCCGCAGGCCCTCGGCGAGGTCGGCCACTGCGGGGTGGCGGTGGAC
The DNA here is from genome assembly GCF_043198155.1 of Micromonospora sp. NPDC048871. NCBI lineage: Bacteria > Bacillati > Actinomycetota > Actinomycetes > Micromonosporales > Micromonosporaceae > Micromonospora > Micromonospora sp. NPDC048871. The sequence goes on along the minus strand of NZ_JBICUM010000012.1, from coordinate 102,616 downwards.
AGCGCCGCCGACATGGAGGTGCTCTTCGATGGCATCGACCTGGCCGGGGTCACCACCAGCATGACCATCTCCGGGCCGGCGGTGCCGGTGTTCTGCATGTACCTGGTCGCGGCCGAACGGCAGGGGGCCGACCTGTCCAAGCTCGACGGTACGTTGCAGACCGACATCTTCAAGGAGTACATCGCGCAGAAGGAGTGGCTGTTCGACCCCGAGCCGCACCTGCGTCTGATCGGCGACCTGATGGAGTACTGCGCCGCCGAGATCCCCCGGTACAAGCCGCTGTCGGTCTCCGGGTACCACATCCGGGAGGCCGGCTCGACGGCCGCGCAGGAGTTGGCGTACACCCTCGCCGACGGCTTCGGCTACGTGGAGCTGGGACTTTCGCGCGGCCTGGACGTCAATGTCTTCGCCCCCGGGTTGAGTTTCTTCTTCGACTCGCATGTCGATTTCTTCGAGGAGATCGCCAAATTCCGGGCCGCCCGCCGGATCTGGGCCCGCTGGCTGCGCGACGTCTACGGCGCGACCAGCGAAAAGGCCCTCTGGCTGCGATTCCACACCCAGACCGCCGGGGTGTCGCTGACCGCCCAGCAACCGGTCAACAATGTGGTACGCACCGCGGTGGAGGCCTTGGCGGCGGTGCTCGGCGGCACCAATTCGCTGCACACCAACGCCCTGGACGAGACCCTGGCCCTGCCCACAGACGAATCCGCCGAGATCGCCCTGCGTACCCAGCAGGTGCTGATGGAGGAGACCGGGGTGACCAACGTGGCCGACCCCCTGGGCGGATCGTGGTACGTCGAGGCGCTGACCGACCGGATCGAGGCCGAGGCGGAGGAGATCTTCGCCCGGATCAAGCAGCTCGGTGGTGAGGGTCCGCACGCCATCGGCCCGATGACCTCCGGCATCCTGCGGGGCATCGAGGACGGCTGGTTCACCGGGCACATCGCCGAGTCGGCCTTCGTCTACCAGCAGGCGCTGGAGAAGGGCGACAAGAAGATCGTCGGGGTCAACTGCCACACCGGCACGGTCGCCAAGGACCTGGAGATCCTGCGCATCTCGCACGAGGTCGAGGTGGAGCAGCGCCGGGTGCTGGCCGAGCGCAAGGCCGGGCGGGACGAGGCGGCGGTACGCGCGGCGGTGGAGAAGATGGTGGCGGTCAGCCGTACCGAGGAGAACATGATCCCGGCGATGCTCGACGCCGTACGCGCCGAGGCCACCCTCGGCGAGATCTGTGACGCCCTGCGCGCGGAATGGGGCGTTTACCGCGAGCCTGCCCGGTTCTGACATCCAACCTCGAAAGGGCGGCTGGGCAGGGGTGACAGTGGCAACTGTCTCCGGCCACGGTTGATCTGAGTTCGGCGCGGCGCGTGCGAGACTAGATAACCATGAGCGACCCACGGATCACCTCGTCGATCTTTACCCGCGGCGCGGTCGACCTCAGCGCGCTGCGCACCCCTGCACCCAGCCCCGCCCCGGCACCGACCCAGGCCGCTCCCCCCGCCGGCATCCCTGCCGGGCTACCGGGTGGCGCTGTCGGTGGGGTCACCGTCATCGACGTGACCGAGGCGACCTTCCAGTCGGAGGTGCTGGAGCGCTCCCTGAGCACACCCGTGGTGGTGGACTTCTGGGCCGAGTGGTGCCAGCCCTGCAAGCAGCTCTCCCCGGTGCTGGAACGGCTGGCCGTGGAGGGCGGCGGCGCCTGGGTGCTGGCCAAGGTGGACGTCGACGCCAACCCCCGGCTCGCGCAGATGTTCCGGGTACAGGGCATCCCGATGGTGTACGCGGTGGTCGGTGGCCAGCCGGTCGACGCCTTCTCCGGGGTGGTACCCGAGGCGCAGCTGCGCCAGTGGATCCAGGCGATCCTCAAGGCCGGCGGAGTCTCCGTGGCCGAACCGGAGGACCCCCGACTCGACGCGGCCGACGACGCCCTGATGGACGGTGACCTGGACGCCGCCGAGCAGGCGTACCGGAAGATCCTGGCCGAGACCCCCAACGACGCCGCCGCGGAGGCAGGTCTGGCCCAGGTCGGCCTCGCCCGCCGGGTGTCCGGTGCCGACCCTCAGACCGCGCTGGCCGCAGCGGAGGCCAAGCCGGACGATGTCGAGGCGCAACTGCTGGCCGCCGACATCGAGGTGCTCAGCGGCCAGGCCGAGCAGGCCTACCAGCGGCTCGTCGGCCTGGTCCGGCGCACCTTCGGTGAAGATCGGGAGAAGGTACGCCAGCACCTCGTCGGCCTGTTCACCATCGCCGGCCCGGAGGACCCGACGGTCGCCTCGGCCCGCCGAGCCCTGGCCAGCGCCCTGTTCTGACCCCAGCCACGCCAGCGCGGGCCGGCGCTACGCCGGCCCGCCTCGACCCCCAGAGGACGGGAGCCCAGGTGAG
>NZ_JBICUM010000012.1:84583-100136 GCF_043198155.1 Micromonospora sp. NPDC048871 | reverse complement strand
AGCGCGAGGAGTGAGCTTGCGAGCCCCGCAGTCGCGAACGGAGGGCGAGGTCTGTGAGCGCGAGGAGTGAGCTTGCGAGCCCCGCAGTCGCGAACGGAGGGCGAGGTCTGTGAGCGCGAGGAGTGAGCTTGCGAGCCCCGCAGTCGCGAACGACAGCGGCCCATGATGCGCCGGATCGCCGTCCTCGACGCGCCGAGCAACCTTGGCCTGCGCCCACCCACCCCCACCTCCGTTCCGGGCTGCGCCAAGGCCCCCGGCGCGCTACGTGACCAGGGCCTGCTGCCCCGGCTGCGGGCCCGCGACGCCGGCTGCCTGACCCCGCCTCGCTACGACGCCGGTGACTGGCGACCGGGGGACGGGGTGTGCCACGCACGGGAGATCGCCGACTACTCGGTGGCCCTGGCCGACCGGGTCGGCGCGATCATCGACCGGGGGGAGTTCCCCTTGGTCCTGGGCGGCGACTGCTCGATCATCCTCGGCACGGCTCTGGCCATGCACCGCCTGGGTGAGGAGATCGGCGGCCGGATCGGCCTGGTCTTCGTGGACGGTCACTCCGACTTCCGGCACCCTGGCAACGCCTCGTACGTGGGGGCTGCGGCCGGTGAGGATCTGGCCCTGGTCACCGGCCGGGGTCAGGCCGACCTGGCGGCCATCGAGGGACGCCGCCCCTACTTCCGGGACATCGACGTGGTGGTACTCGGCATCCGCGCCCAGGACGAGTACCGGCTCGATCTGCAAGCCGCCGGGATCATCACCCGTCCGGTGCCGGCGCTGCGCGCCGAGGGTGCCGCGCGTACCGCCCAGTGGGCGCACGAGCAGTTGGCCGACTGCGCCGGCTACTGGGTGCACGTCGACGTGGACGTACTCGACCCGGCCGTGATGCCCGCGGTCGACGCCCCCGATCCGGGCGGCATCGCCTTCGCCGAACTGGAGATCCTGCTCGCCGGCCTGGTCGACACCCCGCACTGCCTCGGCGTCGAGCTGACCGTCTTCGACCCCGACTACGACCCGGACGGCACGTACGCCGCCGAGATCGTCAACACCCTGGTAGCCGGCCTGCGCCCGGTCACCGCTCCCGGCTCCGCTCCGCCCCGACTGCGCGCGGAGCGGCCCGACCGTTCCGCTCCGGCGCCCCGGCTCCCGGTGGACCGGCCGGACATTGCCGTGCTGCCGGATACGGACGGCACGGACCCCGCAGACGAGCATGATCATGCCGCGCCCGGCCCAGGTGGCTTGACCGCCTGAGCGACAGCTCACCCACCCTTCAGGTGGTGGGTGAGTTGAGCCGCCGGCTAGGCGAAGACCACGAGGGGTTCACCAGGAGACGGTACGCCCACGAAGCATGCGGCGCTGACCCGCGAACCCTGGTCCACCCGGCGTACGCCGTGCACCCGGGCGGCGTCGAACATCAGCAGGTCACCCTGGCGCGGAGCGCAGGACCAGTGCGGCTCGCCCAGGTCGGCTCGATCGAGGCCGTAGTCGCTGCGGCGGTGGGCGTCGTAGCTGCCCTCGTCAGTCCACAAGGTCCAGAACTCCACCTCGCCGCCATTGTCCGGTGGCGGCACCTCCAGGTAGATGTTGGTGCCGATCCGTCGGCGGAGACGGTGGGCGGCCAACAGTGGGATCGCCCGCTGGTCTATGTGCGGGTTGGCGTGCCCACCCGCCGGCCAGCGGCGAATGATTCCGGGCAGCATCATCCGGCCCTCGTGGCGGGCCACCGTTGCACCATCCGGCCACGTCTCGTCCAGCCGCAACCGTAGGTCGTCGAGCGGGGAGAGTCGGCCGGCGAAGACCTCCCGCCGAATGAGCTCGGTGGTCTCGGCTGCGGTCGCCATGTAGCGGTCTTCGTTCGCAGTCGACTCGCCGGCTTCCCCGATCGAGGTGCCGATGCTCTGGAAGTCCCCGGTCAGCGTGTAACGGGATGCCTCGCATACCCGGACGACGGCGGGCAGGACCGCTCGGCACATCGCCGGTGGGTAAAAATGCCGAACCCAAATCGCATCCAGGTCACCATTGGCCAGTTGGTTCAGCGTTGTCGAGGTCAACTCCTGGGCATACTTCATGCTCAGACCGCGATCTCACCGTGCCAGACGGTGACCCCGCGCCCGCCGAGGCGGATGCGGTCTCCCTGCCGGGTCAACCGCAGGGTGCCGCCGCGCGTGGAGAGCTGCTCGGCGACCAACTCGTCGCGGTGTAGTCGCTCGGCCCACCAACTGCCGATGGTGCAGTGGGCAGAACCGGTGACCGGATCTTCGGGAACACCCACGGCGGGATAGAAGCATCGGCTGACGATCCGGTCACGCTCATCGTCGTATGCGGTGAGGATGACGCCGCGTACCGGGATCGAGGCCAGTAGCGAAAGGTCGGGGCGTGCGGCACGGACATCGTGTGGGCTGGCGACCTCGACGAGCAGGTCGGACACCCCGCGGGCCACGGTTACGACGGTGACGTCGTCGGCGAGGGCGCGACGGAGCTCGGGCGGTGCCGACACTGGTGTCGGCGGATCGGCCGGGAAGTCCATCTCGATCCAACCGTCCGGCGACACCGTGCAGGTCAGCTCTCCGCTGCGGGTACGGAAGCGGGTCGAACCGCCCAGCACGTGCGCGGTGGCGAGGGTCGCGTGGCCGCAGAGGTCCACCTCGACCGTCGGGGTGAACCAGCGCAACTGCCACCAACCGTCCTGTCCGGGCAGCGCGAATGCCGTCTCCGAATGTCGCATCTCGCTGGCGATGGCCTGCATCCAGGCGTCATCGCGCTGTTCATCGAGGATGACCACACCGGCCGGGTTGCCGCGGAACGGCTCGTCCGTGAAGGCGTCAACGACGAACAGTCGGGTGCCGTTCGTATTCATGGAACCTCCCTCGTCCGCGGAGCAGGCTGGCCAGGGCGGGGCCCCACCACGAACTCACCTGGGGTGGTCGGTCAATGCGGGAGCCGGAGTGGCGCCGCTGAAGTAGAGCTTGGGATCGACCTCGAGGGCGGATGTGTAGGCCCCGGACATTTCCCGAGCAATCTGCCGGAGTTCCTCGGGCACCGGCGCGCGCGTGGTTCCTAGGGTCTGTTCCGTCGTGACCGAAGCAGGAGCGACTGACCCCGCTGCGGTCTGGGTACTGGCGAACATGCCTACCCCCGTTTCGTCGGACCGGGTCGTTTCAGAATCTCCGGACGCGGCGGACACGACAACCACCATTCGGTGGATTCGGTTTGCGCGTCGTGCTGAATGACAGCTTTCCGACACCCGTGTCGAGTGATCGATGCTCATGTCTGCTTCTCCTGGTCGGTCTCAGCTAGCGGCTCCCGATCGGCCGTACCTGGTTGTGGTGGCACGAACCGCGTCAGCTTGTTCAGCGTCTCGCGGGTGGTCACCGTGTCGGGGTGTGCCTCGCCCAGCACCCGTTCGCGATCGAGGTGCAGTTGGGTCAACTCGGTCCGCGCGGTGTCGATCTTTCCTTGTTCTATGTGCACCTGGGCCAGCGTCCAACGCAGCCAAAGTACTTCTGGACGGTCCGCCTGGCCGGGCTCGACGCTGTTGAGCGCTGCCCCGATCTCCTGTTCGGCCTCCTCGTATCGAGACCGCTCGTAAAGGCACCGGGCCAGGCTCTGTCGAACGAACAGGGTCTCCGGCTCTGTGGGTGCCCAGTGGCGCATTCGGATCGCCAGGATCTCCCGCAGCATCGTCTCGGCTTCGGCGGTCCGGCCCTGGAGAAGGATCGCCCGAGCCAGGCTGTGCCGGATGACCATCGTGTCGGAATGCTCAGGCCCGCGAACCCTGTCCTCTGCGGCGACGATCGCGGTGAGTTCCTGTTCTGCCTCGGCCCACCGGCCGTTCTGCGCCATGATGGCGCGGGCGAGTTTGTGCCGGCTGGCCAGCGTGTCCGCGTGATTGGCGCCAAGTACGGCCGTCCGATCGGCGATCAGCTCGCGAAGGAGTTCCTCGGCGTCGTGCGGTCGCTGCAACTCCAGCGCCGCGCGGGCCAGTTCGTGCCGTAGCGCCAGCATCTCTCTGTCCGTCGGGTTCACATCGAACGCCTGGCAGCCGGCCACCACAGAAGCGAGCAACTCCTCGGCGGCAAGCGCCAGGCCGGTGGCGATCAGGTACCGCGCGGTCAGCCGTACCAGTTCCAGTGTTGCCAAGACGGTCACCCGCTCGTACCGCACTCCGCTGGTCAGCAGATAGTCCCGGGCGACCCCGATGGTGTGCGGAGCGATGAGGTACCAGCCGTCCCAGGCCGACTGCGCGTCCGGGTTTCGCTCTTTGACCGCCGCGGTCAGCATCTTGCTGATCAGGCTGTAGTACTCGTTGGTTCGTTGCCGGAGATCTGGGTGGTCGCGCATCATCCCGTGCACCAGTGGATGTAGCGACATGACGTGCCGGAAGTCCTCGTCGCGGACGGACTCCACCTCGTACAACTCGATCAGGGAGAGGTCGGCGAGACCTTCCAGCACGGTGAGTCGCTGTCGGCCGGTGAACTCGGAGAACAGCGGAGATCGCATCAGGGCCTGCTGGTCGAGCACCCGGTGGTAGGGCACGGGCGCGACGTTGAGGCAGGCGAGGACCCGCAGCAGATTGCCGGCCTGGGTCAGCCCTCGCCGAGCCAACAGGTCCAGGGAGATGTCGAAGACACTGCTGGTGACACCGAGGCCGGTCGGCTCGTCGAGTTCCCCTCGAGCACCTGGCGGTAGCGCGAAACGCTGTTGCAGGTCCTGTAGGTAACTGTCGAAATTCCGCAGCACCTGAGTGCCCTGCCAGACCCGCGTGGTGTGGACGGACTTCAGGTAGTCGCCGACGGCGCGTAGCGCGAGTGGCAGCCCACCGAGAGCGGCGCTGAGTCGCTGAGCCTGTTCCACGGTACCGGCCACGCTGCCGGCCCGGTCGAGCAGCACCAGGGCACCGTCCTGCTCACTCAGCGGCGGCACCGGGTGCCGCACCGACCAGGACGGCCAGGTGGTGCGGTCGCCGTCGCGGCTGGTGATGATCACGAGGTTGTCTGGGTCCGTCGGTGGGCGCAGCCAGCCGGTGCCGTCCGCGATGTCCTCGTCAACCGGGTCGAGCAACCGCGGTTCGTCGACGTTGTCGATGATGAGCACCCAACGCTGCTCGGCCTGGTTGAGGAAGCGCCAGACAAGGTCGGTCGCGCTTGAGCCGCCGGACCACGCCCGGTCCACCAGACCAGTCGGTGCACCGAGTCGACTGGCGACCTCACGCATGCCGGAACTCAATCGGAGCGCCGAGACCCACCAGACCTGGCGTCCCTGCCGGAGAGCGCGGCTTGCGATCTCCAGCGCCAGGTGACTCTTGCCGCTGCCGGGAAGACCGTGCAGAACGTGCACGGATGGGCCGCTCCGGCCGGTACGGAATTCGCCGGTGATCTCTTTGAGCAAGTCATCCCGCCCGTAGACGGGTGAGGTGAGGCGGGCCAGGGGTGGGTCGATGGAGATCCGGCCGGCCCGGTCCGGCCGGTCCAGGGCAGTGCTGCTCGCCGGTGCGGTCCTGACCGATGCAGGCGGCTTCGATGACGAGTCGGTCCGTTCCGCGGCGGGGGAGGCCGCAGGTTCGATCTCGGGTTCGCCGGGCTCCTCGGCCGCTGTCTGGATCTCTTTCTTGAGCGCCCGATAGCATGAGTCTTCGGGGGAACTGGGCCGGATCACCGAGAAATGATCACCGGGAAGAACGCCGGTCATGGTGAAGGTCCAGTTGGCGAGCACCGGCGGGACGATGTTGTCGGATATCCCAGCGTAGGTCGAGACGGGGATCGGCCATTCCGTGGCGGTGCGCTCGCGGGCCTGAAGTACGCCACGAATCACCGCGTTGTGGGTCTCGATGATTCCCTCGTGCAGTGGACGCAATTCCCGTTCCTGGGGACTGCGTCGTCGTAGGGTCAGTTTGCGCAACGAGCCGAGGAACTGTGACCCGGAATTCGGACAGGCGAACATCACCACCCGGCGGATCGGGGCCAACTCGTGACCGTGCGCCGCAGCCAGGGTGCGCGCCAGGAACCGTTGGACGATCAGACCACCCTGGCTGTGCGAGACGAGTACCACCAGCCGGGCGTCGGCCGGAAGATCGTCCCGCAGATATGTGCGCAGCCGGTCGGCGATGTCGTTGAGATGGGGAATCCGGCGGTCCGGCCGGAACCGAACGAGTTGCGAGGCGTACTCGAAGAAGTGAATCCGTAGCCCTGGCAGCTCTGGATCCTTGGACAGCAGCTCCGTCATCGGAAGCCAGGCGCGCCGGGAGGAGAGCAGGCCATGGACGAAGACGACGTCGATCCGGTTCACTTCGCCTCACCATCCCCGGCTGCGCCGGCAGGTGATCCGGCTGGTGCTCCCGTGCTGTTCGGGCGGTGACCGGCATTCGGCGGATCGGTTGGTCTGGTGGCCGCGAGGATGTCGACGACCACGCGGGTGAGCAGAGTCGCTACCGCCAACGCCAGGCAGACCGCCAGCAGCGTCCTGGGAACCGGACCGGGCGCCACGTAATCGGCGAGCACCAGTAGCGACAGGGTGAGGCCGCCCATGATCGTACTTACGATGAAAATGGAATATGCGCGTACCCGGGGTCGAGTCCAAAATCTGACACCATCGGGATCCTCGCGCCGGGTGTGCCGGTTCTGCTGGCCCAGTCGGTCGAGGAAGCGGGATTCCCAGATCAACGCGAGCATCAACACCGGTAGTACCTGGGCGCTGGTTGCATAGAAGTCAGGGAACAACGTGGACCTCCGCTGGGGTCGGAAGTCTTATCATCCGCTGCTCTGGCGCAGGCATGGATCGCACGATTGGTTGACATCATATCGGCGTATGTCGCGCGGAGCCGCATGAATGGTGGTCAGCGATGGTACGGCAATTGCGCCCGCGAACCGGCCGAATTCGCGTGCGGGATGGATGGCCGATCGCTGTCGGGTGAATGATTCCGGAGCGTGACCAGGTGGGGTGGCGGAGCCTGTCCGCGTGCGGGTCCCGTTGATCTGCGGATAGGCCGTCACCTCGGTAGATCTTGCGTAGGCCGACCCGTGACGATCCGTAGTCGGGTTGGGTTGGCCGGGTGAGGAAAGCGGTAGGTCCGCCGGTCAGGAGAGGGCGCGGAGGAAGCGCTCGGCGATCGGGACGGCCGTGCCGCTGCCGGAGCCGCCCTTCTCGACGAAGACCGCGAAGGCCACCTCGCCCTGCCAGCCGATGAACCAGGCGTGGGTGTTCTTCGGGTTGTTGTCGTACTCGGCGGTGCCGGTCTTGCCGTGCACCGGTTCGCCGGGCACATCCTTCAGGGCGCTGCCGGTGCCGCTGGTGACGACGGTACGCATCATCTCGCGGATGGCCGCTACGGCCTCGGGCTTCAACTCCGGGCCCGGCTCACCGGCCGCCTCCGGGGCCGGGTCCAGGACCAGCTTCGGTGGGGTGAAGGCACCCTTGGCCACCGCTGCGGTCGCCGCGGCCATGGCCAGTGGGCTGACCACCGTGGTGCCCTGCCCGATCGCGGCGGCGGCCTGTTCGGTGGCGCCACCACCGGCGGAGACCTTACCGGTGAAGGCGTCCAGTCCCACCTGCCATTGACCCTCCAGGCCCAGGTTGCGGCCGGTGGCGGCCAGTCCGTCGGGGCCGAGTTGCGGGGCCAGGGCGGCGAAGGCGGTGTTGCAGGACTTGGCGAAGTTGGTGCGGAACGGCACCTCGCCGAGTTCGAAGTCGTTGGAGTTCTTGAAGGACCGGCCGTCGACGACGAGGGTCTTCGGGCAGTCCACGTCCGTGTCCGGGGTTACCGTGCCGCGTTCGACCAGGCCGAGCGCGCTGACCATCTTGAAGGTGGAACCCGGCGGCACCTGGGCGGTGAAGGCCAGGTTCTCCCCGGCGGCGCCGGGGCCGTTGGCGGCGGCGAGGATCGCGCCGTCGCTGATCCGTACGGCGACCAGGGCGGAGCGTCGTCGTTCGGCCCGCAAGGCCTGGTCGGCGGCCTTCTGGGTGGCGACGTCGAGGGTCGTCTTGACCGGTTTGCCGGGCTGCGCCTCGCGCTGGAACACCTCGGTGTCGGTGGGCACCAGGGTCCCGTCCGGCCCGGGCCGCTTGATGATCACGGTGAGGCCGGGGACGCCGCGCAAGTGCTCGTCCCAGCGGCCCTGCAACCCGCCGTGCCCGACCAGGTCGCCGGGGGAGTAGCGGTCCGGATGCTTGGCCAGGTCCTCGGCGTGCGCGGGATCGACCGTGCCCAGCACCGCCCGGGCGAACTCCCGGGTCGGGGCCAGGTCTAGCTTGTCGCTCTGGAACTTCGTCCCCGGCAGGTCGTAGATTCGCGACCGGATCTGCCGGTACGCCTCGTCGCGGAGGGTCACCACCTCCACGAAGGCGTCCGGTTTCGCCTCGGCCAGCCGCTTCGGCAGACCCGACAGGTCGACCGGTGGTGTGATCGCCGGGCGGATCGCCCGGAAGGCGGCCTCCAGATCACGGGTCACCGCCTTGACGTCGGTGACCTCGCTGGGTTGCAGCCCTACCCGGACCACCTCGCGGGGGGCCACGATCGGCTGGTCGTCGGCGTCGAGCACGCTGGCCCGGGGGGCCCGATCCCGCCGCAGCCCCAGCCGGTCACCCCGGGTGAGCTGCTCCTGGACGATCTGCGGCTCCCAGATCACCTGCCACTGGTCGTCGCGGCCCTGGGTGAGTCGTACCGGCCGGTCGTAGGTCCAGGTGGTCTCGCCCGGCAGGGTCCATTCCAGGCGTACGGTCGCGGTGGCGGTGTTCTGCACGATCGTCGGCTCGCCCTGCCGGGCCAGGGTGAGCGGGGCGTCCACCAGTTCGCCGGAGAGTTCCCGGATCTCCTGGACGACCGTGCCGGCGGGGATCTTGGCGCCGGTCGGGTCGACGAAGCCGATCGAGTTCAGGTCGCCGGAGCGCCAGCCGGTGAGGAAGGCATCGACGGTGCGTTCCGGGCCGTCCTCGCCGGAGCAGGCGACCAGGCCCGCCGAGGCGACGAGACAGGCGACCGTGGCGGCGAGTCGTGACCATTGGTGACGCTGTCGGTGCGGCCGGTGCATCAGAACTGGTTCCTCCCCGTAAGGCTGCCCTGCACCGTAGTACCTCCCGAGCGTCCGTACCGCCCCGGTCGGCTGGGGTTGGGCGAAAAGACGGGCCGGTCACGGTGTGAGGAACAACATGAGCTGGGGTACTCCTGATCCGGCCGAACCTCGTACCGCAACGGGTGAAAGGACGACCGTCCTGATCCGGAAGGCCGGCCACAGGTCCGCCGACGGACGACCCGGTCGGTCGGCCTAGGCTTGGCGGCAGAGTGATCCACAACGCAGTGGGTCGAGGGGAGTGGCACCGATGGACCGGCGTCCGGCGATAGAACCGGGACCCGACCTCCGGCAGGATGACACCGGCCGGGACGACAGCTTCGACACGGCGACCGACGGAGACGGCTACGGCCGACTCGATTCAGGAGTGACCGGCATGACCGGTTCGAGTATCGACACCCTCTACGACCTGGGTCTGCCACCAGAGGCGCTGGCAGGCGACGTGGAGGACGCCGAACTCGACGAGCAGGTACCCAATGCCGAACGACTGGTGGCCCAGGCGGTCGCGCTGGCCGGGGACGACCATGACGCGGCTACCCTGGTGGGGCGTTTCTGGCGGTTCGCGCCGGACGAGGAGCTGATCGGCTTCACCGCCGAGGAGATGCTCGAAGCCGCCCGAGAGCACCGGGAGTTGGCCGAGCAGCGGGTACCGGGCGAGTTGAAGCTGCGGATCCACTCACCCGACGAGGAGCAGCACCACAGCGTCATCGAGATCGTCACCGACGACATGCCTTTCCTGGTGGACTCGGTGACCGCCCTGCTCAACAGTCACCACCTGGACGTGCACCTGCTGGTGCACCCGTTGGTGGTGGTGCGCCGGGAGCCGCTGGGGCGGCTGGTCGAGGTGGCCGCCGACGTGGAGCCGGACGACGCGATCGCCGGTGATCTGGTCGAGAGCTGGATGCACATCGAGGTCGACCCGATCCGTGATCCGGCGGAGCGGGACCGGCTGCGCCGCGAGTTGCAGCGGGTGCTGACCGATGTGCGGGAGGCCGTCGAAGACTGGCCGAAGATGCGCCAGCAGGCCCTCTCCCTGGCCGACGAGTTGGCCGCCGCGCGGACCAGTGACAACCGGCCACCGGTGCCGGAGAAGGACATCACCGACTCGGTGGAGTTGCTGCGCTGGCTGGCGCACGACCACTTCACCTTCCTGGGCTACCGGGAGTACCGGCTGGTGCCGGACTCGGAGAAGGGCGGGCCGGCCCTGGAGGCCGTGCTCGGCACCGGGCTGGGCATTCTGCGGCAGGACTCGCCGGAGGCGCGGGCCCTGTCCTCGATGACCCCGGAGGCGCACGAGAAGGTCACCGAGAAGCGCCTGCTGATCATCACCAAGGCGAACTCCCGGGCCACCGTGCACCGCTCGGCGTACCTGGACTACATCGGTTTCAAGATCTTCGACGAGAACGGTGCGGTGGTCGGGGAGCGCCGCTTCCTGGGCCTGTTCTCCACGGCCGCGTACCGGACCAGCGTGCAGGAGCTGCCGGTGGTCCGCCGTAAGGTCGCCGAGGTGCTGGACCGCTCCGGCCTGAGCCAGCGCAGCCACTCCGGCAAGGACCTGCTCCAGATCCTGGAGACCTACCCGCGCGACGAGCTGTTCCAGATCAAGACCGACGACCTGTACCACGCGGTGATCGGTGTGCTGCGGATGGCCGGTCGTCGGCAGTTGCGGGTGTTCCTGCGCCGGGACGCGTACGGGCGGTTCATCTCCTGCCTGATCTACCTGCCCCGGGACCGGTTCACCACCCAGAACCGGCTGCGCATGCAGGACATCCTGCTGCGGGAGCTCAACGGGGTCGGGGTGGACTACACCACCCGGGTCACCGAGTCGATGCTGGCCCGGGTGCACTTCATCGTGCGGACCGACCCGACCAACCCGCCCGGGGAGATCGACGCCGACCTGCTGGCCGAGGAACTGGCCGACGCCACCCGGCTGTGGGACGACGACTACCGGCTGGTGCTGGAACGCAAGCTCGGTGACGAGCAGGCCAAGCACCTGTTCGTCCGGTACGCCGACGCCTTCCCGGAGGGCTACAAGGACGGGCACACCCCGTACGAGGCGATGAAGGATCTGGCCAAGCTGGAGCTGCTGGAGGAGCCCGGCCAGCTGGAGATGCACCTGTTCCGCAAGCAGCCGCTGCCGCGCGCGGTCGCCCGGGGAGCGGACCTCGACGACGCGATGGACGTCCGGTTCAAGGTCTACCGGTACGGCGAGCCGATGATGCTCTCGGCGGTGCTGCCGGTGCTGCACTCCCTCGGGGTGCAGGTGGTCGACGAGCACCCGTACGAGGTGGAACGGGTCGACGGGCGGATCTGGCTGTACGACTTCGGTCTGCGGCTGCCCGAGGGCCACCAGGACCTGGCCGAGGTGCGTCCGCACGTGGAGAACGCCTTCGCGGCGGCGTGGCGGGGCGAGGCCGAGGTGGACGGCTTCAACGAGCTGGTGCTGCGCGCCGGGCTCACCTGGCGGCAGGTCGTGGTGCTGCGGGCGTACGCGAAGTACCTGCGGCAGGCCGGCACGGTCTTCTCCCAGGACTACATGGAGTCGACCTTCATCGCGTACCCGCACCTGGCCCGGCTGCTGGTGCAGCTGTTCGAGACCCGGTTCGAGCCGGGGGCCCTCAGCAGCGAGCAGCGGGAGCAGCGCAGCGCGGAGCTGGTCGCCGGGCTGACCTCCGCCCTGGACGACGTGGCCAGCCTCGATCAGGACCGCATCCTGCGGGCGTACCTGACCCTGATCCAGGCCACCCTGCGGACCAGCTTCTACCAGAAGCCGGTGGGTGGGCGGCCCAAGGCGTACGTGGCCTTCAAGCTGGATCCGCAGGCCATTCCGGACCTGCCCGCGCCTCGGCCGAAGTTCGAGGTCTTCGTGTACTCGCCCCGCTTCGAGGGGGTGCACCTGCGGTACGGGCCGGTGGCCCGGGGTGGTCTGCGCTGGTCGGACCGGCGGGAGGACTTCCGCACCGAGGTGCTCGGCCTGGTCAAGGCGCAGATGGTGAAGAACGCCGTGATCGTGCCGGTGGGCGCCAAGGGCGGCTTCGTGCTCAAACAGAAGCCGGGAGACCGCGACGAGGCGGTGGCCTGCTACAAGGACTTCGTCGGGGCCCTGCTCGACGTCACGGACAACATCGTGGCCGGGGAGATCGTGCCGCCGGAGGACGTGGTCCGGCACGACGGCGACGACCCGTACATGGTGGTGGCGGCCGACAAGGGCACGGCCACCTTCTCCGACATCGCCAACGAGGTCTCCGTAGCGCACAACTTCTGGTTGGGTGACGCCTTCGCCTCGGGTGGCTCGGCCGGGTACGACCACAAGAAGATGGGCATCACCGCCCGGGGGGCCTGGGAGTCGGTCAAGCGGCACTTCCGCGAGATGGGCCATGACACCCAGAGCCAGGACTTCACCGTGGTCGGTGTGGGCGACATGTCCGGTGACGTTTTCGGCAACGGCATGCTGTTGTCGGAGCACATCCGGCTGGTGGCCGCCTTCGACCACCGGCACATCTTCCTGGACCCGGATCCGGAGGCGGCGGCCTCGTACGTCGAGCGGCGGCGGCTGTTCGAGCTGGCCCGCTCCACCTGGGAGGACTACAACCCCGAGCTGATCTCGGCCGGTGGTGGGGTCTATTCCCGTACGGCCAAGTCGGTGCCGATCTCCCCGCAGGTGCGGGCGGTGCTCGGGTTGGACGACGATGTCGAGCAGCTCAGCCCGCAGGAGCTGATGAAGGCCATCCTCACCGCTCCGGTGGATCTGTTCTGGAACGGCGGCATCGGCACCTACGTCAAGGCCTCCACCCAGAGCAACGCGGAGGTGGGCGACAAGTCCAACGACGCGATCCGGGTCAACGGCAAGGACCTGCGCTGCCGGGTGGTCGGTGAGGGCGGCAACCTGGGCTTCACCCAGCACGGCCGGATCGAGTACGCCCGCACGGGCGGTCGGATCTACACCGACTTCATCGACAACGCGGCCGGGGTGGACTGCTCCGACCACGAGGTGAACATCAAGATCCTGCTGAACACCGCGGTCGCCGACGGGGAGCTCGACGTCCCCGAGCGCGACGAGCTGCTGGCCGCGATGACCGACGAGGTCGCCGAGCTGGTGCTGCGGGACAACTACGACCAGGCCCGCGCGATCAACAACTCGCAGGCCCAGGCCGCCTCGCTGCTGCCGGTGCACCGGCGGATGATCAGTGAGCTGGAGCGGTCCGGCATCCTGAACCGGGCCCTGGAGGGGCTGCCGTCGGACGAGGAACTGGCGGTACGCACCGAGTCCGGGCTGACCGCGCCGGAGTTCGCGGTGCTGCTGGCGTACGTGAAGATCGCCCTGGAGAAGGAGATCCTCACCGAAGGGCTGGCTGACGAGGAGTGGACCAACAAGGTGTTGGTCAACTACTTCCCCTCGCCGATGCGCGAGCGGTTCGCCGAGCGGATGGGGCGGCACCGGCTGCGTCGCGACATCGTGACCACCGTGCTGGTCAACGAGGCGGTCAACCGGGGCGGCATCTCCTTCATCTTCCGGGTGGTCGAGGAGACCGCCGCGCCGGCCGCGGACGTCATCCGGGCGTACGTGGTGGTCCGTGAGGTGTTCGGGCTGCGGGCACTCTGGGACGCGGTCGAGGCCCTGGACAACAAGGTCGACCCGCAGTTGCAGACCGACGTCTACCTGGACACCCGGCGGCTGCTGGACCGGGCGGTGCGTTGGCTGGTGACCAACCGTCGGTCCCCGATCGACGTGCGGGCCGAGATCGAGCGGCTGCGCGACGGGGTGGCCAAGCTGCTGCCGGAGCTGGAGACCCTGTTCTACGGCAGCGAGCGGGAGGCGATCGCCGCCCACATCGACACGATGACCGAGCGGGGCCTGCCGCGGGAACTGGCCGAGCAGAGTACCCGGCTGATGTACAGCTTCGGTCTGCTCGACGTGGTGGAGACCGCGGCCGGTTCCGAGCGGGAGGTGAGCGAGGTGGCCTCGATCTACTTCGTGCTCTCCGACCGGTTCCGGGTGGACTCGCTGCTGTCGAAGATCTCCCTGCTGCCCCGCGAGGACCGGTGGCAGACCCTGGCCCGGATGGCGCTGCGCTACGACCTGTACGCCGCGCTGGCCGCGCTCACCGCCGAGGTGCTCGACTCCACGCCCGCCGACCTGCCGCCGCTGGAGCGGGTGCAGCAGTGGGTGGAGTCGAACGCCACCTCGATCCATCGGGCGGAGCGGGCGATGGGGGAGTTCGACGAGTCCCGGGCCGACCTGGCGGCCCTGTCGGTCCTGCTGCGGCAGATCCGCACCCTGGTGCGTACCTCGGCCGCCGCCTGATCGATGGACGAAGCGTGGCCCGGCGGGAAACCGCCGGGCCACGCCGCTGTCCGGGGGTGGTCAGGAGTGCAGGGAGGCGAAGACGATCACGTTGTCGGGGTAGTCGCCGGTGGCGTCGTCGAACTGGCCCCCGCAGGTGATCACACGTAGTCCCGGCCGGTCGTTGGGGCCGTAGACCTGCTCGGTGGGGAAGGCGTTCTTCGGGTGGGAGACCACCGAGTCCACCTGAAAGGTGGCGGGCTGGCCGTCCGCGCGGTCGACAGTGATGGTGTCGCCGGGTTTCAGGGCGCCGAGGGAGAAGAAGACGGCCGGCCCGATGGCGGCCGAGTCGACATGCCCGACGATGACCGCGTTGCCCACCTCGCCGGGGCTCGGCCCGGGTTCGTACCACCCGGCCAGCAGTGCCTGGTCCAACGGCGGGACCTGGACCGTACCGTCGGGATTGGTGCCCAGCGGCATGATCTTCGCGTTGACGCCGATGCGGGGAATGCGGACCGTGGTGGGCGCGGACCGGGGCAGCCCGACCGGGGCCCGAGCGCCGCCGAGGTCGGCGTCGTCGAAGGGGGCCTCGACCGAGGGGGTGGCGCCCACCCGAGTCACCGGCTGGGGTGGGCGGACCGTTCCGGTGCCCTTCAAGGCGGCGCCGATCAGCCCGGCGCCCACCATCGCCAGGAGGACGACGAAAGCGGCGCCGACGGCGCGCCACGGTTTACCGTGGCGGCCGTCGGCCCGTCTCGTCGTCGCGTCAGGCCGCGAATTCATCGGTCCGACGACGACGCAGCAGCACCAGGCCGCCGAGAGCCGCCGCGCCGACCAGGCCGGCCCCGGCGGTGGCCATGTCACGGTCGGTGCCGGCGGTCAGGCCACCGTCACCACCGTCGACCCCACCCTTCGGCAATACGACCAGTTCGCCCTCCCCGCAGGAGCCCTCCAGCTTGTACGTGCCGGGCTTGGCGTCCTTGGCGATCCGGGCCTCGCCGTAGTAGACGAAGTCCTTCTTGTGCTCCCAACGGTCGCCCTTGTCCGCGCCGTACTCGTCACGGTCCTTCCAGTCGCGCCCACCCTCGGCGTGCTGGCCGTGCTCGTCGCTCTTCCCGCTGCCTTCCCCGTCGGCGGCCGCACCCCCGCCGGCACCCTGCTGGGAAGCCTCCTCGCGGTCCTGCCACTCGCCCTTGTCTTCGCCGGGCTTCCA
>NZ_JBICUM010000012.1:0-84486 GCF_043198155.1 Micromonospora sp. NPDC048871 | reverse complement strand
CCAGTCGCCCTTGTCTTCGCCGGGCTTCCAGTCGCCCTTGTCTTCGCCGGGCTTCCAGTCGCCCTTGTCTTCGCCGGGCTTCCAGTCGCCCTTGTCTTCGCCGGGCTTCCAGTCGCCCTTGTCCTTGCCGGGCTTCCAGTCCTTGCCGTTCGAGTCGCCTCGGTCCCACTTGCCGCCGTCGCGGGCCGGCTTAAGCTCGACCTTGCCGGTGACCTTGGACCAGACGAAGGGCTTCTCCTGCGGCTTCTCGCAGATCTCCACCAGCTTGATCTCTTCACCGGGCTTGCCGGCGTGCGGCTTCGCGAAGACCTTGCCCTCGGGCTCATGCGGCGGGCCGTCGGCGAACGCGACTCCCGGCGCGAACACCAGCAGGGAGGCACCGCCTAGCGCAGCGCCTGCCACGACCTTCCCGAGCATTTTCTTAGCCATGACCTGTGTCACTCCATCCCTGATTTGTCCTGCGGCCGGTTGCAACCGCGCCAGAACCGACGTTAGACCGGTTCATGACTTATGCAGGGAAAGATTCGTGTTTTCGCATTAGTCCGATAGGTGCGTCCGGTGGTAGGGATCGATCCCGCCGTGCCGGACTGTCCCCAGGTTGGCCTGGCGTCGCCGTTGAGAGGGTGTTCGCGCCGGTAAGGGGCTTGGGCGGTTTGTCCGCTAGACTTCCGAAAGTATCGAGCCATTGCCATGGAAGCGCTCCCATGCAAGAATCGCTCCACGCGGTTAGCGGAGCCACACCGCGCAGCAGGGAGTCGAGGGCACCGGTCAGACCGGACGACCACCCACTGAAACGACCGGGTCAGCCCCCGATCGTCGCACCACCACCACGCCCGTCCGGGTCGGGCGCTCAACAAGAATCCCGTTGGCACCGGCGGCTGTCCCGCGTAGGACGCCCTGGGGCCACGTGCCGGGCCGTACAGCGGATCCGGTCTCGCCCAAGGAGATCAGTGGCATGAACGTGTGGAGAAAACTGTCCGGCCCTCGCCGGGCGGTCGCGCTGGCCGGCGCGAGCGCGCTGGTCGCGGGCGGTTTGGTGACGTTGCCGGTCTCGGCTGCGTACGCGGCGACGCAATGCGACGTGGCCTACACGACCAACGACTGGCCGGGCGGATTCACCGCCAACATCACGATCAGGAACATCGGCGACCCGATCAACGGGTGGACCCTCGGCTTCACCTTCCCCGACGGCAACCAGCGGGTGCAGAACGGCTGGTCGGCCCGGTGGACCCAGTCGGGCCGCAACGTGACCGCCCAGAACGAGTCCTACAACGGGAACCTTTCCACCGGCGGCACCGCCAGCATCGGCTTCAACGGTGCGTGGAGCGGTAGCAACCCGCGTCCGACCTCGTTCACCATCAACGGCGTGGCCTGCAACGGCGGCAACCCGCCGCCCACGAGCCCTCCGCCGACGAGCCCTCCGCCCACGAGCCCCCCGCCGACCAGCCCGCCGCCCACGAGCCCTCCGCCCACGAGCCCTCCGCCCACGAGCCCCCCGCCCACCAGCCCGCCGCCCCCCGGCACCAAGGTGGACAACCCGTACCTGAACGCCAAGGGCTACGTGAACCCGGAGTGGAAGGCCAGGGCCGAGTCGGTTCCCGGCGGCAACCGGGTCTCCAACATCTCGACCGCCGTCTGGATCGACCGGATCGCGGCCATCGAGGGCACCGAGGACAGCCAGTCCAACGGCCCGATGGGCGTTCGGGACCACCTGGACGAGGCCGTGCGCCAGGGTGCCGACTACATCCAGTTCGTGATCTACAACCTCCCCGGCCGTGACTGCGCGGCGCTCGCCTCCAACGGTGAGCTGGGGCCGAACGAGCTGCCCAAGTACAAGGCCGAGTACATCGACCCGATCGCGGCGATCATGCGCGACACGAAGTACCGCAACGTCCGGATCATCAACGTCATCGAGGTCGACTCGCTGCCGAACCTGGTGACGAACACCTCGAACAACCCGGGTGGCACGGTCATGTGCGACACGGTGAAGGCCAACGGCGCCTACGTGAACGGTGTCGGCTACGCCCTGGCCACCCTGGGCTCGATCCCGAACGTCTACAACTACGTCGACGCCGGACACCACGGCTGGCTGGGCTGGGACAGCAACTTCGTCCCGACCGCCCAGGTCCTGAAGCAGGCCGCTACCGCCTCCGGCAGCACCGTCAACCACGTGCACGGGTTCATCACCAACACCGCGAACTACTCCGCGCTGATCGAGCCGTACGCGAAGATCGACGCCACGGTGAACGGGCAGACCGTCCGCCAGGCCAAGTGGATCGACTGGAACTGGTACAACGACGAGCAGAGCTTCGCTCAGGCCTTCCGGCAGGAACTGGTCCGGCAGGGCTTCCCCAGCGACATCGGCATGACGATCGACACCTCCCGTAACGGCTGGGGCGGCCCGAACCGGCCCACCGCCGCGGGTCCGACGACCAGCGTCGACGCCTTCATCGACGGCGGCCGGGTCGACCGTCGCTTCCACAAGGGCAACTGGTGCAACCAGGCTGGTGCGGGTATGGGCGAGCGCCCGAAGGCCGCGCCGGCGACCGGTATCGACGCGTACGTCTGGGCCAAGCCCCCGGGCGAGTCGGACGGCTCCAGCCGCGAGATCCCGAACAACGACGGCAAGGGCTTCGACCGGATGTGCGACCCGACCTACACCGGTAACGACCGCAACGGCAACAGCCGTAGCGGCGCCCTGCCGGACGCCCCGATCTCGGGCGCCTGGTTCGCCGCGCAGTTCGCCGAGCTGATGGCGAACGCCTACCCGCCGCTGTCCTGACGGTCAGGCACACCCGCCGCCAGCGGTAGGTGAGGCACTGCGGCGGCAGGTTACCCGGGCCCCTGGTCCGACCGCACCGGTCGGACCAGGGGCCCACCCCTGTGCACGGCGAGGAATCCCCGCCCTGGGGTGAGGTCAGGGCACGGTCTTCTCGACCGCCGCCCGACCGGTCTCGGCCAGCTCCCGCCGCGCCCGTTCGATGTTCTCCGGGGTGGGATCCTGGCCCCGGGCCGCCACCAGATCCTCCGGATCCCAGGGTTGTTCCGCCCCCGTGCGGATGTTGTCCTCGGCGGCCCCGGTGCCGGTGCCGGTGGCCCCGGTACCGGCGGCGTACGGATCACCGATGAGCTCGTCGGACGGGTCGTCCCGCCCGCCCGGTTCGGTGAAGGTCGGGGTGTCCGCGTCCGGGCCGCCCCCGGTCATCAGCTGGGGCACCCCGGAGTCGTCATCGACCGCTGCGGCCACCTCGGGGCTCTCCTCAAGCGGTCGTTTCCGCCCACGATCGGTCATCGTCGCCACCTCCCTGTCCGCAGCCGAATCACCTGGCCCCTGCCGGAATACCCGCCAGGTCAGCGGACATGCCGACGGCGGGTGCCCCCACAGGACACCCGCCGTCGGTGGTGGGTCTCAGCGACCGAGAACCCGGTCCAGGAAGTCGCGGTACTCGCGCACGGCGACCCGCAGCTGCTCGGTGTCGGTGGCACCGGCCTCCTGCCAGCTGCCGAGCTTCTCCTTGTGCTGGGTCAATGCGGCCGACAGCGCCTGCATGGCCTCGTCGACCAGGGTCTGGGCCTCACCGGCGGCCCCCCGGGGGTCGTCGACGAAACGCAGCTGGACATCGCGCCAGCGGTCCCGGAATCCCTGGGCCGTACTGTCGTCGAACAGGGTCGCCGCCCCCGCCGGTACGGCGGCGGTGGCACCGTTCGACCCGGCGGTCTCGGTGGTCTGGGTGTCCGGGTCGACCATCGCCGAGGTGGCGCTGCCGTAACCGGCCCCGCCGGCCGCCGCCGCCTTGGTGTCGGTCCCCGGCAGGGTGGACCGGTCCGAGTCCTCGTCGTCGGCGCGGTGGCTGCCCGCGTCGCGGTTGACGTCCTCGGCCTCCCGCACCTCGGCGGGGTCCACCTCGTCGTGACGTCCGTCGAACTCGGCCGTGGGGTCGGCCCGCAGCCCTTCGCCCGTACCGTCGGCGGCACCGTCGCCCGGTCGGGCGGTGCGCTCCGCGCGCGGGTCGGGCTGGTCCTGCGGAAGCGGGCTGGCCAGCGCGGAGGCGGCCACCGCCCCGCCGACCGTGGTCGCGCCGAAGGCCGACGGCACCGGGCCCGGCTCGTGGAACTCGGCCTGCTCGTCGTCGCCCGGTCGGCCGTCCCACGGTCGGTTCCGGTCGGTTTCGGACTCCGCGCGGACGGAACGCTCGTCCGTACCGTCGAACTCGTCCGTGCCGTCGATGTCGTCCCTGCGGTCGAAATCGTCCGTCGCCTGGTCGTCGGGGACCGGCACCGGAGCCGACCGTACGGTCTCGGGGTGGTCGTTGTTTAGCTGCTGTTCTTGCTGCCGCATGGTGGTCTCCTCAGCGGTTGGTGGCGTCGTGGGCGGCGTCAGGCTGGCGCTGTTCCGGCGTCCTGGAGGCCAGTTCCTCACCGAGCAGGTCGGCGAAGAGGGCGCGGTAGTGGACGAGGGCCTGGCGGAGGTCCTCCGTGCCGGCCTCGCCCCGGCTGTTGCGCAGGTGGATCTCGTGGGCGTCCCGGTAGTGGCTCAGGGTGCGGGCGTGCTCGACGGACAGGTGCGCGATCTGGTCGGAGAAGTCACCCGTGGGGTAGCCCCGTTCGGCGATCAGCCGGGTGACCAGTTCGTCGGCCTGTCCGACGGTCTCGGCGGGGGAGTCGACGAAACGGACCTGAAGCTCCTCCCAGGCCTCGGCGTACCGGGCCCGGGCGGCCGGGTCCAGGGGGACCAGCTCGAGTTCGGCGTGCCGGCGCTCGCGCTCGCGCAACTCCCGCTCGGCGGCGCTACGACTGTCCTGTTCGGCGATGACATGGTCGTACTCGGGGCCGAAGCGCTGCCGGAGGGCGCGGCGGCGGCTGGCCACCACCAGGGCCGCGACGACGGCGGCGACGACCAGGATGACGAGGACGGTGACGACTATCTGCGTGGGCGACATGGCTCCTCCTTCGCCTGCAGGTATTCCCTCCGTCCACTGATCGCCAATCCCGTTCCGGAGCACTTTCCTCGCCCAGGTTGCCCATTGCCGGTCCCGGTGCCGTCGGCGAGGGCCTGCACGGAAGACCGGTTCGCACGGATTCGGGCGCAATGGGGGTCAACCGAACGATCGTCAACGTACCGGTCGTCTCGACGGACGGTAGTGCGGCGAGCGCGGATTACGTATCCTGCCCAAGGCGCCCGAGCCGGCGCCCCGGGGGACAACTGGGGTGCATCCGGCAAAGGTGCTGCCCGGCCGTGCCGGAGCCCCTCCAGCCACCCTTCCGGGCGAGGTCCGATTGAACACCCGCGACTGGCCGATCCGCTCCAAGCTGACCGCCCTGGTCGTCGTGCCGGTGACCGCCCTGCTGGCCTTGTGGATCTTCGCCACCACCCTCACCTTCGGACCGGCCCTCGACCTGTTGTCCGCCCGGACCCTGCTCTACGACCTGGGGCGGCCCGGCGAGACCGTGGTGGCCGAGTTGCAGCGCGAGCGGCGGCTGTCCGTGGTGCACCTGGCATCCTCCCGGGCGGACTGCGCCAAGCAGTCGGCCGGGTGCGTGGTGCCGGCCCTGGGC
The DNA here is from genome assembly GCF_043198155.1 of Micromonospora sp. NPDC048871. Taxonomy (NCBI): domain Bacteria; kingdom Bacillati; phylum Actinomycetota; class Actinomycetes; order Micromonosporales; family Micromonosporaceae; genus Micromonospora; species Micromonospora sp. NPDC048871. The sequence goes on along the minus strand of NZ_JBICUM010000012.1, from coordinate 78,930 downwards.
GAGCAGCGGGACCGTACCGACGTCGCGGTGGAGCAACTGCGCCGCCGGGTGGCCGGAGAGAAGTTCCGAGAGGCCGCCGGTGAGTTGCTCGAAGCCCGACTGGACCGGTTGCTCGACAGGTTGGCGGGGCTGCCGGCGGGACGGGCGGCGATCGACCGCCGGGAGTTGGACCGGATCGGCGCGGTAGGCCTCTACAGCGACCTGGTCTCGGCCGCCTTCCACACCTTCGAGGCGTTGGCGAACCTGCCCGACCAGAATCTCAACCGGGAGGCGCGGGCCCTGACGGACCTGGGCCGCTCCCGGGAACTGCTCGGGCAGACCGATGCCCTGCTGGCCGGGGCTTTGGCCGCCGGGGGCTTCGCCAAGGGCGAGCACACCATGCTCGTGCAGAGCATCGGTAACCAGTGGTTTCTCATCCAGTCGGCGGTCGCCGACCTGCCCGGCCCGGAACAGGCCGCCTACCAGCGGCTGGCGGAGCAGGAGGGGTTCGGTCGGCTGCGCGCGATGCAGGACGAGCTGATCGCCGCCGGTCCGGCGGGCCGGATCACGGTCGACGCGCGGGCCTGGCAGTCCGGCTATGACACCGTGCAGCAGTCGTTGCGGGACTTCGAGCTGACCCAGGCCGACGGACTGGCCGACCGGTCGGTGCCGATAGCGGTGAGCATCCTGGCCCGGCTGGCCGGCGCCGGGGTGCTGGGTCTGATCGCCGTGGTGGTGTCGCTGGTGGTGGCCGTGCGGGTAGGCCGGTCGCTGGCCCGGCGGCTGACCCTGGTTCGCGGGCGGCTGACGGAGACCGCGGAGAAGGGCCTGCCGGAGGTGGTGGACCGACTGCGCCGGGGCGAACAGGTCGATGTCGACCGGGAGGCACCCGTGGTCGACGAGGGCACCGACGAGATCGGGCAGGTGGCCCAGGCCTTCACGGAGGTGCAGAAGGCCGCCATCCGGGCCGCCCAGGTCGAGGTCACCCTGCGCCGTGGGCTCAACGAGGTCTTCCTGAACATCGCCCGCCGTAGCCAGGGCCTGGTGCACCGGCAGATCGCCCTGCTGGATCGGCTGGAACGCGACGCGGAGGATCCGGACCATCTGGCCGAGCTGTTCCGGGTCGACCACCTGGCCACCCGGCTGCGCCGGCACGCGGAGGATCTGGTCATCCTGGCCGGGGCCATCCCGGGGCGCGGTTGGCGTGAGCCGGTGGCCATGGTGGATCTGATCCGGGGGGCGATCTCCGAGGTCGAGTCGTACGATCGGGTCGAGATCACCTCCTTGCAGTCCGCCGGCACGGCGGGGCGGGTGGTCGGGGACATCATCCACCTGCTCGCCGAGCTGATCGAGAACGCGACCACTTTCTCCCCGCCGCAGTCGCGGGTGACGGTCTCCGGTGAGCATGTCGCAAACGGGTACGCCCTGTCCGTCTCCGACCAGGGCCTGGGCATGACCGCGGCGGCCATCGAGGAGGCCAACCGCAAGCTGGCCCGGGCGCCGGAGTTCGACCCGGCCGAGACCGCCCGCCTAGGCCTGTTCGTGGTGGCCCGACTCGCCGGCCGGCACGGCATCCGGGTGCGACTGCGCCGGTCGGAGGGCGCCGGGATGACCGCAGTGGTGTTGATCCCCGCCGACCTGATCACCACCGAGCCCTCGCCGCTGCCCGCCCTGGACGCCGCGGACAGCGGCGACGAGGGCGCCATGGAGCAGCGGCGGCTGGCGCGGGCCAGCCGACTGGCCACCGTGCCCCGACCCCGCAGCCGAACGGCTGCTACCTCGAAGGGCTGGCGCTCACCGGCCGCGGAGAGCCGGGGCGGGCCGCGCCAGGCCTCGACCGTGGGGCCGGCCGAGTCCGACGGGCTGCCCCGGCGGATCCGGCGACGTCCGCCGGCCGGAGCCACGACCGGCCCCGGCGCCGAGCCGACGAAGGCCACGGCCGAGGAGGTCTCCGCAACCACGGCCGCACCCCCGCCCGGCACGGACCAGGCCTCCGCCGGGGTGAACTCACCCACCGTGCAACTGCCCGCGCTGGCCCAGCGACCGGCCGACCGGCGGCCGTCGGTGACGGCACCCCACGGCAGCACCGCCCGGGTGGGCGAGCCGACGCCGCGCAGCCCGCAGGAGGCGCGGCGGTTCATGTCCGCCTTGCAGTCCGGCACCGCCCGGGGCCGGCAGGCCGCCGCCGGTACGGCCGAGGGTCGACCGGCCCCGGTCGCCGGGGAGGCGGGAGGGGGCGCCCAGCCCCGATCGGACCAGAGCGCCGCCACCCGCCGGGAATCGACCACCGAGGAGGCTGGACCGTCGACCGGCGGACCGGTCACCGTGCAATCCCCGACCGTTACTGAGAGGGACGCCTGATGCAATCGACGAGGCAGAGTGCCAATCTCGACTGGTTGCTCGACGATCTGGTGGAGCGACTGCCCGCCGCGCGGCGGGCAGTGGTGCTCTCGGCGGATGGGCTGCTGCTCGGCTCCTCCGCCGAACTGGACCGTGCCGACGCCGAACATCTGTGTGCCCTGGCCTCCGGGCTGGCCAGCCTGGCGCGGGGTGCCAGCCGACAGTTGGGCGGTGGGCCGGTGCGGCAGACGGTGGTGGAGATGGAGTCGGCGTACCTGTTCGTGACCGCCGCCGGACAGGGCGCCTGCCTGGCGGTGGCCAGCGACACGGACGCGGACATCGGCCTGGTGGCGTACGAGATGGCCATGCTGGTGACCAGGGTGGGGGAGAACCTCCAGGCACCGGTGCGGGCGTCGATGGGTGCCGCCGATGCGGACTGAGTTGTCCGGGCACCGGCACGAGTGGCTTGACGGGGATGCCGGGCCGGTGGTCCGGCCGTACACCCTGACCGGTGGCCGGGTGCGCTCCTGCGCGGACGGTTTCGACCTGGTCGCGTACGTGTTGGCGAAGCCGAACCCGGATCTGGGGGCGTTCCCGGAACTGCATCCCGAGCACCGGCTGTTGGTGGCCCTGGCGGGCCGGGGCACCCCGGTGGTGGAACTCGCCGCCGACCTTGACCTGGCGGTGGGTGTGGTCCGGGTACTGCTCGGTGATCTGCTGTCCCGGGGACTGGTCGCCGTGCAACAGCCGCCGCGCGCCACGTACCTGCCCGACAACAACATCCTCAAGGCGGTGGTGGATGGACTCCGTGCGCTATGACGCCGATTATCGGGACCCCCGGGTCCCCCTGGCGTTGAAGATCCTCATCGCCGGTGGCTTCGGCGCCGGCAAGACGACCCTGGTCAGCGCGTTGAGTGAGGTGCGGCCGCTGCAGACCGAGGAGATCCTGACCGGGGCCGGCATCGACACCGACGACATCTCCGGGGTGGAGGGCAAGTCGACGACCACGGTGGCGATGGACTTCGGGCGGATCACCATCAACGAGGACCTCCAGCTGTACCTGTTCGGTACCCCGGGGCAGGACCGCTTCCGGTTCCTCTGGGACGAGTTGGCCTTCGGGGCGTTGGGGGCGGTGGTGCTCGCCGACACCCGGCGACTGGCCGACTGCTTTCCCTCGATCGACTACTTCGAGCAGCGGGGGGTGCCGTTCGTCGTCGGGGTCAACTGCTTCGACGGCTCGCAGCGGTTCAGCCTGGAGGCCGTACGCCGAGCCCTGGACCTGGACCCGGAGGTGCCGATGGTGCTCTGCGACGCCCGGGACCGGCAGTCCGGCAAGGCTGTGCTGATCTCCCTGGTCGAGCACGTGGCCCGGCAGCGGGGCGAACCGGTGCCGGCGGCCTGACCCGGCGAAGGCCGGCGGCGGCAGGTCTAACCGCCGGTGTCGGGGGGAAGGGGTCTGATGGGACCTAGGCAGTTCGGCGGAGAGGTGGCACCTGGTGGCAGGTCGAGGCGAGATCGTTCACATCGGCGGGTACACGGCGCACAGCGGCGGGCGGGGCACCGGGATCGTCGCCGCCTCGCGTGACCCGGAAACCGGCGAGCTGACCTCCCTGGGCACGGTCGCGGTCACCGCCTCGCCGTCGTTTCTCACCCGCCATCCCACCCGGCCCGTGCTGTACGCGGTCAACGAGCTGCCCGAGGGCACGATCAGCGCCTGGCGGGTGGGGCCCGAGGGGGACCTGACCGCGATCGGCTCGTGGGCCACCGGCGGAGCCGATCCCTGCCACCTGGCGGTGTCGCCGGAGGGTCGGAACCTGCTCGTGGCCAACTACGGCGGCGGGAGCGTGACGGTCTTCCCGCTGGATCCCGAGGGGGTGCCGGGCGACCGTAGTGACCTGGTGCAGCACACCGGCCACGGCCCGAACCCCGAGCGCCAGGAGGGGCCGCACGCGCACATGGTCGCCCCCGGGGCCGAGGGCCGACCGATCCTCGCGGTGGATCTCGGCACGGACTCCATCTACCGGTACGACCTCGACCCGGCCTCCGGGCGGCTGGTCCCCCGGGCACCCCGGGTGCGTACCCCCGCCGGGGCCGGCCCCCGGCACCTGGCCCGGCATCCCGACGGCCGGCGTTGCTACGTCTGCGGGGAGCTGGACGGCTCGGTGCTGGCCTACGAGCTGACCGAGGAGGGCGGGTGGCACCAGTCGGGGCGGGTCGAGGCCAGCGAACGGGCCGGGCACGTCCAACCGTCGGAGATCGCGGTGGACGCCGAGGGGCGCTTCCTCTACCTGGCCAACCGGGGGGTAGGCACCATCGCCGTCTTCGCGCTGGGGTCTGGGCTGCCGAAACTGGTCGAGGAGGTGGCTACCGGCGGCGAGTGGCCCCGGCATTTCGCGATGGTCGGGGACCATCTGTATGTCGCCGACGAGCGGGCGGACATGGTGCGTACCTTCCGGATCGACCGGGAGAGCGGGGTGCCGGTGGCGGTCGGGGAGCCGCTGACGATTCCCAGCCCTACTTGCGTTCTGCCCTGATCGTGGGTGTTGGACATTGATGAATCCACATTGCGCCGTTGAGTCATCACTCAGAGTTACTAAATCACGGTAAACTGTTTCTCCTCCGTAACTTTCGTCCGAACGGCCATGGCAGTCCCATGGTCAGGTCCGGAAGATGGTCAGCGTGTCAGCAGGCCGCCATCGCATGCGTTCAGGTTTCCACGGCGCCGCCGCCGCAGCCGCGGTCGGCGTGCTCGTCGTCACCGCCGGTGGGTGGGTGGGCTATCGGCAGCTTGCCGGCCCGGACTGCGCTGGCAAGATCGAACTGTCCGTCGCGGTCTCGACCGAACTCGCACCCGCTGTCGACGCGGCGGCCACCGAGTGGGAGCAGAACGGTGCCGCAGTCGACGGGACCTGCATCGACGTGACCGTGGCGGCGGCCGACGCGGTAGAGGTCGCCGCGGTGGTGGCGGCCAAGCACGGGGCCACCCTGGCCGGGGTCGGTCAGGCCAGCGGCACGGCGGTCAGCCCGGACGTCTGGATCCCGGACTCCTCCACCTGGTTGCTGCGGCTGCAGACCGGCGGCGCGGCCGCCTTCGCACCGGGCAACGGTGCCTCCGTCGCCAGCAGCCCGGTGGTGGTCGCCATGCCGGAACCGACCGCCGAGCGGTTGGGCTGGCCGCAGGAGGAAATCGGCTGGACCGAGCTGCTGACCCGGGTCAACAGCGACCGGCCGTTGAAGACCGGCATCGTCGAGCCGACCCGCGACGCCGCCGGCCTGTCCGGACTGCTGTCGCTGATGACGGCGGCCTCCTCCGCCGGGGGTGCGACCGCCGAGCAGGACCGCATCGGCGCCCTGCGGGCGCTGGCCTCCGGTGCCTCGGCCCTGCGCCAGGACCTGCTGGCCAAGTTCCCCACCGCCCCGGACGCCACCACCCTGGCCAGTGCCCTCGGGGCGGCGGCACTGTCCGAAGAGAACGTCATCCGGTACAACGCCAAGAAGCCGCCGGTGCCGCTGGCGGCGCTGTACCTGAAGCCGTCGCCGCTGCCGCTGGACTACCCGTACGCGGTGCTGCCGGGCATCGAACCGGCCAAGGCCTCCGCCGCGCGGGTGCTGTTCGAGGTGCTGACCACCCCCTCGTTCAAGGACCGGCTGGCCGCCCAGGGGCTGCGTGGGCCGGACGGCAACTGGGGCAGTGGCTTCCAGCCCCCGCAGGGCGCACCCAGCCCGGCCAGCGGTGACTCCTCCGCCGCGCCGCCTCCCCAGGGCGGCATCGCCGCCGGTGGCCTGGCCCCGGACGCGGTGGAGCGGGCCGTCTCCAGTTGGTCCATCGCCACCCTCTCCGGCCGGATGCTCTGCATCATCGACGTCTCCGGCTCGATGAAGAAGGCCGTGCCGACCGCCAACGGCGCCACCCGCCAGCAGGTCACCGCAGAAGCCGCCCGGCGGGGCCTGAACCTGTTCGACGATTCCTGGTCGATCGGTCTGTGGGTCTTCTCCACCAACCTGGACGGGGCGCGTGACTACCGGGAGGTCGTGCCGACCGGCCCGCTGTCCCGGCAGCGCAGCTCCCTGGAGCGCAGCCTGGACACGATCACCTCCTCCAGCGGCGACACCGGCCTGTACGACACCCTGCTGGCCGCGTACCAGAACGTGCAGCAGAACTGGGAACCGGGCAAGGTCAACTCGATCGTCCTCTTCACCGACGGCAAGAACGAGGACGCCGACGGTGTCTCGCAGCGGCAACTGCTCGCCGAGCTGAAGCGGATCAAGGACCCGGACCAGCCGATCCAGGTGATCATCATCGGCATCGGCACGGAGGTCAGCAAGGCGGAGCTGGACACCATCGCGCAGAGCGCCGGTGGGGGTGCCTTCATCGCCGCGGACCCGACTAAGATCGGGGACATCTTCCTACGAGCCATCGCCCTGCGGAAGGCGCCCGCCTAAGTCGTGCCTCAGTAAGAACCGTGGTGCGGGGGTGAATCCTATACCACAGACCAATTACGGCTGGTTTGCTGGGGCTGCAAGTGACGGCAATACGTCCGAAGCAATTGCTCGGCATAGTTCTCAGGAGAGGATGTCGTCGTGCACCGGCAGTTCCGGCTTACCGTCGAGCTGGAGCCGTGCCGTCGGCGAGCGAAGTGGGAGGGCTGGTGACCTCGGCGACGCTGTTGACCCCGGCCAGATCTTCAACACACCCTGACGGTACGTCGTCATCGAGCAGCTCGCTGCGCGGTGGGCAGCGGGCGTACGTGCGAACCCTGGTGGTGCTGGACGCCACCGTCCTCACCCTGGCCGTGCTCGCCGGCTACGCGGCCCGCTTCGGTGAGGCCGCCCCACGGGGCACCCACGTGCCCTACGTCCTGGTGGCTCCCGCCCTCGTCCTGGCCTGGTTGCTGTCGCTGAAGGCGATGCGCTGCTACGACGACCGGGTGATCGGCTACGGCGCGGACGAGTACCGGCGGGTCAGCATGGCCAGCCTCCGCCTGGCCGGGGCGGTCGCCATCGCCGGTTACATCGCCGACGTCGGGGTGTCCCGGGGCTTCCTGGCGATCTCGTTCGCGGTCGGGCTGGTCGGCCTTGAGCTGGCCCGGTTCGCCGCCCGCAAGCGCCTGCACCGGGCCCGCTCGACCGGGGCCGGCTGGTCCCGCCGGGTGCTGGTGGTCGGCGACACCGCGCACGTACTGGAACTGGTGCACACCCTGCGCCGGGAACCGTACGCCGGTTATCAGGTGGTCGGTGCCTGCATCCCGGACGCCCTGCTGGCACCGGTGGCCCAGCGACTCGGCGACGTGCCCGTGGTCGGCTCCTTCCGGGGCATCCCGGAGGCCGCCGCCGCGATCGGCGCGGACACGGTCGCCGTCACCGCCAGCGGGGAACTCACCGCCGCCCGCCTGCGTCGGCTGGGTTGGCAGTTGGAGGGCACCGGAATCGACCTGGTGCTGGCCCCGGCGTTGACCGATGTCGCCGGCCCGCGCATCCACACCCGCCCGGTGGCCGGCCTGCCGCTGATCCACGTGGAGGCCCCGGAGTTCCGGGGCACCCGCAAGCTGGTCAAGGGTTTCGTCGACCGGTCCATCTCGCTGGTGGCGGTGGCTCTGCTGTTGCCCCTGCTGGTGTTCATCGCTCTGGCCATCAAGCTGGACAGCCGGGGGCCGGTGCTGTTCCGGCAGACCCGGGTCGGGCAGGGGGGCGAGGAGTTCGGGGTCTTCAAGTTCCGGACCATGGTGGTCAACGCCGACGTCCTGCTGGCCGAGCTGGCCGCGCGCAACGAGACCGACGGCCTGATGTTCAAGATGCGCGACGACCCCCGGGTGACCCGGGTCGGGCGGCTGCTGCGCAAGTGGTCGCTGGACGAGCTGCCGCAACTGGTCAATGTGCTGCTGGGGCAGATGAGTCTGGTCGGGCCGCGTCCTCCGCTGCCCTCCGAGGTGGCCCGCTACGACGGCGATGTGGCCCGCCGACTGCTGGTCAAGCCCGGCATGACCGGTCTCTGGCAGGTCAGCGGCCGGTCGGATCTGAGTTGGGAGGACGGCATCCGGCTGGATCTCTACTACGTGGAGAACTGGTCGCTGGCGGCCGACCTGACGATCCTGTGGAAGACCTTCGGCGCGGTGGTCAACAGCCGGGGCGCCTACTGAGCCGTGGCGCTCACGGCTGGGGCCCGTACCAGTCCAGGCAGACGATCACCGCGTCGTCGGTGAGATCGGCCGAGACGAAGGCCCGCAGGTCCCCCAGGAGGGCCCGGACCGCGTCCAGCGGGCTCATCGGGGCGGTACGACGCAGCATCCGATCCAGCGCGCTCTGCCCGTAACGGACCTCCTGCCCGGTGGCGTCGAGCACCCCGTCGCTGATCATGAAGAGGCGGTCACCGGGCTCCAGTTGGAGGTGCTGCTCGCGATAGTGCGACCCCTCGAACATGCCCAGCGGGAACTGCTCCTCCAACGACTGCACCCTGACCTCGCCGGCCCGGAGCAGGACGAGCCGGGGAGAGCCCGCGTCGACCGCGGTGAGCAGTCCACTGTGCAGATCCACCTCGATCAGCAGGGTGGCCAGGTACTGCTCGCCCCGGTGCAGGGCGTAGATCGCCTGGTCGGCCAGGGCGGCCTGATCGGCCAGGGAGATGCCGGCCCGGCGGGCGTTGCGCAGGGCGCAGGTGGCCAGGGTGGTGAGCATCGAGGCGGCGACCCCCGAGCCCATGCCGTTGATGGTGGCGGTCCACACCCGGTTGCCGTCGTCGGACCAGTCGAAGCTGTCCCCGCGCACCGCGTACGCCGGTTCCAACTGCCCGGCCAGGCTGAAGGAGGGCCGCATCCGGCTGCGGCCCGGCAGCAGTTCCCACTGCATCTCGGCGGCGAGGGTGAGCCGCCGGGTACGCCGGGCGATGCGGTAGACGTCCGTGCCGGGGTCCACCGCGGTCAGCTCGTGGGCCAGGGCGGTGCCGATCTCGGCCAGCTCCGGCAGCAGGCTCTCGTCCGCGACCGGCCGCACCCGCAGCACGCCACGTCGTTCGCCGCGCATGCTGACCGGCAGATAGGCCGTGCCCTCGACGTACATCGGGCTCTGGTGGTCGAAGCACCGCCAGGCCGGGTGGCCCGGTTCGGTCACCGCCTCCCCGGCGGTGAGCGGCAGCAGGGCGGCCAGCCGGTAGTCGACCTGGAGCAGGTCGACCTCCACCATGCCGTACCGCTGGTCGAGCAGCTCTCTGATCCGGCTCAGCAGGAGATCCGCGGGGGCGGCGGTGAGCACGGTGCGGGCTTGATCGACCGGATCGCTCATGGGGCATCTCCTTGATCACAAGCCCATCGACCGACAGAATCGGAGTACGCTCAGGCGCACGATGGCGGAACTGCATGGTTTTCCAGGATCCGAGATGAGTATGGCTGCCGAGGTGGATGTCGCGGCGGGCGCCCTGCTGACCGTCTGGGACGGTGCCCGGGAGCGCACAGCGAACCGCATCTCCACCGCCCAGCTTCGTGCCGTGATGCTCGTCGAGCGGCAGGACGGGATCAACCTTCGCCGGCTGGCGGCCGGGTTGGACATGTTACTTTCCTCGGCCAGTCGCCTCTGCGACCGGCTGGTCGCCGCCGGGATGCTGGAGCGTGAGCCCGGCCGGGCGGACCGGCGGGAGATCTCCCTGCACCTGACCGCCGAGGCCCGCAGCCTCCTGACCGAGCTGCGCGAGGACCGTCGGCAGCACCTGGCCGCGATCCTGGGCGACATGACCCCGGAGGGGCGTACGGCCCTGCTGCGAGGTCTCCAGGAGTTCGACGAGGTGGCCCGGGCGCGGGTGGTCCGGCCGGTGTCCTCGCTGGTGCCGCAGCCGGAGGAGCCGGGCTCCGCGCACTGCGGGGAGGTCCGCGAGGTCGTCGACACTCCGCTGAGCTGGTCGAACGGGGACACCCCGGTCTCCCGTACGGCCTGACGCCCCCGCTGCTCGCGCGGCCTGACCCGCCCTGGCCGGGGGTCAGTCGGGCTTTCGGGGGGTCACCGCCAGCATCGCCACGTCGTCGTGCCGTTGCCCGGCGGACCATTCGTCGACCAGGCGCAGCACCCGCTCGACCAGGGCGCTGGGCGGCAGCCCGGCACCGGAGGCGAGGGCCTGGTGCAGCCGTCGCTCGCCGAACATCTCCGCACCGTGCGGCCCGCCGCGCGCCTCGGTGACCCCGTCGGTGTGGGTGAACAGCACCGCACCGGGCGGCAGCCGCAGTTCGACCTCGGTGAACCGGGCCTCCGGCAGGGCCCCCACCGGCATTCCACCCACCGGTACCCGGGTCACCGTGCCGTCGGGGTCGACCACCAGGGGCGCCGGATGCCCGCCCCCGGCGACCCGGACCCGCAGGCCGCCCTCGGGATCCTGGCTCAGGCTGCCCAGCAGCAGGGTGGTGAACTGGCTGCGTCGGGCGGCGTCCGGCATGTCCAGCAGGGCCCGGTCGAGCAGCCGCAGCAGCTTCAACGGCTGCTGTTCCACCAGCCGCAGGGTCTGCAGGGACTGCCGTACCCGGCCGGTCAGCACGGCCGCGCCGACCCCCTTGCCGCAGACGTCACCCAGGGCGAACAACACCCCGCCCTCGGAGGGTAGGAGGTCGTAGAAGTCGCCCCCGATCCGCAGGCTGTCCCCGGCGGCACGGTAACCCCCCGCGACCTCCAGCCCGGCCACCCGGGGCAGCTCCGGCGGCAGCAGGCTGTTCTGCAGCACCCGGGCCAGGTGGGCCTGCTCGTCGTACAACTCGGCCATGGTCAGGGCGGCGCCCGCCCGGGCGGCGAACTCACGGGCCAGCTCGACATCCCGGGGGTCGAAGCCGGTACGCCCGGGGTGTCGCAGCAGCACCAGGGCCCCGACCGTCCGGCCGGCCCCCGGCATCGGGCTGACCAGCAGGGTCGCCTCCCGGTCGAGGTCGGCGGCGAAGACCGGGTCCAGGTCCTGCTGCGCCGCCACCGACCAGGGGCCGGGCGCTGGGCATCCGCCGTCCAGGGCCTCGGCGAGCCCGGGTAGGGCTGCGGTCAGACTCCAGTCGGACTCCCCGGTCACCGGACCGGGCTGCCCCTCGGCGTACCGGATCCAGTGCGGCCGTTGCTCGGCGGGAACGGGCGGCAGGTGCACGACCAGGGCCAGGTCGGCCAGGTAGGGCACCGGGAGGGTGGCGGCGGCCCGCAGCGCCTGGTCGCGGTGCAGGGCCAGGCCCAGGCGTCGACCCGCGTCGGCGAGGAAGGCGGTACGGCGGCGTTCGGCTAGCAGCGCCTGGCTGCCGGCCCACTCCTCGGTGACGTCACGTACGTACCAGACCCAGCGGCCGGCGGGCAGGGCCCGGCGTACCCCGCGAAGGCGTCGGCCGCGGTGTTCCCCCTCGAAGTGGGGGTGCCCGGCGGCGGTCGCGGTCGCCAGTGCCGGCACCGCGCAGGTGGCCAGATCGGTGCCCGGGCCCACCTCGGGCAGCAGTCTCCGGGTGGCCGCGTTGGCGGTGCCGACCAGCCCGTCGCCGTCGACGGTCAGTATCGCCTCGGCCAGTCCGTCAAGGAGTTCACCGGCCAGGTCCAGGGATTCGGCCGACTCCGGTCGGTCCGATCTGCCCTGGCCGGCCTCGTCACGGCGGGCGGGGCCGGCGACTCGGCCCTCACGAGTGCTGGTCATTCCGGCTCGCGGTGCGCCCTGCGCTGTCGGGATGTGCGCATGCCGGTGGTGTCGCTCCTCCGGGTCACGGTCATGGTTGCCTGGGGGCAAGCGTACCGAAGTGCCCCCGGGACCCGCCTGGACGCAAGGGCGGCGGTAGGGCTACAGCCGGGCCAACCAGGCCACCGGCCGGGCGATGATCCGGCGTACCACCGAACCGGCCGCGCCGACGACGGCGGCCGTGGCCCCGAGGGTCGCCGGCCGGACGGTCACCGGGGACCAGGCCGCGGTCAGCACCCGGCGGTCGATCTCCGCGAGCATCGGCGGGCGCAGCCAGGGAGCCAGGGGGGCGTAGCCGCCGCCGAGCACCACCGTGTCCAGGTCCAGCAGGTTGACCACACTGGACACGGTCACCCCGAGGGCCGTCCCGGCCTCGTGCAGGGCCCGCAGCACCTGCGCGTCGCCCGCCTCGGCCAGCTCGGCCAGCCGGTTCGGGGCGGTGTCGGCCGGCAGGTCCGCCCCGGCCAGGCCGGCCGCCGCGAGGATCGACTCCTGGCCGGCGTACTGCTCCAGGCAGCCCCGGCCCCCGCACCGGCAGGCGGGCCCGTCCGGGCGTACCGGGATGTGGCCGATCTCCCCGCTCCAACCCCGGGCCCCCCGGTACAGGGCACCGTCGAGCACGATGCCGGCGCCGATGCCGACCTCACCGGAGATGTGCAGGAAGCTGCCCGGACCGGCGCCGGCGTGCAACTCGCTCAGCGCGGCCAGGTTGGCCTCGTTGTCCACCACCAGCGGCGGCACCCCGTCGATCATCTCGGTCAGCGGGGGATGCCCGGCCAGCAGTTCGGGCACCGGCACGTCACGCCAGCCCAGGTTGGGGGCCAGGCGGACCAGCCCGGCGTCGTCGACCAGACCGGGCACCCCCAGGGCGGCGCCGGCCAGGATGAGGCCCTGCGCCTCGGCGGCGGCCCGGGCCTCGGTGGCCAGCCGCACCAGCCGGCTCAGCGCGTCGGCGGGGGAGATCGGCCGCAGATCGGCGCGGTGCACGCTGTGGTGCCGGACCTCGCCGGTGAGGTCCACGACGCAGGCGGCCAGATAGTCGACATTGACCTCCAGCCCCAACCCGGCCGGGCCGTCACCGGCCAGCACCAGACCACGAGCCGGTCGGCCGGCCCCGGTACGCGGCTGGGGCTCCGCCTCGGTGACCAGTCGCCCGGCGACCAGGTCCTCCACCACGGCGGAGACCGTGGCCCGGGTCAGGCCGGTCTCGGCCGCCAGCGAGGCCCGTGAGGGGGGTCGGGGGGCGGCGGCGATCCGGCCGAGCACGAGGGCCAGGTTCAGTTCGCGGAGGCTGCCCTGGCGCACCGCGCCGGCCGGGGCTGCGGAGGGGATCACCTCTTGACACTGCCACATCACCACCATTTAATTCAACCACTGAACAAATAGCGGACGACACCACCGGAGGTCTGTCATGGCACCCCGTCCCACCCCCGCCGACAAGTTCTCCTTCGGGCTCTGGACGGTCGGCTGGCAGGGCCGCGACCCGTTCGGCCACGCCACCCGTACCGCCATCGATCCGGTGGAGTCGGTGCACCGGCTCGCCGAGCTGGGCGCGTACGGGGTGACCTTCCACGACGACGACCTCATCCCCTTCGGTTCGGACGCGGCCACCCGCGACGCCCAGATCGCCCGGTTCCGCAAGGCCCTGGACGAGACCGGCCTGGTGGTGCCGATGGTCACCACGGACCTCTTCCAGCAGCCGGTGTTCAAGGACGGCGGGTTCACCAGCAACGACCGTGAGGTGCGGCGGTACGCCCTGCGCAAGGTGCTGCGCAACATCGACCTGGCCGCCGAACTGGGCGCCAAGACCTTCGTCATGTGGGGCGGCCGGGAAGGTGGCGAGTACGACGTCGCCAAGGACGTCCAGGCGGCCCTGGAGCGCTACCGCGAGGCGGTCGACCTGCTCTGCCAGTACGTCATCGACCGGGGCTACGACCTGCGCTTCGCCCTGGAGCCCAAGCCGAACGAGCCGCGCGGCGACATCCTGCTGCCCACGGTCGGGCACGCCCTGGCCTTCATCTCCACCCTCGCCCACCCCGAGCGGGTCGGGCTGAACCCGGAGGTCGGCCACGAGCAGATGGCCGGGCTCAACTTCGTCCACGGCATCGCCCAGGCCCTCTGGCAGGGCAAGCTGTTCCACATCGACCTCAACGGCCAGCGGGGCATCAAGTACGACCAGGACCTGGTCTTCGGCCACGGTGACCTGCTCAACGCCTTCGCCCTGGTCGACCTGCTGGAGCACGGTGGCCCGGCCGGGGGTCCCGCCTACGAGGGGCCGCGGCACTTCGACTACAAGCCCTCCCGCACGGAGGACATCGACGGGGTGTGGGCCTCCGCGGCGGCCAACATGCGCACCTACCTGCTGCTCAAGGAGCGGGCCGCGGCCTTCCGGGCCGACCCGGAGGTGGCCGAGGCGCTGGCCGCCAGCAAGGTGGCCGAGCTGGCCGTGCCGACCCTCGGCGAGGGCGAGGGCTACGCCGAGCTGCTCGCCGACACCACCGCCTTCGAGGAGTTCGACGTCGAGGCCGTGGCCGCCCGTGGCTTCGGTTTCGTCCGGCTCAACCAGCTCGCCGTCGAGCACCTGCTCGGCGCCCGCTGAGGACGGACGGGATGCCGCTCGTCGCCGGGGTGGACTCCTCCACCCAGTCCTGCAAGGTGGTCGTCCGGGACGCGGAGACCGGTGCCCTGGTCCGCCAGGGCCGGGCCCCGCACCCGGACGGCACCGAGGTCGACCCGGAGGCCTGGTGGTCCGCCCTCCAGACGGCGGTCGAGGCCGCCGGTGGGCTGGCCGACGTCGCCGCGGTCGCCGTCGCCGGTCAGCAGCACGGCATGGTCTGCCTGGACGAGGCCGGGCAGGTGATCCGGCCGGCCCTGCTGTGGAACGACACCCGCTCGGCCCAGGCCGCCGCCGACCTGGTAGCCGAGGCCGGGGGCGGGAAGTTCTGGGCCGAGGCCGTGGGCAGTGTGCCGGTGGCCAGCTTCACGGTCACCAAGCTGCGGTGGCTGGCCCGACACGAGCCGGCCAACGCCGACCGGGTGTCGGCCGTCTGCCTGCCCCACGACTGGCTGACCTGGCGGCTGGCCGGTGCTCCCGGGCTGGAGGCCCTGCGTACCGATCGCAGTGATGCCAGCGGCACCGGCTACTGGTCGCCGGCCACCGGCGAGTACCGCCCCGACCTGCTGGAACGCGCACTGGGCCGAGTGGTACGGGTACCCACCGTGCTGGGTCCGGCCGAGTCCGCCGGTCGACTGGACCCGGCCGCCCTGCCGGGTGCCGCCGAGGCCCTGCTCGGTCCCGGGGCGGGGGACAACGCCGCCGCCGGCTTCGGGGTGGGGGCGGGCTCCGGTGACGTGCTGGTCTCGATCGGCACCTCCGGCACGGTCTTCAGCATCGCGGAGACCCCGGCCGCCGACGCCGGCGGCACGGTAGCCGGGTTCGCCGACCTGACCGGCCGGTTCCTGCCCCTGGTCGCCACCCTCAACGCGGCCCGGGTGCTGGATGCCGCCGCCGGGATGCTGCGGGTCGGCCTGGACGAACTCGCCGACCTGGCGCTGTCCGCCCCGCCCGGGGCGGAGGGGCTGGTGCTGGTGCCGTACCTGGAGGGGGAGCGCACCCCCAACCGGCCGACGGCCACCGGGGCGGTGCACGGGTTGACCCTGCGGACCTCGACCCCGGGGCACCTGGCCCGGGCGGCCGTGGAGGGCATGCTCTGCGCCCTGGCGGACGGTCTGGACGCGCTGGCCGCCCAGGGGGCGCAGGCCCGCCGGGTGATCCTGGTCGGGGGTGGGGCCCGCTCCGCCGCCGTACGCCGGATCGCCGCCCAGGTCTTCGGCTGCCCGGTCGTCGTCCCCCCGCCGGGGGAGTACGTCGCCGACGGGGCCGCCCGCCAGGCCGCCTGGCTGGCCCTGGGCACCACGGAGGCCCCCGACTGGACCCCGGCCGGCACCCGGGAGTACGCCGCCGAACCGGTCCCGGCCATCCGGGAGCGCTACGCCCAGGCCCGCGAACACCACCTGGACCGCCAGGCCCAGGGCTGAACCACCCTCGAAACCCGGATCGAGTGGCTGCGCTAGGGGGTGAAGCCACTCGATCCGGGGGTGGGGCCGGTGCACGGCCCGACATCCGGTCCTGATTGGCTGCCCGCATGACCTTGACCACGGGCGGAGCCGGGCGGGTGTGGGGCGGCGGCGCGGTGCACCGGTTCTACAGTGTCGTCGTCTTCGTGCTGCTCGCCTCGCTGGACAATGTGGCGATCGGCCTGGTGCCGCCGCTGTACGGCGCGATCGCCGAGTCCTTCGCGGTGTCGCAGCGCCTGCTGGGCCTGGTGACCGCGGTCAGCTTCCTGGTCAGCGCGGTGGCGGCGGTGGGCTGGGCCTACTTCGGCGACCGTACCCACCGCAAGCCCCTGCTCATGATCGGCACCCTGATCTGGGCGGTCGGGACCGGGGGCAGCGGGCTGGCCGGGAACTATCCCACCTTCCTGGCCGCCCAGCTGCTGGCCGCGGTGGGGCTGGGGGCGGTCGGCTCGGTCGGCTTCTCGGTGGTCACCGACCTGATCTCGCCCCGGCGTCGGGGCCTGGTGATGAGCTTCTGGGGGCTGTCCCAGGGGGCGGGCACCCTGGCCGGCACCCTGGTCGGCGGGCTGCTCGGGGCGGTCGACTGGCGGCGTCCGTTCCTGCTGCTCACCGTCGTCGGTCTGGTCGCCACCGCGGCCTACCTGCTCACGTACGACATCCGGCGCGGCCAGAGCGAGCCGGAACTGGCCGCCGCGCTGGCCGAGGGGGCGGACTACGACTACCGGATCAGCCGCCGGGACCTGCCGGTCATCCTGGGTCGGCGTACCAACCGGTGGCTGATCCTCCAGGGCCTCACCGCCCAGGCCGCCTTCGGGTCGCTGGTCTGGTTGCCGGTGCTCTTCGCCGAACGGGCCCGGGACCAGGGCTACTCGATGGAAACCGCGATCGTGGTCGGCAGCGTCTTCGCCACCCTGTTCCAACTGGGCGGGGTGCTCTCCATCGTCGGTGGTCTGATCGGGGACGCCCTGCAACGGCGTACCCTCTCCGGCCGGGCCACGGTGGCCGCGGTCGGCATCCTCGCCGCCCTGCCCTTCTACCTGGTGCTGTTCTTCGTGCCGATCCGCATCGAGGTGCCCGACGGGGCCGGCACCGGCACGGTGGTGCGGGCCGTACTGGCCAGTGTCGTCACCGAGCCCACCGTCGGGCTGAGCCTGCTCACCGCCCTGCTGGCCCTGGCGCTGACCTCGGCGAACTCCCCGAACTGGTTCGCCCTGATCGCGGACGCCAACCCTCCGGAGCACCGGGGCACGGTCTACAGCCTGGGCAACCTGGTCAACGGGGTGGGGCGGGCGGCCGGCAACGGGCTGGTCGGGGTCGCCTTCCACGCCCTGCGGGCGGCCTTCCCGCCCCCGTTGAACTACGCCGTCGGGCTGGCCGCCTTCCAGCTCTTCTTCATCCCCACCGGCATCATGTACTGGCTGGCCGCCCGCACCTCCCCCAAGGACATCACCGAGGTCAACCAGTTGCTGCACACCCGGGCGGAGAAGCTGTGAACCTCAGCCGGTGAGCACCCAGACGGTGACGTCCGTGGGGACCGAGCCGTCCTCGTCCAGGTGGGCGCTGCTGTGCAGCAGTTCCCCGTCGGGCAGCGGTACGCCGGTGGCACCGAAGTTGGTCAGCACCACCACCCGGCCGTTGCGGAAGGTCAGCACCTCGTCGCCGGAGGAGAGCCACTGCAACGTGCCACGACCCAGCCCGTGGGTACGCCGCAGACGCAGGGCGGTGCGGTACATCTCGTAGGTCGAGCCGGGCACCCCCCGCTGGCGGTCCAGGGCGTACTCGGCCCAGACCCCCGGCTGGGGCAGCCAACTGGCGTCGGTCGGCCCGAAGCCGTACGAGGGGGCGTCGGCCTCCCAGGGGATCGGCACCCGGCAGCCGTCCCGACCCCGCTGGGTGTGCCCACTGCGTTCCCAGGTGGGATCCTGGCGGGCCTCGTCCGGCATCCTGGTGTGCTCCGGCAACCCCAGTTCCTCGCCCTGGTAGAGGTAGGCCGAGCCGGGCAGGGCGAGCATCAGCAGGGTGGCCGCCCGGGCCCTGCGCAGACCGCTCGCGGCGTCCGGCTGCGGGTCGTCCGCCCCGATGCCGTTGGGGCGGGGGGTGCCGATCGGCAGGCCCAGCCGGGAGGCGTGCCGCACCACGTCGTGGTTGGACAGCACCCAGGTGGTGGGGGCGCCGACCGAGTCGGTGGCCTCCAGGGAGCGGGTGATGACGGCGTACTGGGCCGGGGCGGTCCAGGAGGCCAGCAGGTACTCGAAGTTGAAGGCCTGGTGCATCTCGTCGGGGCGGACGTAGCGGGCCAGCCGCTCGGCCGGCTCCACCCACGCCTCGGCCACCAGGATCCGTTCGCCGGGGTAGCCGTCCAGCAGCCGCCGCCAGTCCCGGTAGATCTCGTGCACCCCGTCCTGGTCCCACATCGGCGGGCGGGGCTTGTCCACCTCCTGACCGGAGAGGATCTCCTGCGGCTCCTGCCAGTCGGCCAGGTCCGCCTGCTTGATCAGGCCGTGGGCCACGTCCACCCGGAAGCCGTCCACCCCCCGGTCCAACCAGAACCGCAGCACCTCCAGGAACTCCGTGCGCACCTCGGGGGCGTCCCAGTTCAGGTCGGGCTGGGCGGTGTCGAACAGGTGCAGGTACCACTGACCGTCCTTCACCTGGGTCCAGGCCGGTCCGCCGAAGACGCTCTGCCAGTCGTTGGGCGGTTCGGCGCCCTCCGGTCCCCGTCCGTCGCGGAAGATGTAGCGCTGCCGCTCGGGGCTGCCCGGCCCGGCGGCCAGGGCCTGCTGGAACCACTCGTGGGCCGAGGAGGTGTGGTTGGGCACCAGGTCGACGATCACCCGCAGCCCTCGGGCGTGTGCCTGGGCGATCAGGTCGTCGGCGTCGGCCAGGGTGCCGAACAGCGGCTCGACGTCCCGGTAGTCGGCCACGTCGTACCCGGCGTCGGCCTGGGGTGAGGGATAGAACGGGGAGAGCCAGATCGCGTCGACCCCCAGCTCCCGCAGGTGGTCCAGGCGGGCGGTGATGCCGGGCAGGTCGCCGATCCCATCGCCGTCGGAGTCACCGAACGAGCGGGGGTAGATCTGGTAGATCACCGCCTCGGTCCACCAGGCGGGGGCCGCGACGGCGGGTGCGGTCTGCGGGGTCGGGTTCTCGTTCAGGGCGTACTCCCATGGTCGTCCGGACGAGGTCGGCGGCGGGCGATGGAGACCCGTCGGTTCAGTTTGCCCTCGGTGGGGCGGTCGATTCCCGCACGACCAGCCGAGTGGGCAGGATCACCAGGGTGGCGGCCGGGTCGGGGGCGGAGGCGCCAGGTCGGCAGAGCGGGTCCAGCAGCATCTCGGCGGCCAACCGACCCTGCTCGGCCGCGGGCTGGGCGACCGTGCTCAGCCCCAGCACCCCGGAGAGGGCATGGTCGTCGATGCCGATCACACTGACATCATGGGGTACCCGCAGGCCCGCGTCGCGCAGCGCGGTCAGCGCGCCCATCGCCATCTCGTCGCAGGCGGCGAAGATGGCCGTCGGCGGGTCACCCCGGCGCAGCAGTTCCTCCGTGGCCCGGGTGCCGCCGGCGATGTCGAATCCGGACTCCACATCCAGGCTCGGGTCCGGCCGCAGCCCGGCCGCACGCAGCGCCTCCTGGTAGCCCCGCCGCCGGTCCAGGTGGGCGGTGAAGGCCAGTTCGTCGTCCGGGTCACCGGAGATGTGCGCGATCCGCCGGTGACCGAGTTCCAACAGATAACGGGTGGCGGTGCGGGCGGCGGCCACGTCGTCGATGCGTACGCAGGGCCAGCCCGCCACGTCGGTGCCGGAGCTGACGGTCACCCCGGGCAGGGCCAGGGTGGTCAGGGCACCCAGATCGGCGGGGCGCAGCGGAGTGGCTACCAGCATCACGGCGTCCACCCGCTTGTGCAGGTTGGCCGGATGCAGCAGGCGCTGGCGGTTCTGCTCCCGTCCACCCAGGTTGTGCAGCAGCAGGTCGTACCCGGACTGGTGGAGGAAGTCCTCGACCGCCTCCACGACCACCCCGAAGAACCACCGGGTGATCCGGGGGACCACCACGGCCACCGCACCGGTACGCCCGCCGGCCAGTCGCGAGGCGCTCGGGGAGACGGCGTACTGCAACTGCTCGGCGGCGGCCAGCACCCGCCGACGGGTGGCCGCGGACACGGTGGGCAGTCCGCGCAACGCCCGGGAGACGGTGGCCGTGGACACCCCGGCCAGTCGGGCGACATCGTCGATCCTCGTCACGGTAACCCCACTCACTACCTCCGGTGGTGCCGCCACCTCAGGCGGCGGCACCACCGGTGGGTCAACCCTTGACGCTGCCGGCGAGCAGCCCTCGAACGAAGTAGCGCTGCAACGACAGGAACACGATCAGCGGTACGACGATCGAGACGAAGGCCCCGGCGGTCAACCGTTGCCATTCGTTGCCCCGGGTACCGGCCAGTTCGGCCAACCGCACCGTCAGGGGTGCGGTGACCTCGCTGCCCCCGGCGAAGATCAGCGCCACCAGCAGGTCGTTCCAGACCCAGAGGAACTGGAAGATGGCGAACGCGGCCAGGGCGGGTGCCACCAACGGCAGGACGATGGTGCGGAAGATCTTGGGGTGGGTGGCCCCGTCGACCCGGGCCGCCTCCATCAGGTCCCTGGGCAGTTGCGAGATGAAGTTGTGCAGCAGGAACACCGCGAACGGCAGCGCGAAGCAGGTGTGGGCGAACCACACCTGGGCGAAGTTCTGCGCACCGTCGAGGTTCCAGGCGGGCATCAGGGTGATCCCGCCCAGGTTGACTCCGCGCGAGAAGAAGCTGAGCAGCGGCACCAGGGCCATCTGCAACGGCACGATCTGGAGCGCGAAGATGGCGATGTAGAGCCAGTCCCGGCCGCGGAAGTTGATCCAGGCCAGGGCGTACGCGGCCAGGGCGGCGAACGCCAGCGGGAACAACACCGATGGAATGGTGATGACCAGCGAGTTGACGAAGTAGTTGGCCAGTTGCCCGGAGGAGGCGTTCTGCCCGAACAGCACGTCCTGGTAGTTCTGCAGGGTGAACTGCGGATCCCGGAAGGCCGTCCACCAGCCGGTGGTCTTCAGTTCCGCCTCCGGGCGGAAGGAGGAGATGAACAGGCCGAAGGTGGGGATGGTCCAGACCACCGCGATGACGATCGCGGCCACGGTCGCCGTGCGGCTGTTGAGCCGCTTGCGGACCCGTGACGCCCGGGTGGAACCCTTGTCGTCCTGCTGGGCACCGACCGCGGCCGGGGGAGTGGTGGTGGTCATCTCAGCCCTCCCGTCGCTGCTGACGCAGGTTCCGGATCTGGAAGATCACGATCGGTACCACCAGGAGGAAGAGGAACACCGCCAGCGCGGAGCCCTGCCCGTTCTGGCCGTACCGGAACGCCTGGTTGTACATCTCGTTGGCGATCACGCTGGTGTCGTAGTTGCCGTTGGTCGTGGTACGCACGATGTCGAAGACCTTCAGCGTGGCGATCGAGATGGTGACCACCACGACGATCAGCGCGGGCCGGATGCTCGGCATGGTGATCTGCCAGAACATCTGCCACGGGGTGACCCCGTCGAGGCGGGCCGCCTCCACGATGTCCGCGGGAATGGACTTGATCGCTGCGGAGAGCACCACCATGGCGAAACCGGCCTGGATCCACACCATGATCACGATCAGCAGCAGGGTGTTCAGCGGTGAGTCGAGCAGCCACTGCCGGGGTTCGCCGCCGAGGCTGACCACGATCTGGTTGAGCAGGCCGATCTGCTCCTGGTCCTCGCCCCGGTAGGCGTAGACGAACCGCCAGATGATGCTGGCGCCGACGAAGGAGATCGCCATCGGCATGAAGATCAGGGACTTGGCGAGGGCTTCCATGCGGGCCTTGTCCACCAGCACCGCGTAGATCAGACCGATGGCGGTGGCGGCCAGCGGCACCAGGGTCACCCAGACCAGGGTGTTGAGCAACACCCGGACGATCGCGTCATCGGCGAACATCCAACGGTAGTTGTCCAGGCCGACCCAGTTCTGGCTGCCGCCGTCCATGAAGGACAGCAGGGTGGTCCGCAGCGCCGGGACCACCAGTCCGATCAGCAGCAGCAGCACCGCCGGCATCAGGAAGAACAGCGCGAAGAAACCCTCGCGGGGCTTGGTCCGCCGGGGCGACGGCCCCCCGCTGGCGTACGCGGCCAGCACCTGCGCCTCGCGGCGCCGGGCGAAGTAGGACGGCACCGCGTCGAGTACGAAGAGCAGGCCGCCGACCACCACTGCGAAGGCGACCAGCCCCCACAGCAACATCATCATCTTCGGCGCCTGGTCGGCGAAGTCGAAGTTCATCAACCCTCCCAGGGGTTACTCCACGGAGCAGGTGGGCCGGTCCGCTGCTCGCGGACCGGCCCCACCGCTGGAATTACTTCCAGCTGCTCTCGATGCCCTGGAGGACGCTGGCGGTGTCCTTACCGTTGATCCAGTCGATCATGCCCTTCCAGAAGGTCCCGGCGCCGACGGCGGCGGGCATCAGGTCGGAACCGTCGAACCGGAAGACCGAGCTGTCGTCCTGGAGGATCTCCACGGAGAGCTTGTCGATCGGGTTGCTGACGTTGGCCAGGTCGAGCTTGTTGTTCGCCGAGACCCAGTCGCCGATCTTCGCGCGGCTGTTGGCGTGCTCACCGGAGGCCAGGTAGGTCTGCACCGCCTGCACCTCGGGACGGTCGGCGAAGGCTACGACGAACTCGCCGCCACCCAGCACCGGCTTGCCCCGGGAGGGGTCGATGGCCGGGAAGTAGAACGCGAACACGTCGCCGTCCTCGGCCACCTTGGTGTTCTCCGGCCACTGGTTGGCGTAGAACGACGCCTGCCGGTGCAGGGCGCACTTGCCGGAGGTGATCGGGATGCCGCCCTCCTGGAAGGAGGTGGTGGCGATGCTGCGGACCCCGCCGTAGCCGCCGTTGACGTACTTCTCGTTCTTCAGGATGGTGCCGGCCCGGTCTAGGGCGTCGGCGATCCGCGGGTCGTTGAACGGGATCTCGTGGGTCGTCCACTGGTCGTAGACCTCGGGGGTCTGCGTACGCAGCAGGACGTCCTCGATCCAGTCGGTGGCCGGCCAGCCGGTGGCGTCACCGGACTCGATGCCGGCGCACCACGGCTTGGTGCCGCTGTCAGCGATGGTGTCGCTGAGCTTGATCATTTCTTCCCAGGTGGTCGGGACCGACCAGCCCTTCTCCTGGAACGTCTTCGGCGAGTACCAGACGAACGACTTCACGTTCGAGCCCAGCGGCGCACCGTAGAAGGTGCCGCCGACCGTGCTGTACTTCAGCCAGTCGGCCGGGTAGTTCTCCTCGGCCATCGCCTTGGTGTCGGCGCTGGCGGCCTTGATCTGGCCCCGCTCGGCGAAACGCTGAATCAGACCGGGCTGCGGGATGAACGCGAGGTCGGGCGCGTTTCCGCCGTCGGCGCGAACCGGCAGCTGTGCCTCGAAGTCACCGGCACCCTCGTGGCTGATGTCGATGCCGGTGCACTCTTCGAACTGCTTCCACGACTGGTCGAGGCGGTCGGCCTCGATATCGCGGATTGACGAGTAGATGGCCACCTTCTTGCCGCTGTGGCCCTGGTACTTCTCGTACGGGGCGCACTCGGCAGAATCGGCGTTGTTGTTGTTAGTGCCGCTGTTGTCGCTGCTTCCGGTGCCGCACGCGCCGACGCCGAGCGCCAGCCCGAGCACGCCAGCGATCGCGAGGGCCTGGCGTGGCCTGGCAAAGACCGCCATGCCGTCCTCCTTTCTAGCCGGCGCTGACCGGACACATCCGGTCAACATGACGCCGGTCCGATGGGGCGTTTTCACATGTAAGCGCTTGCATCCAGTGGGGTCCACCCCTGGACGGGACACGGACAAGTAACAATCCCGAAACCCGTCGATCGGGCCGGTCGGGTTCTCCGCGAATACTCGGTCTATCGATATCCGAGGATTCCTGCCAGGCTTGTCCAAACCATTGACAGATTTCGACGTCGGAGGTGCTAGATGCATGATCGATGGCTGCGCCCCATCACCGCCCGGTTACTGGCGGCGGGTGCCCTGCTGATGTTGTTGGTCGCAGGGTTCCTGCTGCCGGCCTCGCCCGCGATGGCGGCGCCGACCTTCCGGGTGCCCTTCCCTTGTGGCCAGACCTGGTCCGGGCAGACCCGCAGCGGCCACAGCCCGGCCAACGCCATCGACTTCAACCGCACCGACGACCTGGGTGACCCCGTGGTGGCCAGCGCCCCCGGCACGGTAGACCGGGTGACCGACCTGGGCGGCAGCAGCTACGGAAAATACGTCCGGATCAACCACGGCAACGGCTATCACACCTACTACGCCCACCTGCGGGGCTTCAATGTCTCCGTCGGTCAGTCCGTGGGCTACGGCAAGGTGATCGGCTGGGTCGGCAACACCGGCAATTCCAGCGGCCCCCACCTGCACTACGAGCAGCGGCTCAACGGGGCCGACATCAAGGTCCGGTTCAACGGAACCCTGGCGCTGTACTGGGGCACCAGGAACTACACCAGCGGCAACGGCTGCTCCTCGGCCACCGGCTCCGGCACGGTACGCACCGCCGGTGCCAATCTGACCGTCCGCTCCGGCCCGGGCACCGGCTACTCGGCGGTCGACTCCCTGGCCACCGGTACGAAGGTCACCATCAACTGTCAGACCAACGGCACCACGGTGACCGGCACCTACGGCACCAGTTCGATCTGGAACCGGATCGGCGCCGGCCGCTTCATCGCGGACGCGTACACCTACACCGGCTACGACGGGTTCATCCCGAACGTGCCCCGCTGCTGAGCTCTCCTCGACCACCTGGGCGCGGTGCGGCTACCCGCCGCGCCCAGGCGGGAGGTCACCCGTTGAGCTGCCAGATCGAGTAGTTCAGGGCGGCGGCGAAGGTCACCCAGGCCCAGTAGGGCAGCAGCAGGGCCGCCGCCAGCCCGCTGACCCGCCGGAACAACAGCACGGTGACCCCGATCGCCACCCACATCACCAGGATCTCGGCGAAGGCCAGGCCGTACTGGCCGGCGCCGAAGAACAGCGGGGTCCAGGCGGCGTTCAGCAGCAGCTGCACCACCCAGGCGATCAGGGCGGGGCCGAGACCCACCCGACGCCAGACCAGCCAGCCGGACACCGCGATCATCACGTAGAGCACGGTCCACACCGGCCCGAACAGCCAGGAGGGTGGTGCCCAGCCGGGTTGGTCCAGGCTGGCGTACTCGGCCGTGGTGCCGGTGACGGCCAGGCTGCCCAGGGCCGCTGCGGCGAACACGGCCAACCCGAAGCCGGCCAGCGCCCACCACTGTCGCGCACCGCCGGTGGGCCGTTCGGTCTGTGCCGTAGTCATCCGCATGAGGGCTGCTTCTCCGCCCCGGAGGGTCGGCAAACCTCAGGGTCGCATGTCGGACACCGCAGGGAGGGTGGACAGCACGCCGGGGTCGCCATGCCCGGCGACTCCAGTCGGGAGGACGGAGTTCCGGTCATGACGACCCCGGCGGGTCCGGTGTGGGCGACGTCGTCGTCGCCACGTCAATTGAAGATGCTGACACCACCCGGGCCGACGAGAAGACCGACCACGATGAGGACGATGCCCCAGAGAATCTGCCGCCGGAACAGCGCGAGGATGCCGGCAACCACCAGTACGACTGCGAGAATCCAGAGAATCAGCTCCATGGTTGCGCAGTACCCGATGTCCCGACTGGGGAAACGTCGGCCTGATCGAGACCATCGCCCAGATAGAAGATGCTGTACGCCTGCTTGATCACCGGGTGGGCCACATTGCGCACCCGTACCCCGCCCGGGGTGACCCCCCGCTCCGAGCCGTGGTGGGCGTGCCCGTGCACGGCCAGGGTGGTCGGGGCGTCGTCGATCGCCTGACCCAGCTGGTAACAGCCGAGGAAGGGATAGATCTCCAAGGGCTCACCGGCCAGGGTGTCCGGCACCGGCGAGTAGTGGGTCAGGGCCACCAGCATGTCGCAGTCCAGCGACCGCAGGGCCGCCGACAGCCGTTCGGCGCTCTCGGTAGTGGTGCGTACGAAGGCCTTCATCTCCGGCTCACCGAAGTCACTGGCGCACCGGCCGGCGAATCCGCCGCCGAAGCCCTTGACCCCGGCCACCCCCAGCCGCCCACCCGCGCAGTCGAGCACCACCCCGGTGCCCTCCAGCACGGCGATCCCCGCCTCCTCCAGGACCCCGACCACCTGCGGTACCTGGTCGCACTGGTGGTCGTGGTTGCCGAGGACGGCGATCACCGGTACCCCCAGGCCACCGAACTCCCGGGCCACGCAACGGGCCTCGGCCTCGGTGCCGTGCCGGGTCAGGTCACCGGCGAGCAGCAGTACGTCGGCACGGTCGGGCAACTCCTCCAGTGCCGGCCGGAACCGACCGACCACGTCCTCGTCCAGATGCACGTCCCCCACGGCGGCGATCCGGATAACCATCGAACCTCCCTCAGAGTTGCTCGATCTCCGTGGGCGCCTGCGTGCGGGTCACCCCGATGTCGCTGTTGATCGACACCTCCGGGAAGCGCTCGGCCACCGCGCGCAGGATCTCCTCCCGCCGGTACGCGCTCTCCACCTCGCCGTACAGCATGAGGCCGCGTTCCGTGCGGACCACGGTGATGCCCTGTTCGGCCACGGCCGGGTCCTCGGAGAGCAGTCGTTGGATCTCCGCCTCGACGTACTCGTCCGGTGGCCCGGCGCCGGGGTCGCGGTACACGGTCACGGTGTTCCCCTCCCGTCGGTCGTGCCGACGAACGGCACGACTTCCAGCCTGTCCAGCAGCACCAGGAATGACTCCGCGTACGGCGAGTGCTGCGTGTCCTTATGTACCCGCTCCCAGTCGATCTGCTCCCGCAGCGACCGGGCCAACGGCAGACCCCGGGCGAAGTCGCAGTAGTGCTGGGAGAAGCTGAGCAGCTTGTGCACCATCAACTGGGTGGCCGACAACACCGGCATGTGGATGGCGTCGACCGGCCGCACCACCGTGTCCGTGAAGGTCTCCTCGGTCACCGGGGTCTCGATCGGTCGATGGATCAGGTCCACCATCCGGCCGCCGTCGTAGACCTTGACCAGCCAGTCCTCCGGCGGCCGCTCGGCGGTGAAACCGGCGGCCACCAGGGCCTCCAGGGCGGTATCGACATCGGTCTGGCGGATCAGGAAGTCGACGTCGTGCTCGCTGGAGTGCCCGCCGTGGGCGTAGACGGCGAAGCTGCCGCCTAGGGCGAACGGAATGTCGGCCTGCTTGAGCACGGCGGCGACCTTCTTCAGGGTGTGGAGAAGAGTTTCGTCGTCGCGCTCGGCCATCTCGACTCTCCTGTCGACTCGTTCGGGGCACCTCGGGGGTTCCCATCCGTACCCGGCATTCCGCCAACCCACACCTGTCACGCTGTTGGAACACCCCGAACCACCCCTAACCAGTAGGTAACGGGCAGGGGTGCTGCGGGGGTCGGATAATCTGTCGAGGGTGGTCAGTGCGACGAAAGCTCCTCTGCCGGCATGGTCGGCCCCCTCATCCGAGCGCGGTCGGACGAGCCGACTCCGCGCCGTGGCGCTGGTCGGCATCGACGGCTCCGGCAAGACCACCCAGGCACAGTTGCTGGCCGACGCCCTCAGCGCGGCCGGACATCACGCCACCTACCACCGCAATGCGGGCGGCCGACGCTGGTTGGGGCGGGCGGCCCACCGACTGGGTAGGGGGGAGGCCCACCGGCTGGTCGGGCGGGACGGCATGCTGCTGGTGGAGTCCGTACTGCGCTGGTTGGCCATCGCGGCGGCGTTGCTGGCCGGCTGGTTCACCGGCCGGACGGCGGTGATGGACCGCTACGCCGTCTGCCAGTACGCCAGCCTCCGGGCCCACGGTGGGCAGCGCTGGGAGCGGCTCGTCCGGGCGGCGTACCGGATCTTCCCGCAACCGCAGGTGACCTTCCTGATGGCGGTGCACCCGGCGGAGGCGTACCGGCGGATCGAGCGGCGCGGCACCGACCAGGAGAGCCTGGCCTACCTGACCGCAGCCGACCACGCCTACCGCACCCTGCCGGAATATCCGACCTTCGTCGTCGTGGACGCGAACCGGCCGGCGGAGGAGGTGGCCCAGGCGATCCAGGCCTACCTGACCGGGTGGTGGGCGGCGCAGGACCAGGCCTGGTGCGGGATACGGGTAGCGAACCCTGCCGCCCCGGTGGCGCCGGCTCAGGCCCGACCGTAGACCGGTACGGCGGCGCCGCTGGTCGGGGCGGACTCCTCGGAGGCCAGGAAACGGATCACCGAGGCGATCTCGGTCGGTGCCACCCACCGGGAATGATCGGCCTGCGGCATGTCCGCCCGGTTGGTCGGGGTGTCGATGATGCTCGGCAGCACGGTGTTGCAGCGCACCCCGGCCGACTTGTACTCCACCGCGACAGCCGAGGCGAAGGCGAGCACCGCGGCCTTGGCGGTGACATAGCCGGCGACCCCCGGGAAGGGGGCCACCGCCGCCCGGGAGGCCACACAGACCACCGCACCCCCGCCGGCCTCGATCAGACGCGGCAGGGCGGCCCGGGTGACCAGGTGGGTGGGGCGCAGATTGAGGGTCAGCATCCGCTCGAACTCCTCGATCGGGGTCTCGTGCACCAGACCGGCGCTGGCGTAACCGCCGACCAGGTTGACCACGGCCCGCAGCGGCGCCTGGGGATCCCCGGCGGCCACCTCGGTGACCCTGGCCACGTCGTCCGCCTCGGTCAGATCGGCGACCAGCCGTACCGGAGCGTTGCGGCCCGGATCGGGGCTCGGGGTCGGCTGGTGCCGTTGTGGCGCCACCACCCGCCAGCCCGCCTCGACGAAGGTCGCGGTCACCGCGGTGCCCAGCCCGCCGGTGCCTCCGGTGATCAACACGCTGCGTACGGCCATGGGGCACACGCTACTGCCGTCGCCCGTCCCGCGGGTCGGTCGGTGGTGGGGGACGCGAGCCCACGGCGGGGGGCAAACCCGGGCATAGAACGGGGGCACGGATTGTTCATCAGGGCGTGGGGTATTACCACCGGCGTGGATGAACCAACCGTTCCGCGTACGCGTATCTGGCAGTGACCAGCATCGCAGCACGGGGGTGACCCGGGTCGCTGTATCGGTCGGCCGGGCAGTGTTGCCATGGGCGGGTACGGTCAGCGATTCGTCGATCCGTCGACCTCACCGAGGTCCCTGTCTACCAGATCATTCGACAGGGTGCTGACAGCAAACGTGGACCGTGCTCTCAGCTGATTATCAGGCATTCGTGACACTTTCGACCCACGACATGGAATCCCCGATACGTCTCATCTGTTGTGTAGATGTCAGCACCGATGGGCACAGCGGAGGTTACGGGGGAGGGGCTGATGAGCGTGGGGATGGCAAGGAACCGGGCAACCGGCGCGATAGAGGGGACCGTGGGCAACGTGGACAAGAACATCGGGATGCGAACCGACGAGGTTGCCGAGGAGCGCGACCTGGTTGGAGTCTACCTGCACGAGATCTCCCGGACGCCTTTGCTGGACGCCGCCATGGAGGTCGACCTTTCCAAGGCCATCGAGGCGGGCCTGTACGCCGAGCACCTGCTCGGCGAGGACCGCGTGCCCGACGGTGCCACCCGGGAGGAACTGAGCCGACTGGTCGCCGAGGGCGAGCGGGCCAAGGACCTGTTCATCCGCGCCAACCTCCGTCTGGTCGTGTCGATCGCCCGGCGTTACGTCCGCTCCGGGATGCCGATGCTGGACCTGATCCAGGAGGGCAACACCGGCCTGGTCCGGGCGGTCGAGAAGTTCGACTACGAACGTGGCTACAAGTTCTCCACCTACGCGACCTGGTGGATCCGCCAGGCGATCAGCCGGGCGATCGCCCAGCAGGAACGCACCGTGCGGCTGCCGGTGCACCTGGTGGAGGACGTCAACCGGATGCGCAACGTGGCCCGGCAGCTCACCCGTGAGCTGGGTGGTGACCCCGAGCCGGAGCAGATCGCGGCAGCCCTGGGGGTGACCGTCGAGCGGGTCAACGAGTTGGTCCGCTGGTCGCAGGACACCGTGTCGCTGGACACCCCGGTCGGTGACGACGGTGACACCAACCTGGGTGACCTGGTAGCCGACAGCGACGCCCCCTCGCCGGAGGAGATCGTGCTCACCGGCCTGGAGCGGCAGCGCATCGAGGGCCTGCTCAACCACCTGGACGACCGGTCCGCCGGCATCATGCGGGCGCGGTACGGGCTGGAGGACGGCCGGGAGCACTCGCTGACCGAGGTGGCCTCGCGGTTCTCGCTGTCCCGCGAGCGGATCCGCCAGCTGGAGATCCAGGCGCTCGGGCGGCTACGTGAGCTGGCTCGCGCGGAGGGGCTGCAAGCGGCCTGACCTGGTAGGAATGACTAGCGAAGGGCCGGCGTCCGGTAGGGGGACGCCGGCCCTTCGTCATGAGCACCGGCCGGACCAGGTCTGACCGGGTCGCGCGGACTCAGCGCACCCGGCCGTAACCGTAGGGTGCCATCAGGTCGACGGCCCGCTTCTCCACATTCCGCCCGAAGGTGGGTGCGTGGATGACCTGTCCGCCGCCCACATAGATCGCCACATGCCCCAGGCTGCGGTAGAAGACCAGGTCGCCCGGGCGCAACTCGCTGCGGCTGATGTGGGCGACCACCCCCCACTGCATCCGGGTGTTGTGCGGCAACGACTTGCCGGCGGCCCGCCAGGCGGCGGAGGTCAACCCGGAACAGTCGTAGCCGTTCGGCCCGTCCTGGCCCCACGCGTACGGCTTGCCCAGGGCGCCGTAGGCGTACCGGACGGCTACACCGGCCTGGCCGGAGATGCTGGGGGCGTCCTTGGCGCTGTCCGGCCGGTTGGTGGCACGTTCGGTGGCCCGGCCGTACGCCTGCCGGCGTAGCTCGTACAACGTGGCCAGGTCCCGCTCGATCCGGCGCTTGGCGCTGGTCAGCTCCCGCGACCGCGCGGCCTGCTGAGTGAGGGTCACATCCAGCCGGGTCTTCTCGTCGAGCAGCCGCTGCTGGTCCGCGGTGTAACCGGCGATGGTGGCCTGGCGTTGCCGGGTCAGGTGATCCAGGGTGCCCAGCCGGTCCAGCACGGACGCCGAGTCCCCGCCGTGCAGCAGGGCGTCCACCGCGCCGAGGTTGCCGGTCTTGTATGCCGTGGTGGCCAACTCGGTGACATCCGCGCGACTCTGCTCGGCCTGCTGCTCCAGCGGACCGATCCGCTGCTGGAGTCGGCGTACGGCGGCCTGGTTCTTCTTGATCTTCTCGCGCAGCTCGTTGTGCGCCTCCACCACGTTCTCCAACTCGGTGGAGGCCTTGTCGATCCGCCGGGTCAACTCGGCGGGGGAGGGTTCGGCCCGAGCCACCGTGGCCGGTGCGATCAGCACCAGAGCGAACGCGGTGACGGTCAGGGCCCGCAGCGTGTGTAACAGGGGCGACAAGAGCTTGATGCTCCTCTCCCGTCGCCGACGCGGGCCTGCTGACGCTCCGCGGCGGCACCAGCCCGGTGCCGTCCGGGGCGGACGGCGGCCGACCGGGCCGACTCGGCCAAGGTAGTACGGGACGGGAGTCGGCGGCAGTGAAAGCCGGGACCAATGGTGATGGTGAGACGGAATCAGGTTTGCTTTCGTCGGTAATAAGCCGACATGGAGTGAAAGTGAGAATGGTCCGTTCCGGCACATGACGCCCGGGTCCTGGGGCGCCATATCCGACAAGCCGGAATCGGCATGGTGTTTCCGGCGCCCTGGCCCGCCACCCCGCCGCTGAGCACCGCAAACGGCCAGGCCAGGGTGGCGAGACGGGCACACAATAAGCGCACAGCCGGGATTCCCGCACATCTGCCTCGAGGAGCCGGCCGCCGGTCGCCTCGACACCAGCAGCGGAGGAGGGGCCGTGGAGCGTGAGGGTGCTAGGACACGACCACCCTGGTCACCGGGGGGTACCGCAGGTGGACAACCCACCCTGCTCTACGCCCGACCCGGGATCATCGTCACGGCCGACCGGTTCACGGTCGGCACCACCACTTGGCAGGTCGCGGAACTGACCCACCTACACACCACCCGGGGGCCCCACGACCGGATGGCCACCCGGGCCGCCCTGGTCTCCGCCGCAGTGATCGTCGGCATCGGGCTGGCCCTCGGCTTCACCGGCGGACTGCAACGGCTGACCGCCGGGGCGTACCTGCTGCTCGGTGCGGTGTTCCTGGTGCCGGTGCTGGTCGCGGCGGCCGGCGACCGGTGGCGACCCCCGGCGTACGAGCTGTGGGGGCAGCGGGCAGGTGCCACGGAGCTGCTGTTCGCCAGCGACGACGAACACCAGTTCGGCCAGGTCAGCCGGGCACTGCGGCGGGCCCGGGAGATCCACCGCCACGGCGGCTGGGAGGACCCCCTGGCCAACGCCGACCTGTGGCGGCCCCAGCGCTGAGTCGCCGGGGGTCAGCCGGCGACCGGCTGCGGGGCCGGCTCCGGCTGCTCGGCGAGGACCATGGCGCCCACCTTGCGCTCGGCCCAGAAGGAGAGGAAGGGCACGGTCCCGGCCAGCATCACCAGGACCATCCGCTTGAGCGGCCAGTTGACCCGCCGGGACAGGTCGAAGGTGGCTACCAGGTAGAGCATGTAGAGAAAGCCGTGCGCCTGACCGACCGTCTCCACCACGATCGGCTCGTCGAAGCCGTACTTCAACGGCATGCCGATGACGACCAACAGGATCAGCACCACACCGACGATCCAGGCGATCACGCGGTAACGGGTGAGGGCAGCGCGCACTTCTGGTGTCCTTCCGGGCCGGCTCAGCCGGGATAGTCGCCGGGCTTGGCGCCCGGATTGGCGTTCAACCATGACAGGTAGCGGTTGTATGCGGCCAGCTCAGGGTCGTCCTCGCCGGGGGTGTCGACCGTGCGGGTGACCCGTACCGGCCGACCGATGCCCGGCTGTGGTCGTACCCCGGTCGGCCCGGCGGACCGGCCCGCCGCAACGGCCTCGGCCGCCTCGACGACCGCGGAGTCGCCGGTCGCCGACGACGCCGGGGTGTCGCGCAGCGCGTGGCGGACCTCACGCCACCAGACGAAGACCACGAACCCCGCGAAGATCGGCCACTCGATCGCGTAGCCCCAGCTGATGGCGTTGCCGGCGGCGGCCCGACTGACCTGCCACCAGCCCAGCGCCAGGAAGGCCGTCACCAGTACGACCATGGCCGCGTGGCGGGCGATCCACGCCGGGGTCCAGAGCCGCTTCATGGCACCGAGGGTACCGGGACCTCGTTCTTCTCCGACACCGTGTCGTAGTGGTGGCGGTGGTTTGGTCGACCGGGGGGTGGGCAACCGTACAGACGCCAGCCCACTACGGACGAGGGGGCGCGAGATGACAGCATCCCGATCAGCGGACGGATTTCCCCCCGGCGGCACCGAGGTGAGCCCCGAGCAGCGGATGCCGCTGTGGGGTGACGGCCGGGTGGCCGCGGCCAACTCCGGCATCGAACCACTCGGTGTCGACCCGGAGGAGTTGACCGAGGAGGACCTCATCCGCGAGATGGAGAGCCTGCACCGGACCCGGTTGGACACCCTGCGGCACGCCACCGACTCGGCGCTCGCCACCCACCTGCGGCGTACCGCGGAACTGGAGACCGAGTACCTGGCCCGGCACCCCGGTCGGGAGGTCGACCCGACCCGGCTCCGGGAGGTCTGATGGTCTACGCCGAGCGGGGGATCTCCGCACCGCCAGAGGTGGTCTTCAACACCGCTACCGACCCGGACCGGAGTGCCGCCTGGCTGCCCGAGCCGCTGCGATCCGCCGTACGCGACGGGGACTCGGACGGGCTGCGGGCCCGCTGGCGTTCGCGCGACACGGACTGGACGGCGGAGCTGAAGGTGACCCCGCAGGACACCGGCGGCACCCGGGCCGGGCTGGACCTGTCCGGTGCGGGCCAACCCGACCGGCTGGCCGACGAAGCGCTGGCGAACCTGGCCCGAGAGGTGGCCGACAACCTCCAGGCCGGCTGACCGGCCGAATGAAACAGCTAGAGCGTGATCAGAAGGAGTCCGGGTGAGCTTGCTGAAACAGAAGGTGAACAGGCTGCGCCAGGCGTACGCCCCGCACGAGCATCGCCCGTTGGGCGGGTACCTGGCCGCCATGGGCACCTACGCCGGGGCGGCGGGAGCGATCGCCGCCCTGGTCAGGGCGACCGGACGGACCGTGCCGGAGCGGCCGGCCACCTCCGATGTGGTGCTCCTGTCGATCGCCACCCACAAACTCAGCCGGTTGCTGTCCAAGGACGCCGTGACCAGTCCCCTGCGGGCCCCCTTCACCCGCTACGACCATCCGATCGGCAGCGGGGAGGTGATGGAGCAGGTACGCGACTCCGGCAGCTCCACCCGGCACGCGATCGGCGAACTGCTCAGCTGCCCCTTCTGCCTGGCCGTCTGGGTGGCCACCGGGTTCACCGGGGGTCTGGTGCTGGCCCCCCGACTGACCCGGCTCGTCGCCACCGCCCTGACCGCGGTGGCCGCCTCCGACTTCCTCCAGATGGGGTACGCGATGGCCCAGCAGGGCGCGGAAGGGCGGCACCACGCCGAGCAGGAATGAGCCGTACCGCGAAGAACAGCCGCCGGCCCGGTGATCCGTCCGGGCCGGCGGTGTCTGGGTGCGAAGGGCGGTCAGCGCTGCATTCCCGACCAGCCGCGGGGGGACTCCGGTTCCCGCTCGTCCTCGTCGGCGCCGGTCAGGATGTCGTCGTCGACCGCGGTGGTCTCATGTTCGTTGGCGAAATCCACCTCGGGCAGGGTGTCCCTGCCCTTCGGGGGTTGGGCCAGGGCGGGCATCTCGTCGTCGTGTTGGTCCTCGGCGGGCTGCGACATCACGGTCCTCTCCTGGTCGCCACTGGGTCGGCTGAGGGGGTCGGCCGGTGCGGGGGGTCAGCCCGCCGAGCCGCCCAGCAGGTCGGTCACCTCGTCGACCGCGTACTCGCCCTGGGGTAGCGCGTTCAGCCGGGCCAGCAGCTGTGCGGGCAGCTCCGCCGCGAGCGCGCGGCGGTAGATGTCCACCTGGCTGATCCGCTCCTGACCGTGGTAGAGCTCGTCGAGCAACTCCTCCAGGGGGCGGGTGTCCACCGTCTCGACCTCGATCTCGTCCGGCACCGCGGCCAGGGAGCCCGGCAGGTCGGTGGTGGGCGGGTCGATCGCGGCGGTGTCGACCACCGGCACGTCGGCCAGTACGGCCTCCGGCAGGCGGGCCTGCGTCGTCGGCGCGGTGGGTGCCCCGGTCACGGGTACGTCGTCGGTCACCTCGGTGAGCTACCCGCGCCCCCTGCCCCCAAACACCCGTCCCGTCCCGCCCGGGCACACCGCCCCCGCCCCGGCTCGGTCGGCCAGAAGCGGGGAGGGGCGTGCGGGGGTGTCGTCGTCAGGCGGGGGTGGTCAGGACGTGCGGGTCCGCGCTGGGGCGGGTGGCCCGGCGGGCGCGTACCGCGGCGGCGAGTTCGGTGAGCACCTCGTCGGTGGTGTCCCAGCCGATGCAGGCGTCCGTGATCGACTGGCCGTAGGTCAGTTCCCGGGTGGGGTCGAGGTCCTGGCGGCCGGGGACCAGGAAACTCTCCAGCATGATTCCGACGATGCCCCGCTGACCGGCGGCGATCTGCCCGGCCACGTCGGCGACCACGGCCGGCTGGTTGCGGTGGTCCTTGCCGCTGTTGGCGTGGCTGGCGTCCACCACCAGCCGCTCGGGCAGGCCGGCGGCGCGCAGCAGGTCCAGGGCCCCGGCCACCGAGGCGGCGTCGTAGTTGGGTCGCCCGCCGCCGCCGCGCAGCACCAGGTGACCGTCCGCGTTGCCCCGGGTGTGCATGATCGCCGGGGTGCCGGAGACGTCGATGCCGGGGAAGACGTGGGGCACCCCGGCCGCCCGGATCGCGTCCACCGCGGTGGCGATGCTGCCGTCGGGACGGTTCTTCATGCCGATCGGCATGGACAGCCCGGAGGCCAGCTGCCGGTGCACCTGGCTCTCCACCGTGCGGGCGCCGATCGCCCCCCAGGCCACCGTGTCGGCGATGTACTGCGGGGTGATCGGGTCGAGGAACTCGCAGCCGACCGGAAGGCCGAGGCGAACCACGTCGAGCAGGAGGGCCCGGGCCAGCCGGAGGCCGGAGTTGACATCCCCGGAGCCGTCCAGGCCGGGGTCGTTGATCAGGCCCTTCCAGCCGACCGTGGAGCGCGGCTTCTCGAAGTAGACCCGCATCACCACTAACAGGTCCTCGGAGAGGCGGTCGGCCGCCGTACGCAGCCGGTGGGCGTACTCCAGGGCGGCGGCGGGGTCGTGCACCGAGCAGGGGCCGACCACCACGAGCAGGCGGTCGTCGACGCGGTCGAGGACCTGGGCGGTGGCGCGTCGGCCGGCGACCACGGCCGTGGTCAGCTCCTCGTCCAGGGGGAGTTCGTGGTGCAGCAGCGCCGGGGTGGTCAGCGGTACGACATGGTCGATCCGCTGATCGATGACGCGACGGTTTTCCGGGGTCGTCACGGTGGGCATCCTTTCGCCGACCGCACCCGGTGCCGGGACCCGGGACGAGCCGGCTGCTCGTAGGCAAAAGGGCAGGAAATCCATTCCTGCCCGGCCGGCTCGAAAACGGTGACGTCAGATCATGGTGAGGTCACCGGCTTACGAGCCGGCTGCCTAAACCATCGATACGACCGCGTCACGGTGCCAAGCCTACCCGACGGTGGGTGAGCGCTCACCCACCGGTCGGCAAAGCCTTCCCTCGAAGTTTACCTGCGTCGATGGAGCCCTCGGTAACTTCGCCGACACCGAACGCCGCAATCTGGAGGTATCCGATGGACGCCCTAGCCCGGACGAGATCGTGGCACGAGTGGGGAGCGGGGGTGGGGGGTATGGGAGCAGTCATGAGTGACGCGAAGAGCGATCAGGAGCGAATCGAGTCCCGAGCCCACCTGCTGCCCGAGGAGGCGGCCGCCGGCAGCGAGGATCCCGAGGCCCAGGCCGACGCGATCCTGACCGAGTCCGACATCCGGGAGGACAACCCGGCAGCCGCCCCGGACACCGTGCTGGAACGGCGTACCTCGGAGCAGACGGTGACCCCGATCGAGCCTCCCGACTGAGCCGAACCTGCGGTGGGGCGCGGCACGCCCGCGTCCCGACCGCACCGGTCGGCGTAGATCGGATAGCGTCGGAGCCATGCCCGACAGCGGTTACCCCTGGCCCATCTCCACGACCCGACTCGACAACGGCCTACGTGTGGTGGTCAGCGAGGACCGCACCGCACCCGCGGTCGCGGTCAACCTCTGGTACGACGTCGGCTCCCGCCACGAGCCGACCGGACAGACCGGTTTCGCCCACCTGTTCGAGCACCTGATGTTCGAGGGCTCGGTGAATGTCGCGAAGACCGAGCACATGAAGCTGGTGCAGGGGGCGGGCGGTTCGCTCAACGCCACCACCAATCCGGATCGGACGAACTACTTCGAGACCGTCCCGGCCGAGCACCTGGAGTTGGCGCTCTGGCTGGAGGCCGACCGGATGGGCGGTCTGGTGCCGGCCCTGACCCAGGAGACGCTGGACAACCAGCGGGAAGTGGTCAAGAACGAGCGCCGGCAACGCTACGAGAACGTGCCCTACGGCGACGCGTGGCTGCGGCTGCTGCCGCTGCTCTATCCGCCGGGGCATCCGTACCATCACGCCACCATCGGCTCGATGGCCGACCTGAACGCCGCCGACCTGGCCACCTTCCAGGCCTTCCACCAGACCTACTACGCACCGAACAACGCGGTGCTGACCGTGGTCGGTGACACCACGGTGGACGAGGTGGTCCGGCTGGCCGAGAAGTACTTCGGCGGCCTGGAGCCCCGGGTGGAGATCCCCCCGGCCCCGGACGGCCGCACCGTGCCGGCCACCGGGGTTCCGGCGGTCGAGGAGGTGGTCACCGAGGTGCCGGCACCCCGGGTGTACGTGGCACACCGGACCCACCCCTTCGGCAGCCCCGGCTACGACGTGGTGACCGTGCTGGCCACCGTCCTCGGCAGCGGTCGGGGCAGCCGGCTCTACCAGCGGCTGGCCGACGGCGAACGGATCGCCCAACCGGACCTGGTCGGGGCGTACGGGGTGGATCTGGCGCACGCCCCGGCACCCCTGATCGCCACCGTCACCGCCCGCCCCGGGATCGGCAGCGAGCGGCTGACCGAGGGGCTGACCCAGGTGGTCGACGAACTGGCCACCGTGCCGGTGACCCCCACCGAACTGGAGCGCGCCAAGGCGTTGCTGACCACCTCCTGGTGGCGGCAGATGTCGACTGTGGATGGTCGGGCGGACGTGCTGGGCCGCTACGCCACCCAGTTCGGCGACCCGGCCACCGCGGCCGAGCGGCTGCCGGCCTGGCAGGCGGTCACCGCCGAGCAGATCGCCGAGGTGGCCGCCGAGGTGCTGACCGCCGACGACCGGGTCACCCTGATCTACCGCCCCGAGGAGAAGCTGTGAGCGCCAGCAGTGAGCGGCGCGGCCCGGTGGGGCGCCGCGACCTGGCACCAGCGAGCCCCGCAGTCGCTAACGAAAGGTTGGCCCAGTGACTCTGATCGCCGAACGTCCCGGTCCGGGCGCGGCTCGTCCGTACCGGTTCCCGCAGGTGGTCCGTCGGACCGTGGCCGGCGGTCAGGTGATCGCCGCGCATCTGCCCGGGCAGAACCTGGCCGTGGCGGTGCTGCTGCTGGACGCGGGAGCGGGCCGGGAGCCGGTCGGCAAGGAGGGGCTGGGCGGGGTGCTGTCCAAGGCCCTGGAGGAGGGCACGAGTCAGCGGGACGCCACCGCGTACGCCCTGGCCATCGAGGCCCTGGGCACCGAACTGGTGACCGGGCTGGACTGGGACAGCTTCCAGGTCAGTGTGCAGGTCCCGGTGGAGCGGCTGGGCGCGGCCGTGGAACTGCTCGCCGAGGCGGTGCGTACCCCGAAGTTGGACCCGGACGATGTGCGGCGGGTCCGGGACGACGAGGCGACGGCGTTGCGGATGGAC
The DNA here is from genome assembly GCF_043198155.1 of Micromonospora sp. NPDC048871. Classification (NCBI taxonomy): domain Bacteria; kingdom Bacillati; phylum Actinomycetota; class Actinomycetes; order Micromonosporales; family Micromonosporaceae; genus Micromonospora; species Micromonospora sp. NPDC048871. The sequence continues at coordinate 39,878 of NZ_JBICUM010000012.1, read as the reverse complement.
TGGGCCAACCCCGGCCCGCGCGCCGACGCGGTGCTGCGCGCCGACCTGTTCGGCATCGACAACCGGTTGGGCCGGCCCTTGTACGGGGACCCGGACTCGGTGGCCGCCCTGGACGTCGAGGACGTCACCGTCTTCCACTCGGAGTGGTTCATCCGCCCCGGCACCCTGGTGGTCGCCGGTGACCTGGACCGGATCGACCTGGACGCCCTGGCCGCGACCGCCTTCGCCGGCACCGGGGGTGGGCCGGTGGACCGGGGTGGGCCGATCGAGGTCCCGGTGCGTACCGGTCGTCGGATCATCCTGGTGGACCGACCGGGGTCGGTGCAGTCGACCCTGCGCCTGGGCCACCCCGGGCCCCACCGGGGGCACCCGGACCATGTGCCGATCGTGCTGGCCGGCACGGTGCTCGGTGGCGCCTTCACCTCCCGGCTGAATCACCTGATCCGGGAGGTACGGGGCTACACGTACGGCATCCGGGGTGATTTCGCCTCCTCCCGCCGCTACGGCCGGTTCGCGGTCAGCTCCGGGGTGCAGACCGCGGTCACCGCGCCCGCCCTGGTGGAGTCGGTCGGGGAGATCGCCCGCACCCAGGCCGGTGGGGTGACCGAGGACGAGCTGGCGGTGGCCCGGTCCTGGCGGGCCGGGCAGCTGTCGGTGGAGTTGCAGAGCCCTCGGGCGATCGCCGGGGCCCTGACCACCCTGGCGGTGCACGACCTGCCGGACGACTACCACGCCCGGCTGCGTCAGGCCCTGCTCGACGCCGACGTGGCGCAGGTGTCGGCGGCCGCCGCCACCCACCTGTACCCGGAGGCGCTGACCCTGGTGGTGGAGGGGGACGCCGCCCTCATCCGGGACGAACTGGTGGCCACCGGGCTGGGGGAGGTGATCGACCACGCGTCGGCGTAGCCGATGTGATGTCGGTCGCCGATGGGTGGGAAAGCGTTCCCAGCCGCCCTGCCTGGCTGGGTAGCCTCGCGGGCATGAGGATCGGCATTGTGGGGGCCACCGGCCAGGTCGGTGGCGTTATGCGGCAGGTGTTGGCGGATCGGGAGTTCCCGGCGGAGCAGGTGCGGCTTTTCGCCTCGGCCCGCTCGGTCGGGCGCACCCTGCCGTGGCGGGGCGGGGAGGTGGCCGTCGAGGACGCGGCCACCTCGGACTACTCGGGGCTGGACATCGTCCTCTTCTCGGCCGGTAAGGGCACCGCCACGGAGCTGGCCCCCCGGGTCGCCGCGGCCGGTGCGGTCGTCATCGACAACTCCTCGGCCTTCCGGACGGACCCGCAGGTGCCGCTGGTCGTCGCCGAGGTCAACCCGCACGCCATCGCCGTACGCCCCAAGGGCATCATCGCCAACCCGAACTGCACCACCATGGCCGCGATGCCGGTGCTGCGTCCGCTACACGAGGAGGCGGAGCTGGTCAGCCTGGTCGTCTCCACCTACCAGGCGGTCTCCGGTGCCGGCCTGGCCGGCGTCGCCGAGCTGGACGAGCAGGTCCGCAAGGTGGCCGAGGGCGCTACCGGCCTGACCTACGACGGTGCCGCAGTGGAGTTCCCCGCGCCGCGTTCGTTCGCCCGCCCGATCGCCTTCAACGTGCTGCCGCTCGCCGGTTCGATCGTCGAGGACGGTTCGGCGGAGACCGACGAGGAGCAGAAGCTGCGCAACGAGAGCCGCCGGATCCTGGAGATCCCCGGCCTGAAGGTCTCCGGCACCTGTGTCCGGGTGCCGGTCTTCACCGGGCACTCGCTGCAGATCAACGCCCGGTTCGCCCGGCCGATCAGCCCGCAGCGCGCCGCCGAGCTGCTCGACGGCGCCCCCGGTGTGGCGCTCAGCGAGGTACCCACCCCGTTGCAGGCGGCCGGGCAGGACCCGACCTTCGTGGGCCGGATCCGGGCCGACGAGACCGTCGAGCACGGTTTGGCGCTGTTCTGCTCCAACGACAACCTGCGCAAGGGTGCCGCCCTCAACGCCGTGCAGATCGCCGAGCTGGTCGCCGCCGAACTCTAGCCTTCCCCCGGCCCCGGCCAGGTGCGTTACTGGTCGGGGCCCTCGGGTAGACGCATGGTCGCCCCTACACCGAGAGGGAGGCACCATGACAACGGTCGGAGAGTTCATGACCACCCGGTTGGTGACCATGGACGGCAACGACACCCTTGTCGCGGCCGCCCAGGAGATGCGTGACGCTGCGATCGGCGACGTGGTGGTGACCGATGGCGACAACGTGATCGGCATCATCACGGACCGGGACATCACGATCCGGGCGGTGGCCGAGAACCTGGACCCGAACACCACCCGGCTGCACCAGCTCACCACCAAGGACGTGATCACGGTCAGCCAGTACGACAACGTGATCTCCGCCGCCGACCTGATGCGTACCTACGCCATCCGGCGGCTACCGGTGGTCGAGGACGACCGGCTGATCGGTCTGGTGTCCATGGGTGACCTGGCCGTCGAGCGGGAACCCCAGTCCGTGCTGGCCGACATCAGCGCCGACGACCCGAACAACTGACTCCGTACGCCCGTAGGCCGGCTCCCCGATCTTCCGGGGGGCCGGCTTCCGGCTGTCTCACCCCGGGGGTCGGGTGTGCCTCACCCGATTCGGGCTAGATTGCCCGTCCACCAGCCGGGGACCCTGCTGCGACGGTGCGGGCAGGTCGCCGCGGGACCTGCGCCGCCCGCACGGACTCCGGACCTGCCGACCGGGAGGGAGAGGCCCGATGGGGGAAGCGACCGTGCGGTTCTTCGAGGAACTCGACCAGCAGGGGTACGATCCCCTGCTGGCGAAGCTCTCCGGAACCGTGCGCCTGGACCTGCACGAGGGGCCCCAGACCACGCACTGGCTGATTCGGATCGACCGGGGTCAGGTGCGGATCAGCCGGGAGGACATGGCGGCGGACACGGTGGTCGGCACCAGCCCGGAACTGTTCGATGACATGGTCCTCGGACGGGAGAACGGGCTGGCCGCGTTGCTGCGGGGAGACATGACCATCACCGGTGACGCCCGCCTGGTCGTGCAACTGGATCGGATCCTCCCCGGGCCTGCGGACAGCCGGGGACCGCGTCGCTACCGGAAGGAGAGGCCCTGATGGTGCGGAGCAACACCGTGCGGATCCTGGACGGCAACACCTTCGTGGTGTCCGAGACCACCGGGGACATCGAGGCGAACCCGACCGAGCCGACCGGGCTCTTCTCCATCGACACCCGGTTCCTGTCCAAGTGGCTGCTCACCGTCAACGGCGAGCGGCTCAACGCTCTCTCCTACGACGACCTCCAGTACTACGAGTCGCGTTTCTTCCTGGTGCCGGGGATGGCCACCCACTATGTCGACGCCAAGTTGTCGATCATCAGGGAGCGAGTTGTCGGGGGCAGCTTCCGGGAGAGCATCACCATCCTCAACCATGACGAGAAGGCGGTCGATCTGGAGGTCCGGATGGAGGCCGCCGCCGACTTCGCGGACCTGTTCGAGGTCAAGGACGAGATCCTGAACAAGAAGGGCGAGACGTACGCCGAGGTGGGCCTGGACCGGTTGCGGCTGGGCTACCGGCGGGGCAACTTCCGGCGAGAGACCGTCATCTGCTCCTCCGAGCCGGCGACCTACGACCGCGACGGCTTCGCCTACCGGCTGCACCTGGAGCCGAACGAGCAGTGGAGCACAAGCATCGACGTGCGCACCCACGCCCTCGGTCCCGGCGGCCGGGACCTGCGGTTCGGGCTGCGGGTGCACGACACCGAGCGGCTGGCCCTGCACCACGATCTCCAGGAGTGGATCGCCAAGGCCCCCAAGGTCAACAGCGAGCACGGTCAGGTCGCCGCCACCTACCAGCGGTGCCTGGTGGACCTGGCCGCGTTGCGGTTCACCCCGCTGTCGCTCGGCGGGCAGACCCTGCCCGCCGCCGGCCTGCCCTGGTTCATGACCATGTTCGGCCGGGACAGCATCCTGACCTGCCTGCAGACCCTGCCGTTCACGCCGGAGCTGAGCGTGACCACCCTGCGGATCCTGGCCTCCCTGCAGGGGTCCCGATTCGACGACTTCCGGGAGGAGGACCCGGGCCGGATCCTGCACGAGATGCGCTACGGCGAGAGCGCGGCGTTCGAGGAACAGCCCCACTCGCCGTACTACGGATCGGTGGACGCCACCCCCCTGTTCGTGGTGCTGCTCGACGAGTACGAGCGGTGGAGCGGCGACGTGGCGCTGGTCCGGGAGTTGGAGCAGGAATGTCGTCGGGCGGTGCGGTGGATCGACGAGTGCGCCGACCTGGTCGGCAACGGCTACATCTGGTACGAGCGGCGCAACACCGAAACCGGCCTGGAGAACCAGTGCTGGAAGGACTCCTGGGATTCCATCTCGTACGCCGACGGCACCCTGCCCCCCTTTCCCCGGGCCACCTGCGAGGTGCAGGGCTACGCGTACGACGCGAAGCTGCGCGCGGCCCGCCTGGCCCGCCTGTTCTGGGACGACCCGGAGTACGCGGAGCAGTTGGAGCGGGAGGCCGGTGAGCTGAAGGAGCGGTTCAACCGGGACTGGTGGGTGGCCGACGGGGGCTACTACGCCCTGGCCCTGGACCCGGACGGCCGGCAGTGCGACGTGCTCAGCTCCAACATCGGGCACCTGCTGTGGAGCGGCATCGTCGCCGAGGAGCGGGCCGCACAGGTGGCCGCGCACCTGGTGGGTGACCGGCTCTTCACCGGCTGGGGGGTGCGGACCCTGGCCGAAGGGGAGGTCCGGTACAACCCCATCGGCTATCACAACGGCACGGTGTGGCCCTTCGACACCTCCTTCTGCGCCTGGGGCCTGCGCCGCTACGGCTTCGTGGAGGAGGCCGCCACCCTGGCCAGCGGGATCCTGGACGCCGCCCGCTACTTCGACGGCCGGTTGCCGGAGGCCTTCGGCGGCTATCCGCGTGAGCAGACCAAGTTCCCGGTGGAGTACCCCACGGCGTGCAGCCCGCAGGCCTGGTCGACCGGGGCCCCGCTGCTGCTGCTGCGCACCATGCTGGGCCTGGAGCCGCACGACGGGCACCTGACGGTGGAGCCGCGGCTGCCGGTGGGCATGGGCCGGATCGAGGTGCTGGACATCCCGGGGCGCTGGGGGCGGGTGGACGCCTTTGCCCGTGGCCGCCTTGACCTGCACAGACTCGCCGACTGAGGGCTCGGCGAGTCTGCCTGGTCGGGCTCCACTGCGCCCGACCCTGGTCCCTACCCGCGCGTAACCTACTGGTTGTAAAGTTGGCGCATGCCGGAACTCGTGTATCCGCCCGTGATCGCCGCCGCCAAGACCATGTTCCGGGTGCTCGATCTACGACTGAACGTGGAAGGAAGTCACCATGTGCCCCGTACCGGCGGGGCGGTCATGGCCAGCAACCACGTCAGCTACCTGGACTTCATCTTCTGCGGGCTGGGTGCCCTGGATTCTCGGCGGCTGGTCCGCTTCATGGCCAAGGAGTCCGTGTTTCGGCACCGGGTGTCCGGCCCGCTGATGCGCGGCATGCGACACATTCCGGTGGACCGGGGCGCCGGTGCCGAGTCGTACGCCGCCGCCCTCACCGCCCTGCGCGCCGGCGAGGTGGTCGGCGTCTTCCCGGAGGCGACCATCAGCCGATCCTTCACCGTCAAGGAACTCAAGAGCGGTGCCACCCGGCTGGCCGGCGAGGCGGGGGTCCCCCTGCTGCCGGTGGCGCTGTGGGGCACTCAGCGGCTGTGGACCAAGGGCCGCCCCCGCACCCTCACCCGCCGGCACACCCCGATCACCATCCTGGTCGGCGAACCCCTGGAACCGGCCGACTATCCGGACCCCACCGCGATGAACGCCGACCTGAAGATCCGGTTGTCGGAGCTGGTCGACCGGGCCCAGCGGGAGTACCCGGACCAGCCGGCCGACCCCGAGGACCGGTGGTGGCTGCCGGCCCACCTCGGCGGCACCGCGCCGACCCCGGAGCAGGCCACCGCCCTGGACACCGCCGAGCGCCAGACCCGGACGCGCTGACCGCCTCCGGCGGCCCTACCGGTGGCCGGAGGCCGCGTCGTACCGCATCGGGTAGGTGCTGCGGGGGCGGTAGTAGTCGTCCCGGGAGCGGAACTCGACCGGCAGTGACCCGGGCAGGATCACCCGCGGCTGACCGGGGTGGGGCGAGACCAGGGCGTGCCGGGACAGCGCGTCCCGCTCCGGCGGGGACAGGTCCACCAGTTCGGGACGGGTCAACCGGAAGGTGGCGACCGCCCGGCGGATCTCCTGGCTCAACCGCTCGATCTGCGGGCCCGGCCCGATCAGGGCCAGCGCCGGCTGCTGGATGGTGCGCAGCGCGTCGCAGACCACCAGCAGCCGGGCCGCCGAGCCCGCACCGGTGCTCGACAACTCCAGCCGGGACGGCCACTGCCAGCGGATCTGCCCGCTGATCAGGGTCGAGGCCCCCCGGCGTGGCCGGGCGCCGACGACGGCCATACGCGGGGTGCTGCCGACGTACACCAGCCGGTGGTCGGTGACGGTCACGGTGACCGCCTCAGGCAGCGCCCAGGTCCGCCGGGCCTCGGTGGGGCCGAGCAGATGGCCGGCCACCTTCACCTGGTGCCGGGCGAGCACCCACTCGTCCTGGGCCGGCACCAGCTCGTGGCGCCGGTCCAGGGTCGGGCTGGTGTCGTCCGTGGCGTCGAAGCGGTGCGGCGCGACGAAGAAGGGGGACGCGTCATCGTGCATCCTGACGAACCTCCGGTGCAGACGGCATCTGCGCATCAGCCTCGCCCAGTGCCACCTGCGGTGTCATGACGCCCGTTAGGGGGTCGGCCACTCGGTCGACGCCTGCGACCGGTAGATGCCGATCTCCTCCGGTCGGATGAGACCGTCCTCGATCGCCCGGGCCAGCAGGGCCGCCTTAGTGGCCGCCGGCCTACCCATCCGGCTGTATTTGATCCGCGCCCGGTCGACGTACTGCTTGACGGTGTGCTCGCTGATCCGCATCCGTCGCGCGACCGAGGCCTTGGACATCGACTGGAACCACAGCAGCAGCGCCTCACGTTCCTTGTCCGACAACACCGGTCGGCCCGGCCGTGAGTCGCCGACCATCGCCCCGGCCAGTGCGGGCGCCACGTACGGGCGGTCGCTGGCCGCGGCCAGCACGGTAGCCACACAGTGCTGCCGTCCCTCGTGCTTGGCGAGGAAGGCCACCGCTCCGGCGTCCAGTGCGGCGAGCATGGTCGGCGGATCCGAGTGCTCCGAGTAGACCACCACCCGTCGGCCGGTGGCGCTGAGCTCGGCCAGCTTGTCCAGCACCAGGCGGCCGTGCAGCCGCAGGTCGAGCAGGACGACATCGGCATGGGGGGCGGCCCGCAGCACCGCGTCGGGATCGTCGCCGGTGGCCAGTACGGTCAGCCGCGGCTCGATGGCCAGCCAGGCGCGGATGCCGTCGATGACCACGGGGTGGTCGTCGACGATCGCCACCCCGACCGGCCGCCCCGGCGTCAACGACGCCAGCGGGTCTGCGTCCATCTGATCTCCCCGTCCCGTTCGTAGAGGTGCTCCACCTGCTCGTCGTCCTGCTCCGGTGCCGGCCCGGCGGTGTCCGGGCCGGGCCGGTCCGGGACGACCAGGCTGACCACCACCTCCTCCGGCCCGGCGACGATGGTCAACCGCGCCCAGTCCCGCTCGTCGGCGAGGGTGCTGGTGAGCGGTTCGGCCAGCCGACGACGAACCTGCACCGGAAGTGCTGGTGGTGTACCGATTGTGACAAGATCGATCGACAGGCCCTCGCGCTCGGCCAGGTCGGCTGCCGCCCGCAGTTCGTGCAGCAGCGGATGGGGCACGTCGTCGGATTCGACGATCAGCCGCCGCAGCCGGGCCGCCGCCCGCACGCAGCGGCGCTGGACCTGCGGGTCGGAGGGATCCGCCCGCCCCTGGGCCAACTCGGTCAACACCTCGGTGGCGGCCTCGCTGGCCACGGCCAGCCGATCGTGCCGTTCCCTGCGGGCCTGCTCGGCGGCCTCCCGTTCGGCCAGCATCACATTGGCCGCGGCGGCGTTGGCCGCCCGGTCCCGGGAGAGCAGCCCGAGCGCCCGAGCCCCGGCGAAGACCGCCACCGGCAGCGACGAGGTGCCGTAGAGCGCCATAGCGGCGCGAGCCAGGTCGGCCGCCCCGGTGGCGTCGTACCAGACGACCGCGCCCAGCGCGGTGACCCCGTGCGCGGCCAGCAGGGCGAGCAGCCACCGCACCGGCCGGCCCCAGAGCACCACCAGGAAGAACCAGGCCAGGGTGCCCCAGACCCAGTTGGCCGGGCCGAACAGGTGCGCGCGTCCCACCGCGGCGAACACCGCCACGTCGACCGCCAGCAGCAGCCCGGCCAGCGGCGGCAGCGGCAACGGGTTGTCCCGCAACAGCCGCACCCCGGCCAGCAGCCCGACGGCCCCCACCAGCACCCATCCGCCGAGCACCACCTGGGGTGCGGCCAGTTCCGCACGGGTGCCCAACACGGCGGGCAAGGCGATCGTCAGGTGCCAGACCAGCGCGATGGTGACGGCCACGATCCGGGCACCCCGGTCGGAGATGCGGGCCACCGCAGCCGCCGCCTGCCCCACCCCGACCTTCACCGCCGTGGTCGCCGCCCTGCCGTCGTACGCGCCGGCGGTCGGCATGACGGCAGCGGAGAGGCGGACGGCCTCCGGGTCAGCCGACATCGGACCACTCCAGCCGGATCCGGGTGCCCTGTCCGGGGGCGGAGTCCACCTCGGCCCGACCGTCGATGCTGGCCATCCGGCCGATGATGGACTCGCGCAGCCCGTACCGGTGGGCGGGGACGGTGGCCGGGTCGAAGCCCGGACCCTCGTCGCGTACCTCGACCATCACCTGGCCGGCGCGGCTGCGCAGGCGCAGCGTGGTGGCGGCACCGGGGGCGTGCCGGGCCGCGTTGGCCAGCGCCGCGTGGGCGCTCTCCGCGATCACCTCGGCGACCGCGGCCGGGAGGGTGCACGGCGGCAGGTCCGCGTTGACCGGCAGGCTCGGCAGGCGGGCGAGAACCTCCCGCAGCCGTTCGTCCAGCCGCCGGGTGGCGTCCGCCGGCACCGACCGGGCCTCGGCCAGGGCGGCCAGGGTACGCAGGTCGGCGGCGCACCGCTCGCGCAGCGCCGTCGAGGGGCCGGTGACCACCCCCTGTCCGACCATGGTCAAGGTGGCCAGGACGGTGTCGTGCAGGTCCCGGTTCTGCTGGCGTTCCGCCTCCCGGGCGTTACGGGCGACCAGTGCGGCCCGGGAGGCGCGCTGGGCGGCCACGAAGTCGGTGTCCGCCCGTGCCATCCGGCGGCGCATCACCGCAGTCAACATCGCGGTGATGGCGGTCTGGGCCAGCAGGGTGGCCGCGTGGGCCCGCGCCTCGGTGGGATTGCCGGCCGCCTGGGCGCCGGTCGCGTAGGCCACGGTGACCAGCAACCCCGCCGGGATCGACCAGCGGGCCGGAGCGGTGGCCTGGGTGTTGATCACAGTGCCGCTGGCCAGCACCGCGATCCAACTGGCCTCTCCGGGCAGCACCTCCGGCGCGACGAGCACCGGGATGGCCAGGCAGGCGGCCACGGTGAGCGCGACTTCCCCGACGATCAGGGGTGCGCCGACGCCGTGGTGCCAGGCGCGGGCGGCGTACCAGATCGACCAGGCGGTCAGCACCGCCACCGCCGGCACGAGCAGGTCGGTGTGCACCGGTGGGGTACGCACGGCGAGGGCCACCACCGCACAGACCAGCCCGCAGGTGAGTCGCAGCAGTGCCGGTAACCGGGTGAAGACGAAGGCGAAGGCCCCGGTCGCCGGAGGATCGACTGTGGAGGGCGGTGCGGTCAGTGGGGCCAGTGCCGGCATCGGGTGAAGGCGTCCTTCGCGACAAACGACCCGATCCGGGTACGCGCTGAGAAATCGACGTCGGAGAATAACATAATGCGACCGTGGGAGTGCCGTTCGGCTTCGGCGGCGGAGTGTCGAACCCGCGCGTCAGGAGGCGACCCGCCGCAGGTTGTTGATCGTGGCCTCGGTTCGCGGGCAGCCCGCACCTGACGTAATATGCATTGATCAATCTCGATGTGTCAGGGGGTGGCATGAAGATCCGACTAGCAGTCGGAACCGCACTCACCGCCGGTCTGGTGGCCGGCAGTGTCGGCCTCGCCGGGCTGGCCGGTGCGGTCCCGGGTGCCGAAGGTCCGTCCGCCGCAGTCGCCGCCGGGGCGCCGGCCGCGCTCGCCGTCGGCGATTTCGACTTCTCCCGGCCGGAAACGGTCGCCACCGGGCTCCAGGTGCCCTGGGGGATGGACTTCCTCCCGGACGGTAGCGCGTTGGTGGCCCAACGTCCCACCGGGCAGATCGTCCGGGTGCGGCCGGGTCAGCAGCCCGAGGCGGTCGTCCAGATCTCCGGGGTGAGTGCCACGAGCGAGGGGGGCCTGCTGGGCCTGGCGGTCTCCCCGACCTACGCCCAGGACGGCTGGATCTACGTCTACTTCACCACCGCGACCGACAACCGGATCTCCCGCTTCCGGTTGACCGCCCCGCAGACCCAGCAGCCCATCCTCACCGGGCTGAGCCGGGCCTCGATCCACAACGGCGGCCGGATCGCCTTCGGGCCGGACGGCATGCTCTACGTCGGGGTCGGTGACGCCGGACAGACCGCCACCGCGCAGAACCCGCAGAGCCGCAACGGCAAGATCCTGCGGATCCGACCGGACGGCACGGTGCCGCCGGACAACCCGATCGCGGGCTCGCCGGTCTACAGCCTCGGCCACCGGCACGTACAGGGGCTGGCCTGGGACGCCCAGGGACGCCTGTACGCCACCGAGTTCGGCCAGAACACCTGGGACGAGGTCAACCTGATCGTGGCGGGCGGCAACTACGGCTGGCCCACCGTCGAGGGGCGGGCCGGCGACCCCCGCTTCCGGGACCCACTGATCACCTGGACCCCCGCCGAGGCCTCACCGAGCGGCGCCACCATCGCCGGAGACCGGCTCTTCGTGGCCGCCCTGCGCGGCAACCGGCTGTGGAACGTGCCGCTGACCGGATCCGGGTCGGTGGGCACCCCGACCGCGGAACTGCTCGGCACCTACGGTCGACTGCGGACGGTCGAATACGGCCCGGACGGCTGGCTCTGGGTCACCACCAGCAACCGCGACGGCCGGGGCACCCCGGCGGCAAGTGACGACCGGATCCTGCGCTTCCCGCCCCGGGACACCACCCCGCCGCCCACCACGCCCCCGCCGACGTCGCCTCCGCCCACCACCCCGCCGCCGACCACGCCTCCGCCGACCACCCCGCCGCCCACCTCCGGGCCGGCGGCCTGCACGGTGAGTTGGACGGTCAACCAGTGGAACACCGGCTTCACCGCCGAGGTACGGGTCACCAACCGGGGCGCCGCCCTCAACGGTTGGACCCTGACCTGGTCCTTCACCGGTAACCAGCAGGTCACCGGAGGATGGAACGCCGAGATCACCCAGTCCGGGCGTACCGTGACCGCACGCAATGCCGGATGGAACGCCGCCCTGCCGACGAACGGCACGGCGAGCTTCGGCTTCCAGGCCACCTACTCCGGCACCAACAACCCGCCCAACGACTTCCGGCTCAACGGCACGACCTGTCAGGTCGGCTGACCACCAGCGATCCTCGACGTACCCTGGTGCGGCCCAGCCCGCCACCGCCCGGTCGGCGGTGCGGGCCGGGCCGCACCTTGTTGCCCACCCCGGACAGTCGATGTGACGGCGGTCACGCCGAATCGGGACCCGAAGCCGGTACGCCGGTCGTCTTACCGGTTGTGAAAGCAGGCATGGACGCGGCTGACGAGGGAGAACTCGTACGTCGGATCGCCCGGGGAGATCGGCGGGCGTTCGACGAGCTCTACCGGCGTACCGCGCCGTGGCTGGAGGTGCGCCTCCGCCGCCGGTGCGCCGATCCCGACCTGGTCGCCGAGGTGTTGCAGGACACCTACCTGACCGTGTGGCGGGCCGCGGGCAGCTTCGCCGGCCGCGGGGGCGGCGGGGCGCGGGGCAGCGCGGTGGGCTGGCTGTGGACCATCGCCGCCCACCACCTGGTCGACGCCTTCCGCCGCCGGGCCCGCCGGGCCCAGCGGCCGCAGGTACCCCTCATGCCGGCCACCGCCCCCGCGGCGGAGGACGAGGTGATGGCCGCCCGGGTCGGGCAGGAACTGGAACAGGCCCTGCTCGCCCTGCCGGCCGAGGTACGTGCCGCCCTGCGGGCCACCGTCCTCGACGGACTCTCCTCCCGTGAGGCGTCGGTGCTGCTGGGGGTACCGGAGAACACCGTCAAATCCCGGGTCCGCCGAGCGCGGATCGCCCTGCGGGAGGCCCTGTCATGAGCACCCACGTCTCCCTGTCACAGCTCGACCGGTACGCCGCCGGGGATCCCGCCCTCGACGAACCCAGCGTCTGGGCGATCGAGGTGCACCTGGAGGAGTGCGCGGACTGCCGGGCCCGGTTGGCCGGTAGCACCACCGGCGACAGCCGGGCGGTGATCGAGCGGGTCGCGGCCGGCCTGGCCCGGGAGATCGCCGCGTCACCGGCTCCGGACACCCGTACCCGACCCTGGTCGGTGCTGCGGCACCGGTGGCTGGTCGGCACCCTGGCGCCCTGGCTGGCGATGACCGCCGCGGTGATCGCCTGCGCCGCCCTGCTCAGCGGGCTGCGGACCGGGCTGCCCTCCCTGGTGCTGCTGATCGCACCGCTGGCCCCGCTGCCCGGGGTGGCGGTCGCCTGGCACCGCCGGGCCGATCCGGCCTGGGAAGTGGTCGCCGCCACACCCGCCGCCGGCCTGATCACCCTGCTGCGGCGTACCGCTGTGGTGTTGGCCTTCGTCATTCCCGGGCTCGCTCTCGTCGGTGCCGGGACCGGGGTGTCGTTGGCGCTGATCCTGCTGCCCTGCCTGGCCTTCACGGTCGCCACCCTCCTGCTGGGAACCCTCGTCGGGGTACGGCGAGCCGCGATCGGGCTGATCCTGACCTGGACGGTCGTCGTGGTCGCACCCAGCCTGGCCACCGCCCGGATACCGGTGCTTCTGGAACCGGAAAGCGCCACCGTGTGGGCGCTGGCCACGGCGGTCCTGACCGTCGGCGCGATCCTCCGGGTCAACGGATTCCGGCGGCTGTCCCACCACGACTAGGGCCGACCCGCCGACCACCGAACTGAGAAGAGACGATGATGCGTGCCCTGAGTACGGCCGAAACGACCCCCACCACCCATCCCTGGGTCATCCACGCGGAGGGCCTGCGGGTCCGCGCCGGACGGCACCTGGCCGTCGACGGCCTGGACCTGACCCTGAACCCCGGGGTGCACGGGCTGCTCGGCCCCAACGGCGCCGGGAAGACCACCCTGATGCGGGCCCTGGCGACCGTCCTGGCCCCGTCCGGCGGTCGGCTGACCCTGCTCGGGCAACCGGTCGACGGCCGCGCCGACCTGCGATCGGTCCGCCGTACCCTCGGCTACCTGCCGCAGCACTTCGGCTTCTACCCCCGGTTCACGGTGCGGGAGTTCGTCGCGTACATGGCCTGGCTCAAGGAGATGCCCAAGGCGCGCATCCCCGCCGCCGTACAGCGGTCCATCGACCGGGTAGGGCTGACCGCCAAGGCCGACGCCCGACTCAAGACCCTCTCCGGCGGCATGTTGCGCCGGGCCGGCATAGCGCAGGCCATCGTCAACGATCCGCAGATCCTGCTGCTCGACGAGCCGACCGTCGGCCTGGACCCGGAACAGCGACTGGACTTCCGCGAACTGCTGCGGGAGATCGGCACCGACAGCTGCGTGCTGGTCTCCACCCACCTGGTCGAGGACGTGGCGGCGGCCTGCACGGACGTCCTGCTGGTCAACGCGGGCCGGCTGGAGTGGCAGGGCACCCCGGAGATGCTGATCGCCCAGGGCGGCCAGGAGTACGCCGGCGACAGCGCGGCCGAACGCGGCTACACCGCCATCCTGCGCCGCAGCCGTACGGAGGCCGCCCGATGAGCATCCTCGGCATCGAGATACGCCGTTCCGTCGCCCTCGGCGCGGCCCTGGCCACGGTGGTGATCGGGGTCGGCGCGCTCTATGGCGCAACCGGTCGCTGGTCGAGTGGCTGGATGCCGCTGGCCATGGCCATCCGGGAGTACCTGCTCCTGCTGTGGCCGCTGGCCCTGGCCGCCGGTGCCTGGCAGGGCCGCCGGGAGCACCGGGCGAAAGTCGGCGAACTGTTCACCACCACCGCCCGGCCCCGCGCCCAGCGGATGCTGCCGGTCCTCGGCGCGATGGCCATCACCCTCGCGGGCGCCTACCTGCTGGTGACCGGGGCGGGCATCATCGGGATCATCACCACCGCCCAGCACCTGCCCGTGCTGAACTTCGCCGTCGTGACCGGAGTCGGCGCGCTGTCCCTGATCGCCGCGGCGTGGCTCGGACTGGGGATCGGGCGCATGCTCCCCGCCCTGGTGACCGCCCCCGCCCTGGCGGTGGCCGGCGTCCTGCTGGTCTTCCTCAGCGCCATCCGGCTGGACGACTGGCTGGCTGCGGCGTTCACCCCGGTCCACGGTTCGAGCATGTTCCACGCCTATCAGACGATCGACAACCGGGTCAGCGGTGCGCTCGCGATCTCGATGGCCGCGCTCGCCGTCACCGGCCTGCTGCTGTTCGTGGCCGGTGGCTGGCGTGCCCGTACGGCGGCGGTGGTGCCGTTGGTGCTCGGGCTCACCGCGGCGATCGCGGTCGTGCCCCGGGATGAAGACGTACTGAACTGGCCGGTCGACCCGGTAGCGCGGGAGTTGGTCTGTACCGACGACACCCCGACGGTGTGCGTCAGTCGGATGCACGCCAACGTGCTCGACGCGCTGACCCCGTTGGCCCGGGAGGGCCTGACGGTGCTGGCGAAACTGCCGAACGCGCCGACCGCCGTGCACGAGGACACCCGCACGTTCATGCTCGACGAGGTCAGGCCGCGCCGCAGCGATGCCGTCACGATCCCGGTCCGGATCGACGAACGTGGCAAGCTAGCCCACCCGGACGCCGTGCTGATCGAGATCGTCAAAGGGCTGGGAGTCTCGTCCGACCTGCAGTGCCAGAACCGCGATGAGGTGGTCGAACGGGCGGCGGCCTACTGGCTCCTGGGCCGTGAGCCGCAGTCGGATGTCGGAGTGATTCCTGGATTGATCTTCGAGGAACCAGGGATCAACGCCGAGGCGGTCACGCTCTGGCAGGGGCTGCGTGAGCTGCCCGACGACGAGGCGCTGGCCCGGGTCACGGCGGTCCGCGACGCCCTCCTGGACTGCGCGGACATCAGCGGGATCCTGCCCGGGAGCGCCCGGTGACCTGGACGATGCTGTACCTGCGCTCGCGGCGGGTACCCCTGGCTCTGGCTGCGGCCCTCGGCGGCGCGACAGTGGTCTGGGCCCTGTGTCTGGCCTTTGCCGAGGAGCGGGACGTCGCCTCGACGGTGGTCGTCATGACCGTCCTGCTGATGGTCGCGGTGCTGGCACCGACCCTCGCCGGCCCGGACGACGACCTGGACCGGACCGCCTCGATGCGGTGGCCCTGGCGACGCGCGGCACACCTGCTCGCCGTACTGCTTGTCGCGCTCGGGGTCCTGCTCGTCACCCGGTACACCGGCGCCCGGTTCGGGCCGGTCGCCCTGGTGGTCCGCGACGCCGCCGGTCTGCTCGGGCTCACCGCCCTGTGCGCGACAGTGGTCGGTGCCGCCCGGTCGTGGTTCCTGCCGCTGGGCTGGACCACCGTCGCGGCCCTCTATCCGATGACCGGCAGCTGGGGAGCCGCCGCGACCTGGCAGAGCCAGCCACCCGACAACGACGCCGCCACCCTTGTCGCCGCGATACTCGCCCTGGGCGGCCTGGTCACGTACTCGATCGTCGGCCCGGCCCGCCGGGAGGTGTCCGAGAACCCCTGAGCGGTGCGCCAGCCCGCAGGGCCGGCTCGTCCATGCCGTGTAATCCCGATCCGCCGGGGTAACCGCCCGCAGCTTGGGCGACCCATGGTCGAGGGGAGACGGTGATGGGTGTAGGAGTGGCGCTGGCTGTCGCGGCTGGGACTGCGGGCATCAACGAGGCGTCGAAGAGGGTGGCGGACCTGCTCCACGGCTCCCGTTCGTGTCTGATCGAGTTGACGAACCGGACAGGGCATGTGCTGCGAGTGCAGTCCCACACCCACGATCACGGCGGGTTCGCGGAACCCCCGAGTGCCGAGGTGCCGGCTGAGACGATCGACATCTTCGGTTCGCAGAGCAAGGGCGGCTCCTTCGCCACCGGAACGAACGGTTCGGTCACCTACCGCCTCGGCGACTCCAACACGACGGTGCGAATCGGTTGGAACCATCCGTTCGTCGGCGAGGTGGATTGCGACGCCCGTCTTGACGGCGCCGACAGGTTGGCGTTCCACCTGGACTGCATCGCGGGGTCGGGCGACATGGCGCACGTGAAGTACCACCTACGCCCGGTGGACACGAGGGGCCACGCCGTCTTCGGCGCCATTCTGGAGAAGTGGGCGTCGATGGGATATTCGAACAGTCCGCTCAAGTTCCCGGTCATGAGCGAGGGCGCCGTGGCCGACGGAGTCGGTAGGTTCCAGAACTTCGAAGGCGGAATGATCTACTGGCACCCCCAGATCGGGGCCTTCGTCATCTGGGGCCTGATCGGCGAGCGCTGGCTCCAGATCGGCAAAGAGCAGTTCGGCTACCCCATCACGGACGAGACGGCCACCCCGGACGGGATCGGTCGGTTCAACCACTTCCGCGCGTTCACGCCGAACGGCCCCGTCGACGCGTCGATCTACTGGACGCAGCAGACCGGTGCCCACGAGGTGTACGGCGGGATCCGCCAGAAGTGGGCGGAGATGGGCTTCGAGAAGAGTCATCTCGGATACCCGGTCTCCCACGAGGAAGACCACGAAGGGGGCCGCATCCAGCGGTTCCAGGGCGGTGCGTTGTTCTGGAACGGCCAGCAGGTGGTGGTCCGCTGAGCATCTGGCCACCAGAGCCGCTGCGGCTCTGGTGGCCCTCAGCAGAAGACCGGGGAAGGCGTCAGCACACCGGCGGCCAAATCGGTGGGCGGCTACCCGGCTGCTGCCTACGCCTCGGGTTGACGCTCCGTCACGTACGTTCCGCGTTGCGGCATGGTCATGACCAACCCCCGCTCCCGCAACAGCGCGATCGCAGCGCGGACCGTGCCGCGCGCCACGCCGTACTCCTGCTGTAGCCGGAGTTCGCTCGGCAGTGGCTTGAGGGGCTGCAACTCTCCCGACTCGATGCGCTTGGTGATCAGGTCAGCGAGCTGCACGTACAGGGGCGTCGGCGAGAACTGATCGACCATCACCTCAACCTACGTACGACCAGGAAGCACCAGTCATCGAGTAAGTCTTGTACGTACTAGACAAGTTGTACCTCCTGGACTTCTAGGGCCAGCTGCATTACCTTTTGCGTGCGCGGTAAACAACGGAGAGGACTCGAATGCTCACGCTGCGTCCGGTGATCAAACGTGTCCTGCGCCGACTGGTCGGCTGCCCAGCGCAGTCGCCGCCGCTGGACCGGACCGGCCCGGCCACCGTCTATCCGGATCGAACTGGCGCTTGGGCTCCGACCTCCCCACCCTCGCTGGAGGTCGCCCGTGCCCGGATCAGGGTGTGGCGCAGATTCCGCCACCTCTGGGGATGGCGATGAGTTCCCAGCTACCGAGGGCCGGCGACCTGGTGCGAGTGACCGGCTCGGCCAGCGTGCAGTTCATCAAGCCGATCATGTGCCGAGTCATCCGAGTGCTCGACTGGACCACGTACGACGGGTGGTGCTGGCTCGATGTGTATGAGCTGAACGCCAAGGGCGACGCCGTGGTCCGCCGATCGATCTTCGTACAGCCGGCCGGACTACGGCTACAGCGCCCCGCGCCCACACCTCGTAGGCCGACGCGGTCGGCCGCCATACCGAAAGTTGCGCGGCCCTGACCCGGCTCGACATGCGTCGCCACGCTGGCGGACCGCCGCGAGTAGTGCTGGCGCGGCAACGGTGCTACTGGCGCACGGATGGCGCGGCAGCAGCCGGAAAAGCAGCTAGCTCGAACCCGTTCTCAGCCTGCGGTGGGCTACGGCGACGTAGGCCGCAGTAGGGCCAAGCACAGCGCCCGCGCTGAAAAGGCACACCCACAGTGTGGCAACGACCGTCGATCCGTTGGTCAGTGCTGCGATGCCTGCTACGTAGAACGTTGCCAGCACTGCGGCGACGACGAACGCGACCAGCAACTTCACGTAAAGCCGTCCGCTCTTCGCGGAAATCTCGCCGACCCAGACCGCCGGCACGAACAGCAGCGGCACCAGGGCGGCACCCAAGCACGCCACCGAGCAGCAGATCGCCGGAAGGGCGAGTGGGCCACCGGGATCCCCATCGGTGATCCACACGTACACGAGCAGTCCGGCGTAGATGACGGGCACCTGCGCGACGAACACCACCCAGGCGACAACCGCGCCGACAGCGTGGCGATCAATCGGTCTGCTCATGATGCCTCCGGTGCGACGGCTCCAGGAAGGTATGCCACTCTGCCATGTTGCTGTTGCCCGGTGTGCCCTTTGCACTGCGCAGCGAGAGGACTCCGAGACCTGAGTGGCGGATCAGATTGCCGTCTTCGATGTGCCTACGCGCAACCTGTTGCCGTCCGGGTCGGTCACCTCAAAATCGCGTCCCCACTCCATGTCATCGACCTCCGAGATGCCACAAGCGGCGGCCATCGCATCAACGTCTCCGACGTAGAGGTAGACCAATGTGCCGGGGCGGGCATCACCTGTGTGCTCGGACAGGTGCAGGTGCATGCCTCCTCGGGCGATTCCGACGTAGCGTGGCAGTTCAGGCGCGAACCTTGTTCCCACTGCTTGACGAAGCCGAGCCCCTCGTGCCACCGGGCGGAGGCGTCGGCATCGGTGACCCGAAGAACCGGTGCGAGATGTTCGTCCATTGGCCAAGTATCGGTGCCTGCCCGCAGGCCTGCGCGGCCCGCCTGCGGACCGCCTTGATCTGATAGAGATGCCGGCCTCGCGGAGGAGGCATTCCACGCTCCGGACGATGTGCGATTCCCTGTCGGCGTTCACCGGCTCGCAGCCGGCCCGCGTCCACTGGACGCCACCGAAACGATCTTCAAGTTCCTCCGCTGATGCAGTGGTGATCGCCGTCGAACGCCTAGCCCGTCCGCTTACCTGAGGAGTGCCAGGCGGCCAACACCTGCTCCTCTTTCTCCCTGCCAATGCCGATCTCGGCGGCCTGATCGTGGTTGCCGGCCTCGCCGCTCTCCACCATCCAGCGCCAGGTGTCGCGTACGGTCAGGGAGAGCGGCCGGCAGCGCAGGCCGGCTGCCTGCGCCCTGGTCGTGTCGACGCGCCACACGCCGCCGGACGTGCGCCAGAGGGGCAGCTCGGACCACTGCCGTACGCCATGGCTGAGCAACACCTCGTCGGGCACCCAGTCGAAGATGGCGTCAGCCCGGGTCGCGTGGGCGCAGTCCGCCAGTAGTCCTGCGAAGGTGGCGCCACCCATGGGGGCGCAGACGTTGAACGCGCCGGAGGATTCTTCGGTGATGGTGTGGAGTGCGAACGCGGCCAGGTCGCGTACGTCGATCGGCTGGATGGTGCGGTCGGGGGAGCCGGGGGCCAGGACTTCTCCACCGGCAGCCACGCGGCGCAGCCACCACGGCAGGCGGCCGACGTACTCACGCGGACCCAGCACGACACCAGGGCGCAGGATCGTTGTCCGGTCAGCTCCGAATGCGGCGACGGCAGCTGCCTCACAGCCGGCTTTCCGGTAGCCGTACCGGGCCGGTCCGTCCTCAGTGTCGGGGCCGGCGTCAGGCGGACAGTAGAGCACCTCCGACTGCTCGCTGAGGGGCTTCAGCGGCCAGTCTCGGTAGACGCTGACCGTGGACATGAAGACGTAGCGATCGGCGACGGGAGCGAGGGCGCGAGCCACGTCAAGGACATTCCTCGGCACGTAGCCCGAGGTATCGACCACGGCATCCCAAGGGCCAACAGCGGCGAGGGCAGCTACGTCCTCAGGATCGGTCCGGTCACCCCGGATAGGCCGTACGGCTTCCAGAAAGGGATCTGAGGTGCCTCGGTTGAACGTCGTGACCTCCCAGCCAGCATCGATCGCAGCGGTGACGATCGCGTGTCCTATGAACCAGGTTCCGCCGAGCACCAGCAGACGCATACGCCCATCATGCCGAGCAGGGCCGACCGGCCGGTCCAGCTAAGGCTTTCGATCTTGCCGCGCTGATGCTTGCTGCGTCCGTTCGAGGCGGCTGCAGGCGGGCCACCGTAGCTCGCTTGCCCCACGAAAAGGCCCGCGCGAGGCGCTCGAAGGAGGAAAGTGGCTGTGCGCCCGGCAGGATTCGAACCTGCGGCCTTGGGATTAGAAGTCCCCTGCTCTATCCGCTGAGCTACGGGCGCGCCGTGGTATCGCGCGAGAAGGGTACCGCCGCCCCGGCCCCCCGCGGCGGAATGGGTGGCCGGGTCAGCGTCGCACGCGTCGGGGTGTCGCGCACTCGGTTACTCGGGGCTGTCGGCCGTGTTCAGGGCGTCGCATCGGCCTGCGCGGGCTCGCCCACGGCGTCGTCGTCAAGGGCGGCGCGGCGGGGGTCGGGCACGGGCGGGTCGGTCGGCGTCGGTCCGGCGCCCAGGAAGGCGTCGGCCCAGCGTCCGACCTCGGCGAAGACCTTCTCGCGTACGGCGGGGCCGGAGAGGGTCAGGTCGTGCAGGCCGCCGTCGAAGCGGGCCAGGGTGACGTGCGGGCCGAGGCGGGGGGCCCACCGGACCATGTGTTCCACGTCGAGTACGGCGTCGGCCAGGGTGGCCGACTCGTGCCACTTGGTGCCGCGGAAGGAACGGGTGGAGCAGGCGAGCAGCACCGGCACCTGGATGTCGAGTCCGGCCCGCAGGCGGCGTTGACCGGTGCGGACGGCGTTGATCCAGCCGGCCCGCACGGGGAACCCGGCCAGCGGCTTCCAGGCCAGGTCGTACCGCCATTCACCGCGATGGTCGGCGTGCAGGCTCTCGCCGTACACCGTGCCCAGGCTGAACGGGAGGATGCGCTGCGGCGACCGGCGGCCCAGGCGCGCGACGGCGGCCACGAGGGGCCGACGCACCAGCCAGGGGGCGTTGAGGTCGAAGAAGGGGCTGTTGAGGACGATGCCGTCGACCAGGCCGGCGTCGCGGCGGTCGTGCGCCCAGAGCGAGACGATCAGGCCGCCGGTGGAGTGGCCCATGGCCAGCAGGGTGTCGTGCCCGTCCTCATTGCGGATGATCTCGGCGGCGGCGTCCAGTTCGGGGAAGTAGTCGCCGAGGTCGCGGCAGAAGTTGGGGGTCTGGTGCGGCAGCAGACTGCGACCGTACTTGCGCAGGTCGAGGGCGTAAAAATCCCAGCCTCGGGCGGCGAAGAAGTCCGCCACATGGGTCTGGAAGAAGTAGTCGACGAAGCCGTGCACGTACAGCACGGCCCGCCGGCTCGGGCTCTCGGCCCGGCGGCGGACCAGGGTGGCGACCACCCGGCCCTCATCGTCGTTGCCCAGGTCGATGACGTGCCGCTCGTACGGCGGTCCCAGCAGATCCGGTTCCACATCGCCGACGGTACGCCGCCCCACCTACCGAGTGGTAGCCCCGTCCGCCCACGGCTGACGGACGGGGCTCACCTCGGGCTTTCCGAAGGGCGCCGGGGCGACCGTCTCACCTCTCGTCGGTCGTCGTCCCCGCCTCGATCAACTCCTCGCCCTCGACCGGGGTGTCCGGGCCGGGCGGGGTGGTGACCCGCAGGTGCTTGTTGTTGCGCGGCTCCTGCCGGGTCTTGGCGTCGTTGAGCTTGCGGCGCAGGTCGTCGCGGACGTCGTGGAGCGCGGCGCGCAGGTCCTCCTCCGAGGAGGTGGTGACGATCTTCTCGCGGCCCGCGATCCGGCACTCCAGGGTGACCCGCTGGCCCCGCGCCTCCCGGTTCTTGATCGACAACTCCAGGTCGGTGGCGTCGGCGTGGAAGCCGGCCAGCCGGGCGTCGAGGGTGGCGAACTCTTCGGCGATCCAGTCCCGGTCGGCCTGCGAGAAGCCGGCGTTGAGCCGCAGGCACTGCGCCACGGTGGCCGGGTTGGCGGTCATCGCCGCACCTCACCGTGGACGCGGGTGCAACGGCTGATGGTCATCCTCATGATCGCTGACCTTTCGTTCGACGTCGCGGTTGGGGAGATCCCTACCCCGTCGAGAGTCATCCGGAACGTTGGTGCGTCTCGATCATTGCCCGGTCGGGCGGGCGGGTGACAGGGCCGGGTGGCCTACCACACCGGGACCTTGATCAGGCGTTTGTCCACAGGGGTCGTGGCTGTCCACAGATCCTCCGTACGGGGCTGACCGACGGCGGACGGCGGCGCAGGCTCGGTGGCGAGTCGGCTCACGCAGGTGAGCCCCGGACCCCGGTGGAGGGGCGATGTTCGATACCTATGTCACCATCGTCGGCAACGTGCTGACCGCGCCGCAGTGGCGTCGTACGACCCAGAGCAACACCCTGGTGGCCAACTTCAAGGTCGCCTCGACCGCCCGGCGCCTGGACCGGGACAGCGGCCGGTGGGTAGACGGCAACAGTCTGCGGGTACGCGTGAACTGCTGGCGCAAGCTCGCCGAGGGGGTGGCCTCCTCGGTGATGGTCGGCGATCCGGTGGTCGTCTGCGGGCGCCTCTACACCCGGGACTGGACCGACGAGGCCGGCAACCACCGCACCCTCTACGAGTTGGAGGCCGTCGCCGTCGGGCACGACCTGTCCCGGGGGCGGGGTCGCTTCCTGCGTAACCGGCCCAGCCTGAGCACCAGTGCGGTCTCCGACGCCGAGGCCGAGCAGCGGGTGCACGGCGAGCCGACCGAGTCGGTACCGGACGAGGAGGCCCCCGCCCGCTTCGACCAGGGCCCGGTCGACGAGGACTTCGAGGTGCCCGGCTTCGATTCGCCGCGTACCGGACTGTCGGGAACCGGCAGCTACGGCGAGGGCGTCGGCCCCGACGAGGGCGACCTGCTTCCGTCCGATCCGTTCGACGAGCTTGCCGACAGCGAGCAGGCGTCCACCGACGAGTTGGCGCCGTCGCCCCCCGAGGGCGCGGAACCCGAGGCGGATTCGGCGGAGGCGGACGTCGCGATGGCCGGGCGAAGCCGGCGGGGTCGCGGACGGTTGCCGCAGCCAGCCTGACCGCGCTGGTCCGGGTGGTGCACGGCCCGGCGACCCGCGCGGCCAGCGACCTGCGCGCCGGGGCATCTCGGCGCGCGGGCCCCGCCCCGGACCCGTGAACGGGGGAAGCCACGGGCCCGGGGCGGGTGGGTAGTCAAACGTCCCCGGTGGCAACCTGCCTATCCGTGTCGCCGGAGGGTCCGCCCGTGCGAGTCATGGCGCTAGCAGAGGTCGCCGACCACCTCGGCGTATCGCGCCAGCGTGCCGCAATCCTGGTCGACCGACCGGACTTCCCCGCGCCTATCGACACCCTGACCGTTGGCCGGATCTGGGATGCTGCCGACGTGCGCGCCTACGCCGAACGGCGTGGCCGGCGGCTGGCCGACGAAGAGACGCAGTAACTGCATCGGGCTGATCGCCTCTTGTCGACTGCCGGTCGGGCTGTCGTGACCTGGCATCGGGCTAATCGACGTGTCGGGCTCGGTTAGGCTGCCGGCCGGAGGTGGTGTGGTGCGGCACGCGGGTGCGGTGGCCAACGCGGCGGGACTCGTCGCCGGGTACGCGCTGGACGCGTTGCTCGGTGACCCTCGACGCGGGCATCCGGTCGCCGGGTTCGGCCGGGCCGCCGCCGCCCTGGAGCGCCGCCTCTACCGGCCCCACCGGCTGTCCGGTGCCGCCTTCACCGCGCTCGCCGTCGGCGCGCCGGTGCTGGTGGGCGCCGCCGCTGCCTACGCCACCCGACACCGGCCGATCGCCCGCGCGACCCTGGTCGCCGCCGGGACCTGGGTGGTGCTCGGCGGGCGCAGCCTGCGCCACGAGGCGAAGGCGATGGGTCGCGAACTGCGCGCCGGTGACGTGCCGGCCGCCCGGCAACGGCTCGGCAACCTCTGCGGGCGGGACCCCTCGACCCTGGACGAGCCCGAGTTGGCCCGGGCCACGGTCGAGTCGGTGGCGGAGAACACCTCGGATGCCGTGGTGGCCCCCCTGGTCTGGGGTGCGGTGGCCGGGCTGCCGGGGCTGCTCGGCTACCGGGCGGCTAACACCCTGGACGCGATGGTCGGTCACCGCTCAGCCCGGTACGCCCGGTTCGGCACCCCGGCCGCCCGCCTGGACGACCTGCTCAACCTGGTGCCGGCGCGACTGACCGGCCTGCTGACGGTCGCCCTTGCCCCGGTCGGGCACGGCGACCGGCAGCGGGCCTGGCGGGTGTGGCGGCGGGACCGCGCCGACCACCCGAGCCCCAACGCCGGGCAGTGTGAGGCGGCGATGGCCGGGGCCCTGGGCGTACGGCTGGGTGGGCGCAATGTCTACTTCGGTCGCTCGGAGGCGCGTCCCTTCCTCGGTGACGGGCCACGTCCGGAGGCCCGTCACCTGCCCCGGGCCGCCCGGATCTCCGGCGCGGTAGGGCTGGCGGCGCTCGGGCTGGCGGCGGCCTACCCGCTGACGGTCGGCCGGCTGACCGCCGCCGTAGCCCGCCGGGCTGTCGGGGCTAGGGCCGGCCGGGCAGGGCATCGGGGATGACCGGGGGTCTGCTGGTCGCCGGTACGACCTCGGACGCGGGCAAGAGCGTGGTGACCGCCGGCATCTGTCGCTGGCTGCACCGCCAGGGTGTGCGGGTAGCGCCGTTCAAGGCGCAGAACATGTCCAACAACTCCGCCGTGGTCGTCGGTCCGGACGGGCGGGGCGGCGAGATCGGGCGGGCCCAGGCGATGCAGGCGGCGGCCTGCGGACTGGCCCCGGATCTGCGGTTCAACCCGGTGCTGCTCAAGCCGGGCAGCGACCTGTCCAGCCAGGTGGTGCTGCTCGGCGAGGCGGTCGACACGATGACCGCGGACACCTTCCCGGCGCTGCGTCCGCGCCTTGCCGAGACCGCCTACGCCGCGCTGGCCGAGCTGCGGTCGGCGTACGAGGTGGTGGTCTGTGAAGGGGCCGGCAGCCCGGCGGAGATCAACCTGCGGGAGGGTGACTACGTCAACATGGGCCTGGCCCGGCAGGCCGGGCTGCCGACCATCGTGGTCGGTGACATCGACCGGGGTGGGGTGTTCGCCGCCATGTTCGGCACCCTGGCTCTGCTCGATCCCGCCGACCAGGCACTGATCGCCGGTTTCGTGGTCAACAAGTTCCGTGGCGACCGGGGCCTGCTGGAACCGGGGCTGGCGATGCTGGGACAGCTCACCGGACGCCCGACCTACGGCGTGCTGCCCTGGTCGGTGGACCTGTGGTTGGACGCGGAGGACTCCCTCGCCTACGGCCGGGCGCTCGGTCGACCCGCCGCCCCGCACGGCACCGAGTGGCTCGACGTGGCCGTGGTGCGGTTGCCCCGAATCAGCAACGCCACCGACGTCGAGGCCCTGGCGACCGAGCCCGGGGTACGGGTGCGGCTGACCGTCGAGCCGGCCGAGTTGGCCGCCGCCGATCTGATCGTGCTGCCCGGATCCAAGTCGACCGTGGCGGATCTGGCCTGGCTGCGGCAGACCGGCCTGGCCGAGGTGGTCACCGCTCATGTGGCGGCGGGTCGGCCACTGCTGGGCATCTGCGGCGGCTTCCAGATGCTCGCCCGCGCCATCCACGACCCGGTGGAGAGTCGACACGGCACCGTACCCGGCCTGGGTCTGCTCCCCATCGAGATCACCTTCGCTCCCCGCAAGACGGTCCGCCCGGCGGCCGGCACCTTCTCCGATGACCGGCCGGTCCACGGGTACGAAATCCACCACGGGTACGTCTCGGCCGCCGATGCGCAGCTGACTCCGCTGCTGCGGGACCTCGACGGCGCGGGAGAGGGTGCGGCCCACGGGGTCGTGCACGGCACCCACTGGCACGGCGCCTTCGAGTCCGACGAGTTCCGCCGCTGGTTCCTCACCCGGGTGGCCCGCCTCGCCGGGCGTACCGGGTTCCGGGTCGCCCCGGACACCTCCTTCGCCACCGCCCGGGAACGCACCCTCGACCTGCTGGGTGACCTGGTCGAGGAACACCTGGACACGACCGCCCTGTGGCGGCTGATCGAGTCCGGCCCGCCGACCGGCCTCCCGTTCGTCCCGCCAGGAGCACCCCTCGTCGTCCCGCCAGGAGCACCGCTCGCAGGAACGCTGGGCTGACCTCGTACCGGAAAGCGTGACATGATCTTGCCGTGACGTTTCCCAGCCGTCTGCCACGGCGTGCCGTCGTGCTGCTGCCCGCGCTGTTCGGCACCCTGCTGGCCGGTTGCGCCGGCCCCCCGTCGGAGCTGGCCACCCCGCAGCCGTCTCCGCCGACCTATCAACTGGTGGACGAGCTGTGCGCGAAGCTCGACCCGCAGCCGTTGATCGATCTGTATGGCGGCACCACGGCTACCCGGGACTGGCCGTCGCGGGCGGATGATCCGGCGCGTAAATGCGCGCTCGGGGTCATGCAGCGGGATCCGACCGCACTGCACGACCTCACCGTCTTCATGGTGCTCGCCGATTCCCCGCAGGACGCCCGGGAAGCCGTGCCGGAGCAACCGGTACGGGACATCCTCGGCACCTGGCATGAACTGCCGCAACTCGGTGACGGCGCCTGGATATGGCTCATGCCGGTCGAGAAGGAGGAGATCCCCGAGTACGGACCGATGGCGGGCCGGAGGGCGAAGGTGCACGTGGCGCGCGGTGACGCGTACGTCATGGTCGAACTCTTCACGGCCGGACCTGAGGCGCCCGGAGATGCCGAGATGGAGGCGCTGATGGTCGCGTATGTGGAGGAGACGTTGACGCTGATGACGGCCTGAGCAGCCGCCGCGTCGACGCCCGCGCGCCGGACGGCTCAGAGACGTACGTCGGCCGGCTGATCGGAGAAGGGGAGGCCCGCCGCACGCCAGGCGTCGACTCCGCCGATCATGTCGGTGGCCCGGTGCAGGCCGAGGGCGCGCAGGCTGGCGGCGGCGAGGCTGGAGCTGTATCCCTGGCGGCACACCACGACGACCTCGATGTCGTACCCGGTGGCCTCGGGGATGCGCCAGTCGCTGGCCGGGTCGAGCCGCCACTCCAGCACCGTCCGGTCGATCACGAGAACGCCGGGTAGTTCGCCCTGTTCCCGACGTTGGGCGTCGGTACGGGTGTCGATCACGAGCGCGCCGCGGGCCGCGGCCTGCACCGTCTCCTGCGGGGTCAACCGGGTCATGCCCGCGCGGGCCTGCTCCAGCAACGCCTCGACGCCGGGACTCATCACGGAATGGGACACGATCCGATCGTGCCGTCTGGGTAGGCGATTAGCGGCCGGAAGCGGTGTGGGACAACACGAACGGTAACGTTCCTGCCCGTGGTGGTGATCTTCGCGGCGTACGCCGATCTGGCCCGACGGGTGCTGGCCCGGCCGGCCCGGTTGGGGGGTACCCGGTTGGTGGCGATCGACGGTCCCAGCGGGGCGGGCAAGACCGCCTTCGCGGCGCGGCTTGCCGACGCCCTGGCCGCCACCGACGCGGGCCACCCACCGGTGGTGCACACCGACGATCTGCTCGACGGGTGGGACGACCAACTCACCTTCTGGCCCCGCCTGGAGTCCGGCGTGCTGGCCCCGGTCCGGGCCGGTCAGGCCGGCGCCTACCAGCGGTACAGCTGGGTCCGGCAGGGGTTTCTGCCCCACCCGGTGCCGGTGCCGGTGGGGCCGGTGCTGATCGTGGAGGGGGTCAGCGCGGCCCGGGCCGAGGCACAGCCCGACCTGAGCCTGGCGGTCTTCGTCACCGCCCCGCAGCCCCTGCGGCTGACCCGGGCGGTGGCCCGGGACGGCCCGGCCATCCTGCCTGAGCTGCGGCGGTGGCACCTCGGCGAGCAGGAGCACTTCGAGGCCGACCGCACCGTCTCCCGCGCCGACCTGGTGGTCGACGGCGCACCGAGCCTGCCGCACGATCCGGACCGCTACTACCTGGCGGCGGGGTCGACTGCGGGCGGCGGGACCGGAGTCGGTGATGTGGGCGTCGGGGTGCGGTAAGGCCGGAATACGATGCCGGTCATGACCACACCGATCATGACCGAGGCCGAGCTGCACGCCGCCGTGCAGCGGGAACTGCCCGGGGTACGGGCCGACCTGGAACGCCTGGTGTGTATCCCCGGCATCGCCTTCGAAGGGTTCGACCACACCCAGGTGGAACGCTCCGCCGAGGCGGTGGCGCAGCTGCTGCGCGACTGTGGCCTGGAGGTGGACATCGTGCGGGCCGGTGGGCAGCCGGCGGTGATCGGCCGCAAGGCGGCCCCGGCCGGTGCGCCGACGGTCATGCTCTACGCCCACCACGACGTGCAGCCGGTCGGTGATCGGACCCTGTGGGAATCCGACCCCTTCGAGCCGGTGGAGCGCGAGGGACGGCTGTACGGCCGGGGTGCCGCCGACGACAAGGCCGGCATCATGGCCCACATCGCCGCGCTGCGGGCCTTCGGCGACCGGCTGCCGGTAGGGGTGGTGCTGTTCATCGAGGGCGAGGAGGAGTACGGCTCCGACTCCCTCGAACGGCTGCTGGCCGAGCACCGCGACACCCTCGAGTCCGACGTGATCGTGATCGCCGACTCGACCAACTGGGATGTCGGGGTACCGGCGCTGACCACCTCGCTGCGGGGCATCGTCAACTGTTTCGTCGAGGTGCGCACCCTGGAGCACGCCGTGCACAGCGGCATGTTCGGCGGGCCGGTGCCGGACGCCCTGACCACCCTCGTGCGGCTGCTGGCCACCCTGCACGACGACGCCGGCAATGTGGCGGTGCAGGGCCTGACCGGCCGGGAGGGCGCCACGGTCGACTATCCCGAGGACCGGTTCCGCGCCGAGGCCAGCCTGGTCGAGGGGGTGGGCCTGCTGGGTACCGGCAAGATCACCGACCGGCTCTGGACCAAGCCGGCCCTCGCCGTGCTCGGCATCGACGCCCCGGCCACCGCCGAGGCGCCCAACGCCCTGGTCCCGGCGGCCAAGGCGAAGGTGAGCGTACGGCTGGCCCCGGGTGACGACCCCAAGAAGGCGTACGCGGCGCTGCGCGACCACCTGCACCGGTACGCCCCCTGGGGCGCCCAGGTCCAGGTCACCCTCGAACACGACGGGGCGCCCTGCGTCATCGAGGCCAGCGGCCCGATGTTCGACGCGGCGCGGTCGGCCTTCCGGACGGCCTGGGAGGGCACCGATCCGGTGGACATCGGCGTCGGCGGCTCGATCCCCTTCATCGCCACCTTCCAGGAGATGTTCCCCGAGGCGGCGATCCTGGTGACCGGTGTGGAGGATCCCCACGCCCGGGCGCACGGGCCGAACGAGAGCCTGCACCTGGGGGAGTTCGCCCGGGTCTGCCTGGCCGAGGCGTTGTTGCTGGCCAAGGTGGCCGAGGCCGGTTCACGACGCGACCCGTAACTTCCGACGATTGGTGGCCGTTTCCGGTGTGTCGGACGCGGGGCTGTTGTAGCCTCTCGAACATGCGTACGAACGAGGAGATGGCCCGCCTGGGGGCCGCCGTCAGCGCTCTGGGAGACATCGACGTCTCCGCGTGGTCCGAGGACACGCTCAAGGAACAGCTCGCGGAGCTGTCCGCCGCCCTGGTAGCCCTGGACGCCTCGCTGTCCCGCATCGCTGAGGGGGTCCGTGCCCGGGGCCTGCGCGTCGAGGAACCGGTGGCGGCCTGACCGGCGGGTCGGCCGCACCGGCTGAGCGGCGGCTCGGCTGACCGGCGGGTCTGCGGCACCGGCTTCCGGCTGGCGGGCCGGTGGTGAGCGGATTCGTCGCCCCCTGGGGGATCGACGGCGCGGCGATCGGCGGCTGTTGTCGGAGGTGGCTGGCAGGATCGGGGTCGTGCGATTCCTCGACCTGGCCGCCACCTCCGCAGCCGTCGGCGCCACCACCGGCCGACTGGCCAAGGTCGAGTTGCTGGCCGAGGCGTTGCGCCGGCTGGACCCGGTCGAGGTTCCGGCCGGGGCCGGCTGGCTCGCCGGTGAGCTGCGCCAACGGCAGACCGGAGTCGGCTGGGCCGGTCTGCGTGACCTGCCCCCGCCGGCGGCGGAGCCCACCCTGACGGTCGGTGCGGTCGACGCGGCGATCGACGAGATCGCCGCGGTGCACGGCAGCGGATCGCAGGCCCGTCGGCGTGCCCTGGTGCACCGCCTCTACGCGGCGGCGACCGCCGACGAGCAACGGCTGCTGACCGGCCTGTTCCTCGGCGAGCTGCGCCACGGCGCCCAGGCGGGGCTGCTCGCCGACGCGATCGCCCGGGCCGCCGAGGTGCCGGTGACGGCCGTACGCCGGGCCCTGCTGCTCGCCGGTGACCTGCGGGAGGTGGCGGTGGCCGCCCTGGCCGGTGGGTCCGCCGCCCTGGCCGGATTCGGGCTGCGGGTCGGGCGGCCCCTGGCCCCCATGCTGGCGCAGAGTGCCGCGACGGTCGACGAGGCCTTGACCGCCACCGGCCTGCCCGCCGTGGTCGATGTCAAGCTCGACGGCATCCGCATCCAGGTGCACCGCAGCGGGTCGGACATCGCGGTCTACACCCGCAGCCTGGACGAGATCACCACCCGGCTGCCCGCGGTGGTCGAGGCGGTGCGGGCCCTGCCGGCCCGGGAACTGGTCCTCGACGGGGAGGCCATCGGGCTGGACGAGACCGGCCGGCCGCTGCCCTTCCAGCAGACCTCCAGCGCGGCCGCACGGCGCACCACCGGATCAGCCGAAGTCGCCCCGGCGGTGCGCGCTGTCGCCGCCCGCACCGGCGCGGCCGTGCTCACCCCGTACTTCTTCGATCTGCTGCATCTGGACGGGACGGATCTGATCGACCTGCCCGGACGGGAGCGGTGGGCGGCGCTGGGTGACACGGTCGACCCCGCCCTGCTGGTGGGACGGATGGCGGTTACCGGGCCGCAGCAGGCCGGCCAGGCGATGGCCGCCGCCCTGGCCGCCGGTCAGGAGGGTGTCGTGGTCAAGGCACCCGAGGCGCCGTACGAGGCCGGTAGGCGAGGCGCGGCCTGGATCAAGGTCAAGCCCCGGCACACCCTGGACCTGGTCGTGCTGGCCGTCGAGTGGGGCAGTGGCCGACGCACCGGCTGGCTGTCCAACCTGCACCTGGGGGCACGCGATCCGGGTACCGGCGACTTCGTGATGCTCGGCAAGACCTTCAAGGGCCTTACCGACGAGATGCTGCGCTGGCAGACCGAACGCTTCCTGGCCCTGGCGGTCCAGCGGGGGGAGTGGGTGGTCCGGGTCCGCCCCGAACAGGTGGTGGAGATCGCCTTCGACGGGGTGCAGACCAGCACCCGCTATCCCGGCGGCGTGGCGCTGCGCTTCGCCCGGGTGGTGCGCTACCGCGAGGACAAGTCCGCCGCCGAGGCCGACACCATCGACACCGTTCGCGCCATCCGGGCGGGCCGCCCGCCGGCCGGGTAGCCGTAGCGGGCGGTCAGGCGGGGGAGGGGTCGGCGGCGCGGTCGCGGGGCCGGTCGTCGGTCACCCCGGCCAGGCGGCGGGCCTCCCGACGGGCGATCCACCCGAAACCGAAGACGGTCATCCCCCCGAAGATCCACCACTGGACCACGTAGCCCAGGTTCTGCCAGTTGTTGGCGTGCCCCACCGGCACCGCCTTGAACACCGGATCGGCGGCCGGGGTCTGCTCGTCGAGCAGCACGTACCCCCCGTGCAGCGGGTACGGCAGTTGGGGGGCGAGCTGGGGCAGGGAGACCCGGCGGCTCTCCAACCGGCCCTCCCGGCGGGACACCTTGGCGTCCCCGCTCTCGCTGGCGCGTACCCGACCCTCGACGGTGACCTCGCCCGTCGGGGTGGTCGGCAGCACCGGCTGGGCCAGCGCCCCACCCGGGGCGGGCGGGATCCAACCCCGGTTCACCACCACGGCGGTGCCGTCGGTCAGCACCAGCGGGGTGAGCACCTCGAAGCCGACCTTGCTGTCGACCGTACGACCCCGGACGAACACGGTGTTGTCGGTGTCGTACCGGCCGGTCAGGGTGACCCGGGTGAAGGTCCGCTCCTCGGCCGGCGGGGGCCCTACCGTGCCCGGACCCCCGGTGGGGGCGGGCAGGGCGTCCCGCAGCGGCACCGCCGCCATCCGCAGGCCGGCGTCGATCCGCTCGTTGATCGCGGTACGACCCCGGTAGCGGTCCAGTTGCCAGTTGCCCAGCAGCACCATCACCGTGGCGGCGACCAGAGTCAGCGCGAGAATGCCCAGCCAGCGTGGGGTCAGCAGGAACCGGTACACGCCAAGAGGCTACCCGGTCGGCCATCGCCGCCATGCTGCGCGGTGACGCACCGTACCGGTGCCGCGATGGGCGCTAGGGGTGGGAGGTCGGAATGGGAGGGGTACCGGCCGGTGCGTGCCAGTCGTCCGGTTCGGCTATCGTCACGCGGGCGGAGCGCGCCGACGGTCGGCACGCCCGTCCGTACGCGAGGAGTCGATGATGACTGTCGTGCCGCGTCTGGTGCTCAGCGCCCCCTCGTCCGGGCACGGCAAGAACGCGTTGGCGATCGGCCTGCTCGCCGCGCTGGCCGACCGGGGGACCGAGGTGGCAGGCTTCAAGATCGGCCCGGATCAGGTCGACGCGGCCTACCTGGGGCTGGCCTCCGGCCGACCCGGGCGCAACCTGGACGCGCGACTGGTCGGCCTGGAGCGGATCGCCCCGCTGCTGCTGCACGGTGCCGCCGGCACCGGCCTGGCGCTGGTGCAGGGCAGCATGGGCCTGTACGACAGCCTCAGCGGCCGGGGCGACACCGAGTCGACCGCCGCGGTCGCCACCGCCCTGCGCAGCCCGGTGGTGCTGGTGGTCGATGTCGCCGCGATGGGTCAGTCGGTGGCGGCTCTGGTGCACGGCTTCCGGGCGTACGACGAGCAGTTGTGGATCGGCGGGGTGATCCTCAACCGGGTCGCCTCCTCCCGACACGAGGCGTTGCTGCGCGAGGCGCTGGACGACATCGGCATGCCGGTCTACGGGGCCCTGCGTCGGCAGGATCTGCCGGCGGTGTTGCCGTCGCGGCGGCACCAGGTGGGGCCGGTGGTGACCGGCTCCGGGGAGGCCACCCGGGCGGTCCGGCGACTCGGCGAGGCGGTCGCCGCCACGGTCGACCTGGAACGGCTGCTCGGGTTGGCCCGGTCCGCCCCGGCCCTGGGCCTGACGCCCTGGTCACCCCAGCCCGCCGAGGCGCCGCCCTCGGGTACCCCCGGCCCGATCATCGCGGTGGTCGGCGGGCCGGGCGGCACCTACAGCCAGGTCGAGACGATCGAGTTGCTGCGGGCGGCGGGGGCGCAGGTGGTGACGGTCGACCCCTTCGCCGACGAGGCGCTGCCGACCGGTACCGGGGCCCTGGTGGTCGGTGGCGCCCTGCCCGAGTCGTACGTCGAGCAGTTGTCCGCCAACCGGCGGCTCTGCATCGCGGTAGCGGAACTGGCCCGCATCGGGCGGCCGGTGGTCGCCGAAGGGGCCGGCCTGCTGTGGCTGGCCCGGGAGGTGGACGGGCTGCCCATGTGCGGGGTGCTGGACGCGGTCGGCAGCCTCCGCGACGGACTGGTGGTCGGCTACCGGGAGGCCACCGCCCAGAGCGACAGCATCATCACCACCCGGGGTGAGGTGGTCGTGGGGCACAAGGAACACCGGGGGGTGCTGTCCCCCCGGGGTGGCCCGCGCCCGGCCTGGAGTTGGGCCGGTGGCGCCCCGGAGGGATTCGTCTGGCGTGGCGTGCACGCCTCCCAACTGGTCCCGCACTGGGCCGGGTACCCCCACCTGGCGACCCGCCTGGTCACCGCCGCGACCGCCGGCCCACCCGCCGTACCCATGGGCCCTGCCGCCGTGCCCGCTGGCTCGCCCGCCGTACCTGCTGGCCCACCTGCCGTACCTGCTGGCTTGCCTGCGGTGGCTGGCGGACCGCCGGCCGGTTCCGGCGGACCGGCCCTGGTATCCGGCGGGTCGGTGGCGGGGACGGAGGGCCCGGCGCCCGAGTCGGACGCCGGGCCGGTGGTCAGCCCACTATCCGGTCCGATGGTGGGGTGAACTGCCGGACGGGTTGGCCCTTCAGGGCGTCGCGGAGGGTGTTGGCGACCGCGGCGATCGGGATCTGTGACTGGCCGTCACCCACCGCGTTGAACGGGTTGTCCGGGTCGGAGATGAAGCTGGCCGCGGCCAGTTCCGGGGTGTAGCCGACGAACCAGGCCGACCGGGTGCTGTCCGTGGTACCGGTCTTGCCGGCCACCGGGCGCCCCACCGTGCCCCGCACACTGTCCGCGGTCGACCAGCCACCGCAGCCACCCTTGGCCGGGGTGTCACCGGTCGGGCAGCGGGCGGCGTCCGTGGCGGCCCGGGCGGCGTCCGCGCTGACCACCTGGCGGCAGCGGGGCTTGGCCACCTCCCGGGCGATGCCACCGGGAGTCGTGTAGGTGGCCGGGGTGCCGTCCCGGTTGTAGATCGCGGTTACCGGCATCGCCTCGCAGTACCGCCCGTCGGCGGCTACGGCGGCGTACGCGTTGGCCATCTCCAGCGGGGTGGCGTCGGAGACCCCCAGGGTGAAGGCCCCCCACTTGTTGGCCTTCGAGGGGGAGGCGTGGTCGCGGTCCACGTCGGTACGCCAGCGCAGCCCCAACTGCTCGGCCAGCCGCACGGCCCGCTCCGCGCCGACCTGCTCCTCCAGCCAGACGAAGTAGGTGTTGACGGACTTGCCGAATCCGGACCACATGGTCTGCATGCCGCTCATCGCGCCACTGGCGTTGGTCGGTGCCCAGCCGTCGTAGATCTCCGACTGGTACCGGTGCGGTGCGTTGAAGGCGGTGTTCAGGGTCATGCCGGCGTCCAGCGCGGCCAGCATGGGGAACATCTTGAAGGTCGATCCGGCCTGGTAGCCGGGCAGGTCGCCGCCGCCCATCAGGGGTGCGACCGTGTTCGGATAGTTGGCCCGTACCTTCGGGCCCGCCTCCGGGTTGGAGCTCAGCGGGTTCTCGTCCACCTGCAACGAGTATCTGCGGTTCACCGCCATCGCCTTGATCCGCCCGGTGCCCGGTTCGGCCAGCACGATGCCGTTGGCGAAGGGGCTGCCGGTGTTGCCCTTGGTGCCGACGTTGTCCTCGGCCGCCGACTGGATCTTCGGGTCCATGCTGAGCACGATCCGATAGCCGCCCCGTCGTAGCTTGTCCAGGCGCTCCAGCCGGTTGTCTCCGAAGGCCGGCTGAGCACTCCACCAGTTCTTCAGGTAGTCGCAGAGGAAGCCCCAGCTGTTCCACTTCTCCGGCACGGAGGCGCAGTCGTTCGGCGGGTAGGTCAGCCGCAGCCGGATCGGCTCGCTCTTCGCCGCCTGCACCGAGTCCGGGGACAGGTAGCCCAGCCGGGCCATGTTGTCCAGCACGTAGTTGCGCCGGGCGGTGGCCTCCTTCTGGTCCGAGCTGGCCGGGTCGTACTGGGAGGGGGACTTCACCAGGCCGGCCAGGGTGGCCGCCTCGACCGGGGTGAGTTCCTTAGGGGTCTTGGAGAAGAAGATCTCGCTGGCGGCGTAGATGCCGTACGCCCGGTGCCCGAAGTACGCCGAGTTGAGGTAGCGCTCCAGGATGTCCTCCTTGCTCAGCTCCTTCTCCAGGTCGACCGCCATCCGCATCTCCTTGACCTTGCGGACCGGGGTCTGGGCGGTGGCCTCCTGCACCTCCTTGGGAGTGCTCGCGCTGTCCCGCAGCGCCATCCGGACGTACTGCATGGTCAGGGTCGAGGCACCCTGGGACACCCCGCTGGAGCGGGCGTTCGCCACGAAGGCGCGGGCCACCCCCTTGGGGTCGACGCCGTGGTGCCGGTAGAAGCGGTTGTCCTCGGCCGACACGATCGCCTGCTGCATGTGCGGCGAGATGTCCGACAGCTTGGTGTACTGCCGGTACTCCTCGAAGAACATGGTCAGCACGGTCTTGCCGTCGGGCGCGTAGAGGTAGGAGGTCTCGGCGGGCAGGGCGGTGGTCAGCAGTCTGGTCTTGTTCTCCACGGCGTGCGCGGTCGCCTTGGCCCCGACACCGGTCAGGGCGACCACGGGGTACGCCACGGCGGCGACGACGAGGCCGGCGATCAGCCCGGCACGGAGCAGGGGAACGAAACGACCAGCGGCAGCAAGGGGTCGATTGCTCACACCGATAAGTTATGACATTTCCGAATCATCCATGAGAAATACTCATGAAGTGATCGGTGGTGATGCGGTGGTGATGCGGCCCACCCCTCGGGTTGCTGTCCCCGGTGCCGCCTTCCCGGCAGGATCGCGGACATGCACGCACCCCTGATTCCGGCCACCGAGCCGGACCTCACCCATCACGGTGACGCGGAGGTGGGTGCCGGGCTGGTCGACCTGGCCGTCAACGTACGGCGGGCGCCGATGCCGAGCTGGCTGGCCGAACCGATCACGGCGACCCTGACCGACCTGGCCGCGTACCCGGATCCTGGCCCGGCCCGGGCCGCGGTAGCCGCCCGGCACGGTAGGCCCCCGGAGGAGGTACTGCTGACCGCCGGTGCCGCCGAGGGGTTCGTGCTGATCGCCCAGGCGCTGCGCGGCATCCGTCGACCGGTGGTGGTGCACCCCCAGTTCACCGAGCCGGAGGCCGCCCTGCGGGCCGCCGGACACCAGGTGCAGCGGGTACTGCTGGACCCGGCGGACGACTTCCGGCTGGATCCCGACCGGATCCCCGCCGACGCCGACCTGGTCATGATCGGCAATCCCACCAACCCCACCTCGGTGCTGCATCCCGCCGCCGACCTGGCCGGCCTGGCCCGGCCCGGTCGGGTGCTGGTGGTCGACGAGGCCTTCGCCGACACCACGGCCGCGCCCGGACACCACGGCGAGCCCGAATCCCTGGCGGCCCGCCGCGACCTTCCCGGGCTGCTGGTCGTGCGCAGCCTCACCAAGACCTGGGGGCTGGCCGGGCTGCGGATCGGCTACCTGCTCGGCCCGGCGGACCTGTTGCGCCGACTGGCCGCCGTACAACCCCTCTGGGCGGTCTCCACCCCCGCCCTGGCCGCCGCGACCGCCTGCGCCGGCCCCACCGCGGTCCAGGCCGAGCGCGCCATCGCCGCGCAACTGGCCGCCGACCGCGACCACCTGGTGACCCGCCTGTCGGCCCTGCCCGGGGTACGCGTGGTCGGGCGACCGACCAGCGCCTTCGTACTGATCCATCGGCCGGGCGCGGACCGGCTCCGCGCCGTCCTACGCGATCATGGCTGGGCGGTACGCCGAGGAGACACCTTTCCCGGGCTCGGCCCGGACTGGCTGCGGATCGCGGTGCGGGACCGGGCCTGCACGGACGCGTTCATCGAGGTACTGGCGAAATTTCTGGAGGCATGATGCTGGAGACCACGATCGCGGCGATCGGCCCGCTCGACGAGGCGGCGATGAGCACGGCACGGCAGTTGCAGGCCCGGCTGACCAAACCCGCCGGCTCGCTCGGCCTCCTGGAGGAGCTGTCCGTACGCCTGGCCGGTCTGGCCGGCACCTGCCCGCCGCCGCTGCCCAGCCCGGCGGCCGTGGCCATCTTCGCCGGTGACCACGGGGTGCACGCCCAGCAGGTGACCCCCTGGCCGCAGGAGGTCACCGTCCAGATGGTCGGCAACTTCCTGGCCGGAGGTGCGGTCGTCAACGCCTTCGCCCGCCAAGCCGACGCCACGGTCACCGTGGTCGACGTCGGGGTGGCCACCCCCCTGCCCACCCCCGACGACATGCCGCGGCTGGTCGACGTGCCGCGGCTGGTCGAGGCCAATGTCCGGCGGGGTACCCGGGACATGACCGTCACCGCCGCGCTCACCCGGGACGAGGCGCGGTCCGCCGTAGCGGTCGGCATCCGGATCGCCGGGGAGCTGATCGACTCCGGGGCGGCCCTGTTGATCACCGGGGACATGGGGATCGCCAACACCACCCCGGCCGCCGCGCTGATCGCCGCCTTCACCGGAGTCGACGCCGCCGAGGCCACCGGGCGGGGCACCGGCATCGACGACCCCACCTACCAGCACAAGATCGAAGTGGTCCGGGCGGCACTGGCCCGGCACACACCCGACCCGACAGATCCCCTCGGGGTGCTGGCCGCCGTGGGTGGACTGGAACACGCCGCGCTGACCGGGCTGCTCCTCGGCGCCGCCGCGCGACGCGTACCCGTGCTGTTGGACGGGGTCATCGCGGTCTCCGCCGCGCTGGCCGCCGCGGCCCTCGCCCCGGAGGCGGTCGGCGCGATGATCGCCGGGCACCGCTCCGCCGAGCCCGGGGCCACCGTAGCCCTGCAGCGACTCGGCCTCACCCCGCTGATCGACCTCGGCCTGCGCCTCGGCGAGGGCACCGGCGCCCTGCTGGCCCTGCCCATGGTCACCGGCGCCGTGCGGGTACTGCACGAGGTCGCCACCTTCGACTCAGCCGGCGTGACCGAGAAGTGAGCAATCCGTACCCCCTCGGGCTTCGACTGGCCGGCCTGCGGGTCGTCATGGTGGGCGGGGGAGCCGTGGCCACCCGGCGGGTACCGGCCCTGCTCGACGCGGGCGCCGAACTCCTGCTGGTCGCACCGGAGATCACCCCGGCGCTGCGGGCCCACGCCGACGCCGGCCGACTGCGCTGGATCCCCCGCCCGTTCGACCCCGAGGACCTGGAAGGCGCCTGGCTGGTCCACGTCGCCATCGACGACCCGCAGGCCGCCGCCGCCGTCAGCGCCGCCGCAGCCCAGCGCCGCATCTTCTGCGTACGCGCCGACGACCGGGAGGCGGCCACCGCCTGGACCCCGGCGGTGACCCGACACGGCCCGGTAACCGTGGCCGTCCTCGGTGGCGGCGACCCCCGCCGCGCCATGACCATCCGCGACGCCATCCGCCCCCTCCTGCGCGAAAGTGAAAGGAAGGGCCCCCTGTTAACGGATTCGGTAGAGCAGGGGTCCCCTGTTAACACCGAGGCCGGGTCACCTGGGCGAGTTGCTCTGGTGGGGGCCGGGCCGGGGGACCCGGAGTTGATCACCCTCCGGGGTTGGCGGTTGCTCACCGAGGCCGACGTGGTGGTCGCCGACCGGCTGGTGCCCGGCCTGCTCCTCGACGAACTGCGTACCGGCGTGGAACTGGTGGACGCCTCGAAGATCCCCTACGGCCCGGCCCGCGCCCAGGAGGAGATCAACCGGATCCTGGTGGACCGGGCGTTGGCCGGTGCCTTCGTGGTCCGCCTCAAGGGCGGTGACCCGTACGTCTTCGGACGCGGCGGGGAGGAGTTGCTGGCCTGCGCGGAAGCTGGCGTACCGGTGACCGTGGTACCGGGGGTGACCAGTTCCGTCGCCGCCCCGGCGGCGGCCGGGATCCCGGTCACCCACCGGGGAGTGGCGCACGAGTTCACCGTGGTCTCCGGGCACGTAGCGCCCGACTCGGCGGCCTCGCTGGTGCGCTGGGAGGCGCTGGCCGCCCTGCGCGGCACCCTGGTGATCCTGATGGGGCTGAAGAACCTATCGGCGATCACGGCCACTCTGCTTCAACACGGGCGACCGGCGGACACCCCGGCGGCAGTGGTCCAGGAGGCCACCACCGGGGGGCAGCGAACCCTGCGGTCGACGCTAGGTTCGGTGGCAGAGGACGTGGCGGCTGCGGGGGTACGGCCGCCGGCGGTCGTGGTGGTGGGGGATGTGGTCGGCGTTCTTCCCCTCCTTTGATCGTCCCTGGGGTGAATTGTGCTCGGCTCTGCGGCTTTGTTCTTGGGTGGTTGCGGTTTGGGCTGGGGCGACCGTGCCCGGCTTCGGGCGGTCAGGCTTGATCCCTACGCCGGGCACGGTCGCCCCAGCCTGACCTGGTCGGCCTTCGTTGATC